>NZ_JACVUW010000005.1:0-450691 GCF_016625265.1 Bacillus sp. S71 | reverse complement strand
ACCATCGATGTCATCAACTTTAGTTAATTCAACTGCGCCTTTAGTTAAGCTGTTAGTAGCAGTAACAGAAGCTTTAGCAGTTTGACTCTTTTCAATAGTAAACTTGATAGGATTTTGATTTAAGTCATAATGCTTAGGAGCTTTCGTTTCAATGAACTGATAATCTCCCGGACGTAAATCAGAAACAGAAATCTTCCCATCTTTATCGGTAGTTAAATCAGAACGAACATCCTTGCCGTCCATATCTACAATTTTAAAGATTGCTCCTTCAAGAGTAGTACCATCGATGTCATCAACTTTAGTTAATTCAACTGCGCCTTTAGTTAAGCTATTCGTAGCAGTAACAGAGGCGATTTTTTCTTGGCCTTTTTTAACTGTGAACTTAATAGGTGTTTTATTTAAGTCATAGTGTTCAGGAGCTTTTGTTTCGATAAACTCATAGTCTCCTGGCGGTAATTCATCCACAACTAAACGGCCGTTTTTATCAGTAGTTAAATCGGTACGAACATCGTGTCCATCCTTATTAACAATTTTAAATACTGCACCTTCAAGTGTTGTGTTTTGCTTGGCATCATCAACTTTAATTAACTCAACACTACCTTTCGTTAAGCTATTAATAGCTGTAACGAAGACATGCTTTGTTTGACTTCTTTCGATTGTGAACTTAATTGGTTCTTCATTTAAGTCGTAATGTTTAGGAGCTTTTGTTTCAATAAATTGATAGTCTCCTGGTTGTAAGTCTTTAGCGATGATTTTTCCGTCTTTATTGGTAACTAAATTCGTACGAATGTCGTTACCGTTCAGATCAGTAATTTTAAATACCGCACCTTCTAGCATTTCTTTCTTATCTATAGAGTCAACTTTCGTTAATTCCACGCCACCTTTTGTTAGGCCATTCTTAGCAGTAACAGAAGCGTGAGTTAGTTGACTTCTTTCGATAGTGAAGCTAATAGGTGTTTTATTTAAATCGTAATGCTTAGGAGCTTTCGTTTCAATGAATTGATAGTCTCCTGGGCGTAAGTTCGTAGCAGTAATCTTACCATCTTTATCAGTAGTTAAATCAGTGCGAACAATTTTACCTTTCGCATCGATGATGTTAAACACTGCATCAGAAAGTTTTGTATCTGGATTTATATCATCCACTTTTACTAATTCTACAGCACCCTCAGTTAAGCTATTTGTAGCAGTAACTTGGAGCTTTTCTTTTTGGCTTTTCTTAATTGTAAACTTAATAGGTGTACTATCTAATTTATAGTGTTCAGGAGCTTTCGTTTCAACAAACTGATAGTCCCCAGGACGTAAATCAGAAACAGAAATTTTTCCGTGTACATCTGTTGTAAGCTCAGTACGAATGTCGTTACCATTCAGATCAGTAATTTTAAATACCGCATCTTTAAGAGCAGTACCATCTACATCATCCACTTTAGAAAGTTCCACAGCGCCTTTCGTTAAGCTATTTGTAGCTGTAACGGAGATAGGATCAGCTTGGCTCTTTGTAATTGTGAATGGAATCGGCTCTTTGTTTAAATCGTAGTGTTTTGGAGCCGTTGTCTCGATGAATTGATAATCACCAGGACGTAGGTCAGAAACGCTAATTTTACCTTGTTGATTCGTAACAAGATTTTTGCGAATTACAGTACCATTCATATCCACAATTTTAAATACTGCGCCTTCAAGAGTAGTGCCATCGACGTCATCCACTTTAGAAAGTTCCACGCCGCCTTTTGTTAAACTATTTTTCATAGTAACGGTAGCAATATCTTTTTGGCTTTTTTCAATTGTAAATATAATTGGTTTTTTGTCTAAATCATAGTGTTCAGGAGCCGTTATTTCAACGAATTGATACGTACCAGGACGTAAGTTTTCGATAACGATTTTACCTTCGCTGTTTGTTTTTAAATCTGTTTTAAGTACTTTGCCATCTTGATCCAGTAAATTAAATACCGCATCAGCAAGTTTTGTTTGAGTGTTTAAATCATCAACTTTAAGTAATTCGATACTACCTTGTTTTAAGCTATTTGTAGCAGTTAAAGAAATAGCTTTCTTCTGTCCTTTTTCAATAGTGAATTTGATTGGTGTTTCATCTAAAACGTAATGCTTAGGAGCTTTCGTTTCGATAAATTGGTAATCACCAGGACGTAGGTCGTTAATTTCGATTATTCCTTGTTCATTTGTAACAAGGTCTTTATGAACTACATCACCGTTCATATTAACAATTTTAAATACTGCATCTTTAAGAACAGTGCCATCAACATCGTCTACTTTAGAAAGTTTAACTGCACCCTTTGTTAAAGCATTTGTAGCAGTGATATGAAGAGTTTCAGTTTGGCTCTTTTTAATTGTAAATACGATAGGTTTTTTATATAAATCGTAATGTTCAGGAGCAATTGTTTCAACGAATTGATACGTACCAGGACGTAGATTTTCAACAACAATTTTACCTTCAGCATTTGTTTTTAAGCCTTCTTCAACTAGCTCCCCGTCTGCATCTAATAAATTAAATACGGCGTTAGCAAGTTTTGTATTTACATCAATATCGTCAATCTTTGTTAGTTCAACGCTACCTTTTTTCAAAGCATTTTTGCCTGTAACATTGATCTCTTTCGTTTGACTTCTTTCAATTGTAAATGGAATCGTTGTTTCATCTAATACATAGTGCTCAGGAGCTTTTGTTTCAATGAACTGATAGTCTCCAGGGCGTAAATCAGAAACAGAAATTTTACCGTTTTTATCTGTAACAAGACTCGTATGAACTTCCTTACCATTCATATCCACAATCTTAAAGATTGCACCTTCGAGCATCGTACGATCGATGTCATCAATTTTTGTTAATGTTACTGCACCTTTCTTTAAACTGTTAGTAGCAGTAACAGTAATATTCTCTTTTTGACTTTTTTCGATAGTGAACGGAATAGGGTCTTTGCTTAAGGTATAGTCTTTTGGAGCTTTTACTTCAATAAATTGATAGTCTCCAGGACGTAAATCAGAAGCAGAAATTTTACCGTTTTTATCAGTTGTTAAACCTTTGCGAATTACCTTTTTAGTATCATGAGCGTCAACGATTATAAATTCTGCACCTTCAAGAGTAGTGCCATCAACATCATCAACTTTTGTTAAAGTGACGCCACCTGTAAGTAAACTATTTTTTACAGTAACGGGGATAGGAAGATCTTCCTTACTACCTTTTTTAATTGTGAACTTAATAGGTGTTTTGTCTAATTTATAATGTTCAGGGGCTTTTGTTTCGATAAATTGATAATCCCCTGGTGCTAAATCAGGAATAACTAATACTCCGTAATCATCTGTTGTTAAATCTTTCATAATTTCTTTGCCAGTTGCATCTTGCAATGTGAATACAGCGCCGGCAAGAGCTTTACTACTTTCCACATCATCTTCTTTAATAAGTTTAACTTTTCCTTTCGTTAAACTATTTTTAAATGTAAGTGGAAGGAGTTTTTGTTGTCCTTTTTCGATTGTAAATTCAATTGGTTCTACATTTACATCGTAATAAGTTGGAGCCTTTGTCTCGATAAGCTTATAGTTACCAGGACGTAAGTCATCTACAACTAGCATTCCTTTACTATTCGTAACAAGGTCCGTACGAACATCTTCATTAGTATCTCTATTAACGATTTTAAATACTGCACCTTCAAGTGTTTCCTTTTCATCTGCAGCATTCACTTTTGTTAACTCAATACCGCCTTTTGTTAAGCTGTTTTTAGCGGTAACAGTAGCCTGAGTTGTTTGACTTTCTGTAATCGTAAATTTAATTGGTTTTGTATTTTTGTCGTAATACTTCGGTGCTGTTACTTCGATAAATTTATAATCGCCAGGGCGTAAGCCAGTAGCGATAGCTTTACCATCCGCACCAGTTTTTACATTTTCGCGAATAACTTTCTTTTCATCATTTGCATCAACAATTTTAAATACAGCACCTTCAAGAGCTGTACCATCGATATCATCAACTTTTGTTAATTCAACATCTCCTGGTTTTAAAGCATTTTCAGCTTTCACAAGTAGAATTTCTTTCTGACTTCTATCGATTGTAAATTCAATAGGTTCTGCTCGTAAAACGTAATGTTCAGGAGCAGCTATTTCAATAAATTTATACGTACCAGGACGTAGGTTACTAACTTTAACTTTACCGTGTTTATCAGTAGTTAAGTTAGTGTGAGGGGAAACGTCATTATTATTTGTATCGACAAGTTTGAATACAGCACCTTCTAGTGGTTTTTTCTCACCAAACTCATCAACTTTTAATAATTCAACCTCGCCCGTTTTTAAGCTGTTATTTGCCGTAACAGTAGCAAGAGCTTGTTGGCTTTTATCAATTGTAAACTCGATAGGGTTTGTACTTAACGTATAATCCTTAGGAGCTTCTGTTTCGATAAATTTATAAGCACCAGGCTCTAAATCTTTAACGGTAACTTTTCCATCTGAACCTGTTTTTATATTTTCACGAATTACTTGTTTCTCGTCATTCGCATCGACAATTTTAAATACAGCACCTTCAAGGGCAGTGCCATCGACATCATCAACTTTCGTTAAAGTGACACCACCTTTAATGAGGTGATTTGTCGCTGTAACAGTAAGTGCTTTCTGTTGGCTCTTATCAATTGTAAATTTAAGTGGTTTTTTATCTATTTCATAATGTTCAGGAGCTTTCTCTTCAACAAATTGGTACTCTCCAGGAAGTAAATTTTTCGCTTCGATTTGTCCGTTACCATTTGTCGTTAATTTGGTATAACCAGGAATTCTTTTGTTATTTCGGTCCCGTACACTAAATACTGCACCTTCTAAAGTATTACCCTCTTTATCAACTTTTGTTAGGATAACTGAGCCTCTAATCAAGTTGTTTTGGGCCTCTTTATTAATTACTGTTGTTTGATCTTCCTCGATTGTAAATTCAATAAGTCGATCATCTAATTGATAATGTTCAGGAGCCTTTATTTCTTTTAAGTAGTAAGTTCCTGGTTTTAAATTATCTACAGTAATTTGTCCTTTATCATTTGTTATTAATTCTTTATGTTCAGGAATGACATTATGGTTTTGATCAAGCAGAGAGAAAACTGCATTTTTAAGCTTTTCTTTGTTATGAGCATCAGTCTTTGTAAGTACTACTTTTCCAACAAATTTCTCGTTTTTAAGAGTATATGTTGTAGTTTCTTCTGCACCAAGCTTAACAAGTTTACCTGCTTTTAATTCTTTACTAATGACATAGCCATCAAGAGTTTTCATTTCTCTAAGCAGATATTCATCGCGTTTTAAGTTGTTAAACTGAGCGATACCATTGTCGTCTGTTGTAATTGTTCGAATAGCAGTTGTACCTGTGCGATCGAATAAAGTAAATACTACGCCAGATAAAATTTTATTTGGATCTGCATTATCTACTTTTTTAATTTGAAGGTTTCCGCGTCCCTTAGTAGCAGAACCGCCTCCAGATCCAGAAGATACTTTAACTACTATTTCTTCAATTTTTTCAGTTTCTGTTAATTTTAAACTATTACCAGTAATCTTCGCTTTATTGCTTACCTTTTCATTATTGTCTGCATTAATGAGTGAACGGTATTCTAAAATATAAGCTCGATCAATAGTATGAAGAAATTCAATTGTAAATTGTTGTTTCCCCGTATTGTTGTCTGTTGTTATTTTGAGTTTATAGTCTTTTCCTTCTTTTAATTCGTTTGTTGTATCTTTCGTTAAAGTGCCATCCACGGCTACTGTTGTCCCATATAGGTGGAATGACTTTTCATCGAGAATTTGATTGTCTGTCGGATCGTCTGTTACGACAGCATTTTCAATCGTTGATTGACTTGCATTAATAGAAACGCTCCAATCAATGTACTTGTCATTTTGTTTTGCTTTTTTCGTAACGCCGCTACCACCATTTTTGATCTCGAATGCACCATGAATATTGGCGATAGTTTCCGATCCATCTTTTAATTTGGCGTAATTATCATAGCGCTTATTAATTTCTTCACCTGCAAGTGAAGTTTTAAAGCTGATATGGTACGCTGTTTTAATTTCATTTTTAAAATGAATCGTTAATGTATTTTTATTATCTTTCGTTGCATTTTCTACCGTATATTCGTCAGGGGAAACAAGTGCCCCTAATTTATAACCGTCTGCACCACCAGTTAATTCCATATGATGAATCTCAATGGAGTCTGGTATAAGTTTTTGATTGTTTTCTAGTACGTCAACGATAGAAGGGTCTTTAATAGTCCTGTTATTATAGTTAAACCCTATGTCCCATTTGATTTCTTTCGTTTGGGCATTGTAAGAACCGTATTTAAATCCGTTTCCTTTTGTATAGCCGTCAGGATTGAATCTATCATGAGATTTACTATTTTTATCGTTCCCATTTATATCTTTCCATGATAACTCAGCTGTATTTTTGAATGATTTATTATCATCCTTTTTAGATAGAGTCTCGTAATTAAAGTCTGTTGTGTACGTGATGGTTAAAGTTTTATCCATATTAGACTTATAACTACCAGCTAGTGTTACTTTGAATCCGTCAGCTGTTACATCAAGTGTGTAATCAGAGTCTAATTTCAGTTCAGTTGATCCATCAATAATTTTGAAACTATCTTTTTGTAATGTAAGTCCACTATAGTCAAACGTATCAGTGATAACAGCATCATTTAACACGTAATTGTTATCATTTACAATAATTGTCCATTTCGTTGTTTTCTTATTGTAATCTGTATCGTTTGCATTTTTATTATGTTTCTTTATGATGTTTTGTTGTTGTAATGTAACTTTGTTTGTTTTACTCCATTTTCCATCTGCAATAATTGTATTTTCGATTTCGCCATCTTGTATAACATCATTCTTGGCTTTCGATGTATAAGTAATCACATAGGCACTATTAATATCTTCATTAAATTGTAAATCAAATCCCTCATCGGTTTCTTTTACAGTAAAGTTTGTGGCGTTGTCACCTGTAACAAGTTTTCCGTTATTATCATAAGAAGCATTTTTAACCACGATAGAACTTGCATCAACTTTATGAGATTTGTCCAAGATGTCTTTTAAAAGCGCATCAGATTGTTTAATATCTCTTTGGTCACCGTTGAAAGTAATTGTCCATTCAATTGTTTGTGTTTTTGGATTATATTTACTAGTTTTCTCTAGATGTGTACCGCGTGAAACAGTTACAGTTGCATTTGCGGATACATCTCCTTGATTCTTGCTAGATACTTTTGCTTCATTTTTGAAACTAGTAACACTTTCGTCAGTAATTTTTGTTGCATATTCAATTTGATATGCTTTTTTTGTTTCATTTTTAAAAGCGATATTTAATTTATCGGAGGATGAAGTGAGTGTATATTCTTCTTTACTAACTTCGGCTCCACGAGTCGTTTTCCCGTTAATATCTACTTCTAACTCATAAACCTTAATAGAATCTTCATTGAGACTGGCTCCATTTGGAATATTGTCTTGGAAGACAGCGTTTGTAAGAATGTCTTTTGTTTTGTTCATTTCGACTGTCCAATTAATTTGATTCGTATTAATCGGTCTATCAGGTATACCTTTTTTATTCATAGATTTCTTTACATTAGGTTTGAAATCAAGCTCGATAATAACGTCTTGTTCTTTAATTGGGAAAGGAATTTTTTGTTCCGTAGTCCCTTTAATTTTTGTTTTATTGAATTCCGTACCAACTTTTAAATGACCATCTATATTAGGGTTGTCTTCAACGTACTCGTTAAAAGTCATAGTTACTTTTCCGTTTAAATCAACAACGAACGTCCCAATTTCATGTCCTGTTCCATCAACTAAAGGCTGTGTAATGGTGTTGTGGACGATAAAATATTCCGGTAGTTGGAAAATATAGTAATCTCCCTTTTTTACTTTTAATGATTCTAAAACTTCCCATGTAAAATCGATATTGGCAGCAGAATCAGGATTTGGACGATTATCTGTATCATTAAATGGTTTTCCGTCTTTATCTGTTAATTTTATGCTTGTTAAAATATTTTCTTTAATTTGCTTAGGTGATGGGTCTGGATTTTCAACAGGTTGCCCTGTTGTGTTATCACCAGGGTTCTCAGTAGGTTGCTGTATCCCGCCATCTTTTGGCTGTTCCGTAGGCTGCTGAGGATTCCCGTCTTTCGGCTGTTCCGCAGGTTGCTGAGTGTTCCCGTCTTTTGGTTGTTCCGCAGGTTTCTGCTGTGTCTCACCATCTTTTGACTGTTTCGCAGGCTGCTGAGGATTCCCGTCTTTTGGTTGTTCCGCAGGTTTCTGCTGTGTTTCACCATCTTTTGGCTGTTCAGTAGGTTGCTGTGCGTCACCGTTCTTTTGCTCTTCGGTAGTCTGCTTAGCATCATCACTATTAATAGTAGGTGAAGTAGGGTTATCTACTTGAACAGGAACTGAGATAGTCTTAGCTACTGTACCTAGAGGGAAAGTGAGTGGGACGGCTTTTATGCCAGGTTTTAAATCTGGATTGAATACAGTGTCAAATTTAATTTTTCCCTTAACACCTTTTGAATCTTTTACTGAATCGTTAAAGACTATTTTCATTTTGTTATCGTTTGCCGTAACAAAATATTGACCAATAATTTGTTGATCTGCCATCAAGTTTCCTTGTTGGTCATTTTTTACTTTTAATGCGTTAGGTATTTGAAGAACTGTTGCATCTTTTTCTTGTGCAATTTGATGATCTTTTATTGACCAAGCATATTCTAGGTGAATGATTGATCCTGCATTTATTAAGTTTTTAGGATTTAATGCTTCGTCAATAATATGATTCGTTGCATCTTTCATTTCAACAGTGTCAAATAAGGAATCTCCTGTTAAGGTTTCCGCTTTTACTTGATTGTATGGAAAACTAGCAAGTTGCGAAAATAGTACGAATACAATTAAACATACATTGAAAAGTTTTTTCATTTTTCCTCCTCTGAACATTCATTTGTCCATTGGGGACTTATTCCACATGAACAAATGGAATATAAAAAGTATTTTTTATAAGCTATTTACTTTTTGCTATCCCTCCGTTTCTATACGCGTTCTCAGACAAGTAGGATTATGTTCAAAGTAATATTATTTAACGTAAAACAAAATGTATATTTACACAGTTCTGTGGAAATATACACAATTCGACAAAAAATGTCGAAAAAAATACTGATATTAAAGAATGATATCAGACCTTTATATGTGAGATAGTTTTCATGTATATCTAGTAAAAAAGAATGGTTATAAAGGTAAGTTTTACGATACATACTAACCAATGTAGTGTATCCCTTTGTGAAGGCTTATTTTTGCCTTAAAGTTATGTGGAGATAAAAAGCTAGATAGGGTTGGTTTTGGTCAGAATGAAGACAATATGTACTTTGAAAATAGTCATTTATTTTGTCTAAAGAGAGTTGTGCGATTAGTGGACCGAAGTTGAAAGATGATAGTTTCTTACATTGTTAGAAGAATATAAGAATTACAGAATATTCGACTAACACGTTACTACGGTCATTTTTGAGACTGTTTAAACAATAAGAAAGAAGGTGTTTTACTCCTTAGTTACAATATCTTTTTAGTAAAGATAAGCTTAAGTAACCTCCGCTAAAGATTATATACTTAAATGATAAAGAGTTCAACAGTAGTTCACATATTTTCCCAAAAATAAAAACGGCTGTTTTATGTGGAATAAATCTACAAAACAGCCGTTTTTGGTATTAGATTTCTGTTAAAATTATTGGTTCGCCGCGCGTTACGACAACGGTATGTTCACATTGTGCAACAAGACTTTTATCAGGTGTAACGAATGTCCAGCCGTCGTCACCACGTTCAATAATATGATCAGCTTTCATAGAGATGAACGGTTCTACAGCGATAACAAGACCGTCTTTTAGAAGCGCATTATCCATTGGATCATAGTAACTTAAAATGTGATTTGGTGCTTCATGTAAGCTAAGACCAATGCCGTGACCAGTTAAGTTTTGAATAACATTGTATCCACTTTTATGTGCAAAGTTTGAAACAGCACGACCAATTTGATTTTGTTTTGAGCCAGCTCTAACCTTTTTCATTGCTGCCCAAAATGCATCAACCGCTGCTTGGCAAAGCTTTTCTTTTGCTTCGTCTTCTCCAAGAACAAATGAGATACCTGTATCTGCATAATAGCCATCAAGTGCAGCAGATACATCGACGTTTACTAAGTCGCCTTCTTTTAATACGCGATCTCCTGGAATACCATGAGCAACTTCCTCATTTACACTAATGCAAGTTACACCTGGGAAATCATATTCTTTTTCAGGTGCAGAAATAGCACCATGCTCATCTAATACTTTTTTACCGATCAAATCAAGCTCTTTCGTTGTCATACCTGGCTTCGCTTCTTTTTTCATTTCTTCACGTGCAAGCGCAACGATGCGGCCGATTTTTCGTAAGCCTTCTAAATCTTGTTCATTACGAATAATCATGAAAACCACTGTCCTTCCTCGAATATATATCTTAACCGATTGTATCATGTTTATTTTCGTCCTGCTACTCGCTTGCGGTATGCAGCTTGATTCCTCTCATAAAGAATACATGACAATTGTCATATCGATGTCATGACGCATCATACTGTTTCCTAAGTTTTCCAAGTAATACAATGTAAATATAAGAAACAGCGGGGGTGGAGAGATGGAAAAGATTATTGAAGTAAATGGTGTTTCTAAAACATTTAAACATAAAAACGCAGTAAATAATGTTTCATTTCATGTAAATAAAGGGGAAATAGTAGCGTTACTTGGTCCGAATGGTGCGGGGAAAACAACGACGATGTCGATGATGCTTGGATTAAAGGACCCGACAGAAGGTAAGGTCTTTATATTTGGAAAGAGTCCAAAGCATAGAGATGTTCGTAATAGCCTCGGTGCGATGCTACAAGAAGTAAGTGTCATTGATAGTATTACGGTGGAAGAGGCAATCGAGTTATTCCGTAGTTATTATACGAATCCTATAGCGAAAGAAACGTTACTGCAGTTATCAAATTTAGAATCAGAGCGAAAGCAAAGATGTGAGAAATTATCAGGTGGGCAAAAAAGAAGGTTGAATTTTGCGCTTGCACTTGCGGGAAATCCGGATTTGTTATTTTTAGATGAGCCGACAGTAGGAATGGATATTACGTCTCGAAGAACGTTTTGGGAAACGATTCGAAAGTTAGCAAGTGAAGGGAAAACGATTATTTTAACGACGCATTATTTAGAAGAAGCAGATGCTTTAGCAAATCGTATCTTATTATTTGCGAACGGAAAGATTATCGCAGATGGTACACCAGACGAAATGAAAGCAACGATTTCGAGAAAAACAATCACATTTTACTCGAAGGAAAGCATTCCTACAAAATTATTAAAGGAATTACCAAATGTAACAGAAGTAAAGTCAAGCGAAGGACGATTCATTTTAACAACGGAGGATACGGATGCAACTTTAAAAGCCATTTATCAAAGGAATTTACCTGTAATAGATGTTTCAGTTGAACGTGGAAGCCTTGATGAAGCATTTGAACAGTTTGTCGCAAATCAGAAGGAGGAAATCGCATGAGAGCATTATGGATGCAATGCAAAATAGAAATTTTACGTACATTCCGCAATAAATTATTTATCTTTTTCTCATTATTAATGCCTGTTATGTTTTACTACATTTTTACAAATGTTGTTCAAGTACCACAAAACGGAGATGCGTGGAAAGCACACTATTTAATTTCGATGGCAACTTTCAGTATTGTAGGGACTGCACTCTTTAGTTTCGGTGTGAGACTTTCTCAGGAAAGAGGACAAGGATGGACACATCTTTTGAAAATCACACCACTTCCAGAGGGTGCGTATATAACTGCTAAAATTATTGCACAAACAGTAGTAAATGCTTTTTCAATATTAGTTATCTTTATTGCAGGGATACTAATTAATCATGTTGAGTTAACGATAGGGCAATGGATTGGTGCGGGATTATGGTTATTGTTAGGGGTAACACCATTTTTAGCATTAGGAACAGTAATAGGTTCCATTAAGAAGGCGGACGCAGCTGCTGGCTTAGCAAATATTTTAAATATGAGTTTAGCTATAGTTGGCGGGTTATGGATGCCGATTGAAGTATTCCCCAAAATATTAAGAACGATTGGTGAATGGACACCGACATACCATTTCGGAAGTGGTGCGTGGGATATTGTAGCTGGAAAATCAATTGGATGGGAAAATATCGCGGTATTAGGAGGTTATTTCCTTATGTTTGTTGTAGTATCAATATATATAAGAAAAAGACAGGAAGCGGTATAAATGATAGAGAAGAAGAGGATTGAGATTTTTCCGAAACATATGGGATTCTTCCCGTATATGTGGTTTGTTTATCTATTATTTCCAATTTATCACTTAGCGCAGGCATCAGGATGGAAGCTTGTAATAGGAAGCGGTATGTTGATAATTTTTATCGTCACATACCGTCAGCTTTATTTTGTTCAGAGGACGTTTGTTTTTTGGGCGTGTATTCAAATGGTACTCATCTTTTTATTTGCTTTATTTTATAATCCTTTTATGATATTTTTTGGCTTTTTCACAGCAAGTGCGATGGGATTTGCGCCAAATAAGAAAGTATTTCGAGTGCTGTTATGTTCGTTAGTTATCATGCTTGGAGCATTTTTATTTGTAAATATGAATCAACTAACAACTACAAGTTTAGTAAATATCGTTCCAATGTTTATTTTAATGCTTCTTACGCCATTTGGTATGCGCAATTTTAATCAGAAAAAGATGTTAAGAAATCAATTGGATCAGGCGAACGAGCAAATTAAAGACTTAGTAAAACGTGAAGAACGGCAGCGGATTGCAAGAGATCTTCATGACACATTAGGGCATACGTTATCTCTTATTACTTTGAAAAGCCAGCTTGTAGAGAAGTTAATTGTGAAAAATCCAGAGCGTGCAAGTGCGGAAGCGAAGGAAATTACACAAACGTCTCGTACAGCCTTAAAACAGCTGAGAGAATTAATTTCTGATATGCGTATGATTACGGTAGAAGAAGAGCTAGAGCAAATAAAAGCGATCTTACAAGCAGCTAATATTGAATTAGAAGTGAGGCAAGAAGCCAGCTCGAGTTCGTTATCACCAATTGAACAAAATATTGTCGGGATGTGTTTACGTGAGGCTGTTACGAATGTTGTAAAACATAGCAAGGCAACGCGGTGCACAGTTTCTGTATTAGAATCGCAAGGTGAGCTGATTTTGAAAGTAAAAGATAACGGAATCGGTTTAACAGATCAAAATCATGATGGAAATGGTATCCGCGGCATGAAAGAACGAATTGCTCTTATTGATGGATTTGTTGAACTAGGTACAATCAATCCAGGGACGTTGTTAACAGTAAAAGTTCCAGTTGTAATTAGAACAGGAAAAGATGAGGTGAGGGCATGATTCGAATTATTATTGCAGAAGATCAACGGATGCTTCGTGGTGCATTAGGGGCCCTACTTGATCTAGAAGATGATATCGAAGTAATTGGGCAAGCGGCAAACGGGGAAGAGGCGCTAAAATTAATTGAATCGTTAAAACCGGATATAAGTATTATGGATATTGAAATGCCGATTCAAAGTGGATTAGATGTTGCTGAAGCGTTAAAAAAAGAAAAATCATTATGTAAAGTAATGATTTTAACAACATTTGCACGGCCGGGATATTTTGAAAGAGCAATGAAAGCTGGTGTGCACGGCTATTTGTTAAAGGATAGCCCAAGTGAAGATTTAGCAGCAGCAATTCGTAATGTAATGAAGGGGAAACGAGAGGTCTCCCAAGATTTAATGTTCGGCCTATGGCAGGAGCAAAATCCGTTGTCAGATCGCGAAAAGGAAGTATTGTTGCTTGCGAAAGAAGGAAAGACGGCAAACGAAATTGCGAAGGCACTTTATCTTTCACCGGGTACAGTACGTAATTATATTTCTGAAGTATTAACGAAGCTCGATGCGAAAAATAGAATTGAGGCAATTACAATTGCGGAAGAAAAGGGTTGGATATAAAAAGAAGGTTACCTATGAGAGGTGACCTTCTTTTTATACTTATTTTACTTCTATTACTTGATTTACTTTTTGTAATGACTTGTAACCATGTGCTTCAAATGCCTTTGCAAATTCATTTGATACGGCAGTGCCATATAGATCTTTTGCAGCTTGTACGATGTGAGATTGAAGTGATTCAAAGTCTTCAGCGGAAGTTGCGTAATTTTGCAATGCACGCATAACAACTTTACTTACTTTTTCATTACCTTGTTTTTGAACAGCAACACCGTTATATGTTTTACCTTCAGCTAATTGATATAATACGTGACTAATAATACCAGAATTCACGTGTGATTCTTGATTATTACCATCGTTATAGAAATCTTGTAAATTTGTATATAGTTTATGGCCGCCGTCACCAATTTCCCTTGGGATATCACGAATTGTTAGGCCGCCTAATGTATCGCCCATAATCCAGTTTCCCTTATCTTTCTTTACGTAATATTCGATTTGTGTACCCCAGAAATCCGCTAATCCCTCGTTTAGTGCAGATGTTTCAGCGCTTGGATATCTCACGACTTTATTTTTCGTCGTGCCACTGAATACAGCATGTCCAAATTCATGAGCTGTTACATCAAGAGCTGATGTTAGTTTTCCGTCTAAACCATCACCAAATACCATTTGGTTCCAAGCAGGATGCCAAAACGCATTTACATAGTCTTCTTTTACACCATCACTAACTTCAGTAGAATCAAAACCGTGTACACTAGCAACAACTTTTGAATCTTTATTGTCGTAACTTTTTAGATTATGTTCTTTCTTAAAGTAATCATAAATATCACTCATGTTCTTCATAGCGCCCGCGGCTTCTTTATCTGCAAAATTAGGAGTGCTACTTGAAATTAGTGTCCCTGGATAACCAGCTTGACTATATCCCCCGAGGGAATCGGCGTAGTTTGCATTATAAATATAAATACCATTTCCGCGTGATAAATCGGCTAAATAAAATTTTCCATCAGTTCCTTTGGCAATATTGAAAGAGATGTTTTCTTGAAGTGCATTTTTCCCAGTTCCTTGCTCACTTGCAGGGGATAATCTAGGTGATGTTACTTGATTTATAGTCTTATTCTCTTTGTTTTTAATGAATTTTTCTTGGAAAAGTACTTCGCCAGTTTTTAGATCAACGATAGCATTGCCGTTTATAATCTGTTCATTGTTTTCATAAGTAAATGTAATAACAGTTGCGAATGTATAATAGCCATCTTTTTTCTTATAAACAACGGTTTCGCTAGAGAATTCCGTCTCAGCTGCATCACTTGGAATTTGAACTATATCGCGTAATTTAGATTTTACTTCATTTTTCGACAAAAAATTTGTTATAGTAAGATTAGGTTGTTGATTTAAATTTTGAACAACTTTACCACTAACAGTTGTGATCACTCCATTTTTATCTACTTTTACAATGAGATCTTGGCCATATACTTTATAGTTTTTATATGTTTGTGCAAGGCGAACTTCGGTTTGATTTTCTTTGGTTTCTTTATTTGTAGGTTGGAAATCTACATTTTTTTCAGTAGTGACTTGTTCTTGTTGAGCTTTAGCCCCGTTTACCTCACCTTTTAAATACTTTTTAGCAATATTTTCTTTCGTATCATTTTGAGGTTGTGTTAATTTCCCGATTGTTAAACCAGGCTGAGCGATTTCAACTTTGACTGCACTTTTGTCTAATTCTTGAGCATGAATAGCTTCTGTTGATAAAGGGCAAAGAAGACCGAATGCAACGAAAGCACTAGCAAGTTTTCTATAATTCATCTATAACACTCCTAATCTATTATTGTATGTGAGATGAATTGTATGAGAAATTTGCCGAATTATATATATATTATGCATTATTTCATATCAAAAATTGTCGAATTCACATTATTGTAGTGGTATGACAACTCAAAAAATTAGATTGTTATAATGGGATGGTGAGTAAATATGCACGCAGAAAAATTAGGAAATGAAATTAAGAAAATTAGGACGATGAGAGGATTAACACAAAAACAGTTATCCGAGAACATATGTCATCAATCGGAAGTGAGTAGAATTGAATCGGGCGCGGTATACCCAAGTATGGATATATTGCAAGGTATCGCAGCAAAATTACAAGTTCCCATTATTCATTTTTATGAGGTACTCATTTATTCTGATATTGAGAGGAATAAGCAGTTAAAAGATCAAATTATTATGCTTTGTAAGCAAAAGAAATATAAAGAAATTTATAATAGAGTATGGAATGAGTTGAAAAAGGAAGAATATCACCCCGAGCTTCAGCAATTTCTTCAATGGCAATATTATGTAGCTGCTTACATATTGAAAAAAATCGATTACGAATATTGTATTTTAGAATTAAAGAAATTGCTCAATCAACAATTGGCGGGAATAGATGTATATCAGAGTCTTTATATTGAAAACGCAATTGCAAACATTTATGCTGAAAATGGCTATTTGAAGAAGGCTATTGATTTATTTGAAAATATATTAAAACAATTAGAGTCATTGCATGATAATAAAGAATTTGATGTGAAGGTGAGACATAATCATGCAAAAGCATTATTCTCAGATAATCAATACGAAGAAGCGCTTTGTCACGCAAATAAAGCTATTGAACTATCTTGTCAAATTAATAGTATGACATTAATTGGACAGTTATACTTTCGAAAAGGTCAATGCCTAGCAAAGCTAGGGTGTGATAGAGCGGAAATTGAAGATGCTTACGAAAAAGCGTGCTTCTTTTTTGATATATTAGGAAACCATACATTAAAAGAATCACTTATAAAAAAAATTAAGAAATAAAAAGTACCTAAAAAACAAATATGCATAATTGCATAATATATGGATAAATTTTCATGATATATTTAAATAAAAATGCGGGTGATGGAATATGAAGAAACTACTTATTGGTAGTATATTAACGTTAGCAATGGCATGGGGTATTTCATTAGGAGATACAGCATTAGAGAAAAGTCAAATAATTTCTCACAGTGATCAAGAGGTACAATTAGCTGGAGAGATACCTTATGAATATTAAAAAACAACCGTCTTACTTAGACGGTTGTTTTTTTATGGAGTAACATCCAAACGTCTTTACTAGAAACAGGTTTGCTAATAAAGAATCCTTGAATGTGATCACAATTTTGTCTATGTAAAAATTCCCATTCTTCTTCCGTTTCTACACCTTCTGCAATCACTTCTAAATTTAGTTCTTTTGATAGTGTAATAATGGAAGAGACAATTGCTTCTTCTAAAGGGCTAGTTGTAATTCCACAAATAAACTCTCGAGCAATTTTTAATGTGTTGATTGGATATTTTGTTAAATAAGCTAAAGAACTATAACCAGTTCCAAAGTCATCGATTGAAATTTGAATACCAAGATTTTGAAGTTGTTCTAGTTTTGCAACTACAGATTGATTTTGATTAATTGCGATGCTTTCCGTAATTTCAATATCTAGTGCTTCTGGTTTCAGTTCTGTTTCTTCCAACACCTTTGAAATAGTTGGGATTAAATCTGCATGGTTAAATTGAACAACAGATAAATTCACACCAACTTTTAAGTGAGAAAAACCTTGATTATGCCATCTTTTTGCCTCTAAACAGGCAGTACGTAAAATCCAATTACCAAGTTCAATAATAAAACCAGTTTCCTCTGCTAGGGGGATAAATTGGGCCGGAGATACGATACCGAGTTTTGGATGCTTCCAACGTATTAATGCTTCAAAACCGATAATTTGTTTTGTTTTTGTGCTTACTTGTGGCTGGTATTCAAGGAAAAATTCATTTTGTTGTAATGCTTTTGAAAGTTCACCTTCTAAGAATTGAATTTCATTTTGAGCGATACTCATTTCTTTTGAGAAGAAAACAAATCTGTTTTTTCCATTTGCTTTCGCACGGTACATAGCCATATCAGCATTTTTCATTAACTCATTTACATCAGTTCCATAATCAGGGTACATCGCAATTCCGATACTTGGTGTAATAGAGAGTTCTTCGCCTTGAATGAAGAATGGTTTGTTTAAAATAGTTAAAATCTGTTCAGCTATAAAAATTGCACTTTTTTCTGAGTACATTTCTGGTAATAGAATTGTAAACTCATCTCCACCTTGGCGAGCGACGACATCTTTTGAACGCAAGCAACCGCGTAATCTTTTTGCTACTTCAATTAATAATAAATCTCCGACGTCATGACCAAGTCTATCGTTAATTTTTTTAAATCGATCTAAATCAAGAAATATGACGGCGACATCATTGGCGTTAGTTTGAGCTGTATTTAAAATGGCTTTTAAATCTTTTTCGAACTTTCGGCGATTTGGTAATCCAGTAAGTGCGTCGTGAAAGGCTAAATGTTCTACTTGTTTTTGTTTTTCATATAAAGTGGTAATATCACGCGCTATCCCAAACATTCCGACCACTTCTTTGTTTATAAAAGTAGGGATAAGTGTAATATGGAGATAATAATAATAGCCTTCTTGTTCTTTTGTACGAACTTCTAACGTTTGTGGCCTACCTTCCTTTGTAATTTGTAAAGCCTTCTTTAGTAGTTCGTGGTCTTTTGAATCAATGAAGTGTACCAGAGAATAGCTTGCCACTTCGCAATAATAGGCAGTAAATAAGCTTTCGCATGCCTTATTAGATTGTTGAAAAATGCCATTCATATTTAAAGAGAAAACGGCATCGGGATGATCTTCGAATAAAGATTTATAACGTTGTTCACTTTTTGATAATGCAAATGCACCTTCTTCAACTTCATCCTCTAGTTGTGTAGTCAACTGTTCATATGTATGGATTAGTGCTTGATTATCTTTCCACATGTAAAGTTGCCGCAAGAATAACAAAATAAGTGATAATACGAGACCGATTAACATGAACTTATCATCCCAAGGTTGAATGATAATAAAAGAAAAAGTAATAATTATACTAAAATAAGGTAGTATAAAACGTACATAATCGAATCGATAATATTTTGCTTTCGTTTCATGCTGCATTGGTTTATCTAAAATATATAGTATGGAAGAAAGTCCAATTAATAAAATAGAAGCAGTGTGTATTAAATAATTAATTTCAGCAGAAGTTTTCATCCCAAAATTCAATTGAAATAGATGAATATAACCGTATACGAGTATAATAGTGAAACCAATAATTAATGCGATTCTACTAGAAGAATATTGTTCTCTTCTATATAGGCTAATAACGGCGTAAATTACTAATGATTGTGCAATGAAATACCCAATTAAAATCCAAGTATCCTTTGTTAACATGCGGAAACTTGAAAGATCTAAGATAAAAGTTAAGGTGAAATAAATGTTCATAATAATAATAAAGATGCTATCGAATGAAAATTGCGAAAGCCCCTTAATAGAGTAATTCTTTATAAACTTTATAGCAAATCCAACAAAGAGCAAAATATATTGTATGATAAAAAAAGGCAATGCTTTATATGAAAATATAGATTGATCATGTATGGAAAGTGAACTAAGAAATAGGGTTATCTCCATAACTAATCCACATAGGCAAGTACATAGTAATAAAATCCAAAATAGTTTATCACTGCGTTTCATTTTCTTAATAGCTTTATATAAACAGTGGCAAGAAAAAAGTGCAGCGAAACAGAATAAGAAAAGAATCCCAATTTCCTTTATATGCGACTCATTTGGAATAAAGAGTATCCAAAGAGCAAATATAGATATGTATATTATGACAAATTGTACATACTTTTTTTGACTAATCATATTATGACTCCGTTTCAATAAAGTTGAATCTCGGGGGAATGCTAATTTAAATAATAGCATATAAAATAGGATGTTTTTTACTATAAAAATTACTTTTTTGAAAAAATGGTGCAAAGTTACAATTTACCACTGTAACTTTGCACCACTTATTCTTTTAATTCCTCTTATAGCAGAAAGTTCATCTATTAATTGGAATAGTGCTAAGTCTTTTTGTTTACTTTCAATCATAATATCGAAATTATGATTGTTTTTTTTTGCAACGTGTAAGAAGGGCTTGATAAACTCTAAATCGATATATTCAGCATGAGCCCTAAATTCTTTTTCCGATCTCGGGGAGGAAATGTGAACTTTAGGAGAGATATTTGTATGTGACCAAGTTTCAAAAATTGCAGGAAGCAACTCTTCTAGTGGTTCCTCGCAAAGATTGGCCATATGATGATGATAATCAAATACAAATGGGATATTTTCTTTTTGGCAAATTGATAAAGTTTCAGAAGTTGTATATGTTTTATCATCGTTTTCAAGAGTCATTTGTTTTTTTATATGTGCAGGAAGTTTTTTTATGTTTTCACGGAAGCGCTCGATTGCCTTTTCTTTATTTCCATAGGCTCCACCTACATGAATATTAATGTAAGAGGAATCTGCAATGCCTATAGCATCTAATACTTTATAATGATAAGTCATATCCGTAATAGCGTTAGTAGTAATATGTGGCTTGTCGCTTGTAAATAGCGTAAATTGATTTGGATGAAAACTTATTCGTAAATTGTGTTCTTTAATTAAAGCTCCTATTTTACGCCAAAGTGGTGTAAATACCCCAATATAGTCAAACTCGACTTCGGGATGTGTTGCAAGTGGGACGATTGAAGACGATAGGCGATATAGTGGGATTTCATGCGCTATATTGTAATGTAGGATACGTATTGTGTGCTCTAAATTTTGCTTTATAACATGGTACAGTTTGTCTTCTCGCTCTTGCTTGCTGAGTTTCTTAAAGCTTGTAAACGTCATTGTTTTGGCAGGAGAACAGTCCCAGAGTGCCATTGCATGTGAGACATATCCAAACCGCATAATCATATAAGCTACACCTCTTTTATTCATTGTCTTTCCTATAAAAAGAAAGCAAGCATTGTTCCAATCCATTCCTTTCCTCTATCGATAAGAGAAGTTGGGTTTACGTCGCTATAGGAAAGTATGGATGCATTCTTTAGGTCTTCATGGAATTTATTTTTTACTGTTTGAACGAAATGTTTACTATATAACAGGCAGTTTATTTCATGGTTAATATATAAACTTCTCATATCAAAGTTTGCTGTTCCGATATCACAAATATCATCATCCACTATAATAATTTTGGCGTGAAAAAAACCTTGTTGAAATGCATAAATATTGCAACCAGCCTGTATTAATTTTCGGCAGTACGGGAATTTGGCTTCTCGAACGAGAGGGTGATCAGCTTTTTCTGGAACAAGAATTGTGATTTGAACCCCTCTTTCTCTTGCTTTTAATAAGGCATTCATAATTTTTTTTCCAGGAATGAAATATGGTGTACCGATACAGATTTCTTTTTTTGCTCCGTTAATTAAATGTAAAAAAGTATGCTGTAAATAAGCACCATCAGTCGGAATAAATTGATGCAGTATGGTACCTGGGTTTTGTTTTGGAAAATAAAGAGAAGCATCCAATAAATTCTGTTTCGTATCATCAAACCAGTCATGCAAAAATTGCTTTTGTAAATCTTGAACCCCTTCTCCTGTAAGACGTAAATGATAGTCTCGCCATAATCCTAGATATTCATTATGCCCCAGATACTCTTCGCCGATATTAAATCCCCCGATATAGCCAGTTTTCCCATCAATCACTGTAATTTTTCTATGGTTTCTTTGATTAGCAGAAAAGAAAGGCAGAGGAAATTTTACCTTATGACAAAATGAAAAAGATACACCGTGTTTTCGCAGGGAGCGAATAGCTTCGTTTGATAAATAATGGCTGCCAAATCGATCAAGTAAAAGTCGTACTTCAATTCCTTCCTGAGCCTTATCAATCAACAACTTTAAAAATTCGCGACTGATTTTATCATTTTTTACAATGAAGAATAAAATATGAATGTGGTGCTGTGCTTGTTTTATATCAGTAAATAAAGCGTCATATAAATCTTTCCCGTATGTATAAAGGTGAAAATCACTTTGACGTAAAGGGAAAGTGCGAGAGCTTACCCGTTTTAAATGAAGAAATCTCCCGTATGAAAGATCAATTATAATCCAAAGAGCAACGGATATTAACAAAAGAGATAAGTAGAGCATCAGTGAATTCCCTCCTTCGCATTCTTTTCACCTTCAGTGTGTTACAAATGATACGGGTAGCACGGCTGTTATTATAAATTTCATCAGATGATAGTATGTTGCACTGATTAAAGTTTCACTTTATCCCGCTTTAACGGGCAGTAAGCCTCTCACCTCAAAAACTGGTGGATAAGTAGAAGTTAGTTTGGAAATCAACTGCCCGTAAAAGCCCTACTGATTAAAGTTTCACTTTATAGTTTCACCGAAATAAACAGCTTTATGAAAAAATGTGTTGTTCTATAACAAAAAACTGTTGACTGAATGCTCACTCATTATATAATGGGGATAGGGGATATAATTCAGAAAATTATATATTTTTGAAGATTCAAAAAAAGAAAGAGGGCTTACAAAGAGAGGGGTAGCATAAAAATGAATAGCTTACTGATCATTAATTGGCTGGCTGCCATTGCTGTTATTGCTTATGCAGGATATTTGTTTGTATATCTTATACGGACGAGAATGGCCTACATACAATTAGGAAAAAAAATTGAATTTGACCGTCGTTTTAAAGAGCGTTGGGATCTCCTTAAGGTCAATGTTTTCGGTCAGAAAAAGCTGCTGAAAGATAAGAAAAGCGGCATCATTCACGTTATGTTCTTTTACGGATTTATTCTTGTCCAATTTGGAGCAATTGACTTCGTTTGGAAAGGACTCGCACCAGGATCACATCTTCCACTTGGACCACTATACCCTGCATTTACATTCTTCCAGGAAATTGTCACACTTGTTATTTTAATTGCAGTATTTTGGGCTTTTCATAGACGTTATGTAGAAAAGCTTGTTCGTTTAAAACGTAACTTCAAATCAGGTCTTGTTCTTATCTTTATCGGTGGCTTAATGATTTCTGTGCTACTTGGTAACGGTATGGGACTTATATGGCATGGCGAGGAGCTTTCATGGAGTGAACCAATCGCTTCTGCAATCGCTTACGTTTTTAGCGGGATAAATGAAACCGTAGCCATTTCAGTGTTCTATTTTTCTTGGTGGGTGCATTTACTAATTTTGTTAACGTTTTTAGTCTATGTTCCACAATCAAAACATGCGCATTTAATTGCGGGACCAGCTAATGTATTCTTCGGTCGTCTTTCAAACCCAGGGAAGCTTGAAAAGATTGATTTTGAAGATGAAACGCAAGAAACATTTGGTGTTGGTAAAATTGAAGACTTTAGACAAAATCAACTTATTGACTTATACGCTTGTGTAGAGTGTGGTCGTTGTACAAATATGTGTCCGGCAACAGGAACAGGAAAAATGTTATCGCCGATGGACTTAATTTTAAAACTTCGTGATCATTTAACTGATAAAGGAGCTGCGGTAACATCAAAAGCACCGTGGGTTCCAGTAGTTGCCTTCAATAATACACAAGGAAATCAGTTAGCGATGATGGCAGCTGGAAAAGGACAACAAGAATCAGCGGCTACAACTCTCGCTTACGATCCGAGTTTAATCGGAGATGTTATTACAGAAGAAGAGATTTGGGCATGTACAACGTGTCGTAACTGTGAAGATCAATGTCCAGTTATGAATGAGCATGTTGACAAAATTATTGATTTACGTCGATATCTCGTTTTAACAGAAGGAAAAATGGACGCGGAAGCACAACGCGCGATGACAAATATCGAGCGTCAAGGGAATCCGTGGGGTCTGAACCGTAAAGAGCGTGAAACATGGCGCCAAGGTGATGACGAAGTAACAGTTCCAACTGTAAAAGAAAAATCAAAAGCTGGGGAGGAATTCGAGTATTTATTCTGGGTTGGTTCAATGGGATCATACGACAATCGTAGTCAGAAGATTGCGATATCGTTTGCGAAGTTAATGAACGAAGCAGGCATTTCATTCGCAATTCTCGGTAATAAAGAAAAGAATTCTGGAGATACACCACGCCGCCTTGGAAATGAATTTGTATTCCAAGAGATGGCGACAAAGAATATCGAAGAATTTGAAAAGGCAGGAGTGAAGAAAATCGTTACGATTGATCCTCATGCTTATAACACATTTAAAAATGAGTATCCGGACTTTGGCTTGCAAGCAGAAGTCTATCATCATACAGAATTGTTAGCTCAGTGGGTGAAAGAAGGGCGCTTAAAGCCTGTTCACGCTATTGAAGAAACAGTTACGTACCATGATTCCTGTTATTTAGGAAGATACAACGAAGTGTACGAAGCGCCACGTGACATTTTGAAAGCGATTCCTGGAGTGAATCTTGTAGAAATGGCACGTAACCGTGAAACTGGAATGTGCTGTGGCGCAGGTGGTGGCTTAATGTGGATGGAAGAAACAACAGGTTCTCGTATTAACGTTGCTCGTACAGAACAAGCATTAGCTGTACAGCCATCCATTATCGGTACAGGTTGTCCATATTGCTTAACGATGATCAGTGATGGAACGAAAGCGAAAGAGGTAGAAGAGAAAGTTCAAACTCTTGATGTGACAGAGATTTTAGAACGATCTGTTATCGGACAGAAAAAAGAAGCGATGTAGTTTATAAGAATGTATACAACTTTAGAAAGAGGTGCAATGATTGCACCTCTTCTCAACGTAGGGATACCGAGCGAGCGCTCAGTGTTAAAAAAAGAAATGGGGGAAAGAAACATGAGTAAAACAGTTATTTTAAGTGCTGCAAGAACACCAGTTGGAAAATTTGGAGGATCTTTAAAAGATGTAAAAGCGACGGAACTTGGAGGAATTGCAATTAAAGCAGCGCTTGAAAGAGCAAATGTTGCGGCTAGTGATGTTGAAGAAGTTATATTTGGAACGGTTATTCAGGGGGGACAGGGGCAAATTCCATCGCGTCAAGCTGCAAGGGCTGCTGGAATCCCTTGGGAAGTGCAGACGGAAACAGTGAATAAAGTTTGTGCATCAGGACTTCGTGCGGTTACGTTAGCGGATCAAATTATTCGTACTGGCGATCAATCACTGATTGTAGCTGGCGGTATGGAGTCGATGAGTAACAGTCCTTACATTTTACGCGGAGCAAGATGGGGATACAGAATGGGCAACAACGAAGTTATTGATTTAAACGTTGCTGACGGTTTAACATGCGCATTTTCAGGTACACACATGGGTGTTTATGGTGGAGAAGTTGCGAAGGAAGATGGAATTTCTCGCGAAGCACAAGATGAATGGGCATATCGTAGCCATCAGCGTGCGGTTTCAGCGCATAAAGAAGGACGTTTTGAAGAGGAGATCGTGCCAGTAACGATCCCGCAAAGAAAAGGCGATCCTATTGTCGTTGCAAAGGATGAGGCGCCACGTGAAGATACAACGATTGAAAAGTTAGCAAAGTTAAAACCTGTATTTGATAAGGAAGCGGCGGTGACAGCTGGTAATGCGCCAGGACTAAACGATGGTGGTGCCGCACTTGTGTTAATGAGCGAAGACAGAGCGAAGCAAGAAGGAAGAAAGCCATTAGCGACAATTTTGGCGCATACAGCAATTGCAGTGGAATCTAAAGATTTCCCAAGAACGCCAGGTTATGCAATTAACGCATTGCTTGAAAAAACAGGCAAGACAATTGAAGACATCGATTTATTCGAGATTAATGAAGCATTTGCAGCGGTAGCAATTGCAAGTACAGAAATCGCAGGAATTGATCCAGAAAAATTGAATGTA
Source organism: Bacillus sp. S71 (assembly GCF_016625265.1). Taxonomy (NCBI): domain Bacteria; kingdom Bacillati; phylum Bacillota; class Bacilli; order Caryophanales; family Bacillaceae; genus Bacillus; species Bacillus sp. S71. The sequence goes on along the minus strand of NZ_JACVUW010000005.1, from coordinate 424,997 downwards.
AATGGCGGCGCGGTAGCGATGGGCCATCCAATTGGAGCAAGCGGAGCGCGCATTATCGTTACGCTAATCCATGCACTTAAGCAGCGCGGCGGCGGAATTGGAATTGCATCGATTTGTAGCGGTGGCGGTCAAGGGGACGCAGTGATGATTGAAGTTCACTAATTAAAGTTCGAGGGTATAAAATTTATTAACAATTAAGGGGGAAGAAAAAATGGGTGTACAAAACATTGTTGTAATTGGTGCAGGGCAAATGGGATCAGGAATTGCACAAGTATGTGCAATGGCAGGATATGACGTGAAGGTACAAGATTTAAAACAAGAGCAATTAGATAGAGGATTGGCTATCATTACGAAAAACTTAGCGCGCCAAGTAGAAAAAGGACGCATGAAGGAAGAAGAGAAGGAAGCGACATTAAATCGTCTTACAGTAACGCTTGATTTAGATTGTGTGAAAGAAGCGGATCTTATTATTGAAGCAGCTGTTGAGAAAATGGATATTAAAAAGAAAATCTTTGCGAATCTAGATGAAATTGCTCCAGAACACGCAATTTTAGCGACAAATACGTCATCTCTGCCAATTACAGAAATTGCAGCGGTAACGAAGCGTCCGGAAAAAGTAATCGGCATGCACTTTATGAATCCAGTTCCAGTTATGAAGCTTGTTGAGATTATTCGTGGTTTGGCTACAGATGATGCAGTATATGAAGCAATTGAAGATATTACGAAAAAAATTGGGAAAGTGCCAGTTGAAGTAAATGATTTCCCAGGTTTTGTATCAAACCGCATTTTGCTACCGATGATTAACGAAGCAATTTATACGTTATACGAAGGTGTAGCGACGAAAGAAGCAATTGATGAGGTCATGAAGCTTGGTATGAACCATCCGATGGGGCCTTTGACACTCGCTGATTTTATCGGTTTAGATACGTGTTTATACATTATGGAAGTGTTGCATGAAGGATTAGGAGATAGTAAATATCGCCCATGTCCGTTATTACGTAAGTATGTAAATGCAGGATGGTTAGGGCGTAAAACAGGTCGTGGATTCTACGTTTACGAATAAATGCCCCTTTTGTTACAAAATAGTGGTCTTACCAAATTATTTAAAGGATATATAGCAAATGGAGGCGGAATATATGAACTTTCGTTTTAATGAAGAGCAGCAAATGATGAGGAAAATGGTTCGGGATTTTGCACAGAAGGAAATTGCTCCCTTTGTTCCTAGTATGGAACAAGGGGTGTTCCCGAAAGAGATTTTGCAAAAGATGGGTGAGCTTGGATTAATGGGTATTCCAGCGCCTGCAAAATACGGCGGGGCAGAAATGGATTTTATTTCTTATATTCTAGCCATTGAGGAAATCTCAAAGGTAAGTGCAACAGTTGGTGTAATTTTAGCTGTACATACGTCAGTTGGAATGAATCCGATTTTATATTTCGGAACAGAAGAACAGAAGAAAAAATATGTTTCTAAACTTGCAACCGGGGAATATTTAGGCGCATTTGCTTTAACAGAGCCAAATGCAGGATCAGATGCAGGGAGTTTGAAATCAAGAGCTGTCAAAAAAGGTGATCATTATATTATTAATGGATCGAAAGTGTTTATTACAAATGGTGGTGAAGCAAGTACATACATTGTATTCGCTTCTACAAATCCAGAGGCAGGAAAAAGTGGTATTTCTGCATTTATAGTAGAGAAAGATACACCTGGTTTAATCATCGGAAAAGATGAACATAAGATGGGGCTCCTTGGTTCTCGTACAGTACAACTTACTTTTGAAGATATGAAAGTGCCAGCGGAGAATTTACTTGGGGAAGAAGGACAAGGATTCAAGGTGGCGATGGCGAATTTAGATGTTGGGCGAATTGGAATCGGTGCACAGGCGTTAGGAATTGCTGAAGCGGCGCTTGCATGTGCGATTGATTATGCAAAAGAACGAGAACAATTTGGGAAACCAATTGCGGCGCAGCAAGGGATTGGCTTCAAGCTTGCAGATATGGCAACAAGTGTCGAAGCGGCAAGGTTACTCGTATATAGAGCGGCGTCTCTTAGGGCACAAGGATTACCATGCGGTAAAGAAGCATCTATTGCGAAATTATTTGCTTCTAAGACAGCGGTTGAAGTCGCGATTGAGGCGGTGCAAGTATTTGGTGGTTACGGTTATACGAAAGAATATCCAGTAGAACGATTTTTCCGGGATGCGAAAATCACGCAAATATATGAAGGAACAAGTGAAATACAGAAACTTGTTATTAGCCGTGCTTTATAAAAGGGCGAGGGGGAGACGGAGATGCATTTTAAACTATCAGAAGAACATGAAATGATAAGAAAAATGGTTCGAGATTTTGCTAAAAATGAAGTAGCACCAACAGCAGCTGAGCGTGATGAGGAAGAGCGATTTGATCGAGAGTTATTTGATCAAATGGCAGAGCTTGGTTTAACCGGTATTCCATGGCCTGAAGAGTACGGTGGAATTGGAAGCGATTACTTAGCTTACGTAATTGCGATTGAAGAATTATCTCGAGTTTGTGCTTCAACAGGTGTAACACTATCTGCGCATACTTCACTTGCGGGATGGCCAATTTTTAAATTTGGGACAGAAGAACAAAAGCAAAAGTTTTTACGACCGATGGCTGAAGGGAAGAAAATTGGTGCATACGGCTTAACGGAGCCAGGATCTGGATCGGATGCTGGTGGAATGAAGACAATCGCAAAGAGAGATGGCGACCATTATATTTTAAATGGATCAAAAATTTTCATTACAAATGGCGGTATTGCTGATATTTATGTTGTTTTTGCGCTAACTGATCCTGAATCGAAGCAGCGCGGTACGAGTGCATTTATTGTAGAAAGTGATACACCGGGATTTTCAGTTGGGAAGAAGGAGAGCAAGCTAGGGATTCGCTCTTCACCAACGACTGAAATTATGTTTGAAGATTGCCGTATTCCTGTAGAGAATCTACTTGGAGAAGAGGGGGAAGGGTTTAAAGTTGCGATGCAAACATTAGATGGAGGTCGTAACGGTATTGCGGCGCAAGCTGTTGGTATTGCACAAGGGGCTTTAGATGCTTCTGTAGAATATGCAAGGGAGCGCCATCAATTTGGAAAACCAATTGCGGCGCAGCAAGGGATTGGCTTTAAACTTGCGGATATGGCAACAGATGTAGAAGCGGCACGCCTTTTAACATATCAAGCGGCTTGGCTTGAATCAGAAGGGCTTCCGTATGGAAAAGAGTCAGCGATGTCAAAAGTATTTGCAGGAGATACAGCGATGAGGGTGACGACTGAAGCGGTGCAAGTATTTGGTGGTTACGGTTATACGAAAGATTATCCAGTAGAGCGTTATATGCGAGATGCAAAGATTACACAAATATACGAAGGAACACAAGAGATTCAGAGGCTTGTAATTTCTCGTATGTTAACGAAGTAGGGACGAAAGCGTAGGTATTTTCCTACGCTTTTTCCTTCCAAAAAATAATAGAGAGAGGTGAAGGGAATGGTTAAACATAATGTACATGCATCGGTGAAAGATGAAAAATTAGTTGCGTTAAGACGTGAGCAAATGATTAAAGGTGCGGTGCAACTGTTTAAACAAAAAGGATTTCCGCGTACAACAACGAGAGAAATTGCAAAAGCGGCTGGATTTAGTATAGGGACACTTTATGAGTACATTCGTACAAAAGATGATGTGTTGTATTTAGTTTGTGATAGTATATATGAACATGTAAAAGAACGATTAGAGGAAGTAGTGTGTACAGAAAAAGGGAGTATAGAAAGTTTAAAGATAGCAATAACGAATTACTTTAAAGTGATGGACGAGTTGCAGGAAGAAGTATTGATAATGTATCAAGAGGTACGCTTTTTACCAAAAGAATCACTTCCGTATGTATTAGAAAAGGAGTTTCAAATGGTAGGAATGTTCGAGAATATTTTAGAACAGTGTACGGAAAATGGAACATTTACATTAAATAAAAAAGAAATACAGCTTCTTGCCCATAATATTTTTATACAAGGACAGATGTGGGGATTTAGACGCTGGGCGCTGCAAAAACTGTATACGCTCGAAGAATATACAGAAATGCAAATTAGGTATGTATTGCAAGGGGCCCATATGCTTCCGAAATAAGGGACAGACAAATTATTAATTTTATTACCTTATAAAAGTTTCCCGTTTTTTTTGTAGCATATTTGTGCGACTTTTGTTTATAATGAATAGTATGGATTTTTTTAAGCAGGCCGTTATATATAAGGTTATATTTGATGAAAGGAAGTGCCGCATAAGTGGATTTTAAGCAATATTCACCAGAAGAGCTAAAAGAATGTTCAATGATTGAAGTTGTACATAGCGTTTTAGGGGATAAAAAACAAGCAACGACATTCAACGAGTTGGTTCAAGAAATCGCTCAAGTGCTGGGACTATCTCAAGAGCAAGTTAATGCGAAACTCGCACAATTTTATACAGACTTAAACATCGATGGACGTTTCATTAATTTAGGAGAAAATCGTTGGGGACTACGCAGCTGGTACCCATATGAGCAAATTGATGAAGAAATCTTACCGCAGCCAAAACCGAAGAAGAAACGTAAAGTTGAGGAAGACGGTTTTGACGACTACATTGAAGAAGATGAAGATGACTTTGACGATGCAGACGGAAATGCAGACGATGACGAAGATGATGTAGAAGATTTGGACAAGGTTCTTGAAGATGAAGACGGAGATGACGACGATCTTGATGATTTAGAAGAAGATGAAGACGACGACTTCGCTGAAGAAGAACTTGAGTATGATGAAACTGAAGAAGAAGAAGAGGAAGAACTGTAGTTCTTGACTTTTCATTATCGTCCATGTAGAATCATTTTTGGGCTCTTTAAAAAAGGACGATAATACTTTTAAAGTGTAAATATAAAAGAAAATTGCTCCCTACTTATTACTTTATGTGATGAGGGGAGCAATTTTCTTTTTTGTTTTTTGTTTAGAAAATAAAAAGAGTCTAACAATAAGATGGATACAGTGTTATCTACATACGTTGCGCTTTGCAACGGTGATTATATAACAGCAAAATAGAAGGGAGCTTTTTCATGACTAAGTATATTTTTGTAACAGGCGGTGTAGTATCGTCTTTAGGAAAAGGTATTACAGCAGCATCTCTTGGAAGACTTTTAAAAAATCGTGGTTTAAACGTAACGATTCAAAAGTTTGATCCATACATTAACGTAGACCCAGGGACTATGAGCCCATATCAACACGGTGAGGTATTCGTAACAGATGATGGCGCAGAAACTGACTTAGACCTTGGTCACTATGAGCGTTTTATCGACATTAACTTAAACAAATACAGCAACGTAACAACAGGTAAAATTTACTCTTCAGTTCTTCAAAAAGAGCGTCGCGGTGAATATTTAGGAGGAACGGTTCAAGTTATTCCTCACATCACTAACGAAATTAAAGAACGCGTATATCGTTCTGGTCGTGAAACAAATGCGGATGTTGTTATTACAGAAATCGGTGGAACTGTTGGTGACATCGAGTCTCTACCATTCTTAGAAGCAATCCGTCAAATTAAGAGCGACATCGGTCGTGACAATGTAATGTACATTCACTGTACGTTAATCCCGTACTTAAAAGCAGCGGGTGAAATGAAAACAAAACCAACACAACATAGCGTTAAAGAACTTCGTAGCTTAGGTATTCAACCAAACATTATCGTTGTTCGTACAGAAATGCCTGTTTCTCAAGATATGAAAGACAAGCTTGCATTATTCTGTGATATCGATACAAAAGCAGTTATCGAAGCTCGCGATGCAGATACTTTATATGCGGTTCCATTATCTCTTCAAGAACAAAACATGGACCAAATCGTTTGTGATCACTTAAAATTAGACAATCCAGCTGCAGATATGACAGAGTGGACTGCGCTAGTTAACAAAGTACGTAACCTTTCTAAGAAAACAAAAATCGCTCTTGTTGGTAAATATGTAGAACTTCAAGATGCATATATTTCTGTTGTAGAAGCACTTCGTCATGCTGGTTACTCATTCGACACAGATGTAGAAGTAAAATGGGTAAATGCTGAGCACGTAACAGCAGAAAATGTACAAGAATTAGTAGGAGACACAGATGGTATCCTTGTACCAGGTGGCTTCGGCGATCGTGGTGTAGAAGGTAAAATCGTTGCGATTCAATATGCTCGTGAAAACAAAGTTCCATTCTTAGGAATTTGCTTAGGTATGCAACTTGCATCAATCGAATTCGCACGTAATGTATTAGGTTTAGAAGGTGCTAACTCTTCTGAGATCAATCCTGATACGCCATATGCAATCATTGACTTATTACCAGAACAAAAAGATGTAGAGGACTTAGGTGGTACACTTCGTCTTGGTCTATACCCATGTAAGCTTGCTGAAGAAACAAATGCTTACAATGCTTATAATGAGCCGGTTGTATATGAGCGTCATCGTCATCGTTATGAGTTCAACAATCAGTTCCGTCCGGATATGGAAAAAGAAGGATTTGTATTCTCTGGTACAAGCCCAGACGGCCGTCTAGTTGAAATTATTGAATTAAAAGACCATCCTTGGTTCGTAGCAGCACAGTTCCACCCAGAACTTGTTTCTCGTCCAAACCGTCCACAACCATTGTTCCATGACTTCGTAAGAGCTTCTATTACGAATAAAGAGAGCAAGTAATAAAAAAAGCGCCTGAAATAAGGCGCTTTTTTTAATATTCATTTAACATTTCATCGATTGTGAATTTGATCCCGTGATAAGCAAATAAAGCTACTATTAAACTTGGGAACCCGTAGCGATTACCTTCATCGTCTGGAATAAGACCTTTTAACAGTTTTGTATCAATATGTACGTCTGTATATCGTTCGAGTGATTCCGTACCTTCTTGAAGAGCAGAAATGCCGACAATAGAGTGTCCCTCTTCTTGTAGTTTTTTTGCAATTTCTACAACCGCTTCATCTGTTGAAAAACGGCTAATAAGAAGTACACGATCCGCAGAGGTTACTTCTGCTTCTTTACCATTTTCAAATAAGCGTTTTGCTTGCTTCATTGGTTCAGCACCGAATAGTGCCTCGGCAACAACGCCCTCCATTTCATTTGTACCATATAAATAAATGAAACCATCGCCAACTAGTGCTTGAGCAAGTAAACGAGCGCTATCTTCTATATTCATTTCTTCTTTTTGAGAAATTTTGGAGAAATAACCACTTAATTGAGTTGAAAAAATTTTTAACATAATATTACTCCCTTCGTACGTGCTTGCCGGCTTTCATTATAGTTTATTTTTTTAGAAAGGTGAAATCGTAGGGTAGCATAACAAAATAGGAAACGGTAAAATAAGAAAGAATAGGAAGGAATTTGCCAAAGAATAGCGAAAATAAATCGTTAAGATATAAGAAGCTTTAAATCTTGTACTTACACAGAAAGGTTGGGAATTATGGAAGGTAAAATTTTAATTGTTGATGATCAATATGGGATTCGTGTGTTATTACATGAAGTGTTCCAAAAAGAAGGTTATCAGACATTCCAAGCAGCGAATGGATTTCAAGCTTTAGATATCGTGAAAAAAGATAATCCAGATTTAGTAGTGTTAGATATGAAAATTCCAGGCATGGATGGTATAGAGATTTTAAAGCATGTAAAAGAAATTGATGAGAGTATTAAAGTCATTTTAATGACTGCTTATGGAGAGCTTGATATGATCCAAGAAGCAAAAGATTTAGGAGCTTTAATGCATTTTGCTAAACCATTTGATATTGATGAAATTCGTCAAGCTGTGAGAAATGAGCTCGCTGTAGAGGCGTAAAAATGAATTTTTTATAAAAAATATGGAAAAAAGCGTTTACATGGACTATTGTGCAGGTGAATACGGTTGAGTTTTTGAGTACAAGTTGTTATCCTATTGAGTGTAGAAAAAAGTCCGGTATGTAGATATACATATTTTACCTTATTCTGGTCATACTACCAGCGATAAGAACTTATCGGATACAAAAAACGTTTTTTAGGAGGATTCACCATGCCTTTAGTTTCTATGAAAGAAATGCTAAACAAAGCACTAGAAGGAAAATACGCAGTTGGTCAATTCAACATGAACAACTTAGAGTGGACTCAAGCTATCTTAGCTGCTGCGGAAGAAGAAAAATCTCCTGTAATCCTAGGTGTATCTGAGGGTGCAGCTCGTCATATGACTGGTTTCAAAACAGTTGTAGCTATGGTTAAAGCTTTAATCGAAGAAATGAACATCACTGTTCCTGTAGCGATTCACCTTGACCATGGTTCAAGCTTCGAAAAATGTAAAGAAGCAATCGATGCAGGTTTCACATCTGTAATGATCGACGCTTCTCACCACCCATTCGAAGAAAACGTTGAAACTACTAAACAAGTAGTAGAATACGCACACGCTCGTAACGTATCTGTTGAAGCTGAGCTTGGAACAGTTGGCGGACAAGAAGACGACGTAATCGCTGAAGGCGTAATTTACGCTGACCCAGCAGAGTGTAAGCACCTTGTTGAAGCAACAGGTATCGATTGCCTAGCTCCAGCTTTAGGTTCTGTACACGGTCCTTACAAAGGTGAGCCTAACTTAGGATTCGCTGAAATGGAACAAGTTCGTGACTTCACTGGCGTACCTTTAGTATTACACGGTGGTACTGGTATCCCAACTGCTGATATCGTAAAAGCTATCTCTTTAGGTACTTCAAAAATCAACGTAAACACTGAGAACCAAATCGAGTTTACAAAAGCTGTTCGTGAAGTATTAAACAAAGACCAAGAAGTTTACGATCCTCGTAAATTTATTGGACCTGGCCGCGACGCTATTAAAGCAACTGTTGCTGGTAAAATGCGTGAGTTCGGTTCTAACGGTAAAGCGTAAGAATAAAATTCCGTTTTGGAAACCGTCTAGTCTTTTAGACGGTTTCCTTTCGTTGTATAATGAAAGCGTGAACAAGTCGAAAGATTTTATCATTTTTGGTTTTTAAATAGAAAATAATGTGCATAGTCCTATTAATAAATGTGATAACGTATCTAAATTGATAAAGTGAATTCGATGAATAGTTGATCTTTATCTATTCGTGCTACAGGAGAAATGGAGATAATGGTTTCCTATTTATTGAGTTTTGGGATGGAAAGAGTAATTGAGATTCTTAAGGGGAGCTTTCTATGAAAAGATAGAAAGTAAATACATTCACAAGAAGGGAGCTCAATATGGAAAAATTGCTAATTGAAGGCGGAAGAGCTTTAAATGGAACAATTCGAGTAAGCGGTGCAAAGAACAGTGCCGTTGCATTAATTCCAGCGACAATTTTAGCAGATACTCCAGTAACTATTGGTGGTGTCCCTAATATTTCGGACGTGAAAATGTTAGGCGACTTACTAGAGGAAATTGGAGGGAAAGTAACTTATGGACAGGAGGAAGAGATGGTAGTCGATCCTTCTAACATGGTTGCAATGCCTTTGCCAAATGGAAAAGTGAAAAAATTGCGTGCTTCTTATTATTTAATGGGTGCGATGCTTGGCCGTTTTAAAAAAGCTGTTATTGGGCTTCCGGGTGGATGTCACTTAGGACCGAGGCCGATTGATCAGCATATTAAAGGGTTTGAAGCGCTAGGTGCACATGTTACAAATGAACAAGGTGCCATCTATTTAAGAGCAGATGAACTACATGGAGCACGTATTTATTTAGATGTTGTTAGTGTGGGGGCTACGATTAATATTATGCTAGCAGCTGTACGAGCAAAAGGTAGAACTGTTATTGAAAATGCAGCGAAAGAGCCCGAGATTATTGATGTAGCTACATTGTTAACAAGCATGGGAGCACGTATTAAAGGTGCTGGTACAGATGTAATCCGAATAGATGGTGTGGACTCTTTACATGGTTGTCACCATACTATCATCCCAGATCGTATTGAAGCTGGTACGTATATGATTCTAGGAGCTGCATCAGGAGGAGAAGTAACGGTTGATAACGTTATTCCTCAGCATTTAGAATCAGTTACTGCTAAGCTAAGAGAAGCTGGTGTTCAAGTTGAAACGAATGATGATCAAATTACAGTGAACGGTAATAGAAAGTTAAAAGTAGTTGATATCAAAACGCTTGTATATCCAGGTTTTCCAACAGATTTACAACAGCCTTTTACGACGCTTTTAACAAAAGCACATGGGACGGGAGTTGTAACAGATACAATTTACGGTGCCCGTTTCAAACACATTGATGAATTACGTCGTATGAATGCTCAAATTAAAGTAGAAGGTCGTTCGGCAATTGTAACTGGTCCTGTGTTACTACAAGGTGCAAAAGTGAAGGCGAGTGATTTACGAGCGGGAGCGGCACTTGTTATTGCAGGGTTAATGGCAGATGGAATTACAGAAGTAACAGGACTTGAGCATATTGATCGAGGTTATGAGAATATAGTGGACAAGCTTAAAGGGCTTGGAGCAAACATTTGGCGAGAACAAATGACAAAACAAGAAATTGAAGAGATGAAGAACGCATAAGTGATACTTCCGTAAGGGGGAAGCGAAGCATCACTACTTGCGGAAGTACACTTTATAGAAAAACACGGTTCACAAAATACGGCAGAAATATAAAGACTTAAAGGAGAGGGATTATTGTGGAAAGAAGTTTATCTATGGAGTTAGTACGTGTAACAGAGGCTGCAGCATTATCATCAGCGCGTTGGATGGGGCGCGGGAAAAAAGATGAAGCAGACGGTGCAGCAACATCAGCTATGCGTGATGTATTTGATACAATTCCGATGAAAGGTACAGTCGTAATTGGTGAAGGTGAGATGGATGAAGCACCAATGCTATATATCGGAGAGAAATTAGGTACAGGATATGGACCACGTGTAGACGTTGCGGTTGATCCTTTAGAAGGGACAAACATCGTAGCAGCTGGTGGCTGGAATGCTCTTGCTGTTATTGCAATTGCAGACCACGGTAATTTGTTACATGCTCCTGACATGTACATGGATAAAATCGCGGTTGGCCCAGAAGCAGTTGGGGCGGTCGACATTGATGCGCCTATTATTGATAACTTACGTGCAGTTGCGAAAGCGAAAAATAAAGACATTGAAGATGTTGTAGCAACAGTTTTAAACCGTCCACGTCACCAAGCAATTATCGAAGAAATTCGTAAGGCTGGTGCTCGTATTAAATTAATTAACGATGGAGATGTAGCTGGAGCAATTAATACAGCGTTTGACCGTACAGGTGTAGATATTCTATTTGGATCTGGTGGAGCACCTGAAGGTGTATTAGCAGCAGTTGCTTTAAAATGTTTAGGTGGAGAAATTCACGGAAAACTATTGCCACAAAACGAAGCTGAATTAGCACGTTGTAAAAAAATGGGCATAGAAGACATTAATCGTATCCTTCGTATGGAGGACTTAGTAAAAGGTGACGATGCAATCTTTGCAGCAACAGGTGTAACAGATGGTGAACTATTACGTGGTGTTCAATTTAAAGGTAGCGTAGGAACAACACAATCTCTTGTTATGCGTGCAAAATCAGGCACAGTTCGCTTCGTAGATGGTCGTCATAGCTTAAATAAAAAACCGAACTTGGTTATTAAGTAAAAGGTGGAAGCGGCTCGCTCAGAAAGGTTAAAATGGTCGATTTTTTTAACTATCGGAGCCGGAACTAAATTAAATAAGAAGCGAAGACAAATTTTCTTGTCTTCGCTTCTTGTATTTGTGTTCCAACGTATTGATTAAAACTAGATAAAAGGGTTACAATAGTGAATATTACCCTACTTGAACTTATTGCCTTTCATTATTAATTATTTGCCTTCCGTATTTTTTCCCTTTACCCATGAAAAAAGAGAATAACGTTAAAGTGTGGTGTCTGAATGAATTTGTCAATTGCAGCATTAGAAAACATGAAATTAAAAGAGTTATACGAGCTTGCCAAAGAATTTAAGATTTCGTATTATAGCAAGTTAACGAAAAAAGAGTTAATCTTTTCTATTTTGAAAGCTCGAGCAGAAAAAGAAGGTTTCTTTTTCATGGAAGGCGTATTAGAAATTATTCAATCAGAAGGATTTGGATTCCTACGTCCTATCAACTATTCTCCAAGCTCAGAAGATATTTATATCTCAGCTTCGCAAATTCGTCGTTTCGATTTACGTAATGGAGACAAAGTTTCTGGTAAAGTACGACCTCCGAAAGAAAATGAACGCTATTTTGGGTTATTACAAGTTGAAGCTGTAAACGGAGATGATCCAGATTCAGCAAAAGAGCGTGTGCATTTCCCTGCATTAACACCATTATACCCAGATCGCCAAATGAAATTGGAAACGGAACCGAAAAAGTTACCGACACGTATCATGGATTTAATCGCACCAGTTGGATTTGGACAACGTGGTTTAATTGTTGCGCCTCCAAAGGCTGGTAAAACAAGTCTATTAAAAGAAATTGCACACAGTGTTACAACAAATCATCCAGAAGCAGAATTAATTGTGCTTTTAATTGATGAGCGTCCAGAGGAAGTAACAGACATTGAACGTTCTGTTAAGGGCGACGTTGTAAGTTCTACTTTTGATGAAGTACCAGAAAATCATATTAAAGTAGCTGAACTTGTGTTAGAACGTGCAATGCGTCTTGTAGAGCACAAAAAAGATGTTATCATTTTAATGGATAGTATTACCCGTTTAGCGCGAGCTTACAACCTCGTTATTCCGCCAAGTGGTAGAACATTATCGGGTGGTATCGACCCAGCGGCTTTCCATAGACCGAAGCGTTTCTTTGGAGCTGCACGTAATATTGAAGAAGGCGGTAGCTTAACGATTTTAGCAACAGCCCTTGTTGATACAGGATCTCGTATGGACGATGTTATTTACGAGGAATTTAAAGGAACTGGAAATATGGAACTTCACTTAGATCGTTCGTTAGCTGAACGTCGTATCTTCCCAGCGATTGATATTCGTCGTTCTGGTACACGTAAAGAAGATCTATTAATTCCAAAAGAGCATTTAGACAAGTTATGGGGCATTCGTAAAACAATGCGTGATACACCAGACTTTGTTGAAAGTTTCTTACGTAAGCTTCGTCAAACGAAGACAAACGAAGAATTTTTACAAAACATTGTTGCAGACTCGAAAAGATATGTAACAACTAAGTAAAGGGAAAAGATTGGGACTCGCTTATTTTATAGTAAGCGAGTTTTTTATGCCTTTTAGGTGATATTAAAGAGAGAAATAAGTGGGAGAACCTTAGCTGGTCAGAGCAGAACGAACCGCCTCCACTTTAAGGTGATATCTAGCTCCAGCGGCTAGAATGGTAGGTGGCTTCGCGTCTTCCTACGAGGTAAAAAGCACCTCTACGTCAGAAGCTCCATCCCCCTCCCATTCTGAACGAGCCGCTTCTGCTTTTAAATTGTATCTAGTTCCGACGGCTAGCTCTTCGTGTCTAAGAACCTCCCGCACTAAAGGTAAAAAGCACCTTTTGTGCGAGAGAACCTTAGCCAGTCAGAGCTAAACGAGCCGTCTACACTTTAAATTTCAAAAGACAAAAACAGGTAGTTGCAAAATGAAGTTAGCCTTGTTATAATTTCATCATATGTGTTTCATCAATATAGTTGTGTATGCAGCTGAAGATGAAAAACTCTGTTTCGAAAATGATTCAGGGCGGAAGGAGATGAAAAGAATGAAAGCAGGAATTCACCCAGATTACAAGAAAGTTGTATTCATGGACACAAACACAGGCTTCAAATTCTTAAGCGGGTCTACTAAAGGCTCTAGCGAAACTGTTGAGTGGGAAGATGGTAACACTTATCCATTACTAAAAGTTGAGATCAGTTCTGATTCTCACCCATTCTACACTGGACGTCAGAAGTTTGCTACTGCAGACGGACGCGTTGATCGCTTCAATAAGAAATACGGTATCAAGTAATAAAAACATAAAACAGGCAAGTGTATGTATTCGCTTGTCTGTTTTTTTTGTGAAAATATTATACCTTTACCCTACTTTTAACTAAAAAGTAGATGAAAGGAGAGCTTCATGTACTTAATAAATCAAAATGGCTGGATTGAAGTGATTTGCGGTAGTATGTTTTCTGGTAAATCAGAAGAGTTAATCCGCCGTGTGCGCCGTACGCAATTTGCGAAACAACATGCAATTGTATTTAAACCATGTATTGATAATCGCTATAGTGAAGAAGACGTTGTATCACATAACGGATTAAAGGTAAAAGCAGTTCCTGTTTCAGCTTCAAAAGATATATTTGAACATATCACTGAAGATATGGATGTAATTGCAATCGATGAGGTACAATTCTTTGATGGGGACATTGTGGAAGTGGTGCAAGTATTGGCAAATCGTGGCTATCGTGTCATTGTAGCTGGTTTAGACCAAGATTTCCGTGGTCTACCATTTGGACAAGTTCCTCAGCTGATGGCGATTGCTGAACATGTAACAAAGCTACAAGCAGTATGTTCTGCATGTGGATCTCCGGCAAGTCGTACACAACGATTAATTGATGGAGAACCAGCGGCATTTGATGATCCGATTATTTTAGTTGGGGCTTCAGAATCGTATGAGCCACGCTGTCGTCATTGTCATGCAGTTCCTACAAACAAAGATAAGTAAAACTCGCTGCGCAAGGCGGGTTTTTTTCAGAATAGAGAGTGTGGTTGGTGTGAGCCGCTTACGCTTTTAAATATATCTAGTTCCGGTGGCTAGCTCTTCGCATCTAAGAACCTCCCGCACGAAAGGTAAAAAGCACCTTTTGTGCGAGAGAACCTTAGCTGGTCAGAGCTGGACGAGCCACCTCCACTTTTAAATATAATTTGCGTTTTTTTGAGTAAGTACCATATACTATTTGTATTAGATACTAGGATGTAGAGGTGAATGATGTGTTAGATCGTTTGCAAGCTGTAGAAAATCGTTATGAGAAGTTAAATGAATTGTTAAGTGACCCAGAGGTTATTAGCGATACAAATAAACTTCGTGAATATTCAAAGGAACAGTCTGATATACAGGAAACGGTAGAGGTGTATCGTGAGTATAAGGATGTTCGTGAGCAATTAAAAGATGCGAAAGCAATGTTAGAAGAGAAGTTAGACGCAGAAATGCGTGACATGGTAAAAGAAGAGGTTTCTGAGTTAGAATCACAAGAAAAAACGTTATCAGAACGTCTGAAAATTTTACTAGTTCCAAAGGACCCTAATGATGATAAGAACGTTATCGTTGAGGTTCGTGGGGCTGCTGGTGGCGACGAGGCCGCTTTATTTGCTGGTGACTTATACCGCATGTATAGCCGTTATGCTGAGGTTCAAGGTTGGAAAACAGAAATTATCGAGGCTAGCTATACAGAGTTAGGTGGATATAAAGAGATTATCTTTATGATTAACGGTAAAGGTGCTTTCGCGAAGCTGAAATTCGAGAATGGTGCTCACCGTGTACAACGTGTTCCTGAAACGGAATCTGGTGGACGTATTCATACATCTACAGCAACTGTAGCTGTATTACCAGAGGCAGAAGAAGTAGAAATCGACATTCACGAGAAAGATGTTCGTGTTGATACATTCGCTTCTAGTGGTCCTGGTGGACAAAGTGTTAATACAACGATGTCAGCGGTACGTTTAACGCATTTACCGACTGGTGTAGTTGTATCTTGTCAGGATGAGAAATCACAAATTAAGAATAAAGAAAAAGCGATGAAAGTATTACGCGCACGTGTTTATGATAAGTTTAGACAAGAAGCACAAGCTGAATATGATCAAAACCGTAAACAAGCTGTTGGTACGGGTGATCGTTCAGAGCGTATTCGTACGTATAACTTCCCGCAAAACCGTGTTACAGACCATCGAATCGGTTTAACGATTCAAAAGCTAGATCAAATCTTACAAGGTAAGTTAGATGATTTCATCAATGCCTTAGTGATGGAAGATCAGGCTCAAAGGATGGAGGCAGCTGAGTAATGCGTGTCTATGAAGCCCTGAAATGGGCTTCTTCTTTTTTACAGGAAAATGGACGAGATGAAAATGCGGGAGAAATTGTCCTTTGTCATGTATTAAAGACGAACAGAACGGGATTATTGATGAATATGCGTGAAGAAATAAATGAGGAACAAGAGGCAAGCTTTACGGAGTTTATCCACAAGCATGTAGAAGGTATTCCTATTCAATATATGATTGGTTATGAAATGTTTTATGGCCGGTCGTTCTTTGTGAATGAAGAAGTATTAATACCAAGACCGGAAACAGAAGAGCTTATAGTAGGAGTATTAGAAAGAATTGAGCGCCATTTTGGCGACAAGGAACTACATGTAGCAGATATAGGCACAGGTAGTGGAGCGATTTCTATTACGCTTGCTTTAGAAAATAAAAATCTCCACGTGTATACAGTAGATATTGCACAAGAGTCGATTGAAGTTGCAAAAGAAAATGCAAAAGCTTTAGGTGCAGAAGTAACGTTCTATCACGGTGATTTATTGTCACCATTTGATAAAACGGGTCAAAAGCTAGATGTTGTTGTTTCAAATCCTCCATATATACCGGAAGAGGATTGGCGTGGTCTTTCTCCTGTTGTGAAAGAGCATGAGCCGAAGAGAGCGCTTGTTGGTGGAGAAGACGGATTAGATTTTTATCGCCGTTTTATGGAAGAATTGCCGAATGTGTTGCAGGAGAAAGCAATTGTAGCGTTTGAAATTGGAGTAGGACAAGGTGAGGATGTAAAAAGATTGTTACAACAAGCTTTTCCACATGCCCATGTTGAGGTTGTTTTTGATATTAACGGAAAAGACCGTATGGTATTTGCAGAGATGGAGTAAGGTTCACACCTTACTCCATTTTTTTGTGGGAAAATTCATATAGATTTTGAATTTAATAGTTTAGAAATATGAAAGTCTGTCCACACTGTTTGTAGAGGGGACGGTGGAGGAAATGAAAAAACAAGTTATTGCTTATCTTCTTATACTATTAATTGGTGCACAGTTACTTGTGCAGTTTGGATATATGAAAGCTGATGCAAAAGGGCCTTCAGTTATTCCGAAAGAGGCCGTTCGATTACGAATTTTAGCAAATAGTGATTCAGATAAAGATCAGGCATTAAAGCGTAAAGTGCGTGATGAAGTAAAAGCACAAATTGATGGCTGGGTAGCGGATTTAACTTCATTTGAAGAGGCACGCAAAGTAATTCAAAGTCATATTCCAGAAATCGAGAAAACGGTGGAAAATACGTTAAAAAAAGAAGGAAGTAAAGAATCATTTCAAGTGAAATTTAGTAAGAATGTAAAGTTTCCTACAAAGGTATATGGGAATTTTATTTATCCAGCAGGAGAATATGAAGCGGTATTGATTACAATTGGAGAAGGTGAAGGGGCGAACTGGTGGTGTGTATTATTTCCACCAATGTGTTTCTTAGATTTTTCGAGTGGGACAGCTGTAAGAAAAGAAGAGCACGTTGTGAAGGCGGAATCTCCTGAAGAGGAGCAGGTGAAACAACTAGATGAGGAAGTAGTAAATACAGAAGAGAAGAAAGTGGATAAGGTAAAAGAAACGAAAGTTGTAAAACAGGAAGTAGTAAAAAAAGTAACATCTTCTGAAAAGAAAGTAGTAAAAAATGAAACAAAAGTCGAAGAGCAGCCTGTAAGCAAAGAAGAAACAAAAACTGTGGAAAAAGTGGAGAAACCTGTGGAGAAAAAACAAGAAAAGCAAAATGAGTATGTAAAAGTAGAAGAGGAAGAAGAAAAGCCAGAAGTTAAATTGTTTATTGTAGAAGCTTTTACATCTTTATTCTCTAAATAGTACTATTAATAAATCCCTCCTCATATATAAAAATGAGGAGGGATTTATTATGAAGAAAGTGTATTTTGCTACGAAAGCAGATGTGGAAAGATTACATTCTTTTTTCGGACAAGCTAATAAAAAAGATGATAAAATAAATGAGTTGTACGCACAATTTATGATTTTGGAAGAGGCGGAAGAAATACGAGCTGTAATTGGTTATGAACAAAGTGGGGAAGATGTACTTATTCGTTCTTGTTTATTCACACCTCATGTGGATAAACAGACTTTCTTATATTTTTTTGAAATGTTTTTGCAGTATATGAAAGAAAAAAATGTTCAACAATTGTACTTACTAACAAACCATCCACAATCTGTACCAATCTTTCAGTTCTTTGACTTTTTTACTATAGAAAAGGATGAGGTTCCAGAGGGAATTCAACAGTTAGAACATTTTTGTAAAAATATAAAAGAGCAGAATGCAATAATACTAAATTGTCAGCTATTCACAAAGTTATCCACGGATTAATTAGGTTTATCCACATTTTGTGGATAAACCTTGTTTGTCTTTTGGATAAATCTCATAGTAAACTAAAAATAGACAAGTATTTAAGGGTAGAAAAGGACGTGGAAAAAAATGCATACAAATATGTGGGTTGTGGATAATGTTGTGGAAAGAAAAAAATATTATCCACAGTTACAAGAAGCAGCAAAATTATTAAGAGAAAATGAGGCGGTTGCTTTCCCTACGGAAACAGTCTATGGGTTAGGTGCAAACGCGATGGATGATGAAGCAATCGCGAAAATTTTCGAAGCGAAAGGAAGACCGAGTGATAATCCACTCATTGTCCACATAGGTACAAAATCTCAGTTAGATGGGATTGTGAAAGAAATTCCACCAGTTGCAGAGAAGTTAATGGCGCATTTTTGGCCAGGACCATTAACAATTATTTTGCCGAGAAAAGAAGGGATTTCAGAGAGGGTGACAGCAGGACTTAACACGGTTGGGGTAAGAATGCCTGATCATCCAGTTGCACTTGCTCTTATTGAAGAGGCGAATGTACCTGTTGCGGCACCAAGTGCGAATCGTTCAGGGCGTCCAAGTCCAACACTAGCTTCTCACGTATATGAAGATTTGAACGGGAAGATCGCAGGTATTGTTGATGGTGGTGCAACTGGAGTAGGCGTTGAATCAACTGTAATTGATTGTACAAGCACGGTTCCAACAATATTACGTCCAGGTGGGATTACGAAAGAACAATTAGAAGCAGTGATAGGTACCGTTTCTTTAGATCCAGCTTTAAAGGATGAGAAGGAAAAACCGAAATCACCTGGAATGAAATACACACATTATGCGCCGAAAGCACCACTTAGTATTGTTGAGGGCTCACGTGAGTTTATTCAGCATCTTGTAGATGAGAAAAAGGAAGAAGGATTTAAAGTAGGCGTATTAACGACAGAAGAGTATCAGCATGTATATAGCGCAGATGTTATATTATCTTGTGGTGTTCGAAGTGACTTAGCTAGCGTTGCGACTAAATTATATGATGTACTTAGAACATTTGATGCAAGTGAAGTGGATGTTATTTTTAGTGAGTCGTTCCCTAATGAAGGAATAGGAAATGCTATTATGAATCGATTAACAAAAGCGGCAGGACATCATATTATTATTGAATGATAAGGTACGATTAGCAAACAGAATATTTCTCCTTGGATAAGCATATTGTGAAGTAGCACGTCCAAGGAGGGGCATGAATGACGTTTGAACAGCTAATACCTTTAATAATTATGGCATTCGCCTTAGGGATGGATGCGTTCTCGGTGAGTCTTGGTATGGGGATGATGCCCCTAAAGTTAAGACAAATCCTGTATATTGGTATGACGATAGGGATATTTCATATTATTATGCCGTTTATAGGAATGGTACTAGGTC
This sequence comes from Bacillus sp. S71, assembly GCF_016625265.1. NCBI lineage: Bacteria > Bacillati > Bacillota > Bacilli > Caryophanales > Bacillaceae > Bacillus > Bacillus sp. S71. The sequence continues at coordinate 405,333 of NZ_JACVUW010000005.1, read as the reverse complement.
GTTTTTTATCAGAGAAATATGGAGATATTGCACATTTTGCGGGTGCTATTTTATTAATCGGACTAGGTTTTTATATCGTATATTCGACCATTTTACAAAATGAAGAGACTAGAACTGCCCCTATTGGAATTAGCTTATTCGTATTTGCATTTGGCGTTAGTATAGATAGTTTCTCAGTAGGGCTTAGTCTTGGTATTTATGGGGCACAAACAATCATTACAATATTACTTTTTGGCTTTGTTAGCATGTTATTAGCGTGGATTGGTTTATTAATTGGGAGACATGCGAAAGATATGCTCGGTACATATGGTGAGATAGTAGGTGGTATCATTTTGGTTGGATTTGGATTATATATCCTTTTTCCTATATAATTTTATGTAGGAGGGAATTATGAACAAGCTATTGGAATGGTATGTTAAGTTTTTAACCTTCTTTCCTCGATGGCTAAGAATACTTATAATTTGGGGTATTATTTTGCAAATTTCGATGTTAGGTTGGATTAAGTTAATTCGTGAATGGTGAGATGGTTCCTTTCTGTGAATATTTTGTTGGTACTATATTTATTGCACTAAAAATTACAGATATAGAAAGGATGAGATGAATGACGAGATTGAAGCAAGTTTTTGGTGTTATTATTAGTTTTTTTGTTTTTTGGTTTAGTATGCTCGGTGTACAAATGTTTGCTGAGTTTTTAGATATTGAGTCATTGAAATTTGTTGCGGGAAAGACTGAGGCGGCGCGTGCCTTTTACTCTCCGTACCCGTTTTTAATTGTTTTTCTTATTACACTGCTTTCCCTATACTTCTTCGTAATTAAGCTAGGGAAACCGAAAAAAGAAAAACGGCCTACTTTAGAGGAAAAGAAGGAAGAATTACAATGATAAAAATCCCCTGCTAAAAAGCAGGGGATTTTTATGTTTGAGTGATGGCAGGAATCGATTCTGAGCGAGCCGCTTTCGCTTTTAGATATTATCCAGTTCCAGCGGCTAGAATGGTCGGTGGCTTCGCGTCTTCCTGCGAGGCAAAAAGCGCCTCTACGTCAGAAGCTCCATCCCCCTCCCATGAGCGAGCCGCTTTCGCTTTTAGATATTATCCAGTTCCAGTGGCCAGCTCTTCGCATCTAAGAACCTCCCGCACGAAAGGTAAAAAGCACCTTTTGTGCGAGAGAACCTTAGCTGGTCAGAGCTAAACTGGCCTAACCAATTCAAATTGTTCTCCTAATTTTGCATAGTTGTGTCCTGCTAGGCGGCTTATTGGTTTGAGTCCTTCTGCGTGAATGCGCCCTTTTTCATATAGATGTTCGGCAACGTGGAAACGAACGACGCGTCCAATTAGTAGATCACAAGCTGGTGAGTCTTCTGTTCCACCAAGTGGAATTGCACGTTCTAATACGCATTCCATTCGAATATTTGCTTCTTTTACACCTGGAACGGAGATGACTTCACTTTCAATTGGTGTTAGTTTTGCTAGTTCAATTTCACTTTCATTTGGCGGGAGATTAGCTGCTGTTTCATTAATTGCTGCTACATATGATTCGTCAGAAATATGTACGACAAATTCACCTTTTTCAATTGCGTTTCGGGAAGTGTCCTTTCTTTCTCCGGCTTTTCGTTGTACAGATACTGAGATAAGTGGTGGATTAGCAGCGACAATATTAAAATAACTATATGGTGCGCCGTTTAATACACCGTCTTTTGTTAAAGAAGTAACGAATGCGACAGGGCGAGGGATGATACTTCCAGTAAGTAATTTGTAATTATCTTTTTCAGTTTGTTCATTTGGATTAATGGATAACATGCTTGTAATCCCCTTTCTAAATATGAATACTTATTGTTTGTTTACAAGATAACGATGAGAAAATCCTGCTGGAAATAATATTTTGTTTCATAAAAAGAACTTACTTCAATTGTAATGAAGTAAGTTCTTTTTCAAGAATCTCAAATCTGAGATAAAAATTAAAGTAAAACGTATGCGCCAGGTCCGATTAAAGCTACACCAACAGCAACAGCGATTAACATTAAGTTATATTCATATCCATTTTGTGTTACCCAGTAACCATTTTTTCCGTGAACAGTGAAGATAGCCATTAACATTGTTCCAACGATAAATAATGAACCAACTACAATGAAAATACCTGATGCGAATAAGAAACCACCTAGTAATTCAGTTGCGCCAGCCATAAATGCCATAAATACACCAGGGCGTAAACCGATTGACTCCATCCAGCCACCTGTTCCTTTTAAACCGTAACCGCCGAACCAACCAAATAATTTTTGAGCGCCATGACCCATGAATGTAATTCCTATAATAAGACGAATAATAAGTAGACCGAAATCCATCATTTTTAAAAACCTCCTAAAAGTTATTAACTTACCTTACGTAAGTAATAATAAAATAGTTACTTACTTTAGTCAAGTTGATTTTGAAAAAAGTTTGAATTAAATTTTACAAATTAACAACAAAAAATAAAATGTGGTAAAGACCTCTAGACAAGTTGGGCAAAAAAAGAGAAAATATAAATAGAAGTTAACTTCTTATTGTTATTCAGACAATCAGAATTGACTGGAATTTTGTGAAGCGCTACAATAAGAGTCTATTAGTAATGACGTAATTTATTTCGAAAGCGTTTTTACAGTATAATATTCGAAGTATGAAGTCTTACATGTATCCCGAGCTTTACTAGGGATTGCCCTATAAACTTTTAGGTAAATTATAAGGAGGACTATCCTATGTTTAAAAAATTATTCGGTCTTGGTTCAAAAACAAATGAAGAAACAATCGTAGCTCCATTAACTGGAGCAGTGAAAAATATTGAAGAAGTACCAGATCCAGTATTCGCTGGTCGTATGATGGGTGACGGTGTTGCAATCGATCCTACTGAAGGTGTAGTTGTATCTCCAGTTGATGGTGAAATCGTACAATTATTCCACACAAAACATGCTATCGGAATTAAAGCGAAAAATGGCACAGAAATTTTAATCCACGTTGGATTAGAAACTGTAAAAATGGAAGGCGAAGGTTTCGAAGCTCACGTTTCTGAAGGCCAAGCTGTAAAAGCTGGAGATAAATTAATCTCATTCGACTTAGAATTAATCCGTGAAAAAGCGAAAAGCACAATTACTCCAATCGTTATTACAAACACAGATGCAGCTGAGTCTATTAAGACAACTGTAGGCGTAACAGCTACAAAAGGTTCAACAGAAGTAATGAAAGTTACAATGAAATAATTGCTGTATAAGAGGAATCCGTTTCGTATGAAATGGATTCCTTATTTTTGTTGCATATTCAGTAGGTATGTTAAAATACTCTGGGCACTTGGAAATAGGGTTTCACATATATGTGGATAAGGCGCATTTTTCTTAGAAAAAATATAAGAGAAATGCGCCTTTTGTATATTCACATTTCTTTTGTTCTATTCTAATGTAAGTTATGATGAGTGGTAAGAAATCGAATATAGGGGTGGGTTTGGATGAAACGAGTATTATTTGTTTGTACTGGCAATACATGTCGTAGTCCAATGGCTGAGGCGTTGCTTCGTCATCACGGAGGAGATAGGTTTGAAGTACAATCTGCCGGTGTTTTCGCCTATCCTGGGAGCGATGCATCGGTACATGCGAAGGAAGCTTTAGCTGAAAAAGGGATTTCAATTGACCATACCGCGCAGCAAGTAAACGAAACTTTGCTTGATTGGGCTGATATTGTCGTAACGATGACAGAAAATCATAAACAAATTGTACTTGGGCATTATCCGAGTGTTGAAAAGAAATTGAATACGTTATATGGATTAACTGAAGGTATAGGCAAGGACATTTCAGATCCATTTGGAGGCTCGCTTTCTATTTATAAAGAAACGTTAGATGAGATGGAAAAACTTGTACAAACTTTACTGAAAAAACATTCGGTAGGTTGATGTTTCGTGTATAATACGATATTGGAGATCACTTCGTCCTATTGAAGTAGCGAGTGTGAAATGAAGATAATTGATTGAAACTTTGGAGGGGTAAAAATGAAAGTAGTAATAGCATCTGATCACGGCGGTATGAATATCCGCAAAGAACTTGTAAATTTATTAGAAGAGTTAAATATTGAATATGTTGATTTAGGTTGTGAATGTGAAGCTGGTTCTGTTGATTACCCTGACTTTGCGTTTCCAGCAGCTGAAATGGTAACGAATGGTGAAGTGGATCGTGGTATTTTAGTTTGTGGGACAGGCATTGGTATGTCAATCGCAGCAAACAAAGTAAATGGTATCCGTTGTGCGTTAGTGCATGATACTTTCAGCGCGAAAGCAACGAGAGAGCATAATGACACTAACATGCTAGCAATGGGCGAGCGTGTAATTGGTGCTGGTCTAGCGCGTGATATCGCGAAAATCTGGTTAACAACTGACTATGAAGGTGGTCGTCACGAAAACCGCGTAGGAAAAATTAAAACATACGAAACAAAGTAATACATTCTAACTATCAGTAGTGTGAAATATAATTTGGTGAACCAACCTGTGAAAGGAAGAGGCGTAATGACAGAAATCGTAAAGGTAAGAGAACAGCTACAAATGTCGCTTTCTGATTTCCAAGAACAAGCTTCATTACAAAGCGGTCAAATTTTTGTAGTGGGTTGTAGCACGAGTGAAGTGCTAGGCGAAAGAATTGGAACATCAGGAACGATGGAAGTAGCAGAGGCGATTTTTTCTGAGTTAAAACAATTTCAAGAGCAAACAGGTATTGAATTAGCGTTTCAATGTTGTGAGCATTTAAACCGTGCTTTAGTGGTTGAGAGAGAAGTAGCGATAAAATATCAATTTGAAATTGTAACAGTTACGCCTGTTAGATCAGCAGGTGGTGCATTGGGGACATATGCGTATCACAATTTGAAAGATCCGGTAGTAGTTGAGTTTATTAAAGCAGATGCAGGAATGGATATTGGTGATACGTTTATTGGTATGCATTTAAAACATGTAGCTGTTCCGGTTCGTACAAGTGTGAAGGCAATTGGAAGTGCACATGTAACGATGGCCAAAACACGTGGAAAACTAATAGGTGGAGCACGTGCTGTTTACGCGGTGGCGGAAGAGACTACCACTTGCAGTTAAATATGAGAAATTAGGAAGTCATATAGTAGCTGTTTATCATAAGATAAAAGGTATGTTGTCTGACTTTATAGTAGAAGAAAGAAAAGACCGATTTTCGGTCTTTTTTTTCTTTTATGATATAGAAAGTCATGTTAGAATGTAGTTGAAAACATGAAGGTTCGAAAGAATTACAACCTGAATTTTCGTTTTTTCTGAATAAATAAGAAAAAACTGTTGGGAATTGATGTAATTCGTTCAGAAAAGGGGGATTTTGGTGGATCATTTAAAACGTCAAGATGAAAAGGTATTTGCTGCAATTGAGGCAGAACTAGGAAGACAGCGTTCGAAGATTGAGTTAATTGCTTCGGAAAACTTCGTAAGTGAAGCAGTAATGGAGGCGCAAGGTTCTGTTTTAACGAATAAGTATGCTGAAGGATATCCTGGAAAACGTTATTATGGTGGCTGTGAACACGTAGACGTAGTAGAAGATATCGCACGTGATCGCGTGAAAGAAATTTTCGGCGCAGAGCACGTAAATGTTCAACCACACTCTGGTGCACAAGCGAACATGGCAGTATACTTCACGATTTTAGAGCAAGGCGATACAGTACTTGGTATGAATTTATCTCATGGTGGTCACTTAACACACGGAAGCCCTGTTAACTTCAGTGGAGTACAATATAATTTCGTAGAATATGGCGTGGATGCTGACTCTCACCGTATTAATTACGATGATGTATTAGCAAAAGCGAAAGAACATAAACCAAAATTAATCGTTGCAGGTGCAAGTGCATACCCTCGTGTTATCGATTTCAAGCGATTCCGTGAGATTGCAGATGAAGTGGGCGCTTATTTAATGGTTGATATGGCACATATCGCTGGTTTAGTAGCTGCTGGTTTACATCCGAATCCAGTACCACATGCACATTTCGTTACAACGACAACACATAAAACGTTACGTGGCCCGCGTGGTGGTATGATTTTATGTGAAGAGCAATTTGCAAAACAAATTGATAAATCAATCTTCCCTGGTATTCAAGGTGGTCCACTTATGCACGTAATCGCTGCAAAAGCTGTTGCGTTTGGTGAAGCACTTCAAGATGATTTCAAAACATATGCACAAAATATCATTAACAATTCGAACCGCTTAGCTGAAGGTCTTCAAAAAGAAGGACTTACACTTGTTTCTGGCGGAACAGACAATCACTTAATCTTGATTGATGTTCGTAACTTAGAAATCACAGGTAAAGTAGCAGAGCACGTATTAGATGAAGTTGGTATTACAGTGAACAAAAATACAATTCCATTTGAAACAGCAAGCCCATTTGTAACAAGTGGTGTACGTATCGGTACAGCAGCTGTAACATCTCGTGGTTTCGGTTTAGAAGAAATGGATGAAATTGCGTCACTTATTGCTTATACATTAAAAAATCATGAAAATGAAGCTGCATTAGAAGAAGTACGTAAGCGTGTAGAAGCGTTAACTAGCAAATTCCCAATGTATCCAAATCTATAATAGATTGAAGAAGACTGCCGAGACTTAATTGTTTTGGCGGTCTTTTTTGTGGACATATATTATTTTTAAAGTATGTATACAAATGATGAATAAATTTTGGCGATATAATGAAGGATACAGCTCCCATAATTGGTAAAGATACTAGATAGATTCATCGTAAAATCATGATTTTGCCAAATTTGCCCTTGAATATTAGTAGCGTTTTCTTTACAATCGTAAATAGTGTAAAAAAGCGTGCAAACGCATGAATATCATCTAAAGGAGAGATTCACATGGGAAAACTGTATGTATTTGATCACCCGTTAATTCAACATAAGATTACATATATTCGCGATAAGAATACAGGTACGAAAGATTTTCGTGAATTAGTGGACGAAGTAGCAAGCTTAATGGCTTTCGAAATTACTCGCGACCTTCCGCTTAAGGACATCGAAATTGAAACGCCTGTAAGCAAAGCGACAACAAAAGTGATCGCTGGTAAAAAACTTGGTTTAATTCCGATTTTACGTGCAGGTTTAGGAATGGTTGATGGAATTCTGAAATTAATTCCAGCAGCAAAAGTAGGACACGTTGGTTTATACCGTGACCCTAAAACATTGCAACCGGTAGAATACTATGTGAAACTTCCAACGGATGTAGAAGAGCGCGACTTTATCGTACTAGATCCGATGCTAGCAACAGGTGGTTCTGCGGCTGAAGCGATTAACTCTCTGAAAAAGCGCGGTGCGAAACAAATTAAATTAATGTGTATCGTTGCAGCTCCAGAAGGGGTAAAAGTAGTACAAGAAGAACATCCTGATGTTGATATTTATGTAGCAGCATTAGATGAGAAATTAAATGACCACGGATATGTAGTACCAGGTCTTGGTGATGCTGGTGACCGTTTATTCGGAACGAAGTAAGACAACTGACGAGCAGGGGAGATTCCCCTGCTCGTTTTTTTTTTTGCTGCAAGCAAGTAGGGGAGGGGGAGGATAAATATACATCGTATATACAACATAAGTTGCATACACATCACATATAATATAGAAGTCTTACGTCTGAGGAACACTATATTATGGAAGGAAAGCGTTATATCTCGAAAATATAATAGTGACAAACTTGTGAACATTTCCTTCTATTATAAAGAGAAAACTGTTAGAAATTGCATATATGTAACCAGTATTTAGAAGGGGAACGTTTTCATTTTTGGGAGGAAATGCCTAATACTCAAATTTTTAGATTTTTTACGATTTCTCGTTGACACTGTTAATACCCTATTGTATGCTAACAACGGGGATAGATGGTAGGGCTTTCAGTGACAAAATTACATCTATTCCGTGACGAAAATGTAAACTTTTTGTTTTGTATAGGATTTATGCAAAAAAATGAGTTATTATTAACACATCGTGAATGAGGGTTACATATTGGAGGGATGAATCCTTGCAAAAAAACGATCGCAGCCATATAAAAGCATATGCTTTAATGTCAGGAATTCTTGCTCAGTTAGTCGGTTCTATACTTGTTGGAATCTTTGGTGGGCAGTGGATTGATAATAAGGTTGGAACGTTTCCATTGTTTCTTATTATAGGGTTATTACTCGGGTTAGGAACAGGGGTATACGCAATGATTCGACTCATTCGACATTACTATTCGGGAGAGCAATGATGATAGACGTACATGGACTTGTCCAAAGACAAAAGAAATATATGTACTACTTGCTTGCGCTTCTAGTGCTAGGATGGGGATTTACCTCTTACAAGGATGTATTTCTTGGGCTGATTATCGGAACGATTTTCAGTTTTCTTAGTTTGCGCATCATTGCACGTAGAACAGACAAGCTGTTAGATCGCGTAACAAATGGAGAAAACGTGAAGTTTAAGGCGACAGCTGTAAGTACATATTCAAGATTCGCCACGATTGGGTTATTAATTTTATTTGCAGCCAAATATCAAGAGTTAATTGCGATGTGGGGCTTAGGTGTAGGATTGCTGACAGGATACCTTGTCATGATCATAGATTTTCTTTATTTAGAGTATAAGAGCAGGGAAGAGAGGTGAATTACTAGTGGAACACGGTAAATTAGTTGAATTTCTAGGTTTAACGTTCGATTTGTCATCAGTTATGATGGTTACTGTAGCAGCAGTTATTGTTTTCTTAATCGCTGTTATCGGAACTCGCAGCTTAGCCCTTCGCCCAACCGGGATGCAAAACTTCATGGAATGGGTGTTTGACTTCGTGAAAGGGATTATCAATAGTACGATGGACTGGAAAACAGGTGGACGTTTCTTAACGCTTGGCGTTACGCTTATCATGTTTATCATCGTATCGAACTTCCTTGGTTTACCATTCATGTATTCAGCAACTGAAGCTGGCGAACATATTGCATGGTGGAGGTCACCAACGTCTGATCCAGCAGTTACATTAACATTAGCCGTGATGGTAGTTACCCTCACCCATTATTATGGAATTAAGATGAAGGGTACGAAAGAGTATGTTAAAGGTTATTTCCAACCTATGAAATTCTTATTCCCATTAAAGGTTATTGAGGAGTTTGCTAACACATTAACGTTAGGTCTTCGTTTATTCGGTAACATTTATGCAGGTGAGATCTTATTAGGATTACTTGCTAAGTTAGGCGGGGCATCATTCCTTGGAGCATTAGGTGCGCTTGTACCAATGTTAGCATGGATGGGATTCAGTGTATTCGTTGGATCAATCCAAGCATTTATTTTCGTTATGTTAACGATGGTTTATATGGCTCATAAAGTAAGTCATGACCATTAATATAATTTAAGTAAGAAAAAATTTATTTTTTTATAATACAAAGGAGGACAAATTAAATGAGTTTAGGTGTAATCGCAGCTGCAATTGCAATTGGTTTATCAGCATTAGGTGCAGGTATTGGTAACGGTCTTATCGTATCACGTACAATCGAAGGTGTTGCTCGTCAACCAGAATTAAAAGGCGCACTTCAAACAATTATGTTCATCGGGGTTGCTTTAGTTGAGGCACTTCCAATCATCGGTGTAGTTATTGCATTCATCGTAATGAACAAATAAGGGAGACTCCCCTTACATAGATGGCGAAGAGTGTTTTTCCGAACTTTCTTCGCCATTGCTTTATGAACGAAACGTATGTCTTTTTTTTTCATATGATCAATTTAGATATTTTGAAGGGAGTGAATCCTTGTGCCAACTTTATTATTAGGAGCTGCCATTCCATTTGGAACGATTGCTTATACATTGTTCATTTTCTTAATTCTATTAGTAATGCTACGCAAATTTGCGTGGGGTCCTTTAATGGGAATTATGAAAGAACGTGAAGAGCATGTTACTAATGAAATCGACGCTGCAGAAAGAAGTAACGCTGAAGCGAAGAAGTTAGTAGAAGAACAACGTGAAATGTTAAAACAATCACGTGTTGAAGCACAAGAGTTAATCGAAAGAGCGAAAAAACAAGCTGTAGATCAAAAGGATGTTATTGTTGCTGCTGCGAAAGAAGAAGCAGAATCAATTAAAGCATCTGCTGTACAAGAAATTCAACGCGAAAAAGAGCAAGCGATTGCTGCTTTACAAGAACAAGTCGCTTCTTTATCTGTTCAAATTGCTTCTAAAGTAATTGAAAAAGAATTAAAAGAAGAAGATCAAGTTAAGTTAATTCGCGATTATATTAAAGAAGTAGGAGAAGCGCGATGAGCAATGGGATTGTAGCAAAACGTTATGCTGTCGCTCTTTTTAAAATTGCAAAAGAAAAACACGTATTAGAAATGTTTGAAGAAGAATTACGCCTTGTACAAAACGTTTATGTAAAGAACGGAGAACTACATAGCTTTTTAACGCAACCGAACATTTCAAAAGAGCAGAAGAAAACGTTTCTTGCAAACGTATTCGGATCTGTTTCTGAATCAATTTTAAATACGTTATATATTTTAATTGATAACAAGCGTATTGATATCTTACCTGAAATTGCAGATGAATATGTTGTTCTTGCTAATGAAGAACGTAACGTAGCGGATGCAACTGTATATTCTATTCGTCTTCTATCTGAAGAAGAGAAGCTTAACATTGCAGAAGCATTTGCAAAGAGAACGGGAAAAGATGCAATTCGCGTGAAAAATGTTGTAGATGAAGATTTACTAGGCGGAATTAAAGTACGCATTGGAAATCGCATTTATGACGGAAGTTTACAAGGAAAATTAGCACGTATTCAGCGTGAATTAATGAAGAATAGATAGGGGTGAAGCACATGAGCATCAGAGCTGAAGAAATTAGCGCACTGATAAAGCAACAAATCGAGAACTATCAGTCTGAAATCGAAGTTAGTGATGTTGGTACAGTTATCCAAGTTGGTGACGGTATTGCGCGTGCTCATGGTCTTGATAACGTTATGGCTGGTGAGCTTGTAGAGTTCTCTAACGGCGTTATGGGACTAGCACAAAACTTAGAGGAAAACAACGTAGGTATTATCATTTTAGGACCTTACACAGAAATCCGTGAAGGTGACGAAGTTCGTCGTACTGGTCGCATCATGCAAGTACCAGTAGGAAAAGAACTAATTGGTCGTGTTGTAAACCCATTAGGTCAACCAGTTGATGGTTTAGGCCCAATCAATACAACAAACACTCGTCCAATCGAAAGTCCAGCACCAGGTGTAATGGATCGTAAATCTGTTCATGAGCCACTTCAAACAGGTATTAAAGCGATCGACGCTCTTGTACCAATTGGCCGTGGTCAACGTGAGTTAATCATCGGTGACCGTCAAACTGGTAAAACAGCAGTTGCACTTGATACAATCATTAACCAAAAAGATGAAGATATGATTTGTATCTATGTAGCTATCGGACAAAAAGAATCAACTGTACGTAACGTAGTAGAAACACTACGTAAGCACGGTGCATTAGAGTACACAATCGTTGTAACTGCATCTGCTTCTCAACCAGCTCCATTATTATACTTAGCTCCTTATGCTGGTGTAACAATGGGTGAAGAGTTCATGTACAATGGTAAACACGTATTAGTAGTATATGATGACTTATCAAAACAAGCAGCGGCTTACCGTGAGCTGTCATTACTATTACGTCGTCCTCCAGGTCGTGAAGCTTATCCAGGGGATGTATTCTACTTACATTCTCGCTTATTAGAGCGTGCAGCAAAATTAAGTGATGCAAGAGGCGGCGGTTCTTTAACTGCACTACCTTTCATCGAAACACAAGCAGGGGACGTATCAGCATACATCCCAACAAACGTAATTTCTATTACGGATGGACAAATCTTCTTACAATCTGACCTATTCTTCTCTGGCGTACGTCCAGCGATCGATGCGGGTACTTCTGTATCTCGTGTAGGTGGATCTGCTCAGATTAAAGCAATGAGTAAAGTATCAGGTACACTTCGTCTTGACCTTGCATCTTACCGTGAGTTAGAAGCGTTCGCTCAGTTCGGTTCTGACCTTGATAAAGCAACTCAAGCGAAATTAAACCGTGGTGCTCGTACTGTTGAGGTATTAAAACAAGGATTACACAAACCGTTACGTGTAGAGAAACAAGTTATCATTCTTTACGCTTTAACACGTGGATTCCTAGATGATATCCCAGTAGTAGATATCACTCGTTTCGAAGAAGAATTCCATGCTTGGTTAGATTCTAATGCGACTGACTTATTAGAAGAAATCCGCACAACTAAGAAACTTGCGGATGACGACAAATTTGCAGCAGCAATTAACGGATTTAAAAAAGTATTCGTAGCTTCTGAATAATAATAAAAGTGAAGCCGACTGTTCAGCCCCATCGGCTAAGAGGCGGAACTAGATTAATAAAAGCGGAAGCGGCTCGTACAAGCCGCCGACGCTAGATAATATATAAGGCATCTCAGCCTCTGAGATTGCTGACGGTTATGTAAAGGAAAAGAGTAGGTGCACCTATTCTTTTCCTTCAATCATGAGCAAGAATATCTTGCAACGTAGATTAGGAAGAGGATTCTTACTAATCGTGCCAACTTCCGGAAAAAAGGTGGTGAAAACCTGTGGCATCTTTACGCGATATAAAAGCGAAGATTACCTCGACAAAGAAAACGAGTCAAATTACGAAGGCGATGGAGATGGTATCTGCATCTAAGTTAAACCGTGCAGAGCAAAATGCTAAATCTTTCGTTCCGTATATGGAAAAGATTCAAGAAGTAGTAGCGAGCATTGCGCAAGGAAGTAAAGGAATTAATCATCCAATGCTAAATGCGCGTCCTGTAAAGCGTACAGGATACATCGTTATTACATCTGATCGCGGACTAGCAGGTGGTTATAACAGTAACGTATTACGTACAGTAAGTAACGTAATTCGTGAACGTCATAATATGGATTCAAATCAATATTCAATTATTGTACTTGGACGACTAGGACGTGATTATTTAAAACGTCGCGGCTTTAACATCATTGATGAAGTAGTTGGATTATCTGACCACCCATCATTTACTGATATTAAAGATCTTGCTTCTCGAGCAATTGCGATGTTCGCAGATGGTGCTTATGATGAGCTGTATATTTACTACAACCATTACGTAAGTAAAATTTCACAAGAAGTAACGGAAAATAAAATTTTACCGCTTACTGATGTGGCGTCTGACAAACCGACGACAGCTTATGAATTTGAACCTTCTGAAGAAGAAATTTTAAAAGTATTATTGCCACAATACGCAGAAAGCTTAGTGTACGGTGCATTACTAGATGGTAAAGCAAGTGAGCACGCAGCGCGTATGACAGCAATGAAGAGTGCTACAGACAACGCAATGGAAGTTATCGATTCACTTACACTTTCATTCAACCGTGCGCGTCAGGCAGCGATTACGCAAGAAATTACGGAAATCGTTGGTGGAGCAGCAGCGTTAGAATAGTAATAAAAAGTGGAAGCGGCTCGTCCAGAACAGGAGGGCATTGGAGCTCCTGACGAAGAGGCGTAGTTTGCCTCACAGGAAGGCGCGAAATGACCGACTGTTCTAGCCGCTGGAACTAGATTCAATAAAAAGTGGAAGCGGCTCTTTCAAAAGAGTCGCGTAAGCTAAACTAATAAAAAATTAAAAGCCGACTTCGCTTAGAGAGCTGGCTAATTAAAAGAAAGCTAGGAGGGAACCCGATGAATAAAGGGCGCGTTACGCAAATCATGGGTCCGGTTGTAGACGTTAAGTTTGATGGCGGAAAGCTACCAGAAATCTACAACGCCCTTACGGTAAAACAAAGCAACGAAAACGGAAGCATGAACTTAACATTTGAAGTTGCACTTCATTTAGGTGATGATACAGTTCGTACAGTTGCGATGTCTTCCACAGATGGACTTGTTCGTGGCACAGAAGTAGAAGATACTGGTAAAGCAATCTCTGTACCAGTTGGTGATGCAACACTTGGTCGTGTATTCAACGTATTAGGTGATGCAATTGACTTAGATGGTGAACTTCCTGCGGATGTACACCGTGATCCAATTCACCGTCAAGCACCTGCATTCGAAGAATTATCTACTAAAGTAGAAATTCTTGAAACTGGTATTAAAGTAGTAGACTTACTTGCTCCTTACATTAAGGGTGGTAAGATCGGCCTATTCGGTGGTGCCGGCGTAGGTAAAACAGTATTAATTCAGGAATTAATTAACAACATCGCACAAGAGCACGGTGGTATCTCTGTATTCGCTGGTGTAGGTGAGCGTACTCGTGAGGGTAATGACTTATACCATGAAATGAGCGATTCTGGCGTAATCAAGAAAACTGCGATGGTATTCGGACAAATGAATGAGCCACCTGGAGCACGTCAACGTGTTGCATTAACAGGTTTAACAATGGCTGAGCATTTCCGTGATGAGCAAGGACAAGACGTACTTCTGTTCATCGATAACATCTTCCGTTTCACGCAAGCTGGTTCTGAAGTATCTGCCCTTCTTGGTCGTATGCCATCTGCGGTAGGTTACCAACCAACACTTGCAACAGAAATGGGTCAATTACAAGAGCGTATTACATCTACAAATAAAGGGTCTATCACGTCTATCCAAGCGGTATATGTACCAGCCGATGACTATACTGACCCAGCACCAGCTACAACATTCGCTCACTTAGATGCAACAACAAACTTAGAGCGTCGTTTAACACAAATGGGTATTTACCCAGCCGTAGATCCATTAGCATCTACATCTCGTGCACTTTCTCCAGAAATCGTAGGAGAAGAGCATTATGAAGTAGCACGTCAAGTGCAGCAAACTTTACAACGTTACAAAGAACTTCAAGATATCATCGCTATCTTAGGTATGGATGAGTTATCTGAAGAAGATAAGTTAGTTGTACATCGTGCTCGTCGTATTCAATTCTTCTTATCTCAAAACTTCCACGTAGCTGAGCAGTTTACAGGTCAAAAAGGTTCTTACGTACCTGTAAAAAATACAGTTAGTGGCTTCAAAGAAATTCTAGAAGGAAAATATGATGACCTTCCAGAAGATGCATTCCGCTTAGTTGGTAGCATTGAAGAAGTTATTGAGAACGCGAAGAAAATGATGGCGTAAGGCCTTAGGAGGGACGAAGTATGAAGACATTTCCAGTCAGTATTGTAACTCCTGATGGACCGGTTTACGAAAAAGAAGTAGAAATGGTAAGTGTAAAAGCAGAGAGTGGGGAAATGGGGATCTTACCAGGTCACATTCCAACTGTTGCACCATTAAAAATTAGTGCAGTTCGTCTGAAAAATGGTGGACACACTGATTATGTAGCAGTAAGCGGTGGCTTTATCGAAGTTCGTCCAGATAAAGTAACTGTATTATCATCATCTGCTGAAGAAGCAAACCATATCGATATCCATCGTGCAAATGAAGCGAAGCGTCGCGCTGAGCAACGTATGCAAGACAAACAAGCACATGTTGACTTTAGACGTGCAGAAATGGCATTACAACGTGCTGTGAACCGTTTAAATGTTTCTGATATGAAGTAAAAAAATCCGTAAGGGCCTTGCCTTTACGGATTTTTTTTGTGTATTTTATGGATAATTTTACAAAACTGGTATAATTATATTGATGCTTGTATAAGTAGAAGTGTACAACAATTTATATTTTATGAAGGGGATGAATCAATGATCGGTGAAATGAAACGAGAAGCATTGTACTCTTTAAAGGGGAAATGGGGACTAGGTGTTGGATCAACGATTTTATATTTTATTTTAAGTTATGTCGTTTCGATGGCTGCAATGCTTATATTATTAATTCCAGGAATTATTATATTTCTTTCAGTTGTAAGTGTGACTGGATCATTTGAAGCGGAAACGATGTCAATTGGAGCGGGTATTACCTTTGGAATTTTTTATTGCATTATGATAATTTTGAGTAACGCATCGTATGGGATTACGTCATATGGTTATACAAATGTATTTTTACAGATTAGTAAACGAGAAGATGCTAAAGTAGATTACTTATTCGAAGGATTTCGTGGCTTTAAAAGAATGATGAAAACAATGTGGGCAATGCTTGCGATTTTGTTATATACGGGTACATGGATTCCGATGCTGTTAATAGGCTTATTTGCATTGTTAGGTGAAGAAGGGAATACGTCATTTGCAATAGCTTTCTTCGTACTATTAGCAATTTCAATTGTTGGTATGATTGTGATGTATTTTTCTTATGCACTGACGTACTATGTGATGATTGAAAATCCAGAATATAGTGTTTCGCAGGCGATGAAGGAAAGTAAGAATCTTATGAGGGGTCATAAGTTAGATTTGTTTCTTTTATGGCTGAGCTTCATAGGTTGGGTTGTTTTAGCGCTTCTTACTTTTGGAATAGGATTTCTTTGGCTTAGTCCGTATATGAGTACAACGACAGCACACTTTTATCGCTACATTTCAAAAGGTGAATTTCAATAGGAACATGCTATACTAATAGAATTATTGTGTATAGGAGGCGAGGCTACGCATGATTAGTGATCTAAAAGGAGAAGCACTAGATTCATTAGAAGGGAAGTGGGGATTAGCTGTTGGAGCTACACTGCTCATTTCAATTCTTATCACGGCTTTTAGTTTTAGTGTTGATTGGGGATTTTCTTTAATTTTCGGTTGGCAAAAAACAAATGGTTCACTTTCAACGAATATTCTTACATTTTTTGTTACTGGGCCGTTAACTTTAGGTGGATATTACCTTGGTTTAAATATCCTTCGTGAAAATCAAGCTAGTATCGGTAATGTATTCATTTGGTTTTCAGAGGGAAAGAGATTTCTAAAATCATTTTTATTATATTTATTAGTAAATCTTTATCTTTTCTTATGGACGTTATTGTTCATTATTCCAGGTATTATTAAATCATTTTCTTATGCGATGACATACTTTATTATAAACGATCATCCTGAATATTCACTGAACCAAGCTATTACAGAAAGTCGTCGTATGATGGATGGACATAAGATGGAGTATTTTATTTTATGTTTAAGTTTTATCGGTTGGTTTATATTAAGTTGTATTACATTAGGGATTGGATTCTTATGGTTAATTCCATATTTCTACACAACATCTGCGGCTTTTTACGAAGAGATCGCAGAAGAATATTATGAGAAAAATATTTAGCACTAAAAAACCCCCAGTATGAATTATTTGTTCATACTGGGGGTTTTTTGTAGAAACTTTATAAATTGATTGCTAGTAAGTGGTTTACTGAAATAGTAACCTTGCATATATTTACATTTATGTTTTTGCAGAAACTTAAGCTGTTTTTCGGTTTCAATTCCTTCGGCAACGACTGAAAGATTTAAAGTATTTGCGAGGGAAAGGATTGTAGAAACGATGGCTCGTTCTTCAGGACGATGATCAGCTAATTGTGTAAATTCTCTCGGTACTTTTAATGTGTCGATTGGAAAAATTGATAAATAAGCAAGAGAAGAATACCCAGTACCGAAGTCATCAATGGAAGTTTGGATACCGTATTCTTTTAATTGCTTCAGTCTTAATAACGTTTCTTTCTCGTCAATCATTGCAATTCTTTCTGTTAACTCAAGGGTTACATATTTTGGATCGACTTGCACGTCGTTTAATATTTGTGAAATGTTTTCGATTAATTGATCTTGCCGGAACTCTTTTGCAGATAAATTAACACTTATTTTTAAATTTTGGTAGCCAAAGGTATGCCATATTTTTAATTGGAGACAAGCTTCTTGTAATACCCAATGTCCAAGTGGGACTACTTGTGGCGTCTCTTCTACAATTGGAATAAACTCACATGGTGAAATGTCACCTAATAGCGGGTGTTTCCACCGTATTAAAGCTTCAGCACCGATAATTTTATTTGTTGTCGTATCAATTTGTGGTTGATAAACGAGATAAAATTCTTTGTTTACTAAAGCGATTGGCAAATCTTTTTCAATTCGAGCTTTTCGCTCCATTTTTTTATATAGTTCTTTCGTGTAAAGAGAGCTACCGTTTTTTCCTTTATTCTTTGCTTCGTACATGGCCATATCAGCATGCTGCAAAATGGATAGTGGATCTTCACCTGCTTCAGGATATATTGCAATTCCGATACTCGGTGAGATTTGTAAATGTTGATTTTCGATTTCAAATGGCTCATTCATGGCCGCTACAATCATATCAGCTATTTTTTGGACATCTGGCTTTTTTTTGTAATTCTCGATAAGGATTGTGAACTCATCTCCAGCTAGCCGCGCGAGTTTCATATTTGATGTTGATATTCTTTCGAGCCTTTTTGCTACTGCGATAAGCAATAGATCTCCTACTCGATGACCGAGGGTATCATTAATAACTTTAAAACGGTCTAGGTCGAGAAACATAACAGCAAAAGACTTTTTCGATACTTTTGCTCGTGCAATTGCCTGTTCTAAATGTTGATGAAATGCACGACGATTTGCAAGCTCGGTTAAAGTATCATGGTATGCTAGGAAATTAATCTGTTCTTGTTGTTGTTTGCTTTCCGTAATATCTTTAATCATTAAATAGACTCCAGAAATTTTCTCCTTTAAAAAGATCGGTACGGCGGTAACGTGCAAGTAGTAAATATCTCTGTTTTTATGGTATGCCCGTATTTCTAAAGAGATAGAATATCCCTTTTTTACACGATGAAAGGCGTTAATCATTTCTTCTAAATCTTCTTCGTATATGAGTGAGTAGTAAGGCTGGTTTAATAATTCATTCGTTTGATAACCGAGTAAAGTAGTACCAGCGTTATTTACTTTGAGAAAATTACCGTACAAATCTAATGTGAAGATTGGATCTGGATGATGCTCGTATAAAGATTTAAACATTTGTTGATTATGATAGAGTTCATTTTTCTGTTCTACTAAATCTTCTGTACGTAGTTCAATTTGTTTCTCGAGTTCTGAGTTGAATTGCATTTGAGCTAGCAATAATATTTTATTTTGTTTTCGAACTAAACTATGACGTATGAGAACGAAAGAGAAAGTTATTATCAGTCCGATTACTATAATAGGCGCAAAAACGTATTCGACTAATATAAAAACAATAAGCATTACTACCGAAATATACGGTAATGATAATCGGATTGCTTCACCAATTTTAAGTGTTAGTAGTACTTGTTCTTGTTTTTCAGGTTCTTTTGTATGGAGAATACAGGCAATTGCTACTAGTACTAAGGTTACTTGATAGAAAGGAGTAACTGTAAACATAGAATACTCTGGTATGAAGTATTTTATATAAGCATAAATCGCATCTGTAGTAGCATATAAAATTAAAGCACTGCCAAGAAGCGCACCAACCTTTTTAGGTAATAAGGATAGTGGTTTGAATAAAAGATTGATTCCTATTAAAAGAAAGAGTAAATCAGCCATTGGATAGGTAAGTTGAACAAATATGTCGATATAGGATGTTGTAAAGATGTGAATGGTTCGTTCAATAAGTAAGTAGTAACTTAAAGTAAATTGGGCTGTAACGATAATACAAATATCACATAGCATAAAAAGTTTTTCTAATAAATCTCGGTTATAAATGATTTCGTATAGAAAGGCAAATGCAAAACTAACTAAAAAAAGTAAGTAAAAAAAATCAGACGGATCAACGAACGTATAGAAGTCCTTTACAATTAAACGCTGATAGGCAACGACTATATCACCGATAAAATAAGAGAGAGCTCCAACAGATAATATGATCCAAAATAAACGAGGTAGCCCTTCTTTCATGTTTGAAAAGTAAAGAATATAACTACAAGCGATAATATCAATTAATAGGGTACTCGTTCCGATTAATAGCTGAAAAGGAAATGAGTATTCATATAGAAAAGGCATCGCTACGTAGTGAAGCGTTATGGACAGCAATACAATGCTTATAAGAATACTTACATGTGTTTGTTTTTTCATTTATATCACCTACGGTTCCTTGAAAAGCATATATAAGTTTTATATTTATTTTGCACAATTATAGCAAGTTGTAAAGATAGATTTTAATAATTCTTGTTTCTGTCTCCCAACATATCGACATAGGAATTTGAAGTTTGCTATAATGATTAGAATAGTTGAATTATTTAGAAAAATTTAAAAATAATAATTACTGCAACTAGGACATATTGTTTACTATGTGAACTTGTTCTTAATTTAGGGGGGAGGGTTTCACAATGGCAAGTGTATATGAAAATAGTTATATGATCGTTTTGATTTTCTTGCTATTAGGTATATTGCTGCCGGTAGTGGCTCTTACATTAGGAAGGATGCTGCGCCCAAATAAACCAAGTGCAGCAAAGGCGACGACGTATGAGAGTGGAATTGAGCCTTTTCATGATGCAAATATTCGGTTTCATGCTCGTTATTATATTTTTGCTTTATTGTTTGTGATCTTTGATGTAGAAACTTTATTTTTATATCCTTGGGCTGTTGCGTATGACAAGCTAGGTTTATTTGCATTAATTGAAATGCTCATCTTTGTTGTAATGTTGCTAGTTGGATTAGCGTATGCTTGGAAAAAGAAGGTGTTACAATGGTTATAAATTTTGAGGAATTACATCCAAATGAGCGAGCAGAATTAGAACGAAATATCTTTTTTTCTACATTGGAACAGTTGAAAGGATGGGCGAGGAGCAATTCTTTATGGCCGATGACATTCGGACTGGCGTGCTGTGCAATTGAAATGATGGGAGTAGGCTCATCACATTATGATTTAGATCGATTTGGGTCATTTTTTCGAACTTCACCAAGGCAATCGGACGTCATGATTGTATCGGGAACAGTAACGAAGAAGATGGCTCCTATTGTTCGGCGTTTATATGATCAAATGCCTGAACCGAAATGGGTTATTGCGATGGGATCTTGTGCGACAGCAGGTGGTCCGTATGTAAATTCATATGCTGTTGTGAAAGGTGTAGACCAAATCGTACCAGTTGATGTGTATATTCCTGGTTGTCCCCCAAATCCGGCTGCTTTAATTTATGGAATTAATAAATTAAAAGAAAAAATTCGTTACGAAGCAAAGACCGGGAAGCAGGTGACGAATAAATGAGTAATCCAAACAAAGATTTAGAGGATCTGAAAAAAGAAGCAGCTAGGCGTGCAAAAGAAGAAGCGAGAAAACGCCTTGTAGAGAAACACGGGGCGGAAATAAGTGAGCTTGAGGCAGAAGATCAAGAAAAAGAGAAAGCGCTACCAAAAAATGATGATATTACTATAGAAGAAGCAAAACGACGTGCAGCAGCGGCGTTAGCGAAACAGAAAAGAGAAGGGACAGAAGAAGTAACGGAAGAAGAAAAAGCGAAAGCCAAGGCGAAGGCGGCAGCAGCTGCAAAAGCAAAAGCGGCAGCGTTAGCGAAGCAGAAAAGAGAAGGAACAGAAGAAGGAACAGAAGAAGGAACAGAAGAAGTAACGGAAGAAGAAAAAGCGAAAGTGAAGGCAAAGGCAGCAGCGGCAGCAAAAGCAAAAGCTGCAGCGTTAGCGAAGCAGAAAAGAGAAGGAACAGAAGAAGTAACGGAAGAAGAAAAAGCGAAAGTGAAGGCGAAGGCAGCAGCGGCAGCAAAAGCAAAAGCTGCAGCGTTAGCGAAGCAGAAAAGAGAAGGAACAGAAGAAGTAACGGAAGAAGACAAAGCGAAAGTGAAGGCAAAGGCAGCAGCGGCAGCAAAAGCGGCGGCGTTAGCGAAACAGAAAAGAGAAGGGACAGAAGAAGTAACGGAAGAAGAAAAAGCGAAAGCCAAGGCGAAGGCGGCAGCAGCTGCAAAAGCAAAAGCGGCGGCGTTAGCGAAACAGAAAAGAGAAGGGACGGAAGAAGTAACGGAAGAAGAAAAAGCGAAAGCCAAGGCGAAGGCGGTGGCGGCGGCCAAGGCAAAAGCAGCAGCATTAGCGAAGCAGAAAGCCTCGCAAGGTGATGCGGACTCGGGAGATGAAAAGGCCAAGGCAATTACAGCTGCAAAAGCGAAAGCAGCAGCGGCTGCAAGAGCGAAGACAAAGGGAGCTGAAGGTAAGAAAGAGGATGAGCCAAAGCAGGAAGAACCGTCTGTAAATCAACCGCATTTAAATCAGTATGTTGAGGCTATTAGGGAGAAGTTAGGAGAGGGTGCATTAGTAGATTCCTATATTAATAAATTGTCAAAGGATGTGCCAACTCTTGTGGTGGATCCCGCAAAATATTATGAAGTGATGGAGTCACTGCGATTCCATGAGGGACTTGCTTTTGATTATATGTCAGAGCTACATGCGACGGATTTTGTGACACATATGGAAGTGTATGTTCATTTGTTTTCATATGGCAAGAAACAATCGGTAGCGGTGAAGGTAAAACTAGACCGGGAAGCGCCGCAAGTCGAGTCTGTGACAGCGCTTTGGAAAGGGGCTGACTGGCCGGAGAGAGAAACGTACGATTTGCTCGGCATTGTATTTAAAGGGCATCCGAATTTAACGCGTATTTTAATGCCAGAGGATTGGGTAGGATATCCGCTTAGAAAAGACTATGAACCGTATGATGTGGAGGTGTAGCTATGATCCGCACGGAAGAGATGCTTTTGAATGTAGGACCTCAGCATCCGAGTACACATGGTGTGTTCAGGCTCGTAATTAAGATTGACGGGGAAATTATTAAAGAAGCTACACCGGTTATTGGGTATTTGCATCGCGGGACGGAAAAGATTGCTGAGAGCTTACAGTATACGCAAATTATTCCTTATACAGATCGAATGGACTATTTATCAGCCATGACGAATAATTACGTCATTTGCCATGCTGTAGAGACGATGATGGGGCTTGAAATTCCAGAGCGTGCCGAATACTTGCGAGTACTTGCGATGGAGCTAGGAAGAATTGCAAGTCATCTCGTTTGGTGGGGGACGAATCTTCTTGATATAGGAGCGGTCAGCCCGTTTCTGTACGCGTTTCGTGAACGAGAGATGATTATAAATTTATTAAATGAATTATGCGGGGCACGGCTTACTTTTAACTATATGAGAGTTGGTGGTGTGAAGTGGGATGCGCCAGATGGTTGGATTGAAAAGGTGGAAGAGTTTGTTCCGTATATGAGAGAGCAATTGGCAGGTTATCATGATCTTGTTAGCGGTAATGAGATTTTCTTAAATCGTGTGAAAGGCGTTGGTATATATAGCGCGGAAGAAGCGATTTCGTATTCTTTAAGCGGAGCAAATTTGCGGTGCACTGGAGTAAACTGGGATCTTCGCAAAGATGAGCCATATTCGATTTATGATCGTTTTGATTTTGATATTCCTGTTGGAAGTGTGGGAGATGCTTGGGATCGCTACGTTTGCCGAATGCAAGAAATCGAGGAGTCTTTAAAGATTGTTGAGCAAGCGGTTCAACAGTTCCCGAAAGATGGAGCTGTGCTGGCAAAAGTACCGAAAATTATTAAGGCACCTAAGGGAGAAGCATTCGTACGTATAGAATCGCCGCGCGGAGAGATTGGTTGTTATATCGCAAGTGATGGAAAGAAAGAGCCGTACCGTTTGAAGTTTCGTAGACCATCTTTTTATAACTTGCAAATTTTACCGAAGTTATTAAAAGGTGAAAACATCGCTAATTTAATTACGATTTTAGGTGGAGTTGATATTGTACTTGGGGAGGTTGATGGCTAATGATTGAGACGCTCTTACAATCACCTTCAAGCTGGACGAATTTCTTCATTTTTTTCGGATTAGCGGTGCTTCTACTATTTGCAGTCCTTGGCTTCGTTACATATGGAATTTTGGCAGAACGGAAAGTGATGGGGTTTATGCAAGGGCGGATTGGACCAAACCAGGTTGGAGGCCGATTCGGTTTACTGCAAACGGTAGCTGATGTTTTAAAACTATTATTGAAAGAAGATAGTATTCCTAAAGCAGCAGATAAACCGCTGTTTATATTAGCGCCTGTCATTGCATTTGCACCAGCATTTATGGTGCTTGCAGTTATCCCGTTCACTGATAAATTTCAATTTGCAGATATTGGAGTCGGGCTACTTTATTATATTGCTGTTTCCGGTATTACGACGATAGGTGTTGTAACTGGGGGATGGGCATCGAATAATAAATATTCCCTTTTAGGAGGGATGCGTGCGGCGGCGCAAATGATTTCTTATGAGATTCCGCTCGTAATGAGTGTAATTGGTATCGTTTTGTTAGCTGGTAGCCTGAATTTAAATGAGATTGTAGCGGCGCAGGAGAAGGTTTGGTACATTTTCGTACAGCCAATTGGCTTCGTCGTTTTCTTAATCGCAGCAGTTGCAGAGTTAAATAGGACGCCATTTGATTTGCCAGAAGCGGAGTCAGAACTTGTTTCTGGATACCATACGGAATACTCAGGTTTTCGCTGGGCGTTTTTCATGCTTTCAGAGTACGTATATTTCTTCGGGATGGCATCGTTAATTACAGTGCTCTTTTTAGGAGGATGGAATCCAGTCATGTTTCTTGGATTTATCCCAGGTGCCGTATGGTTTGCTTTGAAATTTAGCAGTGTAGTCTTTCTATTAATTTGGTTCCGCGTTACGTTCCCACGTATAAGAGGTGACCAGTTAATGGAGTTTGGATGGAAAGTATTATTGCCGATTGCACTTGCAAATATTTTCTTAACGGCATTGATTAAGGAGTTATTCTTCTAATCTATGAGGGGGGTGCCAGTAAGAGATGAAAGGACTATTTAAAGGATTAAAATATACATTAAGTAATTTGAGCAAGAAGAAGGTAACGTATGATTATCCAAATCAGCCGTTGCCGTTGCCAGACCGTTTTCGGGGGATTCAAAAATTTTATCCCGAGAAATGTATTGTTTGTAATCAATGCTCTAACATTTGTCCGACAGACTGTATTCAGTTAACAGGAAAGAAACATCCAGATCCTACGAAAAAAGGAAAAATTATCGACACGTATGATATTAATTTTGAGATTTGTATTCTTTGTGATTTATGTACAGAAGTTTGCCCGACAGAGGCAATTGTCATGACAAATAACTTTGAACTCGCGGAATATTCACGTGATGACTTATTTAAAAATTTGCAGTGGCTTGACGAAAACGACGAAAACGTCAGGAAGGAGAATAAGGCATGAATGGCGAGTTTGTAGCATTCTTTATACTATCCTTGTCTGCAATTATCGGCGGTGTTCTTATGTTGAACTTAACGAAAGTTATGCACATGATGCTAGCTCTCGTTCTGACATTTCTCAGCATTGCAGGTTTGTATTTTCTTTTATCAGCTGAATTTATAGGCGTTGCACAAATTTTACTTTACTCTGGTGCAATCACAATTATTATGATTTTCGGCATTATGTTAACGAAACATAACGCGGAAAATGAATCGCGTCTTACTCTTCGAAAATGGATTATCTTCTTTGCAGTTGTAGCATTTGGAGCGGTTATGTATTTCGCTGTTAATAATGTTGATTTTGCAAATGAAAGCACACAAGGAAGTTTACCTCTCCATGAAAACAACACACTTCAAATCGGTACGCTTCTCTATTCAAAATATATTATTCCATTTGAACTAACTTCAGTTATTTTACTTGTAGCACTCGTTGGCGCGATTATACTTGCGAAAAAGGACGAGAAAGAGGAGGATTCCAATGAGTAGCGTTCCGGCTTCTGCATATTTAACACTTGCGATTATTTTGTTTTGCATCGGTCTATTTGGAGCTTTAACAAAGCGGAATACAGTAATCGTATTAGTTTGTATCGAATTAATGCTGAATGCTGCCAATTTAAACTTAGTGGCGTTTAGTAAATTAGGCCTATTTCCGAATTTAACAGGTCAAATTTTCTCACTGTTTACGATGGCTGTAGCGGCAGCAGAAGCGGCGGTAGGACTCGCTATTTTAATTGCTTTGTATCGTAATCGTACGACAGTTCAGGTAGATGAAATGGATACGCTCAAAGGATAGCATTGTGACCGAAAAAGGGGGAAGGAAACAATGATCGATTATGCATGGCTCATACCGCTTTTCCCACTCGTTTCGTTTTTGTTACTTATTATATTCGGGAAGAAAATTAGAGAAGGAAGCAGCGTACTTAGTATTTTTTTCGTCTTTCTCTCCTTTATACTTGCGGTACTTGTGTTAATAGAAAGGTTTTCAGAAGCAAGCGTGAAGCATAAGTGGGTGTGGCTTAGAGCTGGAGATGTGGATATATCATTCGGCTTTGAGGTGACTGCATTAGGAGCTTTAATGTTATTTATCGTTACGCTTGTGAGTCTGCTTGTACATGTGTATTCGAAAGGTTATATGAAAGGTGATGAACGATTACCAACCTTTTACGCATATTTAGGACTCTTTACATTTGCGATGTTAGGGCTTGTTATATCAACGAATTTATTACAGCTTTATATATTTTGGGAATTAGTTGGCCTTGGCTCATTTTTACTTATCGGTTTTTATTTCTTTAAAGAAGAAGCGAAGGCTGCTGCAAAAAAGGCTTTTATTATGACCCGTATTGGGGATGTTGGTTTATTTATCGGGATGATTTTAATTTTTTGGTACGCAGGTAGTTTTGAATATGACGCAATATTTAGGGCGATTTATACAGGGGATTTACCTCCTTACATGATTACGATAACAGCGATATTAATTTTTATCGGGGCGATGGGGAAATCAGGTCAGTTCCCGCTTCATACGTGGTTGCCAGATGCAATGGAGGGGCCAACGCCTGTTTCGGCACTTATTCACGCCGCGACGATGGTTGCAGCAGGCGTATATTTAGTAGCGACGATGTTCCCTCTATTTTCAGCAAGTACAGTGGCGATGCAGACCGTGGCAATCGTTGGAGCTTTCACTGCAATCTTTGCGGCCTCTATCGGTCTCGTGCAAACAGATATAAAGAGAGTACTTGCTTATTCTACAGTTAGCCAGCTTGGATATATGATGCTTGCGTTAGGTTCTGCAGGTTATGTAGCCGGTGTCTTCCATTTAACGACACATGCTTTTTTTAAAGCACTACTATTTTTGGCAGCAGGAAGTGTAATTCATGCAGTGCATACGCAAAACATTAATAAAATGGGCGGTTTACAGAAGAAGATGAAAGTAACTGGTACGCTATTTCTAATAGGTACCCTTGCCATTAGCGGTGTTCCGCTCCTTTCCGGTTTTTTCAGCAAAGATGAAATTTTAGCGGCGACTTGGATGAATGGCAATTACGTTTTATTTACTTTAGCAGTAATTGCGGCGTTTTTGACAGCGTTTTATATGTTCCGCCTATACTTTCTTGTCTTTACCGGAGAAACGAAGACGAAGGAAGATGTGCATGAGTCGCCCCGCGTTATGACGTATCCAATGATTGTTCTCGGCGTTCTCGCAGTAGTGGCAGGATATATAAATACACCATGGTTCGGTACGTTTCTCGGAGATTGGTTGACGAAAGGTGTAGGGTTCAAGGTTGAAGAAGCGCATGGGCCAGTTTGGATTATGATTGTTGCGACGCTCGTTTCATTTGCGGGAATCGCTCTTGCATATTTTATATATGGCAAGAAATCAATTTCTAGAGATTGGGCTGGGGGTACGGAAACCTCGCTTTATAATCTTTTGAAAGAAAAATATTATGTGGATGAACTATACAACATGACGGTGATCCCTATTACAAAAGGAATCGCTCATGTGCTTCGCTTATTTGAAGTGTATGTAGTCGAGGGAATTGCAGTTTTAATTGGAAGCGTAGTTAAAGGCACAAGTAATCTTGGATCGAAACTTCAAAACGGGAATGTACAAGTGTACGGTACTGTAACGGCGGTTTCGCTCGCTGTACTCGTCATTATTTTGCTCTATACAGGAGGGGATTTACGATGAATGATTTGTTGTTAACGTTCTTCATTTTTTCCCCGCTTTTAGGAATTTTATTGCTTGTATTAACACCGAAAAAGGAATTGCGTACAGTGCGGGCGCTTGGCTTATTTGGGACGGCACTTCCATTTGGAATCGCTATCGTCCTCGCTTGTACATATGCTTCTGGAAAGAGTTTGTCACTATTTGATGAAAAGGTGAAATGGATTAAGTTCGGAGATTTTACAGCGGTGGATAAAAGGTGGTTTTCTATTTATTACGAGCTCGGTATTGATGGTTTGTCGCTTGTTATGATGGTGCTGACGGCTCTTCTAGCGATGCTCGCAGCAATTGCAGCCTTTTCTATTAAAAGAAATTTAAAAGCATTTTATATGCTGTTACTCATGCTAGAAATAGGGATGCTCGGCGTCTTTGCTGCTCAAAATCTAATGTTGTTTTTTATCTTCTTTGAAATTACGTTGCCACCAATGTTCTTATTGATTGGGAAGTGGGGGAAATTGTCGAGCGAAAAGGCTGCGTATAGTTATTTAATATATAACGGTATTGGATCAGCTATTTTGCTCATTGTTTTCTCAATTTTGTTCGCGAAAACAGGTACAACAAATATTGTGGAGCTGAAAGAGATATTAAGAAGCGTAAGTGCAGAAGGAGAACTCATCATCCCAAGTAGCTTGCAGCTTGGTGTATTTATTTCCATAATGATTGCCTTTGCAATTAAACTACCTGTTTTTCCGTTGCACCGTTGGATGGTCAATGTGCACATAGAAGCGCATCCAGCTGTAGTTATGCTTCATGCTGGTGTTTTGCTAAAGATTGGAGCGTACGGTATTATTCGCTTCGGAAAAGGGCTATTCCCGGAATATTTTCACGATGTTGCAACGCTAATTGCGATATTAGGTGTAATTAATTTATTGTACGGTGCCTTTTTAGCGCTCATCCAAACGGACTTTAGGAAAGTACTGGCTTACTCTAGTATTTCGCATATGGGAATTGTGTTAATGGGACTTGCGTCACTTAATGCACCGGGTACACAAGGGGCGTTATTCCAGGTTGTATCGCACGGTTTAATTGCAGCCTTACTGTTTTTCTTACTCGGTGTTATAGAACAACGTTTCGGAACATCAGAAATTACAGCGCTTGGTGGACTCGCAAAAAGTGTCCCAGTACTTAGCGGCTTCTTCTTAGCAGGAGGAATGGCATCGCTTGGATTACCAGGGATGTCTGGGTTTGTTAGTGAATTTCTTGCCTTTCTCGGTTTATTTCAAGGAGAGCCCGTCATTGCTGCAGTCGGTGTGATTGGCATCATTTTAACCGCTGTATATGTATTAAGGGCGACACTTCAAGTGACATTCGGAAAGAAAGAGTGGGAAGCAAAATCTGATATACATGGATGGGAGTATGTCCCTGTTTTACTACTTATCTTTTGTATTATTGCAATTGGAGTTATGCCAGAGATACTAGGGGATCCGCTTCAAAATACATTGAAAACATTGGGGGTGAAGTAGGATGGATATGAATACGTTACTTAGCTTATCGTGGCATCTAATGGTGCCAGAATTTATTATTCTCGGGGCCGCCATCCTTCTTTCCATATGTGATTTGTTTTTTAAGCTGAACCATAGATATGTAGCTCTTGGTGCGATTGCTGCCATCGTATTAGCAATTGTTTCATTAATTACGCTATATAGCGAACCAGCTGGAGATATTTTAAACGGATCGTTTGTGTTAGATGGATTTTCAAAAGGGTTTAAAACGTTGTTATTAGGCGCCTCAGCTCTCATTTTATGCATCGCAATGAGCGATGATAAGAAGAATCCGATTGAAGATAAGGGCGAATATTATTACTTATTTTTAATGGCACTTCTTGGTGCGATGTTCATGGCTTCTAGTGTTGACTTTATCACCCTTTTCGTTGGTTTAGAGTTACTTTCACTTTCTTCTTATATTTTAGTAGGAATACGAAAAAAGAACCGTGCATCAAATGAAGCGGCAATGAAATATGTCATTAGCGGAGGAATTGGAACGGCGATCACGCTCTTCGGAATGAGTTATTTATACGGTATTACAGGTTCAACTAACATTGTAGATATGCAAAAGGTACTCACTGGGGAGCTCGCTAGTGGTATTCAGTTATTGCTAGCTCTCGCATTTCTTTTATTGCTAGTCGGTCTCTCATTTAAAATTGCCACAGTGCCGTTTCATATGTGGGCACCTGATGTGTATGAAGGAGCGACTACACCTGTTACTGCCTTTCTTGGAACGATTTCTAAAATTGCTGGGTTCCTACTCATTATTCGTTTGTTCCTTATGGTTTTTGCAAGTGTATTAATACAAGGAGATATGCAGTCTTTATATGGGCATATGAGTATATATATTGCGGTGCTAGCAAGTATTACGATGATTGTTGGGAATGTAGTCGCGTTAAAACAATACAACATAAAACGTTTATTTGCTTATTCAGGTATTGCGCATGCTGGGTATTTGCTCGTTCCACTTGTGGCATTATCACCATTTACGCTGGATAGCATGTGGTTTTATATGTTGGCATACATGCTTATGAATATAGGCGCGTTTGCCATTATCCACGGCTTAATCTTACAAAACGATAAGGAAAATATAACGATTTTCGCCGGATTATATAAGAAATCACCATTTGCAGCGATCATGATGACAATCTTTATTTTATCGCTGGCCGGGATACCAGGGACGGCTGGCTTCATTGGAAAGATTAACATCTTTTTAGGCGCGCTTCATGTAGAACCAGCACATTACGTACTAGCTTCGATTATGATGGGTACGACAGTTGTTTCATTCGTATATTATTTCCGTATTTTACAACAAATGTTTTTCCGCACCGGAGAGACAGAAGAGAGGATACGGTTACCATTAAATATAAAGGTTGTTATGAGCCTTTGTGCAATTTCGATTGTAATACTAGGGATTATGCCGATGATTGGGTACAATTTCTTTTATGAATATTTTCCATTAATGAAAGATTTCTTCTTCTTAGGGAACGTGGTACAATAGTGAAAATAAAAGGTGTGGAGTCAGTACTCTGCGCTTTTTATTTTGTGTTAACTTGTAATGTAGATATACGTTTTTTGAAAGAAAATCACGATGTAAAATGTAAGATGTCTATGTGCATTTGAAAAAGTGTGGCTCCTACTTATTATGGTATCGTTTTTATATTCTTTCATAAGTAGTAGCTGAGTAAAAAGGGGTCGATTTTTTGGCACAACTTTTAGGGCAACAAGCACTGATTGCCATTGTTTCGCATTTATTGTTTATTACCATTACGTGGTGGGCTTTGCAAGGCATTCACATTGAGCGTTTAATGAAGTCCGGAAAAGTGCTGCAGACGCGAGTATTACTCATCTTAATTACAATTGCAATTGGGACATCTGTAAGTAACTTTTTCCTTGATTATTTAGGCTATTCGAAGAGTTTAACGTATTTAGTAAAGTAAGTGTATAGAACCTCAAATCTCCGTTAACAATGGGGATAGGAGGGGATGAAATTGAAGCTTAAAGCCATTCTTATTGTTGCACTTAGTGTTGTTTTATTTTTGGTTGGATATAGAGAGATGAAACCGATAAGCGATGAACAGAAAATGGAGAGCATGATTAAGGCTTTAGAGAAAAATGATGCTAAAGTAGAAAAATGGTCATGGTTAGCTAGAGAAACAAAAACAATTTCTAATATACATACGTTTCAAAAGTTGTTAAACGATGTGAAGGACAAGGCAAATATTCAAAAGTGGGAAGTAGAGCAATCTCCAGATGGATATAAAGCTACATCCTATAAAAAGTTTGCTTCTCATGAAGAACGAGTAGTAGTAACTTGGAGTAAAGAAAATACTAAAGAAAACACTTTCATTATCTTTGAAGTAAGTGGGGCGAAATGGGACCCGAAGTATGTTCAAAAAGTAAATAAAATTTTTAGTGAAAAACCTATAATTTACACTTGTGTTCAAGGTGTACTGAATGATAAGATTGAAGGTGTTTTGCAAAATAAAACCAATCAGGTTTTGAAAGATCTTTCAGCAAGAGCGATCGAACAAGTAGAAGAAAGAGCATTTGTGTCAGTCTCCGCATACAATAAAAAGTGGGATGACGCTCTTTCAACAAATAGAGAGAAAATAAATGTGCAAATAGCAATACGTTCTACAGACAACAAAGATACAATTGTGGTTGGCACACCGATCATAACTTCTGAGTATTGAGTGAATAGATACTGAAAAAAGGACACGGAGGGGAATAATTTGGAAAAGATCATCGTCCGTGGCGGAAAGCGGTTAAACGGCACAGTGCGTGTTGAGGGCGCAAAAAATGCTGTATTACCTATAATCGCTGCAGCCCTATTAGCGAGTGATGGAAAGAATGTACTATCTGAAGTACCAGTTTTGTCTGATGTATACACAATTAATGAGGTATTACGTCATTTAAATGCTGAAGTCGTATTTGAAAATAATCAAGTAACAATCGATTCTTCTAAAGAACTAAACATTGAAGCACCATTTGAATATGTACGTAAAATGCGTGCATCTGTTCAAGTAATGGGACCATTATTAGCACGTAACGGTCGTGCTCGTATTGCACTTCCTGGTGGATGTGCAATCGGTTCACGTCCAATTGACCAACATTTAAAAGGCTTCGAAGCAATGGGAGCAAAAGTACAGGTTGGTAACGGTTTTGTTGAGGCATATGTTGAGGGAGAACTAAAAGGAGCTAAAATCTACTTAGACTTCCCAAGCGTAGGCGCGACAGAAAACATTATGTCTGCAGCTACATTAGCAAAAGGGACAACAATTCTTGAAAACGCAGCGAAAGAACCAGAAATCGTTGACTTAGCTAACTTCTTAAATGCGATGGGAGCGAAAGTACGCGGAGCTGGAACTGGAACGATTCGTATCGAAGGCGTTGATAAATTATATGGTGCAAACCACTCTATTATTCCTGACCGTATTGAAGCGGGAACATTCATGGTTGCAGCAGCAATTACTGGTGGAGACATCTTAATTGAAAATGCTGTACCTGAACATTTACGCTCAATTACAGCGAAAATGGAAGAAATGGGTGTTAAAATTATTGAGGAAAACGAAGGTGTACGTGTTATCGGCCCAGATAAGTTAAAAGCGGTTGATATTAAAACTATGCCTCACCCAGGTTTCCCAACAGACATGCAATCACAAATGATGGCATTATTACTACAAGCTGATGGAACAAGCATGATTACAGAAACGGTATTCGAAAACCGCTTTATGCACGTTGAAGAATTCCGTCGTATGAATGCTGATATTAAAATTGAAGGTCGTTCTGTTATTATGAACGGTCCAAACAGCTTACAAGGTGCTGAAGTAGGCGCAACTGATTTACGTGCTGCAGCTGCATTAATCTTAGCTGGTTTAGTATCAGAAGGTTATACTCGTGTAACTGAGTTAAAACATCTTGACCGTGGTTATGTAGATTTCCATAAGAAATTAGCTGCATTAGGTGCAACTATTGAACGTGTAAACGAAAAAGTAGAAGAAGTGAAAGAACAAGAAGTTTCTGATCTTCACGCTTAATTGAAATAGTCTCTATGTCTTTTGACATAGGGGCTATTTTTTTTGGGTTATTACTGTTATAGTCAATAAATTCTATACTTATGCACGTACCAGTAAAAATATTTAGAAAATTTACGTTTTATGCTCTTCCCCCTTAAGTATGTTCTAAAAGAAAGAGTTGTTCCATAAGAATGAATGGAGTAAAGCTTTTATATTGGGGGAAAAATAGGATGAAATTTTCAAAGCCACTTTTTATTACAGTAGCGCTCTTAATAGCGCTCGTTATCATTGTACCTGCAGCCCTTGTTATCCCATTTGCGAAAGCAAAAGTAGGGGAAGAAACAGCCTCTAAAACTCCTCCAGCGATAGAAAGTATACCAGCTCCAGGAAAAGTAGATACAGCTGTTCAAGTTGCTGTATATCGTGAGAAACAAAAGAAGGTAGAATCATTACCTATGGAGGAGTATGTGACCGGTGTAGTAGCTTCTGAGATGAATGCCAGTTTTGAAATAGAGGCACTAAAGGCACAGGCATTAGCAGCAAGAACATTTGTAGTACAACGTATGCTAAGCGGAGGAAAGAAAAATAATGCAGACGTGACAGATACGGTGAAAGATCAAGTGTACAAAAGCAAAGATGAATTGAAGAAGCAATGGGGCAATAACTACGAAAATAATTTGAAGAAAATCGAAGAAGCTGTTTCGAAAACAGCAGGACAAGTTTTAACGTATGATGGAAAACCAATTTCAGCATCCTTCTTTTCAACGAGTAATGGTCGAACAGAAAATGCAGCTGACTATTGGGGAAATGATTATCCGTACTTGAAAAGTGTAGATAGTCCGTGGGATCAAGCCTCACCAAAGTTTACGAGCGAGCAAACATTTACAGTAGCTGATTTTCAAAAACGTCTCGGTGTGAAAGTGCTAGCAGACGGGAAGGTTGGAAACATTAAAGACCTTACGGAAGGAAAGCGTGTAAAGGATGTAGCTTTTCAAGGAAAAACATTAACAGGAAAAGAAGTTCGTGAAAAGTTAGATTTACGTTCTTCTGATTTCACGTGGAAACAACAAGGAGATAAAATCATCGTTACGACGAAAGGCTTCGGTCACGGCGTTGGTATGAGTCAATACGGGGCGAACGGCATGGCAGCGGAAGGAAAGAAATATACAGATATCGTCGCTCATTACTATAAAGGCGTTGAAATAAAGACGATGAATGATTATGAAGGAAAATTGATGGTGAAGAAATAGGTGTCAGAACTCTGGCACCTATTTTTTTCTGTTTAAAATATCATAATTTTCCATTAACTGTTTGATATAATAGGATAAAAAGGCATTTGGGGGAAATGAAATGGCGTTACTAGAGTTGAAACAATTAGGGAAGGCGAACCAGTTACCGGCAATTGAGCTAGAGGTGGAGAAGGGACAATGTATTGTTTTGCAATGCAATAATCATACAGCTAAAGTGTTACATCGCATCATTATTGGTGAAGAAGAGGCGTCGACTGGCAATGTACTGTTTGAAGGGGGAGCAATTGGAAAGAAAAATTATTCCCGCATCGGTTTTTGTTTTTTGAAAGATGAGGCATATGATCGTTTGAAGGTGAAAGAATACTTCAAATTTTTATTAGGGCTTTATGAATCAAAGATAAGTATAGAAGAAGTTGTGCAGTCTGTTGGTCTCCTAGATAAACTAAACGTTAAAATAGAAAAATTATCATTTTCAGAGAAACGCCGTCTTCATATCGGGCGAGTGATGATTCATAATCCGGATTTAGTTATTTTGGAAGAGCCAGAGCAAAATGTAGATATAGAGAGTACGGTTATTATTCGAAAAGCAATCATGAAAATGAAAGAACAAGGAAAGGCGATTTTTATTACGTCATCTTTCCTATCGGATGCCCTTTCGTTAACGGAAGATGTATATATACTAAACAATGATGGTGTGAAAAAAGTAGAAATTGAACAAGAGGAAGCAGAAAAAGTCGATGAAGAGAAGGTCGTTCAAATAATTCCGCAAATGAAGTTAGAAAGAATACCTGCGAAAGTGAACGATAAAATCATTTTACTTGATCCGATGGAAATCCATTTCATTGAAACACAAAACGGAGTGACACATATTCACGTTCGTGAAGGGGATTTTGTATGTGCATTAACATTAAGTGAACTAGAAGCGAGATTAACAGGTTTTGGTTTCTTTAGATGTCATCGCTCGTATCTTGTGAATTTACAAAGAGTGCGAGAAGTGATTACTTGGACTCGTAACAGTTTCAGTTTAATTTTGGATGACGAAAGAAAAAGTTCAATTCCGCTTTCAAAAGGACGCATGGATGAATTAAAAGGCGTGATTGGGCTATAAAAAGTGCTCCAATAAGCTCAACATGCGATTCATTCACCGGTAAAAATACTCCTTTTACCGGTATTTTACTGCGTAAACCCTTTGTTTTTCATATGATTGAGTCAAGAAAAGCGAAACAAACGAACGAAAAGCGCTAAAGCGACTTTCATCTATAAAGAAGAAAAACAAAGGGGATGAAGAAATGACATTGGCAATTGAAATGAAAGATGTAATGAAAAGTTTCAGTGGAAAAACGGCACTTCGAAATGTAAATATTGAGGTGAAGCAAGGAGAGATATTCGGATTCCTCGGACCGAGTGGATCTGGTAAGACGACAACAGTAAAAATTTTAACTTCTCAATTGCTTCATAGTGTTGGAACGGTAAGAGTATTAGGGAAAGATATTACAGGACCAAGTAGCATCGATTACAAACGAATTGGTATTTTAACAGATAACAGCGGCTTATATGAAAGACTTAGCATTTATGATAACTTACTATTATTTTGTGACTTATACGATTGCAAAAAAGAAAGAATCGATGAAGTACTAACACAAGTAAATTTATTAGATGATAAAAAAACACCAGTAAAGAAACTATC
The DNA here is from genome assembly GCF_016625265.1 of Bacillus sp. S71. NCBI lineage: Bacteria > Bacillati > Bacillota > Bacilli > Caryophanales > Bacillaceae > Bacillus > Bacillus sp. S71. The sequence continues at coordinate 369,107 of NZ_JACVUW010000005.1, read as the reverse complement.
AAAGGGAATGAAGCAACGCGTCACACTGGCAAGAGCAATCCTTCATAAACCAGATATCCTCTTCTTAGACGAACCAACATCTGCACTCGATCCAGTAAACGTACAAAACATTCATAAAATCTTAAAAGACTTAAATGAAGAAGGAACGACGATTTTCTTAACGACTCACAACATGGATGAAGCAGAAACGCTTTGTAACCGTATTGCCTTCCTTTGTGGCGGAGAAATTGTAGCGCTGGATACGCCAGAGAACCTACGCTTACAATACGCTAAGGATCAAATACAGGTCGTATTAAAAGATAAACAAAAAGCAGTAGTGCAAAAAGATGAATTAGGTGCAAAACGTATTTCAGAATGGATGAACAAAGGAGAATTACTATCCATTCATTCACACGAACCAACGCTAGGTGATATCTTTATTGAAGTTACTGGGAGGGGATTATAATGACTTTTTCAATGAGACGTGTATCAGCTATTTTTAGAAAAGAAGTACAAGATTTTAAGACAAATTCACAAGTGTTGTTAATGGCATTTTTACCAATTATACTTTCATTTTTGTTTAGCAGATTTGGAGTGGGAAAGGAAATGTTAGGCATTACTACTATAACGGCCTTCCTATTTGTCGCAGGCTTTGTTCAATCTATGGTAATTGCAGAAGAAAAAGAAAAACATACACTGCGTGTGTTGATGTTATCCCCAGCATCTTCTGTTGAAGTTCTTCTTGGAAAGAGTTTATTAACATCGGGTCTGACGATGGTCATTTGTATTGCAAATTTATTCATTTTAGATCAGTTAAATATTAATCTTCCATTGGTAGGATTGGTATTCTTATGTGGAACTATTTTGTTTATCGTGCTTGGAACAATGATTGGATTACTTGCATCTTCTGTACCACAAACATCTTTAATTGGTATGCCTATTTTAATGACGATGTATTTAGCTGTACAATTTGAGCCGATGGTTGAAAATAAAGTAATTAAGACACTAATTGAGTATCTTCCAACATCTCATATTGTAAAAGCAATCAAAAGCTTAGTAGATGGAGCTGGGTTTAGTAGTATTAGTGGGCATGTATTAAATGTTGGAGTGTGGCTTATTATTGCGCTTATTGCGTGTTTAATCGTATATAAGAAGAAACAAATGGACTAAAAACTGAGCCGAAACGCTCAGTTTTTTCTTTTTTCTATCATTTCCTCGGAAATTTTACAGTTCTTATACATATTTTTACAAATTTTGTCGAAAATTAATTAGTTATACGTTGTATAGGATACGTGAATATTGTTCAAAATGATTGCTGAGGTGATGATGGAATGCGAGGAAGAAATAATAAAAAGTCGCAAAAGGTAGTACATTTATTTCAAAAAAGATGGGTGTTTCCGGCACTATACATTGCTTGTGCAGCGGTAATCTTAATGGTTGCGCTATGGTTCCAAGGAGCTAATCCGAAGAAGACTCCAAACCACGATCAAGCAACACCGTATACACAATCGGAAGATCCAGCAGTACCAGTAACGAAATCTTCAGAAGTAGTGAAAATGCCAGCTGCCGCGAATGCGGAAGTAGTCGTACAAAAGAAATTCTATGAAGATGCAGCAACTGAGGCGGAACAAGAAAAAGCACTTGTCTTTTATAACAACACATATTCCCCAAACAAAGGAATTGACATTGCTGCGAAGAATGGAAAAGAATTCAATGTTGCCGCTGCTTTAAGTGGTACAGTAACGAAAGCTGAAAAAGATTCACTTCTTGGTTATGTTGTAACAGTTGATAGTGGAAATGGTGTAGCGGTATCTTATCAAAGCTTAGGCAGTGTGAAAGTAGAAAAAGGTGCAAGAGTTGCACAAGGTGAAGTATTAGGAACATCCGGTCTAAGTGCAATGAATAAAGAGGCAGGCTCTCACGTTCACTTTGAAGTACGTAAAGACAATGTGGCTGTGAACCCTGAACGTTACTTAAATAAATCAGTAACAGAAATTAAAGCTGATGCAGGTGCTGCAAAGGCTACGAATGCTTCTGGTAAAAAAGCTGATGACAAATCTCAAAAAGAAGAGAAGTCAACGAGCACGAAACCAGAAAATAAAACAGAAGACAAGTCTCAAAAAGAAGAGAAATCAACAAGCGGTTCAACTAGTGACAAAAAAGAAGAACCGAAGAAAGAAGAAAAATCAACAAACGGTTCTACAGAATCATCTAACGATTCTTCTTCACAAGAATAATAAAGTGAAAAAATCAGTTCTCATCAAGAGAATTGATTTTTTTATTTTTATCCCGCATTAACGGGCAGTAAGACCCCTACTTCAAAATTCAGTGAAAGCTAAGAAGTTAGGTCGGGGATCAACTGCCCGTAAAAGCCCGATTGGTTCAACTAATAATCAGTGGGAAATGGCACCCACTGATTAAAGTTTCACTTTATATAAAAATACTCAATTTCGAGAAAAAAGTTGTAAAAACAAGGAAAAATGACGAGATTCTCGAATATATATTACAAAAGGGAGGGGATACTGTGTCATTTTTGTTTGTTCTGTCGACTGCTATTATTTTATTGTTTGTTTTATTCACTTTATATTATTATATTGCCGGTAAGAAAGAGGTTCCCCACCATCAGTTGTTAGAAGAAGAATTGGAACGAGAAGAATGACGCCTTTTATACAAGGTGTCATTTTTTTTGGCCATAATAGTCAGTTTTAACGTATTTCTCACAAAAAAACGTAATTTTTCTTAACTTAGTCCGCAAAAATAGTGAACATGTAGCATATATCAGTAGTGCGGGCAATACAATGGTATAAACCAAAGCAAAGAGAGTGTTTGAGGTGAGAAATCGTGAATCATTTCATTATAAATCCAAGAATGTTTAACGCTTACAAACAGCACTCACACTTACTTCTTAGTCATATGCAGCGAGGCTCATTTCACCCTTCTCACATCCAAATTAGGGAGGCGAGTGGTGTGCACGATTACATCAAAGAGAGAACTATCAAGATTGGTAAGTATATCGTGGAGACAAGAAAGACAGTGCGTGTCATTGCAAAGGAATTTGGGGTATCAAAGAGTACAGTCCATAAAGATTTAACAGAACGTCTACCAGAGATTAATCCAGAGCTCGCAAATGAGGTAAAAGAAATTCTTGATTATCATAAGTCTATTCGTCATTTAAGAGGTGGAGAAGCAACAAAACAAAAGTATAGAAAAGAAGATGTAGAGAAGCCTGTACGTCAATAATGTTACAGTAGCAAACATTCCGTTCACATTCGGTAATATTTTTCAGAAGAATTCTTTTTGCGAATATTACGTTTCTGTTAAATTTATGATAAAATCAGAAATTAGGTGAAAAGAATTCGGGTGTAACCTGATTTTGAATATCGAGGAGGAAAAAACGGGAATGTTTGCGCGAGATATCGGAATTGACCTAGGTACGGCTAACGTATTAATTCATGTTAAAGGTAAGGGTATTGTATTAAATGAGCCATCTGTTGTGGCCATTGATCGTAATAGTGGTAAAGTATTAGCAGTCGGTGAAGAAGCGAGAAGTATGGTGGGACGTACGCCTGGTAATATTGTAGCAATTCGTCCACTTAAAGATGGTGTAATCGCAGATTTCGAAATTACAGAAGCAATGTTAAAGTATTTCATTAACAAATTGGACGTAAAGAGCTTCTTTTCAAAACCTCGTATTTTAATTTGTTGTCCAACAAATATTACATCAGTAGAACAAAAAGCAATTCGTGAAGCTGCTGAACGTTCAGGTGGTAAAACAGTATTTTTAGAAGAAGAACCAAAAGTAGCCGCAGTTGGTGCTGGTATGGAAATCTTCCAACCAAGCGGTAACATGGTTGTTGATATTGGTGGAGGTACAACAGATATCGCTGTACTATCTATGGGTGATATTGTTACCTCTTCCTCTATCAAAATGGCTGGCGATAAGTTTGATATGGAGATCTTAAACTATATTAAACGTAAGTATAAGCTATTAATCGGAGAACGTACTTCAGAAGATATTAAAATTAAAGTTGGTACAGTATTCCCAGGTGCACGTAGCGAAGAACTTGAAATTCGCGGACGTGACATGGTAACAGGCTTACCACGTACAATTACAGTATGCTCTGAAGAAATTACAGAAGCATTAAAAGAAAATGCAGCTGTTATTGTACAAGCTGCAAAAGGTGTATTAGAGCGCACGCCACCAGAATTATCTGCAGATATCATCGACCGCGGTGTTATTCTAACAGGCGGTGGAGCTTTACTACACGGTATCGATATGCTTCTAGCAGAAGAACTAAAAGTACCAGTATTAATTGCTGAAAACCCAATGCACTGCGTTGCGGTTGGTACAGGTATTATGTTAGAGAATATCGACAGATTACCAAAGCGTGCTTTGAGATAATTTGAAAGAACTAAGGCTAATGCCTTAGTTCTTTTTTTTGTTTTTATATTTTTTTATTTTGTTTTTTTGCGAAAATGGAAGGAAAATAGAGAAATATGAAGGAAACAGGTAAAATATTCATATATATGGTTAAATTTAATATTTCCTTAATTGAAAACGTTTATAATATAATGAGTCGAATACGACATTAAGGCAAATAATGTTTCAATACATATTGCCTTTCCCTAATTTGGGCATACACTCCTTTCCACCTCCGTGTCAGTTGCAAAAATGTGCAACTATTTTAATGGAATAGAGTGTGTGCATTTTTTTTTAGGAAGTTGTGCTAAATATAAAATGTTACTTTGTAATGACAAACAATAAACAAAATGGGATAATAGCAATATGTCCAAGTGGTAAGACCAATATTACAAAAGGGGCGATTGTTACATGCTAAATATAGAACAAATTAAAGAAATCATTCCTCACCGCTATCCATTTTTACTTGTTGATAAAATATTAGAAGTAGATGAAGGTAAAAGAGCGGTTGGGATTAAAAATGTATCCGCAAACGAAGAATTCTTTAACGGACACTTCCCTGACTATGCAGTTATGCCTGGTGTACTTATTGTAGAAGCATTAGCACAAGTCGGAGCAGTTGCAGTATTAAAGAAAGAAGAAAACCGCGGAAGACTTGCTTTCTTTGCAGGTATCGACAATTGCCGTTTCAAAAAACAAGTACGCCCAGGTGATCAGCTTCGTCTAGAAGTAGAAATGACACGCGTACGCGGCCCGATTGGAAAAGGAAAAGCAATCGCAACAGTAGATGGTGAAGTTGCATGTGAGGCAGAAATTACATTTGCGATTGGTGATAAAAAAGAATAGATAGTACTAAAAAATCTCCTTGTAAAAAGACAAGGAGATTTTTTTAATTTCTGCTATATAACGATGAAACGATAATATACAAACTAATCAGAAAACAACTTGTAAATAGATGGCAATTACCATATACTTACTTTATTGTTTATCTAGAAAACAGGATAAGTGATAAAGGTAATAAAGAAATAAGGGCATTGTCATATTGTTAAGGTACTTAAATAAGACAAAGTAGAATGTTATTGATTATGATGAAATGTGGGGAAATCAGCAAGAATATTAATTAGACGTATGAAATCGAGCATAAGAGAGAGAAAAGGGAAATGTCGCATTTTACAAAAGGAGATTATGAATATGTTCGGGAGAAAGAAAAGAAAACCATTACGACAATTAATTACACATAAAGAGCCTAAATCGCGTATTACAGAACAATACCGTAACATTCGTACAAACATTGAGTTCACATCTGTAGATAATCATGTTCGTTCTATTATTGTTACTTCAGCAGATCCAGGTGATGGGAAAACAACAACAATCGCAAACTTAGCAGTTGTTTTCGGACAACAAGGAAAGAAAGTTTTATTAATTGGAGCTGACTTGCGTAAGCCGACAATACAAAACTTATTTGCCGTTCATAGTTCAAATGGGTTAACGAACTTATTATCAGGACAAGCAAAACTTATGCAATGCATTCAAAAAACAGATATAGAGAACGTATACTTAATGGCAGCAGGTCCAATCCCGCCAAACCCAGCAGAACTATTAGGGAGCCGGGCTATGGACGAGGCGTTGCTAGAAGCATATAACATGTTTGATATTATATTAATCGACACGCCACCTGTCCTTGCGGTTACGGATGCACAAATACTTGCGAATAAATGTGATGGAATCGTACTCGTTGTACGAAGTGAAAAGACGGAAAAAGATAAAATCGTAAAAGCGAAACAAATATTAGATAAAGCATCAGGCAAAATACTCGGTGTCGTTTTAAACGATAAAAGAGAAGAAAAAGAGCAATATGGTTATTATTAAAATATGAAAAAGCCAACAAAAATTTGTTGGCTTTTTACTTTTTTCTGAAAATTCTTTATCAAGTTACACAGTGTAAAAAACGTGCTAAAATAAAAATTTTGGAAAATGATTGGAATGTGTTGTCATATTTAAGATTATTTTGTAAGATTAAACTTGTTTCTTGTGAACAAATACAGAACTGAATTATTAAAAATAAAAAATGTAAGATTTATATGTTATAATTTTTCCTATGTGTAAATTTTAGAAAGTTGGAGGAACCTATGGAAGAAACAATTAGTTTAAAAGAGTTATTTCATATCTTAAAAAAACGTTTAGCAATGATCCTCGTAATTGCATTTGGTGCAGCTATTGTAAGTGCTATCATTAGCTTTTTCTTCATGACACCAATCTATCAATCTTCGACGCAAATTCTTGTTAACCAGAAGAAACAAGAGGGTGCAATGTTCCAAGCTGGTGAAATTCAAACGAATATTCAATTAACGAATACATATAAGGTTATTATTAAAAGTCCAGTAATCTTAGAACAAGTGAATGAAAAATTAAATTTAAATATGACATCTCAAGCGCTAACAGGAAAGATTAATGTTGCGAATGAAAAGGATTCACAAGTAATCTCTGTAACAGCTGAGGATAAAGATCCAAAACTAGCTCGTGATATTGCGAATGCAACTGCAGATGTATTTAAAGGTGAAGTTGCAAAAATTATGAACGTTGATAACGTAACAGTGCTATCTAAAGCAGAAGTTGCAGAAAATCAATCTCCAATTAAACCACGTCCAATGTTAAATGTGGCAATTGCTTTCGTTGTTGGTTTAATGGCTTCAGTTGGTCTTGCATTCTTACTAGAGTACTTAGATAACACAGTGAAAAAAGAAGAAGATGTGGAAAACTTACTTGGCTTACCAGTATTAGGAATTGTAGCTCGTATGGATGAAGAAACAATGAACGTGAAATCACACGCTCCATCATCAAGAAAAGTGAGGGGACAAACAATTGGCTCTTAATTTATTTAAAAAGAAAAAGAATCATCGTCAACGTCGTCAATTAATTGCTCATCAACAGCCGAAATCACCAATTTCAGAACAATATCGTAATATTCGAACGAATATTGAATTTGCAGCTATTGATACGAATTTACATTCATTAATGGTCACGTCTGCAAACCCAAGTGAAGGGAAAACGACAACGACAGCGAATATGGCTGTTGTGTTTGCTCAACAAGGAAAAAAAGTATTATTAATTGATGCAGATATGCGTAAACCAGCAATGCATCAAATGTTCCAAGTAGACAATATTTTTGGACTAACGAATGTGTTAACAAATAGTGAACGTTTAGAGAAATGTGTGCAAACAACACTAGTTGATAATCTACACTTTTTAGCTTGTGGTCCAATCCCCCCAAACCCAGCTGAATTGTTAGGTTCAAAATCAATGAAAGAACTTCTTGGACAAGCATACAGCATGTACGATCTAGTTATTTTTGATATGCCACCAATTTTAGCTGTTACCGACGCGCAAATTATGGCAAATGTATGTGATGCTTCTATTCTTGTTGTTCGTAGTGAATCAACAGAAAAAGAAACAGCAGTAAAAGCAAAAGGATTGTTAGAATCGGCTAAAGGTAAATTGTTGGGCGTTGTTCTGAACGATCGTGAACGTGAAGAAGGCTTATATTATTATTACGGTGCAAACTAATTAAAAGAGTGAGATATGGTAGAAACATATCTCCTTTTTTCCCTTGAATATGAGCGATATCTCATATTCAAGGGAAAAAAGATCTTTATAGGAGAGAGGGAGGATGAAACAAATGATAGATTTACATTGTCACATTTTACCTGGTATCGATGATGGTGCACAGACAGTCACCGATAGTTTAGCGATGGCACAGCAAGCAGTGTCAGAAGGAATACATACAATTGTCGCAACGCCGCACCATCAAAATGGAAAATATGTAAATGAACGTACCTCAATTATTCATCATGTAAAACAGCTAAATAATGAACTACAACAACATAATATTCCACTTACCATTTTACCTGGGCAAGAAGTCAGATTATATGGCGATTTATTAGAAGACTATGAAGCTGGTAAAATCGTTACTTTAAATGAAACAAATAAATATATATTCATTGAATTTCCATCGAATCACGTACCACGTTATGCCGAACAATTATTATACGAATTACGTGTAAAGGGAATGATTCCAATTATTGTTCATCCAGAACGTAATGCCGAGTTAATCGAGCGGCCAGATAAGTTATATAACATTGTAAATAAAGGTGCATTAACACAAGTAACAGCAGGTAGTTTGCTTGGGAAATTTGGTAAAAAGATTAAAAAATTCTCATTACAGCTTGTGGAACATAATTTAACACATATGATCGCATCAGATGCACATAACACGACATCAAGAGGATTTCATTTAGCGGAAAGCTATGAACTAATTGAGAAAGAATTTGGAATGAGTGTTATGAGTGATTTAAAGGAGAATCCGTACTTATTAATTAGCGGTAAAGCAATTTATAAGGAAGATCCAGAACAAATTCGTCGCAAAAAATTGTTCGGTATTTTTTAAATAAAGAATTGGTGATGTCTCCTAACCGTTATCAATGGAGGCACTCGGTCGTGCTGTGGGTAGAAATTTTTATTTCGAACCTACCTTAGACGCTTGTCGTCGGGAGTATGACGTGAGGATGGGTTAGATGCCCATAATTTATTCATGTTAGAAACTCTACTTATGGAGTTGTAAAGACGACCCTATAAGTAGGGTTTTTGTTATTGTTACATATGGATATAATAATATGTTTGGGGGACTAGATTTGAAAAAAGTAAGAAAAGCAATTATTCCAGCTGCGGGACTGGGGACAAGATTTTTACCGGTAACAAAGGCAATGCCTAAAGAAATGTTACCAATTGTTGATAAACCAACAATTCAATACATAGTAGAAGAAGCGATACAATCCGGAATTGAAGATATTATTATTGTTACTGGAAAAGGTAAACGTGCTATTGAAGATCATTTTGATCATTCCTTTGAATTAGAGCAAAGCTTACTAGAAAAAGGGAAGTATGAGATGCTAGAAAAAGTACAAGCTTCCTCAAAAATTAATATTCATTACATAAGACAAAAGGAACCAAAAGGTTTAGGACACGCAGTATGGTGTGCACGTAAGTTTATTGGAAATGAACCATTTGCAGTATTACTTGGTGATGATATTGTTCAAGCAGAAACGCCATGTTTGCGCCAATTAATGGATCAATATGAAGAAACACACTCATCTGTTATTGGTGTACAAACAGTGCCTGAAAACGAAACACATCGTTACGGTATTATTGATCCGATTGAACAAAGCGATCGCCGTTATCAAGTGCGTCAATTTGTTGAAAAACCAGCAGAAGGTACGGCACCATCAAATTTAGCAATTATGGGACGTTACATATTAACACCAGAAATCTTTATGCTCCTTGAAGATCAACAAACAGGTGCTGGTGGGGAAATTCAATTGACAGATGCAATTCAACGTTTAAATGAAGTTCACCGTGTATTTGCTTATGACTTTGAGGGTACGCGTTACGATGTTGGGGAGAAGTTTGGATTTATTAAGACGACGATTGAGATGGCGCTACAAAATGAAGAATTAAATGTAGAGTTAATGAAGTATATGAAAGAACTTGTAAAAAAGGAAGAGGTACATTCATAAGAGAATGTACTTTTTTATTATGAATAAGATAAGAATTATATAAAGAAGGGAACAGGTATATTGAGTTATCGAAGACGGCTCTCATTATTAATTTTATTAGATTCATTTATCGTATTAACTGCCGTGTATTTAAGTTATTGGTTTATACATCCAAATGTATTAAGCAAAATTCCTACAACAGTAGTTATTAGTTCTATTACATTATTGTGTAGTCATCATGTTTTTGCAGCTATTTATAAGTTGTATAACAAGGCGTGGGAATATGCAAGTATTGGAGAATTAAAACAAATATTTAAGGCAATTACATTATCGATTTTAGTAACGGCAATTGTTCAACAAATTATAAATCATGATATTTATGTTCGCATTTTAGCAATCGCATGGATGTTGCATTTATTATTAATAGGTGGTTCTCGCTTCATATGGCGTATGTTCCGTGATACATATATTACGAAAGCAACTAATAAAAAACGAACATTAATTATTGGTGCAGGTTCAGCAGGGACAATGGTAGTACGTCAGTTGCAACATAATAAAGAAGCAGATTTATATCCAATTGCATTTGTTGATGATGATAGAAATAAACAAAAATTAGAAATTTATAATGTACCAGTTGTTGGTACAACAAATCATATTCAAGAAATTGTAGAAGATAATGATATAGAACATATTATTATCGCAATTCCTTCATTAAATAGAAGTCAAATCAATGAAATTTTTGAGAAGTGTAGAAAAACAAAGGCGAAAACGCAAATTGTGCCGATGCTAGAAGACCTTTTAGATGGTAAGCTCTCTGTCAATGAATTCCGTGATGTACAAGTAGAGGATTTATTAGGGAGAGAACCAATAAAGCTAGATGATGCTGGAATTGGGGAAAAGATTACAGGTAAAACGATTTTAGTAACGGGCGCTGGTGGATCAATCGGATCAGAAATTTGTCGTCAAGTGATGAAATACAAACCAGCTAAAATTGTTCTTTTAGGACATGGTGAAAACAGCATTTATAATATTGAGATGGAAATGAGAGTTACTTATAAAGATTCTGTGGAAATAACAACAGAAATCGCTGATATTCAAGATCGTCATAAAATCTTTGAAATAATGAAAAAGCATCAACCGTATATTGTGTATCATGCAGCTGCACATAAGCATGTTCCTTTAATGGAGCGTAATCCAGAAGAAGCTGTGAAAAATAATATTTTTGGTACGAAAAATGTAGCTGAAGCGGCAGATACGTTTAAAGTGAATACATTTGTAATGGTTTCTACAGATAAAGCTGTAAATCCGACAAATGTAATGGGAGCTACAAAACGATTTGCAGAAATGATTGTACAGCATATGGCATCTGTTAGTACGAATACACGTTTTGTTGCTGTTAGGTTCGGTAATGTCCTTGGGAGTAGGGGAAGTGTAATTCCTCTGTTTAAGAAACAAATTCAAAAAGGTGGACCTGTAACAGTTACTCACCCTGATATGATTCGTTACTTTATGACAATACCTGAGGCTTCGAGATTAGTTATTCAAGCTGGTACGCTAGCTAGAGGTGGAGAATTATTTGTTCTTGATATGGGAGATCCAGTGAAAATTGTTGATTTAGCCAAAAATCTTATTACACTTTCGGGTTATTCTGTTGAGGAAATTGGAATCGAATTTACTGGATTAAGACCAGGAGAGAAAATGTATGAAGAGCTATTAAATGAAGGAGAGATTCACCCTGAACAAATATTCCCTAAGATTCACATTGGAAAGGCAGTTTTAATGGATCAAGATATCTTAATGCAGTTTATGGATGATTTTGAAAAGATGAGTAGGAAGGATATTAGAGATAGATTATTAAGAATTGCTAATGATTCTTTGGAAAGTCAATTTAACTGACATTCCTAGATAGAAATTGATGTATTTTTAGCTATAAAGATTATTGCTTATTTTATATTTGGAAAAATATAAAATAAATTTATTTAATGAATTTATAAACATAGGAAGGAGATGGAACGATGATATATACAAAATATATAAAAAGATTCTTAGATATATTGTTTGCATTATTATTACTACCTATTATTCTTATCGTTACATTAGTATGTGCAGTATGTATAAAGATTGAGGACGGAGGACCTATTTTTTATTTTGGCGAAAGACTGGGAAGAAATAAGGTAACTTTTAAGATGTTTAAATTACGTTCTATGAAGGTAAATGCACCAGATTTACGTAATGAAGATGGTTCAACATTTAATTCAGAGGATGACCCGAGATTGACACGTATAGGTAAGATGCTTAGAAAGACTAGCTTGGATGAGTTACCACAGTTATTTAATGTATTAAAAGGTGATATGAGTTTTATCGGCCCAAGACCAGATTTACCAGAACACCTTAATTATTACGATGAAGAAGAAGGAAGAAAGCTCGATGTCCTTCCAGGAATTAGTGGGTATAATCAAGCATATTATAGAAATTCAACTGAGTGGAAGCAGAGGTTAAAGCACGATGTTTATTATGTAGATAATATTTCTTTTATACTCGATTTAAAAATAGGATTTAAAACTGTTACAGGAATAGTAATGCGCAAAGGAATCTATTCAAATGTAGGTGATGTAAATGTTAAAAGGGAAAATAAATAGTATAGAAAGCATATATAATGAAACATATGAAGCTTTTAAACTAAGTTGGGATACAGAGTATTTTGGAATGTCATCAGCTAGGGTAATATTGAAGGATGCAATTTTGAATGAAGGAGAACTATCGATATTTTTAGATAGTTATGATTTTATAACTATTACTAACTTGAATAATAATCCCCAAAATAATCAATGGCTAGGGAAATATAAAAATGCCTTTCTTGTGGATGTTAATATTCAATTTGTTAAACGTTTATCGAACAAGTCAGCAGATAAAGAGGATATTACGGAAGTCCATGAGGACTATCCTTATAATGAAAGTATTATAAAGATAGCTCAAGAGGCATTTAAACATTCTAGATTTTTTAATGATGAATTTCTTCCTTTGAGTAAGGCAAGGGATGTATATAAACATTGGGTGAAAAGTGCTTTTAATAAATTGGGACGTTATTTTGTTACAGTTAAAAGAAATGGAAAAATTGCTGGATTCTTACTTTTTTCAATAAATGATATTAATTCTTTTGCCACTATTGAGCTAATTGCAGTTGATATGGAATTTAGAGGGCAAAAAATTGGAAAAACTCTAATAAGTGGAATGGAAAAATATTTAGCTGGTAATAATATTGAGCTTATAAAAGTAGGTACACAGGTTAATAACATTAGTGCTATAAATTTTTATAATAGTTACGGTTTTAAAAATACAAATTGTAGTTCTGTTTATCATTATTGGCCAAAAAAATAAAAAATGGTTAGGATGTTGAAAATGTCAAATGATTTATGTCTTGATAGAAGAGAAAAATTCTTAGCGTATTGTTTACCTGATATTACGGAATCAGAGATTAGTGAGGTTATTAATGCTTTAGAATCTGGTTGGTTAGCAAAAGGACCTCGTACCATTGAATTTGAGAAGCGCTTTGCTGAATATGTGGGAGCAAAGTATGCGGTGGGAATGAATTCTTGTACCGCTGCGTTACATATTGCGCTTCTGGCTGCAGGTGTTGGGCCTGGGGACGAAGTTATAACTACCCCTATGACCTTTGCAGCCTCTGCTAATACTATTATCCACACAGGTGCAACTCCTGTTTTTGTTGATATTGATCCAGAAACTGGTTGTATCGATCCAGATAAAATTGAAGAGAAAATAACCTCTAAAACGAAGGCAATTGTACCGGTTCATTATGCAGGACAGGCTTGTGAACTAGATAGAATTTATGAAATAGCAAATAAGCATAATTTATTTGTATCTGAGGATGCAGCACACGCCATTTATACACGTTATAAAGGGAAACGGATTGGAAATTCCCCTCAAGGCGCTGTAGCGTATAGTTTCTATGCTACAAAAAATCTTGCTACAGGAGAGGGAGGTATGCTTGTTACGGATGACGAAGAAATTGCTAATAAAGCACGTATATTAGTTACTCATGGAATGAGTAAGAATGCTTGGAATAGATATGCTAAAGGTGGTTCTTGGATGTATGATATAGAAGAACCTGGTTATAAATACAATATGTTTGATCTTCAAGCTGCGTTAGGAATTATACAGTTAGATAGACTTGAGGGAATGCAGAATCGTCGTGAACAGATTGCGGAAAAATATAATGAGGCATTTAAAGAGATAGCTACTATTGAACTACCAAAGGTTACTAAAGGAACTACAACTCACGCATGGCATCTTTACATGATTAAAATAGTCCCAGAAAAACTCAAAATCGACCGTAATCAATTTATCATAGAGTTAAATGAGCGTAATATAGGTACTAGTGTACACTTTATTCCGGTACATTTAATGACCGCCTATCGTAATCGATTTGGATATAAAAATGGTGAATTCCCAAGTGCGGAAAAGTGGTTTGACAGAATTATATCATTACCACTATATCCTACTATGAATGATAGTGATGTTAATGATGTTATAAAGGCTGTTAAAGATATTATAGAATTATACGGGGTGTGACTTTTTTGAAAAAAGCATTATTAGTATCAACAGTAAGTAGGCAATTTACTCTATTTGATCAAGATAATATAAATATATTACGAGAACTAGGATATGAGGTGCATTGTGCAGCTAATTTTAATGATGCCACTATAGCACTAGATAAACTTAATATTATTAGACACCATATCGATATTCAAAGGTCTCCATTTTCATTAGTAAATATTAAAGCTGGATATCAATTAATGAAGTTAATGAAGAAGGGGAATTTTGATTTAGTACATTGCCATGCCCCTATGGGTGGCTTATTGGGAAGAATATGTGCAATGTTAACAAAGACAAAACCAGTTTTGTATACAGCACATGGATTTCATTTTTATCAGGGTGCACCCACTATTAATAATTTAGTCTACAAAGGTATTGAACGTTTTGCTGCTTCTTGTACAGATGGTTTATTAACTATGAATGAAGAGGATTACAATGCAGCTAAACGTTTTCGTCTTCGAAAAGAGGGTAGAGTGTATTATATACCTGGTGTGGGTGTTGATACCGTAGCTATAAATGAGGTAAAAGTAGAACGTTCTTTAAAAAGAAAAGAAATTAATGTTCCAGAAGATGCATTTCTAATGTTATCAATTGGGGAGTTAATAGAAAGAAAAAATCATAAGCAGGCAATAAAGGTTTTAGCAGAGCTAAAGAAGGAAGGATATGACCAGATTTATTATGCAATCTGCGGACGAGGTGCATTAATAGATGAACTAAGAGAGTTATGCGATAGGTCAGGTGTTGCGGATCGTGTAATATTTTTAGGGTATCGTACTGATATTACAGAAATCTTAAAAGTATCAGATTTATTTGTTTTTACTTCCTTTCAAGAAGGCTTACCTAAATCAGTTATGGAAGCGATGGCGGCAGGTTTGCCAATTGTCGCTACTAAGATAAGAGGTAATATTGATTTAATAGATAATGGTAAGAATGGTTTCCTAGTAGAGTGTAACGATTTAAAAGGAACAGAAGAGGCAATAAAGAAAATATATTTAGATAAAGAAGCTCAAATGGCTTTTTCAAAAAATAGTTTAAATAAAATTAAAGAGCATGATACTAAGGTAGTAAAAGATATTATGTTGCGAATTTATAGTGATTTTGAAATTAATGGTTAAATTAAGGTGGATCTAGAGGTGAAGAAGAATTGAGGATAGTTTTTTTAAGGTCCAATCCAGTTAATCCTGATCCAAGAGTGGAAAAAGAAGTAAACACTCTAATAGGTTTAGGACACAAGGCAAGTATACTAGCTTGGAATAGAACAGTTAATAAAGATGAGGACTTGAAAAATGGGGAGTTACATCTTCAAAACGGCTCGGTACCGATTCGTTATTTTAATATTAAGGCAACATTTGGGGGTGGGATAAAAAATATATTCTCACTCATTTTATTTCTTATTTGTCAGATTGTATGGTTGATTAAACATCGTAAGAATTATGATGTTATACATGCTTGTGATTTTGATACGGTAATACCGGCGTATATTTGTGCAAAGTTGTTTCGTAAGAAGTATGTATATGACATCTTTGACTATTATGTAGAGGCATATCATGTACCCTCGTTCTTAAAAAATACAGTTGAAAAATTGGATATATGTATGATAAATAATTCTAATGCAGTAATTATTGCTAATGAAAATCGATTACAGCAGATAGCAAAAAGTACGCCAGAAAATTTATATATAGTTCATAATTCTCCAGACGTTAAATTTAACTTGTCAGTAGAACCAGATGTTATTATAAAACCATCTAATAGGCTTAAATTTGTATATGTAGGTATCCTTGGAAAGGGCAGGATGCTTGAGGAGATAATTGATATGTTTGGACATCATCCTGAGTGGGAGTTACATATAGGCGGATTCGGAGAATTAGAATCTTATGTAATAGATAGAGCGCATGAAAATGCCAACATATTCTTTTATGGGAAAATTCCTTATGCAAAAACTTTAAAGTTAGAATCGGAGTGTGATGTACTATTTGCAGTCTATGATCCTAGTGTACCAAATCATAGATATTCATCTCCTAATAAACTTTATGAAGCATTGATGCTTGGAAAGCCAATAATTGTTGCAGAAGGAACTGGTATAGATGAGCTAGTTAAACAAAATGATATAGGTAAGGTCGTAAAATATAATAAATTCTCTTTTGAACAAGCGTGTGAACAAATAGAAAGAGAATTTGCTAAGAAGGAAGAAATAGCTAGAAAAGCAAGAATACTATATGAGAACGAATACTCGTGGGGTATAATGGAAAAACGTTTGGGTGATTTGTACGATACTCTCTAAAGAGATTATAAGGAGTTAAAATTGAGCTTTTTAGATGAATATATTTAAAAACTTTTGAGGTGTTTTTTGTGAATATACTATTAGTAACTACATGCTATCCGCCTATTAATGTTTCAGGAAGTATTAGGGCTCTATATTATGCCAATTATATGTTAGAACTTGGCCATAATGTTAGCGTACTTACAGTAGATGTACCAAGTGATATGTCTAATTATGATGAAACTTTATTTAATAAGATTAGTAAGGGAATAGATGTTACAAGATGTGATATGGGTTTTTTATACAAAAAGTTTTATGCGAAAAAGAGTAGTGACGAAAAGGTAAGTTTTGTGAAAAGTGAAAAAAATACAAGTGATTCTGCTACAAGACTAAAAAAGTTAATTAAGGACAATGTGGCTATACCTGATAGTTATTATATGTGGTCTAAAAATGCTGTGAGGAAAGGAAAAGAGATTATAGTTAAAAAAAACATTGATTATGTCTTATCGATGCATGAGACACCATCTTCTCATTTAGTAGCATATAGACTTAAGAAAAACTTTCCTCAGTTGAAATGGGTTGCGTATTGGAGTGATCCATGGGTAACAGATCCCAACAGACAGGATTATAGTGTATTTAGAAAATATATTGAGGGTAGGTTGGAAAAAAAGGTGGTTGAGACCGCAGACAAACATTTGTTCACAACTGAAAATACTCAAAAAGAATACATTAATAATTATAAATTAAAGGCAGAAGACACTGATATTGTATATCGTGGATTTGATCCTAAAATGTATAAATTAAATGAGTCGGATAAAAAACCAAAGTATATTGACAATGATAAATTGAATATTATACATGCTGGAGAAATTTTTACTAAACTTAGGGACATTAACCCTTTCATTGAATCTATAGCATATTTACAGGAACATCATAAGGATATATATAAGAAAATAAATGTTATATTTTTAGGCGGGATAGATAATTTTGAAAGAGTTAGTAGTAAAATTAATAAATTAGACTGTATTCAAATATTGCCTCGTACAGGTTTTGAAGAAGCGATCAAATATATTAATTATAGCCAATTATTGTTATTATTTGGTAATAGAGGGAGTAATCAAATACCTGGAAAAGCATATGATTATTTAGGAGCTAATAAGTGTATTTTAACGATTTTAGGAGATGCAAATGACCCTGTAAGAGCTATGATGAATCATGCAAAGAGTGGTCCAATACTCCTAAATAAAGAAGAAGAAATCACAAAAACACTTTTAAATTTATATGCTATTTATCAAAGCGATAAAAATCTCAGTGAAATTTTGAGTAAAAGTAATTCGAAATTTGAATGGAAAAATGTTGTTGAAGATTTGTTGAAAAAAATTTCTGGGTAAAGTTAATGAAATAGATTGGATGTTAGGAATTTATGTGGAAATTAATAGGAACGGTCTTTTGTATCATACTGATTATAGTAATAGTAGTATTTGAAGCTAGAAGGCCTAAAAAAAATATAAATAATCGTTTTGATTTATTATCGGGTATCAATGTAATTTATGTGTTTTGTTATGGAATTATACCCATATGCCTTCTGAATTTAGATTTTAGCATGTTATCTAATCATATTTTAGATAGTTTAGATATGGAAAAAGAAAATTTTTTATTTGCTTCTGTTTTAAGTATTATAGGCTATGTTTCAATTTTAGTTGGATATTATTATAAGAATATTGTATGTAAATTAACTAGGAAACCTATAAAATACAATGATTCCTTATATAATCAATCTAAATCTTATAATGTATCTAAATTTTCAATGGTAGTTTTCACAATTTTGATTTTTGCAATTGGTTCTGTCAGCCTTATTCAATATGTGAATAATCTTGGTGGATTTTCACAAGCCATTAGAGTGGCGGAAGTACTGAGAATGTACACAGATACAAATAAATTTTCTAATCCTTATGCCGTAATGTTAATGCCCTTAATTATAGCGAGTTGTACCATGTTTTATGTATTAAATAAATTAGAGCATAGTCTTTTAGCTAAGATAATATATCAGGCGATGTTCATTGTTACGTTTACTATGTCTATATACTATTATTTACTAAATGCAGGAAGATTACCTTTATTTATTTTTTTATCAAGCTTCATAATATTAGGTTACATAATGAAAGAGAAAAAAAGTATAAAAGCAAACTTATCGATAATTATCGTAGTTCTACTTGGAGTTTTTATCTTGCAAAATTTAGATGATTTATTTTCTTATTTAGCATTTGATACGGTTAACAAAGAAGATGTTTCCGCGCTAGATAAATTCAAGAAAAACATACTCGAATTCTCTTTTCCATATGTTAACTTGGTTAAAGTTCATAGTTTTACTTATCCAGATGGAACATTTAGATATTTTGTGGATTATTTTACATGGTTGGTTAATATCATACCGACATCAATATTAAATGTTTTTGGGGCAGATAAAGTAATGAGCTCACATCTTTTAAATACAGCCAATTATAATTTAGTTAATATTGCTGGAATTCCTGTTGATTTAGTTTCTTTAGGCTATTATCAATTTTCAGTCCCAGGTGTAGTTATTACCTGTAGTTTATTTGGAGTTATTGCTACTTCAGTAGAGGATTTTCTGCAGAAATTTACTCATCCAGCATTTATGTTGATTAAAATTAGAATAATGTATTTGTGTATATTTTGTGTAATGTATGCGGATCCAGATGTTATAGCTAGAGGAAGATTAGATGTAACAATAATAATTTTATTCTTAGTATTATTTTCAAGAGTTAGTTCAAATAAAGAAAAGAATGGAAAGTTTATTAAGCGATAAACTAGGTAACTAAGAGGAAGACAGAGGAGAATTAATATGGATAATGGATTTAAAAGTATAATATTATTTGTGAGTAAGGCATTTACAGTTATGGTTAATATAGTATCTATGATGATTATATCCAGATTCTTACCTTTGGAAATGTATTCGAATTATAGAGAAATTAATACAGTACTAACATTAGTTATTTCTGTCGCTTCTCTTGGATTACCTTCTTCTATACTTTATTTTATGTCTTCGAATAAACGACATGTATATTTACCTAATTTTTTTATGGCCATGTTGTTTATATTAATGTTATTACTACCCATTTCTATAATCTCATTGTTTTATTTTAATTATAACTTTAATACTTTTTTATTTACCGAGTATTGGGTCTTTTTTATCTTGCTATTTTTATTTAGTTTTGTTGGAGCATGTATAGAAAACTTGTTTATTGCATTTAATACTTTTAAATTGCTATTAATCAACTCGTTTATTCCAAACTTGGTATTTATATGTAGTTTGTTTTATACTTGCTATTATAAACAAACCTTAGTTTCGTTATTACTATGCCTAATATCGAGAGAATTCATAAGGATGCTTATATTGTTATATTTCGCTAAGGTTATAAAAGTGGAATTGAAGCACTTTAGTATGGAAAAGACCATGAAAATACTTACTTTTGGTGTACCTATTGGTGCAGCAGCTTTAATTGGTGCTATAAATACTAATTTGGATAAGTTAATTATTGGGAAGTTTTTCACAGAAAAAGAATTCGCTGTTATTGCTACTGCTTCATATGAGATACCAATTCTAGGTTTGATTGGAGTATCATTGTTTAATATATTAATTCCATCATTAAAGGATAAGTATGATAATAACAGATATTCAGAGTTAATTGAGTTATGGTATAGGGCTGGAAAAGTAATGATAACAGTAGTTATTCCTATTGTAGTGGCATTGATAGTCTTTGCCAATGAGATTGTAACACTGATTTTTTCTAGCAAGTATATAGATGCGGTAAACTTATTTAGGGTATATCAAGTAAATGCTCTATCCAGAATTTATTATTACGGCTCATTATTCTTAGCATTAGGATTAAGTCGCCTATATACAAGGAATGCTATAATAAATTTAATTAATAATCTTATATTGAATATTGTGTGTATCAAAGTATTTGGAATGAAAGGTGCTGCAGTAGCAAATGTAATTAGTGCTCAACTCTTAATTTTTATTCAAACTTCACAGCTAAAGAAAGTATTAAAGGTAAAAAGTACAGAGCTATTTCCAATTATTGAGTTTATAAAAGGAACAGTATTGACGTTTATGATTACTATATGTATATACGTAATCTATAAATATATATTTGATTTTAATATATACATTGGCTTAGTATTTATGATTATTGCTATGGTATTATCGATTCTGATGTTGAGTAAGGTCATCACAAATGAAATACTAATTTACCTAAATATGAAATTGAATTTGAGGGATAAGTTATATGGGTTATTTAAAAAAGACTCTAAAAAGATGGTTAACAAAGAGTAGCTTTTGTAATGATTATTTTAAAATTGTAGATAATAAAATTCCAGTTACATTTAAGCAATTTATTTTCTTTAAAGTATTTAATAAAAATAAAAGAGTATATTGGCCGGTTCATAAAAATTCTATAGTTTATGGTAATGTTACAGTTGGTATCAATAGCTCTGTTGGAGCTACTCCTGGTTGTTATATACAGGGAATCGGTGAGATAGTTATAGGGAATTATACACTCTTGGCTCCTAATGTAGGTATTATAAGTTCTAACCATGCTATGAGTGATTATAGAAAGCATAAGAAAAGTAAAGTTATTATAGGTAATTATTGCTGGATTGGTATGAATTCTGTAATATTACCTGGCGTTATTCTAGGGGATCATACTATAGTTGGGGCTGGCGCAGTTGTTACAAAGAGTTTCGAAGAGGGAAGTTGTATAATTGGAGGAAATCCTGCCAGGGTAATAAGAAAATTAAGTAAAGAGGAAATCATAGATTATAGGGATGAACATGAATTTTACGGTTTTATTCCTAAAGAAAAGTTTGAAGAATATAAGCAAAGAAATGTGACAGTTACTAATTAAAATAAGGAATTAAAGGTGATGTTAATATGAATAAAAAGATTTGTGTTATTGGGCTAGGATATATTGGGTTACCTACTTCGGCTATATTTGCAAAAGCTGGATATAATGTTATAGGAATAGATGTTAACCCTACTACTGTAGAAATGATCAATAAGGGGAAAATACACATTGAAGAGATTGGTCTAGGTGAATTGGTAGAGGAAGTGGTGAAAGAAGGAAAACTTAAGGCTAGTATGGAACCAGCCTGTGCAGATGCCTATATTATTGCTGTTCCAACTCCACATAATAATGATAATACAGCGAATCTAGATTATGTAGTAGAAGCAATAAATTCTATTTTACCATTTCTAACAAAAGGAAATGTTGTTATTGTAGAATCGACTATCCCTCCAAGGACTATTGATGATATAGTTGCACCAATTTTACAAGCGCAGGGTTGGGTGATTGGTGAGGATATCTATTTAGCTCATTGTCCGGAACGTGTTCTACCTGGTCGTATTTTAATAGAGCTTGTGGAGAATACTAGAATAGTAGGAGGAATTAATCAAAAATCAACTGAAAAAGCAGTGGAACTATATAAAGGATTTGTAAAAGGGAAAATTATTGAAACTAATGCGTTGACAGCGGAGATGTCCAAACTTATGGAAAATACATTCAGGGATGTAAATATTGCGTTAGCAAATGAGTTAGTAAAGATTTCTGAAAGGCTTGGTGTTAATGCTTTAGATGTAATTAATTTAGCTAATCATCACCCACGTGTTAATTTGCACTTCCCTGGTCCGGGTGTGGGAGGACATTGTCTGGCAGTAGACCCATATTTTATCATTGAAAAGGCTCCTGAACAGTCAATTTTAATTTCAGATGCTAGGAAAATCAATAATTCAATGCCGTATTTTGTAATAGAACAACTTCAAAAAATAGTTCCAGATAAGGATGCTAAGATTGCTGTATTGGGTATTACTTACAAAGGAAATATTGATGATGTTCGTGAAAGCCCAGCTATGGATATTGTAAGCTTATTGCAAGAACAAGGTTACAAGGTAAATGTTCATGATCCTCATGTGAAACAGGAACAAGTTGAGTTTAAATTACATAGCTTTGAGGACTCAATAGGAGATGCAGAATGTATTTTAGTATTGACCGATCATAGTGAATTTAAGAATTTGAATGAAATTAGTATTTTAAAAGAAATGAAGAACCCGGTAATTTTCGATACACGTAATTGTACAGATGTAAAAGATATAAATATCCGATACTATAATTTTAATAATTTACATTCTGTAGAAGTATTACAGCCAGTTCAGGTATAGGCCATAGATAATATATAGTTTATAATTTTTGTTTTAACTTTTTATATTTTTCAGGTGGGCTTTGTAGAAAGAAGGGTAGAAGATGAAAAGGAAAATCATATTTGGGATATTGGGAATAATAGGAGTAATGATTATAGGTGGCGGAGTATATGCCTATAATGTGTACTCAAAAGTCTCAAAAACATTAGATGAAGTTCATAAACCATTAAAGCGTGATGAAGGTAATAAACAAGAAGAGAAAATCAGTAAATCAGCACCAGTTTCAATCCTATTATTAGGGGCTGATGAACGCGGTGAAGACAAAGGACGTTCAGATTCTTTAATGGTCATCACATTAAACCCCAAAAATAATTCAATGAAAACAGTAAGTATCCCTCGTGATACATATACAGAAATCGTTGGAAAAGGGAAAAGTGATAAAATCAACCATGCGTATGCATTTGGTGGTGTAGATATGTCTGTCGCAACGGTAGAAAAATTCTTAAATGTACCTATCAATTACTATATTGAAGTGAATATGGAAGGATTTAAAGATATCGTAGATGCAGTAGGCGGTGTAGATGTTAATAATGATTTGGAATTTTCACTTGATGGGCAGCATTTCCAAAAAGGAAGTATTCATCTAACGGGTGACCAAGCGCTAGCATATACGCGTATGCGCTATGAGGATCCAAGAGGTGACTTCGGACGTCAAATGCGTCAACGCCAAGTGATGCAGGCTGTTATTAAGAAAGGCGCTACTTTCTCTTCTTTAACAAGTTATGGTGATGTGTTAACAGCAATTCAAAAAAATGTGAAGACAAACTTAACGCAAGATCAAATGTTTGATATGCAAAAGAATTATAAAAATTGCCTGGAAAACAGTGAAGATATTCAAATCCCAGGTGACGGTCACAAAGCCGCTGATGGTATTTGGTACTACTATGTTCCGGATGCTGCAAAACAAGATTTAACGAATAAGTTAAGAGCGCATCTTGAAGTGACTAAGTAATATGTAATAACCCAACTCCTTTGGAAGGAGTTGGGTTTATTTTTGCATGGATTTATATTAGTATTATATATTGTGAGATTAATAGATGAGGTGAATCGATGAATAAGAAAGCAGTACTTGTCCTTATTATTTTTGTATTGTTTGTAGCTTCGATTGTGAGTGGTAAACTGTACTGGAATAAGAAGATTGCGAATGCAACAGGACAAACGAGTGAAGTAACGAAAACAAAGGCTGAAGTGAAAGATAGCGGAGCAAAGAAAGAAGAGAAAAAGGAAGAGAAAAAACAAGATACAAAGTCATCTTTTAATGAAGCATATGCGAAGAACTTGCCAGATGCAGTGAAAGAGAAGTTAAAGAAAGCTGCTGAGGATAAAAAGCCAGTAAACCTTGTTATTGTTGGTGATGAAGCTTCTTCATCTGCAAAAGATGCTTGGGCAGCTAAGTTAACAACTAATTTAGAAACAGCTTACGGTAAAGGTTTATGGAATGTGACGGTAAAGGAATATAAGGGTGAAAGCACAGAAGAGTTAATCGCGAATAAGCGTGATAAAGAGATTGCGAAAGACAATCCAGATGTGATTTTATTTGAACCACCATTCATTACTGATAACGGTAAAACTGGTAATGGGAACTCTGTTGTGAATACACAGAAGTTTGTTCAAGCACTTTCTACTAGTGCAAAAGGCGCTACGATTATGATTCAACCATCAAATCCAGTGTATGGTGCGAAAAATTATCCGAAATCGATTGAAGCATTAAAACAATTTGCAACGCAAAATAATTATACATATATTGATCATTGGGGAGCATGGCCTGATGCGACAACAAAGGCTATCCTACCATACTTACAAGAAGAATTTGGTTTCCCAAGTGCAAAAGGACATGACGTTTGGGCGAAATATGTAACTGATTATTTTGTAGCTAAGTAATGAAGGAGAGATAAAAGGTGTACGAGTTCTCGTATACCTTGTCCTTTTATAATTAAGAGATTTGAAAATAGTAGGAGGAAAACAATGAACTCAATCCTAATCTGCGGCGGAGCCGGGTACATCGGTTCTCACGCTGTGAAAAAATTAGTAGACGAAGGTTTATCTGTAGTAGTAGTAGATAACTTACAAACTGGTCATGAAGATGCAATTACGGAAGGCGCGAAATTTTATAATGGCGACCTTCGTGATAAAGCATTTTTAAGAGATGTTTTTACACAAGAAAATATTGAGGCTGTTATGCATTTTGCAGCTGATTCTTTAGTCGGAGTTAGTATGGAAAAGCCCCTTCAATATTATAATAACAATGTGTATGGTGCACTTTGTTTATTAGAGGTAATGGATGAGTTTAAGGTAGATAAGTTCATTTTCTCTTCTACTGCGGCAACGTATGGTGAGGTAGATGTGGATCTTATTACTGAGGAAACGATGACAAATCCTACGAATACGTACGGAGAGACGAAGTTAGCAATCGAGAAGATGCTTCATTGGTATAGCCAAGCTTCTAATTTACGTTATAAGATTTTCAGATACTTTAACGTGGCTGGTGCAACTCCAAATGGTATTATTGGGGAAGATCACCGTCCAGAAACACATTTAATTCCTCTTGTGCTGCAAGTGGCTTTAGGTCAACGTGAGAAGATTATGATGTTTGGTGATGATTATAATACACCAGACGGTACTTGTATCCGTGATTATATTCATGTTGAAGATTTAGTAGCGGCTCATTTCTTAGGGCTTAAAGACTTGCAGAACAGCGGAGAGAGTGATTTCTATAACTTAGGAAATGGTAATGGTTTCAGTGTAAAAGAAATCGTTGATGCAGTTCGAGAAGTTACAAATCATGAAATTCCTGCTGAGGTAGCACCGCGCCGTGCGGGCGATCCAGCACGTTTAGTTGCTTCTTCTAAGAAAGCGAAAGAGAAGCTAGGATGGGATCCTAAGTATGTAAATGTTAAGACAATCATTGAACATGCTTGGAATTGGCATCAAAAGCAACCGAATGGATATGCTAAATAAATATAATAAGTGAAAGAGAGGGTATCGTCGACAAAATATGTTCGACAATACCCTCTCTTTTTTTGTACGATTTTTGCTATACTAAACTGTACTATAATACATGATGGAAGGA
This sequence comes from Bacillus sp. S71, assembly GCF_016625265.1. Classification (NCBI taxonomy): domain Bacteria; kingdom Bacillati; phylum Bacillota; class Bacilli; order Caryophanales; family Bacillaceae; genus Bacillus; species Bacillus sp. S71. Next base: position 342,938 of record NZ_JACVUW010000005.1, on the reverse strand, counting down.
GGAAAATAATGAAAATACTTGTGGTTGATGATGAATCGAGTATTCGTAATTTGATTCGGATGCAGTTGGAGATGGAAGGTTATGAAGTATTGGCAGCGGCTGATGGGAGAGAAGCTTTAGAGCGATGGAATGAAGGGCCGGATGTATTGATTTTGGATGTTATGCTTCCAGATACGGATGGGTATGAGTTGCTTCGTTTGTTCCGTGAGAGGGATAGGGATATTCCGGTGCTTATGTTAACGGCAAAGAGTCAGATGAATGATAAGTTGCTTGGCTTGCAGCTTGGTGCTGATGATTATGTGACGAAGCCGTTTAATTATGCGGAGCTTATTCTTCGGGTTAAGAATATGGCGCGGCGTGTAAAGAAGACGGAGGCGGCTGTAAGTCATGAAGTAATTGAGGCTGGAGAGATAGTGATTTGTCCCAAGGAAAGAAAGGTACATGTGAGTGGAAAAGAGATTCAGTTAACGTACCGAGAGTTTAATTTATGTCAGTTGTTTGTTTCAAATTCGCAGCGTGTGTTTATGAGGGATGAGTTGCTTGAGAAAGTATGGGGATTTGAGTATATCGGAAATACGAGAGCAGTTGATATTATGGTGCAGAGACTTCGAAAGAAGCTTGGGACGAGCGGAGAATATATTAAGACAATTTATGGCGTTGGCTATAAACTGGATTGTTAAGTGGTGATGGTATGTCTTTAAAGCGAAATATGGTGTTTGGAATAGTTGGGCTGTTAATTCCGATTTTTGTTCTTTTATATGCAGTTGTTTATATTACGTTAGAAAAGAATATGTATCATAACGCAGCAGATTCTTTAGAAAAGTTAAGTGTAGAAGCACAAATTTACACGATGAATTATTTAGAGAAGGAAGCAGAAGTGGATACGCTTGGGCCTAATTCACTTTTAATTGCGTCGTATTTAGCGAAGCGTATGGATGTCCGTGTACAGATGATCGGGAAGAATGGCGATGTTGTTGCAGATACACAAAAAGGAGCATTGCTTCACCGTAACATCGACATTGAGAGTTCCTTGAAGGGAAAGAAGTCTTATGTTTTTGAGGAGGCGGATCCCGCTCCCATTCTTTTGTTTTCAAGCCCAGTATATTATGGAAACGATGTCATTGGAAGTATTCGTTTTATAAATGAGTTAACGGGTGAGAAGGAAGTTTTAACAAATGTGAGCTGGACGTTCTTAATGACGTCTCTTTGCCTAGTAGCTACCGGTATTTTCTTTGCGATCCGTTTGGCGAAGTCTCTTCATAAACCAATTGATCAGTTGAGACAAATGGCACAGCGGCTCGCGAATGGTGATTATAAGAGTAAGATTGAGTTAAATGAGTACGTGGAAATCGCTCAGCTTTCCGCATCTTTTAACGCGATGGCCGATGGAATTGAACTGCATATTAAGCAATTGCAGGAGGAGAAAGAGAAGCAGAAAGATTTCCTAGACCGTATTACGCATGAGCTAAAAACACCGCTAACGGCGATTATTGGTTATGTTGATTTAATTCCGAAGTTACAATCGAAAGAAGATGTACAGGAAAGTCTTCGTTATGTGGCTGTGGAAAGTGAGCGTTTATTATCACTTGTAGAGGAACTGCTTAAGTCTTCGAAATATGGGACGAGTACGTTTGAGGTGTCTCCTACAGTTGTGAATATAAAGGAATTGGCAGAAGAAGCAGTTTCAATTGTGAAACCTCGTCTAAATCAGTTTGAAATTGAAGTGATAAATGAGTTAACGGATGTACATGTTGTTGCAGATTTTGATAAGACGAAGCAAATTTTCTTAAATGTGCTTGATAATGCAATTAAGTATAGTGATGCTTCGCACATTCGTATGAATGTAATTGTAAATGAGCATGAGGCGAAGGTTTTTGTTCATGATGATGGGATCGGTATAGATGAAGTGGTGCTTGCAGAGTGGAATGAGTCTCCGAAAGGAAAGGCACTTCCTTCTAGTTACGGGAATGGTTATGGTTTGTATATTTGTCAGGAGATTATGAATAAGCAGGGCGGAAGCATGCGGATTGAGAGTAGTGAAGAAATAGGTACTACAATATTCATTACATTTTTGCTTCCGAGAAGGATGGAAGACATAAAAAACTTGAAAGCGGTTAAATGATACATTTATGAAACAATTATGCGGTATTTTCGAAACAACGTTTTTTTATCTTGGAGGTAGGCAGAAATGAAAAGGCTATCATTTCAAATTCTTATGTTTGTCATTTGTATGATTGTTTCTCTTGTTTTGTTTTATGTTATGGAGAAGCAAATCTATAATCGAATTAACATTGTAAATGATAAACAAGCCGTTTTACAAAGGGTGAATGAATCTCTTCCAATTGAAGTGAAAGTAAGACATGAAAAGTGGGGAGAAATTGTTGTAACGGATGAAGTTCGTTTGCATACGATTGTTTCATTCTTTGACCGAATTCGAATAGAGCCTGAGGGCGTTAAGAGCCAAGAACAAGTATTTACTGGAGAAGTAACGTACTTGAATGGACATAAGCGTACTTTTGCAGTAGGTGACTTGTTCCAGTATGGGGAAAATGTATACGGAAAGAATGGCATGGATCCGATGATTTCAGCACTTCAAACGTATTTATTAAGCCTGTATTACACGCCAGAGCGTATTAGTGATTTCTTTGCTTCAGCAAAGGACGTCGTAGTACGTCAAGGCGATGTGGTACGTACTATCAATCTTACGCACATACTTGATTCTATTCGATACGCAAAGCAAATTACAGATTACGGAGAAATTCAGAAGTTATTACAATCGCAGAATGAACCGATTGCTTATATTACAGCTTATAAAACAGGTAAGCGTGTAAAGAATGATCGTGAAGATATTCTTACGATTTCTGTGTATCCATCGTACTTTGTTGTGCAATATCTCGGTGATAATAACGGAAATGTCATGTATATGAAAGGCTCTCTAGCAGAGTTATTCGTAAAGGAGAATGCGTCATGAGAAAGATAGCCTTTTTCTTCTTTTTGCTAGTAATTGGAGGAGCGATGTCTAGTTGCTCTCGAGATACAACCTCTATTAAATATAGTAAAAATGGTCTCCCTATTTTGGATGATCGTCATATTGTTGCGTATGTAGCGGCTCGTGAGGAAGTTGGTGAAGCGTTACTTTCATCATTTTGTAAGCCGCGCGGATGTACGTATGAATTTATTCGTCTTTCAACAGAAGAACTTCTTCGTAGAGTGGAAGAAGAAGCTGGAAATCCGAAGGCGGATATTATTATTGGCGGTACAGTAGATGCGCATCAAATGATGAAGCAAAAAAATCTTTCTATTCCTGTGATAAGCCAACATGCAAATCGTATTTCAAAAACTGTTAAAGATAAAGATGGTTATTGGTACGGTTATGAAGTGGAGAAGCTGGCAATTGCGATTAATAAAGAGCGGTGGAACGAGGAAATAGCGCCGCTTGGTCTCTCGTATCCGTTAAGATGGAAAGATTTATTGAATCCAGTATATAAGGGAAAGATTGTCATGCCCGATCCAAATGTTTCAGGTACAGCATATACGTTTTTTCAATCACTTATTGATACGTTAGGTGAAGAGGAAGCGAAGGAATATGTGAAGAATCTGGCAGAACAAGTTGGAGAAGTAACAGTGAATGGTTACATCCCAGCAGAACTTGTTGCGAGCGGTGAATATATGATAGGCATCAACTTTATGGGAGATCAGAGAATGCTTCAAAAACAAGGCTTTCCGATTTTAAGTAACGAACCTGAGCAAACAGGGTTATCCGTTAATGCGATTTCTAAACTAAAACGTGCACCGAGTGGTATTATTGCGGATTTATTTATTGATTATTGTTTATCAGAAGAAGCGGGTCACATTTTAGAAAAAGTGTCGTTTGGCGTACCAACTATGTTTGCGAAGAATGAGAAAGAAATAGAAGGACAGCCGGTTAGAAGGACGAAACAAAATATATCAAATAGCGGAATAATCGAGATATGGAATAGACAGCGTCTCTCTCTGAAGTGAGAAAAGGAGACGAAAATATATGTTTAAATGGCTCAAGCCAGCACCTGCAATTGAAAGATTGCCAGCGGATATGATCGACCGTGTATATCGATTACTACGTATTCGTGTGTTAATCGGGATTTCAGTTGGATATGCTGCTTATTATTTAGTTCGTAGTAACTTTACGTTATCAAGTACGTATTTAGTACAAGAATATGGTTTTAGCACAGCTGAAATTGGTCTACTAGGTTCAGTAATGGCAATTGTTTATGGATTTAGTAAGTTCTTTATGGGTAATTTATCAGATAAAGCTTTCGCCCAGCGCTTTATCGCAGTCGGTTTATTCTTATCAGGGCTTGTAAATATTTGTTTCGGCTTTGCATCATCATTTGGGATGATTGTTACATTACTTGTTGTTAACGGTATTGTACAAGGTATGGGAGCACCACCTTGTAGTATTGTTATGACGAAATGGTTCTCGAAGAAAGAGCGCGGTACGAAAACAGGTCTTTGGAATATTTCACATAACGTTGGTGGAATGCTTGTGCCACCACTTGTCGGAATTGGTGTAGGTATTTTTGGTGAAAACCATTGGCAAGGCGGCGTGTTTATTTTCCCTGCAATTATCGCAATGGTAATTTCAGTTCTTGTTTGGATTAATGCGAAGGATACACCAGAATCTGAAGGTCTTCCTCCAATTGATGAGTATCGTAATGACTATGAAAATCTTGAAAAAGCAGATAATGCTAACAAGATGTCACCAAAAGAAATTTTAATGAAGTATGTAGTGAAAAATAAATTTGTATGGTTCTTATGTATTGCGAATGCTTTTGTTTATTTAATTCGTTTCGGTGTTATTAACTGGGTTCCACTTTATTTAACGACAGTTAAAGGATTTTCAAAAGCAGAAGCGCATGCGGCATATGCAATCTTTGAAGGGATGGCAATTCCAAGTTCATTAATCGTTGGTTTTTTAAGTGATAAATTATTTAAAGGAAAACGTATGCCATTATGTATTATTAGTATGGTTGGAGTTGTTATTGGTACGTTTATATATTGGCAAGCAACTAGCGTACTTGTTGTAAGTATTGCAGTTTCTATTATCGGTTGTTTAATTTATGTACCACAGTTCTTAATCGGTTTAAGTGCGATGGAATTAGTACCGAAATTTGCAGTAGGTACGACAGTTGGTATGTGTGGTCTATTCGGTTATGTAGGCGGAAGTCTTGTAGCTAACGCAGCAATTGGTGTTATTGTTGATCGTTCTGGCTGGGATGGTTGTTTCATCTTACTATTAACAGGTGCGGTTTTATCAACAATCTTCTTATTTATTGTTCAACGTGGACATGAGAGAAAAGATCCTAAAGTAGCGTAATATTTTGTTTGAAAAGCTATCCAATTATTATTTTGGATGGCTTTTTCTATATAATATAATCTTTCCTTAAATCTATCTTAAAAGATATAATGTCATATTTCTAATCATTGGAATTTTTGTTACAATATAAATGGATGTGTAAAACTTTGTAAAAAGATTGTAATAATATACAGTTTATTTTCAGAAAGTTTTATACAATTATGTTATTTATTAAACTATTAATTTATAAAGGGAGAGAGAATATGTTACCAAATACGGTTCGTACTCCAAACAAGAAGAAGAAATGGATTATTATTGGGGTTATTGCACTAATTGTTATTGTAGCGGCAATTAATATTTTTGTTATGCAAGGTAAGAAGAAGGGTGCATCAACAAATGCTGATGCTGTAAGTTTTGAGAAAGTGACAGAGCGTAAGCTGAATAATACAAAGTTAATTTCTGGTCAGGTGAAGCCTGGTAATATTGAAAGCTTCTATGCAGATCCGGCCAAAGGAAAAGTGAAAGATATTGAGGTGAAAGAAGGGCAAGAGGTAGAAAAAGGTACGAAGTTATTCTCTTATGACAATGAAGAGATTAACCTTCAAATGAAGCAAGCTGAGCTTGATCAGAAGATGGCGGATATGCGTTATGATCAAGGAAAGAAGAAGATTGATTCGCTCAAGAAAGAAATTAAGAAGGCAAAAGATAGCGGAGCTGGGAAAGAAGTAACAGATCCGATGGACGAGCAAGTAAACGAATTAGAGATAGCTCAAAAGACAACTGACCTTGAGAAAGAAAAAGGAAAGTTGCAGAAAGAAGAGTTAAGTAAGAAGCAGAAAGAGCTTACGATCTATAGTAATTTCGCTGGTGTTGTTCAAAAGTTAGATAAAGATGCGGCACAAAGTTCATCTCAAGCGTTAGGTGGTCAAGGAAAATCGTTTTTACAAGTAGCTTCTAAAGATCCATTCCAAGTTCAAGGTACGTTAACTGAGCTTCAGAAGTCACAAATTCAAAAGGATCAAACATTCACTGTAACAGCGAAAGCAAATAATAAGAAGAAGTGGACTGGTAAGATTACAGAGGTAAGCGAATTCCCAACAAGTGCAGAGATGGCGCAAGCTGGCGGCATGGGTGAACCAACTCAAAATATGTCCCAATATACATATAAAGCTAGCCTTGATAGTCAAGATGGTTTATCTCCAGGTTATCATGTTTCCCTGCAAGTAAACTTAGAGAATAAGACGATGATTGCTGTTCCAAGTAAAAGCATTGTAGAAAAAGGCGATGATGCATTTGTTTATGTTGAGGATAAAGGGAAGCTTCGTAAACAAAATGTGAAAAAAGGTTCTACTGATGGAGACTGGACAGAGGTTGTAGAAGGCGTAACAGTGGGGCAAAAGGTGGTTAAAAATCCTTCCGACGATGTGTATGACGGAATGGAAGTGAAAGAGAAATGATTACGTTAAATAATATTGCTAAAACGTATTATCAAGGAAAATTGGCGGTGCCGATTTTGCATGGCATTAGTTTAACGATTCAGAGTGGTGAGTTCGTTTCGATTATGGGACCGTCTGGTTCTGGTAAGTCGACGCTTATGAATATTATTGGTTGCTTAGATCGTCCAACAGAAGGCGAATATATGCTGAATGACGTGAATATCTTAACAGCAGACGAGTCAAAGCTTGCTTTAATTCGTAATGAATATATTGGCTTTGTATTCCAGCATTTTAATTTACTGCCTCGTCTTTCCGCAGTGGAAAATGTTGAGCTTCCGCTCGTATACGGTGGCGTGAAGAAAGCGGAGCGTCGCAAGCGTGCTTTGGAGGCGTTAGGTAAAGTTGGGTTAGCAGACCGCGTGCATCATTTACCAAATGAGTTATCCGGTGGACAGAAGCAGCGTGTAGCGATTGCAAGAGCGATTGCGAATAACCCAACGTTCATTATGGCCGATGAACCGACTGGTGCACTTGATACGAAGTCTGGTGAGCAAGTTATGGATATTTTCACGAAGCTTAATGCAGAAGGTACGACGATTGTTATGGTTACGCATGAAGAGGAAGTAGCAGCGTATTCTTCCCGCCGCATTGTACTGCGAGACGGGAAAGTTACAGAAGATAGAAGGTGTGCGGTATGAGTTTACTAGATAGTATAAAAATTGCCCTATCTTCTATTTTAGCTCATAAATTACGTTCAGCTCTTACGATGCTCGGTATTATTATCGGGGTAGGTTCGATTATTACAGTCGTTGCAATTGGGCAAGGCGGGGAAGCTGCATTGAAATCGCAGTTTGTTGGGGCAGGTAATCAAACGGTTCCGATTCATTATAGTGCAGATATAAACGATCCTTTCGGTATGGGAATGGTAGAAGCACCGAAGATAACTGAAGAAGACATTTTTGAAATTAAAAAAATTCCAGAAATCGCACATGTGGTAACAACAAATTCAACCATGGAACCACTTGATATTGAAGATAAAAAAGAAATGGTGAGTATTACTGGATTAGATAGTGAGTACTTTGCAGTAAATAAAGTAAAGTTGTTAAAGGGACGTTCTTTACAAGAATCAGATGTGGATCAAGGTAATAACGTTGTCATGATTAGTAAACAAATGGAAGAAAAGGTGTTTAAGGATACCAATCCAGTCGGTAAAATTATTGAAATGAAAGGTCAACCGATGCAAATTATTGGTGTCTACAAATCAGATAATGAGTTTATGGGAATGGGACCATCAGAAGCACTAGTTCCCATTTCATTATGGCCGACACTGTATGGAAAAGATGAAATTCAAAATATTTCTGTTCAAGCAAAAAATGTAGATAATCTAGAAAAAGCAGGTAAAAAAGCTGCAGATGTTTTAAATAGTCGTAAACCGACTGATGCAACTGGTAAATATGAAGTTATGAATTTAAAAGAAATTCAAGAAGGTATTTCGAAGATGACCGGTATTATGACAATGATCATCGGTGGTATCGCTGGTATTTCATTAGTCGTTGGTGGAATTGGTGTTATGAACATCATGCTTGTATCTGTAACGGAGCGTACGCGTGAAATTGGTGTACGTAAAGCACTTGGAGCAACGCGTAGTAAAATTTTATTACAGTTTTTAATTGAAGCAGTTATGTTAACACTTCTAGGTGGTTTAATCGGAATTGGTCTTGGGTATGGCGGAGCATATATCGTTTCTACATTCGCAAAATGGCCACCACTTGTTTCATGGGAAGTTGTCGTTGGAGGCGTACTGTTCTCGATGACACTTGGTATTATTTTCGGATTAATTCCAGCGAACAAAGCTGCGAAATTAGATCCAATTGAAGCATTGCGTTATGAATAATTAATAGTGTAGTAGAACTACACATTACCGTTCTAGTGGGCGGTTCGTAGCCTCTTGCATGAGGAAGTGAACCGCCCGTTAGAACGGGTTATATAAATAGAGGGAGGCGTTATAATGGAAGCGAATATTAATACGCAAGATGTAGTTTCAAAAAAGCCATCATTATTTGGAATGATTACTTCTCCAGGTGAGCAGTTTGAGAGAATGAAGACGAAAAGTCCGGTTTGGGGAGGGTTTTTCTTATTTCTTCTAATGGGGACAATCTTAGCGGCAGCGGTATCTTATTTAGGATTACTTAATACCCCGGAGTTGGCGAAGCTAGTTAAGGATGATACGACAGGCATAATGAAATGGACTACACTTGGATTTGGAGCTATTGGAGGTCTAGTTGGAACAGCTGTTGGTCTTTTTGTAGTAGCAGGATTTTATAAAGTTATTATGATGTTTATGAGTAATGATACTCCATATATGAAGATACTATCTATTTATATATATGCCAATGTTGTCTTTTATGTTGGTAGTCTTCTTAATGTAGCTATAGGATATATTTTAGGTGGGAATGGCGCTGATAAATATACAAGTTTAGGGCCTTTATTTGAACAAGGAACAATTGCATATGGCATTGGTTCTGCATTTGAAGTCTTTAATATTTGGAGTTTAATTTTAACTGGTTTAGGCTTGCATATTGTTGCTGGTTTAAGTAAAAAACAAGCAATAATTTTAATTTCTATATTCTTTATCCTTACAATTGGGTTTAGTATGTTAGGCGGCATGTTCTCTGATTTCGGTGCATAACATATTATTTTAAAAAGGTGGCTCTTCGGAGTCACCTTTTTTATTTTTATCCCTATTTCAAATACCGCCAACAAAATTTCAAATACTACATAGTGTAATTTCAAATTCCGTCGGTAGTATTTGAAATTACTCACAGTGAAATCTTTTCTTTATTTTTATATTGTGAAGGTACCGCGGAATACTAGAAAGGTATACCTTTTAGAAACGGGTACTGTGTGAAGCCAGCGACTTTTAAAGAGGCAGTTGTTTTGTATGAAGGGATGATTGTAAATCAAATAAAGAAATTAGGTATTCGCCAAGATTATGAAGAGTATTATCAATGTGGTTTAATTGGTCTTTGGCATGCGTATGAAAGATTTGATGCAAAGAAGGGGTATTTCCCTGCATATGCACTTGTAACGGTGCGTGGTTATATATTAGAAAGATTGAAGAAAGAATCTACTGTACAAGAAAGATGTGTATGTGTAGGAGAGTATGAGGACATCTTTCATTTTGAAGATGTTGAAATGAGAGTGAAGGATTTTATGAGTGTGTTAGACGAGAAGGAGAAGTATATTATTTTTGAACGTTTTTTTGTAGGGAAGACGATGGGAGAAATCGCTTTAGAGACGGAAATGACATATTATCAAGTAAGATGGATGTATCGGCAAGCACTCGAGAAAATGCGAGATAGTGTAAGAGGATAAAAATAACAAATAGAATGGAAGGTAAGGAAATACTACCTTCCATTCTATTTGTTATTAAGGTGATGAATCTTGCATGTTCATTTGGGATAATACATATCCAGCTTTCCATAATTGCTGACTTAGCTTATGGGAACTAATTTGTATCGTTACGGTAGCTCCGTTTGAAAAATGAATTTTAGCTCGTTTAGCTTTTTGGAAAAACTCTATTGTATGAACATGTTTAAAGAAAAGCCAAATACAATTTGGAGAAGCCGGAGATTCTGTTGGGAAAGCACAAATATATTCTCTATGATTGATCGGAATTGGAACGTTTTGTTTAAATTTAAATTTTGTTTTTACAGCATTACGTCTCCCTTGATAAGTAGAATGAATATTTGTTAGACAAGATTTCTGTATAAGTTGGAGAGCAGTTTGACAAGAGTAAAGATGGTTCCCGCTACTGTCGATAATTTTTGTACGGTAATAAGGGTGTTTACATGGTTCAAGCATCATTGTAGAACTAGAAATAAAAATGTTGTTTTCATTATCCATAATTCTATATCCTCCCTTATAATTTTCATTCTGAATATAATTATATATAAATTAAGTAAATTAATTGTTAATATTCTATTTCATATTGTAAATTTTGGCTATTCGTTTACAATCAATAGGTGATAGTCTTTCTAATTTGCATCGCTTGTACATATATATGAAAATAGAAAAGAGTAGGCGGTGATATAGTATGAAGAAAAAGTATATTATTATGGCTTTAGTTGTCGTTCTCCTAGTATATTTAGCAAACAGCAATCCGAGTAAAGGAGAATATACAGAATGGGCAGCGAAGCAGTTTATGAAGCGTAATGATGTGAGTAAGAAGCTAGATGAAGTTCAAAAAGAGAATGAAGAGGGTCTCCTTGGCGACTTGGCATCGGCCGGTAAAAAGTTAGCGAAAAAGTATGTTGAGCCACAAGTTGGGTTATTAATTGATCATTATACGAAGCGAAATGATTATATATTCTTCTCAACATATACGACTGAGTTTGATATAGGTGAAGAACATTATAAGTACGTATGCGTCGGTTTTTCAAAGATTTTTATTCCGATTGAAATGCCGAAGAAAAAAGACGAATCTGCAAAATGATGCAGATTCGTCTTTTTCATTTTATAGAGTAATTGGAACTTCAGATACATTTTTTTCTACAAGGCGAGCTCCCTTTTTTCTTGTATTTTCATCAATGGATGAAAATACAGATGAGTCAAGGATTGTATCCATTACTTGATTTACGACTTGTGCATCGATTGGTGTGATGGGCGTATCGATAGAAAAAACGACTGTTTTTCCATCTTCTTTCGCGAAAATCAATTCTAGTACTTGCATGTGTTATTCCCTCCTTTGTATTTATCCCGCTATTTACGGGACTCGGGTCTGCTGGTTAAATTGCGGCTAATAATCAGCGGGGATGAATAAAATCCCCACTGATCCGAGTTTTACTTTATAGTTTAGAAAGATCTGATGTGCTAACAAGTTGTACAGCGTGAAGTGGTGATGCTTGTAAGGAAGCGAGAGCATGAGCTACGTTGTGTACTTGATCTAAGCTCGCATTTGTTTTAACACGTTTAAATTGTTTGCTCTTGAAAACTGTTTTGCCGTTCTTATCTAATCCGTTGTTTAAGACAAGACGTAAAGTTAAATCCATTACGATTGTTTCAATTGCCATGTGTATCACCTCCTTTCACTTTATAAATAGGGTACAAATGTCATGTTTTGGCGTGAAATTTTTTCTTTTTTTTGGTACCCTTAAAAGATTAAGAGAGGAGAATTCTGGATAATGAATCGTAAATGGTTATTTTGGATTCCTGTATTACTATGGATGGGGCTGATTTTCTATTCTTCGGCACAACCATATAAAAAGCAGGATATGCGTTCAGATATTGAACAATATGTAAATGTTGAATTTGTGAAAGAGCATTTTTCATGGGTATCTATCGATTATGGTGGAGGAACCCCTGTTAGTATTGCGAATAAAGGTGTAGGCGGATTTATTGAGTTTTTCCTTCGTAAAGGTGCTCATTTTATGGTGTTCTTTATGCTAGGTTCATTGATTTATTACGCTTTTCATCGATCAGGTCATTCGAGGAAAAGATGTTTTATATATGCCCTTCTTTTCGTTACAGGTTATGCAACATTTGATGAAATCCATCAATGGTATACGGGGGACCGTACACCAATGTGGCAAGATTCATTGCTTGATACGTGCGGCGGATTAACCGGGATTATAATAAGTAATTGGTTTTGGAATAGAAAAAAGAGCTAATCTCATTTCGAGATTAGCTCTTTTTTGCGGGTAGTAAAATTTCCTGTAACTTGCCTGATTAAAGTTTCACTTTATCCCGCATTAACGGGCAGTAAGACCCCCACCTCAAAATTCAGCGAAAGCAAAGGAGTTAGGGAGGTGATCAACTGCCCGTAAAAGCCCGATTGGTTCAACTAATAATAAGTGGGGATGAACAAAACCCCCACTGATTAAAGTTTCACTTTATACACCAAGTAATTCTTTTAGTTCGTCTGTTGATAGTTCAGTCATCCAACTATCGCTTGTGATGACCGCATTGTTTAGAGATTGTTTTCTCTCTAGCATTTCATCGATTTTTTCTTCTAATGTTCCTGTAGTAATGAGTTTGTGAACATGAACAAATCGTTTTTGACCAATGCGATATGCGCGGTCCGTTGCTTGATTTTCCACAGCTGGATTCCACCAACGGTCGTAGTGAATGACATGGTTGGCAGCGGTTAAGTTTAGTCCTGTTCCGCCAGCTTTTAAAGATAAGATGAAAATGTCATACGTTCCATTTTGGAATTCCTCAATCATCTTGTCACGATCTTTTTTCGGTACACTACCGTTTAAGAAGAGGACACGCTGGCCGAATTTTTCTTCTAGCACACGTTTTAGCATGTTCCCCATGCCGATGTATTGAGTGAAGATGAGGCAACTTTCATCTTGATCCTTTATATTTTCGATGAGCTCCATTAACGTTTTTGTTTTCATGGAGCGTTCAACGACATTTTGTGGCTCTTCTTCTTTTAAATAAAGAGCAGGATGATTACAAATTTGTTTTAGCTTGTTCAGCATAAGTAATATAAAACCGCGTCTTTCAATTCCGCTTAATCCTTCGACATTTTGCAGTGTATCTTGAACAAGTTGTTCATATAAGGAAGCTTGTTCACCAGTAAGAGGACAGTAAGCTTTTTGTTCTTGTTTATCTGGTAAATTTAATGCGACTGTTTGATCTTTCTTCGTTCGGCGCAGTAAAAATGGTGAGATAAATCGTTGAACTTGTTGGATTTTTCCTTCATCACGATCTTTTTCAATCGGTGTGACGAAGCGGCGCTGGAATTGCCCTAAGCTTCCGAGATATCCATGATTAATAAAGTCGAAAATGGACCAAAGTTCAGCGAGGCGATTTTCCATCGGCGTACCAGTTAAAGCGATTTTGTGATTTGCTTGCAAGTTTCGTACTGCTTTCGACTGTTTCGTATGTGGGTTCTTAATATTTTGTGCTTCATCCAAAATAACAGCATCCCAGCATAATGAAGTCAGTTCTTCCTCATCGAGCTGAGCCAATGCATAAGATGTTAATACAACATCTGCCGATTGAAGGAAATCTTCAAATAAATTGCCCTTATCTCTATTACTTCCGTAATGTAATTGAACACGTAAATTCGGTGCGAAACGCTCAAATTCTTTTTGCCAATTTCCAAGAACAGATGTCGGAGCTACGATTAATGCAGGGCCTGTTTTGAGATTGTTTTCTTTTATATATAGTAAGTAAGAGATTGTTTGAATACTTTTCCCGAGTCCCATATCGTCAGCTAGCAATGCTCCAAATCCAAGCTTTCGTAAATATAATAACCATTCAATACCGTGTTGTTGATACGGACGAAGTGTTGCGTTTAGTGAAGTAGGGACATCTACTTTTGGAATATCTCCAATATGAAGCAGCTTCTGGAAGAGTTCTTCATAATATCCATCTAGTTCGATTTCAATATCAGTAAACGGGCTATTATCTTCTACAATTTCCGTTTCAGCCGTATTTGATAAATGTTGCTGCAGGACATCTTTCATCTCTAGTCCGTATTTATCGGCACGGTTCATGAGTTTCCTTACTTCTTCGATAAAGGCTGGATCTAGTCGCATCCATTGACCGTTTATATTAAATAGACGTTTGTTTTGTTCAACGAGTTCGAAAAATTCGCTTTCTGATAAATCAATGCCGTTTGTCGAAATGCGCCAGTCAAAATTAACGAGCGTATTCATACCGAAGAACGATTGTGTTTGTGCTGTATTTTGCTTCAACTGGACACGTAATTTCGGTTTTGTTGCTTTTAAATTTTGCCACCATGATGGTAGTAAAATTGTAATGCCAGCTGCAAGTAATTCATTGCTTGCTTCTGTTAAGAAGTTCCACGCTTCGGTTTCAAAGAGCTCATTTCGGAACGTATCTTCTTCTTTTAACCACGGTATGAGCTTACTAAAACCTTCTTGTGTTTCTGTAATCCGTTCTTCGTAATCGTGCCATCTTTTCGGTAAGGAATCGATGTTTTCATATACATATATGCGATGCGCCCCGCGCTTTGGTGTCACAATTGTTTCAAGCTTCCACATTTCAAATTCTTCTTGTGGTTCTTGCAGTCTTAGTCCGATTGTAAACGGAAGATCATCTTCAATATAACCAATTTTTCGAAGCCAATCTTCTTCATGTAGTGCTGTTTCCAATTGTCTTTTCGTAAAGTCGTAATGTTCATATAGTCTTTTGGCATCTTCCCAGCCGTCATTTGAGCGATTATCTTGTAATATGCTTTCATTAACTGCTGCTGAGAAAAGAGATGCTAATGTGTCATCTTCAATTGGTGTATTTTGAACTTTCCAAGATGGTTGTTTGGACCAATGATTCATATCTGGTACGAAGCTACCACTCGTAAAGGCATCCCATAATTCATTTGCATCTTTCGTAAGGGCTGTAATAGGTCCGTTTATTTGCATATGTGCAAATGAATTCATCGGTTTGTTTGCAATGTATTCAAATGCTTGTGCGTTTGTCAGCATAACACCTTGTTTTCCTTCGAAGGTTGCCTCTTTTAGAAACGTACCGTAGAAAGAAGTGGAGTGCCATGTGAATGCATTTCGTTTCCAACTTGTTACGGATAATGGAGTACCGCTGTCATCTTCTCCCCAAAGGAACCAACCTTGACTAACATGCTGGAGCCTAATTGTTACTTCAGTTTGATTGATCATCGATTAATTTTCCTTTCCGTAATTCCTCTTGTAGTGCACGCAGACGTGAATGGAGATTGGCGATGTGAATAATGAAAGCATCCCATTCATCGGTGCGTTTTAATCGTTTATATAATGTACGTAATTTCTTTAAGTAACGAACTGCGCGTTTATATGATTTGCGATTTCGTTCTTCAATTGCCTCTACAGCAGCAAGGTGGTAAAGAGGAAGTGCCGCTTCTGGCGCTTCTTTTTCAATATCTTTCAGTGGCTCTTTTAACAGTTCAATTGCTTCAAATCCATATAGGAGATGAAGCTCTGCCCATGTGCGATACTGTTTTTTCGCGAGTACGTACTGTTCATAGTTTGTGAAACTATACGGTAATAGTTCTTGTAAGATCATTTCGAAACCAGCTTGTTCATTTGTATGTGTTGCATATGTTTCATACATGATTACAAATAGGCGAACGACATCTTTTATAAAAATCGTATTTTCGTGATCTTGGATTGTTTTCTTTACTTGTTTATACGTAAAGGAAAGCCAATTTTTCGCACGATCCCACTGCATGGCACTTAATAGTTCTTCTAACCAATAGAAGTATAGACTCACAACAGAAGCAGGCTGTTTTTTTAGTAAGTCCATCGCTAGTAGATCTTCGTCATTCAAAAAGAGAAGATGGGAAGACGCTAACGCTTTGGATAGTGGATTGATTTTCGTATCGATTCGTTTTTCTTCTTCTTGTATTTTCTCTTTATTGTTTAAAAGTTCACTCCATATGTGACGATAAATGAAAAATCGCTCTTGCGTATAAGTGTCGGTAGAGAAGAATACTTCATGAACGAGACGAGCTGTTTCTTGTAAAATTATTTCAGACTCTGAAGGAATCGCTTCTGATTGTAAGTCCCGAACGATGGATTCCACTTTGTCTACAAATAGGCGAATGACATTAACAGGTTGGTGATAAGAATACGTTTTGTTTGCGTCGAATGCCTGAATTTCTTCTAATAACTTTTGAAAGCAGTAAAGTGCTGCGTGTAACCTGAATAATTCATGTATCGCAATGACACGCGGAGCTTTCCGCTCAAGTTTCGTATAGAAATCTGTAAAGATACTCATAAGAAAATACATTTGTTTATAAGTAAGCCGAGCTTGTTCTTTTTTAAATGATTCATATTCTTTTTCAAAATACGATTGCCAACTTTTATAATCGGTTTCTTCAAAAGCTGATGATTGCAATACTTGTCTTGCAGTTCGAATAGGAGGAAGGGAAGGTTTCGTATTATTTTTAAATAAAGTTAATACATCTCCTACTTGCCCGAAACTAGACGCTGCAGATAGTAATACAGCAAGCATATGCTCACATTGTGTTGGTGCGAAGCAATCACAATAACTTTCAGCGACGTTACGAATCGGAATATGAACGCTATATACGTTGCCTTCCGCATCTACAGTTCCTGATAGTGTATAACCATCAAAGTCAACGTTGTAGACAACACCACTACGATATAGGTGCCGAGCTGTAGCGACATGTTCCTGATCAGCTGTTTGCTGTGGATCTAGTCCTTGAACGAACTCATTCGCAATCATCATAATTTCATCTTTCGTAATTGAGTGTTGCAGCATAATATTCCTCCGTACACATATTTCTTTCCTTTACCATTATAAACAAAAAATGCTCAAAACAGAAAAAATGAAATTTGGATTACATAACTTGAAAATCATGGTAATATATAAAATGTTAATTTCATATATGAATATATACGTATAGGAGGAGAAATGATTTGTCAGATTTACAGACGAAGTTAGGTAGTGGAATGAATAAGTTACAAGAAGGAATAGAACAAGGGAAAATGAAGTTGCAAGTTGCACAAGAAATTGCTCAATTGAAAAAGGGAATGCAAGTGCAAATGCAGAAAAAAGCAGAGGTTCTATTAGAGGTTGGACAGCAAGTGTACGTTCAATTAAGAGGAAATGGAGTAAATGAAGCGAGCTTAAAAGAAATGATTGCTCCAGTTCAAGAATTTGATGTAGCTATTTATCAAGCAAGAAAACGCATTGTTGAATTGCAAAAACAACAAGGTGAAAAAGCTACATGTGAATGTGGTGGACCTTTATCAATAAATGATAAGTTTTGTGGTTCGTGTGGAAAGCCTAACCCAATGTTAGCAGTAGAAAATGAAGGTGAAACGGTAAATTGTATTTCATGTAATGAGCATATCGATAAAAACTCTACTTACTGTCCAGTTTGTGGAATTAAGCAAAGTGGGGAGTGAATTAAATGTATTGTCGCACATGTGGAAAACAACATGGTGAAGAAGTAAATTATTGTCCAAATGAAGGTAGTATGGAGATTGCAGGAGCTATAGATGCAATAACATTAGAAAAAGATACTGCAAAATACTGCAAAGGTTGTGGCAATGAAAATGCTCAAAAAAATTTATATTGTCAAAGGTGTGGGTATTCTTTATTTGTTGCGAAGAAAAAAGAACAATCTGTAAAATTGCCTACAATGGATGGTGCTCCTAAAGTTGAATTTAAAGCAGATAAAGCCGTTTTACAAAAAGGTTTTATTGGTGGGGCTGTTGCAAGTATTCTCATGTTAATTGCTGGTTGGATTGGTAGTTTATTATTTGCTTCTATGTTAAGTGAGATGTTTAGCAAATTTGCGAAAGAATTAGAAATGTTGCCGAATTTTTATTCGAGTGCAACTTCTACGATGTTAAGTTATCATTTACTTGGTTTTACAGCTAACGACGATAGTGGATTGATATTTTCTTTATCTTGGCATACTCCATTTACATTACTATTAATCATTCCATTTATTATTTTCGCTGGTACAGGAATTTGGTTAGGGAAGCAGCATGTTGCGAAAACGATTAAAGATCAAATTTTTATGGCATCAACAGTTGGTATTATTTATGGCGTCTTTTTATTCATTATAAGTTTTATAGCATCACAATCTTTTGCAATTCCATTCTCAGATGCAGGTAAGATTACGGTTGGCTATTCAGCGATTAAGAGTTTATTGAGTGGTTTTGTATGTGGGACATTATTTACCTTATTAGGATTTATTGCTCATACAAGCAAAAACAATATGGCAGCAGCATTTCAAGAGTTAATGCCATATGGAGCGTCTGTTTATTACGGTGTTTCAGCTATGATAAAAGGACTTTTAGTAACAGCGGTAGCGGTTTGTATTATGGCGTTAGTAAGTAAGGAAGATGGTATTGAACCATTAAAAGAAATAACAACTTTAAAATCTGAAAGTACATTATTAGCATTAGAGTTAACACCTCAATTATGGAGTATGGCTCATTTTGCGCCGTTAGAAGTATCAAGTCCAGCACTTAGTAAGGAATTTACTGGAATTGGTAAGAAATCAAAAGCATATGAGAGCACACTATCGTTTTCATTTATATCAGGCGTCTCTGTAAATGGCGTAGAGCTCAGAGAGATATTGATTTCAAAAGGAGCAAATGAGGAAAGCCTTGCAGAATTTGATAAAGTGAATAACGTATTCCATTATGGTTTATTACTGCTTATTATTCCATTGTTCTTTATGTTTAGAGCGGGAAGAAAGTTAGCTAAATTACCGACTGCCAATATATATATTACATTAGCGGTATGCAGTGGTTCTTACACAATTATGATGATTATAATGAATATGATTTCTAAGTTCCAAATTAATGTTTCAGGAACTGTAACAGGTTTATTTGGAACAAGTGGAACGGTATTATCTATGCAAAATTCATTTATATATTTAACTTTGTTTAGCTTGATTGTGACATATGTAGCAGCATTTGCTGGAATGAAATTAGCTAAAAAATAGGAGGAGAGCACGTTGAAGTTTTGTGGAACATGTAAAAAGAACGTTGCAGACCATTTAAACTTTTGTCCTGAGTGTGGGAGTAAAGTAGAAGTAATCGTTGATAACACTGCTGCTTCATATACAGAATTACAAAGCGAGACAAAACCAGTGAAAAGTAAGAAAAATGTATTTTTAATCATTGGTTTAGCTATTATTGTTATTTTATTATTTGGGGCATATAAATTTGGAGCATATAAGTTTTCAAAAGAAAAGCAAGTAAATGTAATGATTGAAGCATTCCAAAAGAAAGATATTAACGCAATTGATGAGTTTGTGAAAGCAAATGATTCAAGCTTAAAGATTAAGACAGAGGATATTAAAGCGTACATGCGTTATTTAAAAGAGAATCCTTCTTACAACAAACAATTGTTGTCTTATTTACAGAAAGAGACAGTAGATCAAAAGTTAACAAAAGATAAACCTGCATTTAAAGACGGGGAAATAGTAGAAGAGGGAAAAGAGTGGTTCTTATATCCAAAGTATAAGTTCAGCATAAAATCTTATTATATGAATGTAAGTACAACTGCAAAGAATGCAGAAATATATGTGAATGACAAAAAAGAAACAGAGCTTTCTAGTGATAAAAATTCGAAAGAGTTGGGGCCATACTTCCCAGGTACATATGTTGTAAAGGCAACGGCGAAGACAGAACTTACTGAATTAGAAACAGAGAAAGAAGTAGATTTAGCGGATGAGCAGAGTGAGAAAGTGAAAATTGATTTATCGCTTGAAGGCAAGTATGTAAGCATTTCTTCTGATGAAAGTGATGCAACTGTATTTGTGAACGGGAAAAAACGTGGAAAATTAAGTTATGGAAGTTATAAGCTTGGTCCTGTATCCACAGATGAAACAGTAGAAGTACATTTAGAGAAAACTACTGATTTTGGTGTGATGAAATCTGAAAGTATTAAAATTGGAGACCAAAGCACGTATTACTTAAAATTCCCGAAAGAAACATCAAATTCAGCAGTGGGCGAATTTGTAAAAAATCATATTTATGATAACGTACGTGCAATTTCATTAAATGATTTTAGTTTAATTGAAAATAATTATGATAAGAGCGGGAAATCGTATAAGGAAGACCGTGATTATATACAGTATTTACACAAAAAAGGAATTACAGAAGACTTATTAACGATGGAAGTTCGTAATGTAGAGCGTCAAAGTGATACGAAATATAAAGTAACGACATATGAAGAGTATCACATTCGTTACGGTGATGGATCTGTGAAGTTCAAAAGTTTTAATAACGAACATATTGTAACTGTGAATGGAAATGGAAAGATGCTGTATCATTCTCTTGGTGCAAATAATACGTTGAAATCAGAAGATGTATCTGGTCCAACTCGTTAATATGAAAGAGGCTGTTCAATATTTGAACAGCCTCTTTATTTTGTAGCTAAATCAATATTTCGTGTCAAACCGTTGATATATCGTAAGTTATGATAGATATAATTGAAAAATCGTTGATATATTGCGATTTATGATAGATATATTCGGAAAATCGTTGATATATTTTTTTAAAATTATGAGTGCGTTTCCTTTAATATCGCTTGTACATACGAATCATGTAGTATTTGCTCTATAATTGGCAACATATTTTGTTCAAATGGAATGTCGATAGGAAATGGTTTTTGAGAGCCTGGTTTTATTCCATATTGCACAATTTTGTAATGTGTATTGTTTTCAGACTTGAGCACAATTAACTTATAGCGATTATCATCGCCAGCGAGTGAGAAATCAATAGAAGTAGCGTTATATGTTACTTCATCTTTATATATGTACGGCTTTGGCGTACCAATCCAGTCTACTTTTGCTTGTACATTCATGGGCATAGCCTCCTTATATGTATTATAAATAAATAAAAGCCAGCTCTCAATAAAGAGAACCGGCTTGTAATTTAGCAGTCATTGGTTATTTTAAAATTTTCACTTTAACAGTTTTGCGTCCCCATTTTTGAGCAGCGCTATCTGATCCAAGTAAGATGTCGATACGGTTACCTTTAATTGCACCACCAGTATCTCCAGCGATAGCTTCTCCGTAACCTTCTACCCATACTTTAGATCCTAATGGGATTACTTTCGGGTCAACAGCGATCATTTTCATGTTTGGATTCGCAGTTAAATCATGACCCATTGCAGTTAATACACGGCCGCCATATGTGCCACCGTTTTCGCTCGGGTGAGCTGTATATGCTGTAGCTACAACTGTTAACTCACGACCACCAGATGGTGTGTTAGTTTCAGCAGCTTTCACAGCAGGCTTAGCAGCTGGTTTTGCTTGTGCTGCAGGTGCTTGAGCCTTAGCTGGTGCTTCAGCTTTAGCAGGAACAGTCGTTTCTTGTTTCTCAATTACAGGTGCTGTACCTGTTAAGAAAGGAACATGAACATAAGCTGTTTTCCCGTTATATTCAAATTGTAACCACTCATTTTGTACTTGGTTCGTTGTTTCGATTACATCGTCTTTCTTCAACTTTCCAAGAATTTCTGAGTTTGTGTTCGCTTCAGCACGTACGTTTAATACGTTAGCTGTTACGTAGTAGATGCTTTTTGTGAACTCTGCACTTACGAATGCGTCTTTACCGTCTAAAGTAACTTTTGACCATCCGTTCTCTGTATTTTGAACATCTATCTTATTACCGTTTAGTAATTTACCGACAACTTTTGATTCCATAGTAGGGTTTTCGCGTACGTTTAGTACGTCTGTTGTTACAACAGTTTCTGCATTAGCAGATGATGTGAAAATCCCAAGACCAAAAACTGCTGCTGTTGCTATACCAATTAATTTTTTCATGATAGCCTCCATTGCGTTTGTTTTCGTGTCCTCATTATAGCAACAGATTTTTTCGGATTTGGGGAAAACACACAATTACAAACCATTCGTAATAAGTCGTTAACATCCTGTAATATAACAAAAAATATAGGAAAGCGTTTTTCATTCTATATGACTCATAGGTTTCTAGTTATATTCAAAATATTTAATACAACATGTTTTTTTCGACGTAAATAAGAATATTACAGGAATGTTACATGATGTTTACTAAACGATTACATTCCTTGAGTATTTTACCGTTTTATGGGTAATATAGTTATATAAACATAAACATTTTGTTTGTGAAGCTATAAACACGTGCTATATACTAGCAAAAAAACCGCATAATTGTTACAAAACGAAAGGGTTGCAAGGAAGAACTTTGCCCTTTTTTACATATGTAACACATCCTTTTTTAGGAAAATACATTCCTATCCGCGTTTTTCTCACACAATTTGACAGCAGTATTTCTAACTTGTAGCTCTTGCAGAGTGAAAAGGTTATACGAAAGGTAAGGCTGTCCATAAGAATTCGAATTGGTGAAGGTGAAAGTAAGAAAATCACCGCAAAATTATAGTTTTCTATCCGATTTTACATATCGGAATTTATGTTATTTACAAAAACGAAACCTACGAAGGGGGATTTGATGAGGAAACTGACAAAAACATTCATCGTTTCATTAACATTATGTATTGCATTTACAATTTGGGGGATTATTCCCGAATCTATTATTGGAAAAGGTAGCTTAGGAAATGTAACAACCGCAATTCAAACTGCATTAGTTAGTAAGTTTGGCTGGTTTTATATTATTTCCGTTTCTATTATTTTAGGTGTATCTATCTTTTTAATTGTTTCGAAATACGGTTCTATTCGTTTAGGTAAAGATGATGACGAACCTGATTATAGTTATATGACATGGTTTGCTATGTTATTTAGTGCTGGTATGGGTATTGGCTTAGTTTTCTGGGGCGTTGCCGAACCATTAAACCATTTATACGCACCTCCGTTTGGAGATAGTGCAACTGAGGAAAGTGCGCGCCTTGCACTGCGTTTTTCATTTTTCCATTGGGGATTACATCCTTGGGGACTATATGCGTTTGTAGCGTTATGTATTGCTTACTTTACCTTTAGAAAAGGAAAAGCAAGTACGATTAGTGCGACAGTAGGTCCGTTATTTAAGGGCGGGGAACACGGGCGTATTGCTCATTCATTTGATGTGTTAGCTGTTTTCGCAACTGTGTTTGGTGTTGCAACATCATTAGGTCTCGGTGCAAAACAAATTGCAGGTGGTGTTAGTTATTTAACATCTATCCCGAACTCATTAACGACTCAGTTAGTTATTATTGCAATCGTAACAGTATTATTTATGTTATCTGCGCAAACAGGTCTTGATAAAGGAATTAAATATTTAAGTAATACGAATATTATTTTTGCCTTTGCACTTATGATCATTGTATTATTTGCAGGTCCAACAAACTTTATTATGAATTACTTCACTTCAACAATCGGTTCTTATATTCAGGAATTACCAAGCATGAGCTTCCGTTTAAGTCCATTGGATGAAGGTGGAAATCAATGGATTCAGTCATGGACAATTTTCTATTGGGCATGGTGGATTGCGTGGTCACCGTTCGTAGGTACGTTTATTGCTCGTGTTTCACGAGGTCGTACGATTCGTGAGTTTGTTATCGGTGTGTTACTTGTGCCGACCGTAATTGGTGCACTTTGGTTCTCTGTGTTCGGCGGTACTGGTATTCATATGGAGCTGTTTGGTGATGCACATATCTTCGCCAAAGTGAAAGAAATGGGAACAGAAGTAGGATTATTCGCTATGTTCGATCAGATGGGCAGCTTTGGATCAGCTTTATCGGTTTTAGGTATTTTACTTATTGCAACATTCTTTATTACATCTGCAGACTCTGCAACATTCGTTTTAGGGATGTTAACGACACATGGTAGTTTAAACCCACCAAATCGTATTAAAATGATTTGGGGTATCGTTCTAGCCGCGATAGCTTCAACCTTATTATATATTGGCGGATTAGAAGCATTACAAACAGCAGCTATCATTGCAGCATTCCCGTTCGTCTTTGTTATTTTCTTTATGATGGCAGCATTATTTAAAGAGTTACAAAAAGAAGGACGTATGAAGCGTCATTAATAATAGAAGGAAAAGAGCTGATTTCATATCAGCTCTTTTTTTATCCCTCTATTTGCTGAGCAGTAAGAACCTCACCTCAAAATTCAGCAAAAGCAAATAAATCGAGCTGCTTGTAAAAGCCCGATTGGTGATGGCTAATGAAAGTTTCACTTTATATAGAAGGAATTTGAAATGCGGGTAGGGGAAATAAAATACTTTACCATATAAGTAGTATGCCTTTTATACGAAGAAAAAACGATAGGTTTCGACAATATTCGATACCTTACGAATTCTATTCGTATTTTTGTCAAAAATATGTCGGAAATGTGTTGTCACGTTTATATATATGTGCTATATTATTTCCTGTAAGCGATTTCAAATAGTTTTAAAGCGCATTCAAGGGGGACATCTAGAATAATGAAACGTTACGAAAGAAAGTGGAAGCATATTTGTTTGAAACGTGTGGCACATCGTAGTGTCCAAGAAAGCACGGAACCTAAGACTGAAACGCGCAAAGAACAGCAAGAGAAGCAATTGGTTCTACAAAAATAGCAATCACTTTTTCGTATATAAATGAAGGTCGATCGTTCGTTGGGGGATGGACGTGAAATTACTTTCAGCTAAGGGGTATTGTCTGATATATAATTTATACGGCAATAAATAAGCACAGAGCATACGGCGCTCTGTGCTTATTTTTATTTATCTTTTTTGAATCGAACTGTCTTATCCCAGCCAATGACTTGTTTCTTGCTCTTTGCACGTAAGTATAAGATTAAGCTACGAATAAATAAGTACGTAAAGAGCTGTGCGTACGTAAAGTACATAATAACGCTAATAAAAATATTAGTCGGTGTAAAGGTTCGTTCGACACTCTGGGCACTAAATAATTGAGAAACATATGTAATATATGCGACATACCACATAAATAGTAGCGGAATGCTATATTGAATTTGGAATATCCCGAGTAGCCCAATTACAAACCAAACGTTCGAAATGATTAGGAATAGCCAAAATACAACATACACTAGAACTTGTTGTAAGGAATGGACGAGAAGTTTTCCTTTAAAGAAACTTAATGATGAGAACATTTTTTCTAAAATGTATAAATTCCCTTGGAGCCAACGTGTACGTTGTTTAATAAGGATTTTTAAATGCTCTGGTTCTTGTTCCCAAGTAACTGATTCTGGGACGATTGGTAAGAGATAACCTTTTTGTGTAATTCGTAATGTTAATTCGGCATCTTCTGCAATTGCATAAGGGTCATAGCCACCAAGCTCTTCTAGTGCAGAGCGACGAAGAAGCATGTTTGTTCCTGTCAGTGAGCCTGTTTGGAATAGTAACCAGCGTCCAGATTGCATAAGGAGCTGGAAGATTTGAAATTCTAGCGAAATCATTCGCGTCAGCCAGTTTCTTTTTTCGTTTACTGTACGAACATGTCCAACTGCTCCAACAGCATCTTCAGTTGTTTCAGCGTGCTCTACAAGCATTCGCAGTGCGTGTGGTTCAGGTTGGTTATCTGCATCGTACACACAGAAGTATTCACCATCTGAAATACTAAGGCCGTAGTTTAATACGCGTGATTTACCCTTCGGTTCACCGGACGGAACACGAATGTGACGAATGTGGGCATAAGCTTTGTCGAAATCATCGCCGATTTCAGGTGTTTCATCTTGAGAGTTATCATTTAATAAATAAATGGTTAGCTTTCCTGGATATTCAATCTTCGCCATCGCCTCTAAAGTATCTTTAATAACGACCCCTTCATTATGAGCAGGTATGAAAATATCAACGCTCGGATAATGTTCTAGCGTACGATCTTTTCGTTTACTATTTCGGTGAATTAAGCCCGCGATTGTTAAGAAAGAGTAGTAAACGAGTAAGCCAGAGAATAGAAAGGCCGTAAAAATAAGAACATATTTAATTGAAAATGTGATACTGATCCAAAAAACGAGTACACAAAACAGAAGAAATAAAAGAAGTATAACGAGAGTCATCATAACAATGTCTGTCCTTTGTTTCCAATTTGCTCACGTGAAATTTTTATATCTCGGATTGCTTCAGCTGCAAGCCATTGCTCCATTTTTGGCTTTAGGCGGTTCATTACAATATCAGCACCAGCTTCATTTGTGTTTTGTAATAAAATAACTAGCGTATTATTATCATATTCAGCAGCAAGGTCAAAATCATTCCTTACGGTTTCAACTAATAAGGAAGCTACACGGTCCATAACACTTTCCTTCGTATATTTACTAAAGGAAGTGAAATCAAAGTAAACAATAAAGCCTGTTTCATTACGACGATTCATTGCAGTCGTTAATAACGCTTGGCGTCTCTCGAATTCTTGTCTTGTTAGTAATTTTGATTCTCCAATATATTGTTCCAACGTTCTCACACGCTCAGTCAAAGTTTTATTTTCATGAATAACTTTTTTCAATAGGTGAGTTGTTATGTATACAATGAAGAAGTTAGCTGCCATCAGGAAGTGGGTAATCATATATTGCCATTGAACTGATGTACTCCATAAATGAAGCCATGCTTCATAAAATAAATAAAATACGGAAATGATGGTTCCTAGTATGAAGAAAATAAATGCTGTTTTGTCAGCTAAAAATAAGAATAGTACATTTACGATTACGTATATTATTGTAAAAATGAGCGCATGCTCATAATTCGTCACATGTACAGTAGTAAAATAAAATACAATTTGTAGAATCCACATAGAGAGGATTTTATAGAACTTATCTTTCACAAAACTTTCCTCCTTAAAGCTATTTCATCCATAGATACTTGTAGTATGCGCAATTATTAAGAAATTGACTATGTCGTTAAATTCTTTTGAAGGGCAACAACAAGTAGTATTTCTATTTTCATCAGAAAAATAAAAAGATCTAAACATTATTGTATCATAATGTTCTTATATTTGGGATAAGGTGGTTGATAGATATATATAATACGCTTGGATTGCATGAAAAAAGTCTTCTCTTGGAGAAAGAGAAGACTCTATATAAGTTTATAGGAACATCATACCTGCAACTGCTGCGTTTAAGAAGTTCGCTAATGTACCAGCGATAACTGCTTTAATCCCTAATTGTGCAATTTGTTTACGGCGAGTAGGAGCTAAAGTTCCTGTTACACCTAATTGAATTGCGATAGAAGAGAAGTTTGCGAATCCACAGATTGCAAATGTTAAAATTAGATTTGTTTTGTCAGAGAACTCTGCCATGTGTGGCCCTAAGTTTGCGTATGCAACGAATTCGTTGATTGCAAGTTTTTGACCGATAAAGCTTGCTGCTTGTACAGCTTCACCTGGAGAAACACCGATTAAGATTGCAAATGGTGATAATAAGTAACCGAAGATTAAATCAAGGCTAAGTTTAATATCGAACCAAGAACCAACCCATCCTAATAATCCATTTAATAAAGCGATTAATGCGATGAAAGCCATTAACATTGCTGCTACGTTAATAACAAGTTGCATACCTTCAGATGCACCGCGTGCAGCTGCATCGATAACGTTTGCATCTTCACGTTCTGTAGAAAGTTCAACGTTATTATCTACTTTTTCTGTCTCTGGCATGATTAGTTTTGCAATTAATAAGCTTGATGGAGCTGCCATAATTGCAGCTGCTAATAAGTGCTCTAACGGAATACCCATTGCTGCATAGCCGACAAGAACGGATCCAGCAACAGCTGTCATACCGCTTACCATAATAGTGAAGAATTCACTATTTGTTAAGCGTGCTAAGTAAGGTTTAATTAAAATTGGAGCTTCAGTTTGTCCTAAAAATACAGTCGTTACTGAGTTTAAGCTTTCTGCTTTAGAAGTGCCAAGAAGTTTACTTAATGCACCACCAACGACGCTAACAAATTTCTGCATAATACCGAAATGATATAAGATTGCTACTAATGAACTAATAAATACGATTGGAAGTAGTGCTTGAATAAAGAATACAAATCCCCAAGGTCCTTTTGCGTTGACTAAATCCCCAGCAACGAACTTAATTCCCTCGTAAGAAAAATTAATTAATCCTTGAACACCGTCAGCAGCGTGTTTTAAACCTGCTTTACCAGCATCCCATCGTAATACGATAAATGAAAATGACATTTGTAATGCTAGCGCAATTAAAATTGTGCGCCAATTAATAGCTTTGCGGTTGGAAGATAGTAAGAAAGCAATTGCTAATACTCCAATCACGCCGCCAATTCCCCATAAAAGATTCATGCAGTGTATGCTCCTTCCTCATAGTAAAAAAAGTGTATAAACCAGTTGTCTATACTTTTGCGAATATACATCTTAAGTAACTTATCATAATGGACATCGGAGGTCAAACGTCTAACGAAAAGTTTAAATAAAAAGAAAATTCTTCAAAAAAACACATATGAAATGAATGGACATGAAATAGGTTATGTTTTTTATGAGAATATATACATTATGATAACGTTATGGATTATTTTTGCAGAATAAAGTGTATGAAATGGAAGAATGGATACATTATTTTTATAGAGAGAAGGTAGGAGAAAGGGAGCGATATGTTGAACTCATAGCAAAAAGCCTTCTAGTAAACTAGAAGGCTTGGAAACTATTAATTAAGGTGCTTTCGTGTATCCTAAGAAGTGGCTCTTCCAATAAGAGTTACTTAATGAAGCGATTGCTACACCTTTATCTCCAGCTTGGATAAATGATCCGCCCCCAAGGTAAATACCCATGTGAGAAGGACCTGATTTATAAGTGTTTTGGAAATAAATTAAGTCACCTGGTTGTGGATTTGAAGTTTGTGGTAGGCTACTCCAATATCCCGCAACACTTTGACGGCTAATGTTATGACCAAATTTCTTAAATACGTGGTAGATGTAGCCACTGCAGTCTACGCCGTTAGCAGAAGTTCCGCCCCAAACGTATGGTACACCTTGCATTGATTTTGCATATGCAAGTACGGAAGAACTGTCGCCACTATTATTGCCTGTATTATTATTGTTGTTATTGTTTTGATTGTTATTTTGGTTATTGTTAGGCTTATTATCTACTGCGCCTCCAACTGGTGTTTTAGATAGGTAACGTGTTCCGATATAACCATTTTGACCGTTGTAGTTAATTTTGCTCCATCCAGAGTTTTCAGAGATTACTTGAACCTTCTGACCTTGTGGAAGTGCGCCTATGATTCTATAATTTGTACCTTCGCCGCTACGTACATTTAGTGCAGAAGCATTAATGTAATAGTCGCCAATTGCACCTTGGTTAGGTTTTTCAGGTTGTTTTGGTTGCTCAGGAGTAGTAGTGCCACCTTTAACGAATTTTACAAATTCGCTACTAACAAAGCCTGTTTTTCCTTGGTAATTTACTTTAAACCAACCGTTTTCAGATCCAACTACGTTTAATGTTGTACCGTTTAAAACGCCACCAATTACACTATGGTAAGCGGCAGGGCCTGTACGAACACGTAAAGATGTAGCGTTAACTACGTAAGAACCACCAGTTTGAATAGTTCCATTACTATTGTTTTGCTCTTGTTTGTTGCCTTCTGTAACGTTTTCGTTAGAACCGCCTTTTGTTACGTAGTCTTTGCTTATATAAGCAGTTTGTCCTGCGTAATTGATTTTGAACCAATCTTGAACTTCGCCGACAACTTGTACTACTTGTCCTTTTTTGACAGAACCTACAGTTGTGTGAGAAGTGCTAGGACCTGTACGAACGCGAAGGGAAGATACATTTACTGTATAGTTTCCGCTTGCTGGTTTTACTTCTTGGTTGTTATTATTCGTATTGTTGTTTGAAGAACCCCCATTAGAAGAAACGCCAGATACGAATTCGCCACTTACATAACCTACTTGTCCATTATGGTTAATTTTCACCCAACCATTTTCTTGTCCAATTACGTTTAATGTTTGTCCTTCATATACACGTCCAGAAACAGAACTAGATGTGTTAGGAGCTGTACGTACACGTAATACATCAGCAGTAACTTTATTGTTTCCACCTGTGCTTACATTGTTGTTTGCTGCTCCACTTTTTGATACAAATTCGCCACTAACAAAGCCTGTTTTTCCGTTAATGTTAATTTTGAACCAACCATTTTCTTCGCCAATCACGTTTAATGATTGACCGTTATAAACGCGTGAGATGATGTCGTGAGAAGTGCTTGATCCCGCACGAACATGTAAGACGCTCGCGTTTACCGTATAAGATGAGTTGTTTGACGCAGAAGCTTGGACAGTTGTAGCAGCTTTTTGTGTATTTTGTTCAGGTGCAGCTTGAACACTATCAAGTGTAGGTGCTGCTCCTCCTGCTACAGACACTGCCGCAAGACCGGCAAGATACTTTTTCATAATTTGTCGATTCCTTTCTGTCTGTAATGTAGTGAAGAAATATTTACCAACTGTTAAAAATTCTAAAGAGCATGTCGATTACTGTCAAGGCTTATGTGGGAATCTGAATATGACAAAAAGATTACAAGAAAAAATCAAGGCATAAATTTACACCTTGATTTCCATTTAAATGCATATATTGAATATGAAAGGACAGAAATTATTCGTGTTTAAGAAGATGACATATTGGATTGTAACAAGATTTTATTAAAAGATTTTTGCAGTTTTTTGGTGATAGGTCCAACTTGCCCATCTTGAATCGCGGTTCCATCGAGGTGGGTCATTGGTAAAATTTCAATCGTTGTGCCTGTGAAAAAGCATTCATCTGCTTGATAAACGTCACGAACGCTGAAAAGTTCTTCCTGTACAGGTATGTGAAGAGTATTCGCTAAAGAAAGGACATATTGACGAATAATGCCATTTAAAATAAGGTGATTGGCTGGATGTGTGTAAAGGGTTCCGTTTTTAATTAAAAAGAAGTTGGAATGACTTCCTTCCGTTACAATACCATTCCTTACGAGAAGTGCCTCTTTACAGCCTTTCCGTTCAGCTTTCGTAGCAGCTAGTACGTTTGGTAATAAATTTAATGATTTAATGTCACAGCGTAACCATCGAGTATCCGGTTCTGATATAGCGCGTATACCATATTCGATCCATAACGCTGGTCTTTCTTTTTTTGTAATATAGGCATAAATTGTCGGAGGGTTTTCATATGAAAATATATGTGTGCGAGCTTGTACACCGCGAGATACTTGCAAATAAATTGTGCCATCTTCGTGGAAATGGTTTCTTTCAATTAATTTGTAAAGTAAAGTGATGAGTTCAGCTTTTGAGAAAGGGAGCGATAATTCTATTTCTTCCATGGATCGATATAATCTCGTTATGTGCGGATCTAATAAGTGAAAGTTCCCTTTATATAGGCGAATAACCTCGTAGACACCATCTCCGAACTGCAAACCTCTTTCTTCAAGTTCTATGTACGTTTGTTGTTTTGTTGTATCAATAACTTCATCATTCCAAAGTACAAATTTTTCGTATGCCAATTTCCGTCCCATCCTTTCGTAAGTACGTAAGTAACGTGAAAGTTTCATTCATGCGAGATAAGAATCACTATAGTAATTTTTATGTAAGTAATTCTCTACATATGCCCGTAAATGCCCGATTGGTGAGGGCTGATTAAAGTTTCACTTTACAGCATTTTGTATATACAAATTCGAAAATAAGAATGAGAATCCTGCTTTTAAATAAAAAAAAGCAACATTCTTATGGAATGCTGCACAAGGAGGGTAGCTATCTTTCATAGGGACATTGTCTCGTTGAATGTTTTGTGTATGGAAACAAAACATGTTGAAAGACAATTATAAGAAAGTAGAAACAAAAGATTTACACACTTCTTTAAGGGATCTTACGAAAGATGAGAGATAAGAAATATGTAGAACCTTGTTTACATATTTTATTATAGAGATTCTTCATTAACACTATGTGAATATTTGGTAAAGGTTATGTAATTTTAAAGTTAATGAATATAAGTAGTTGTATGGAAGAAAATAAAAAAAGAGGCTGAGATTACTCAGCACTCTTCTTTTCTTCTTTAATAACTGTTTTTACTTCACCAGTTTTGATCTTATTACTTTCAGAGAAGCGAAGTAAGTCACCTTCAATGATTTTATCAGACATGTTCAATTCATTTTGGGCGCGATCAATTAGTGGTTGAGATTCTTCTTTCGGTAATTGTACAACTTCGCCAGTAGCACGATCGTAGAATGTACTGTTTGTGTACATGTATTTATCTGTAACGAAGCTACCGTCACGAAGAACAACAAATCCTTTATTATCAGGTGAGAATACATCATGACCGAATCGAACGTCATTTGTAGAATCTACACCAAGTAAGTTTAGAATAGTTGGTTTAATGTCAATTTCACCAGTTGGTTTCGAAATTGTTTTACCTTCTTTTTGACCCGGAACGTGAATAAACATCGGTGTTTTTTGTAAGTTCATATGGTCAAATGCAGTGATTTCTTCTTTTCCTAAGAACTGTGCCATTGCACGGTTATGGTTTTCAGAAATACCGTAGTGGTCACCGTAGAATACGATTACTGAGTTGTCGTAAATACCTTCTGCTTTTAGACGCTCAATAAAGTGTTTCATTGCTTCGTCTAAGTAACGAGCAGTTACCATGTAACGGTCAAATACTCCATCACCAGAATTGTATTCGTCGATTAATTTTGTACTGTCATCGTAAGTGAATGGGTAATGATTCGTTAAAGTAAGGAAGCGAGTATAGAATGGTTGCTTCACTTGTTTTAACATATCAATAGATTGATCAAAGTACTCGATATCTTTTAATCCCCAGTTTAATTTTGTTTCTGGCGTAATCTTGTAGTCAAGCTCGTTGTAGTAACGATCATAACCAAGTGCTGGGTACATAATGTTACGGTTCCAGAATGTTGCGTTGTTTGCGTGGAATACCGACGTGTGATACCCTTGCTGACGTAAAATTTCTGGAGTTGCTGTATATTCATTGTTACCGTGTGTGAAGAATACAGCACCGCGGTCTAGTGGATATAACGAAGTATCTACTAGGAATTCAGCATCAGATGTTTTACCTTGACCAGTTTGATGGAAGAAGTTATCAAAGTAATAACTTTCTTTCGTAAATTGGTTTAAGAATGGTGTAACTTCTTGTCCGTTAACTGTGGCACCAATTAAGAATGTTTGTAATGATTCAAGAGAGACAACAATTACGTTTTTCCCTTTTGCAGTACCGAACATATTTGGATCTGGTTTACTTTGTGTTGTTTTTACGTAGTTTTCTGTTTCTTGTAATTTACTACCGTCAGCGAATGCTTTTTGTGAACTTGATTTTGCTTGTAAGCCAAGATCGTATACTTGGTGTACATATAATCCTAAGTTTTTAACAAGCATAACGCGGTCGAATGAACGTGTTAATAGTTCTGGGCGTTCAGCTTCTGCAAGTCCTAAGTTTGCGAAGAAAATAGCAACTGTTGATACGAAGTATAGAGAACGCATCGGGCGTGCTACACGCTCTGTAGGTGCAAAGTTTTTCATTTTCTTCAACAGAACGAAGAATATGATAATGTCTGCAAATGCAAGAATAATTTTGTAGTTAAATAATTCTTTCACACTAGAACCTAAACTTCCGAAGTTAGATGTTTGTCCGAGTACTGGTAAAGTAACGAAGTCATTGTAGAATCCGTAGAACATTACGTTACCAACAAGAACGATTGTTAAGATAAAATTAATTCCTAGTGCTATATAGTTACGTTTTTTCCCTTTTGCAAATAATGCAAGACCAACAAGCAGTAATGATGCTGCTAATGGGCTAAGGAATAAAATGAATTCTTGCATGAAAGATTCAAGTTTTAAATCAAAGCTTGTGCGTGTAATAATGTAAGTTTTCAGCCATAAGGCTAAAGCTACGAATACAGTGAAACGCACATTTTGAAATTGTGATTTCAAGGTTTCTTTCATTCATTTCCACCCTTTCTCTATCAGGCTTGGTCGATTTTGGAGCGAAAAATGCTAAAATAAAAAATACATAGTTTTCTTGGCCATAATTAAAGGTTCTATATTCACCCATATACGACTATAACTATGCATACCCTTTTGGTTTCTTTTGTTGCTCATAAGCATAACGTCATTTCTGTATTATACAACAAAATTCATTTCTGAGAAACACTATAACATTTTACATTTTTTGTATAAGATTTGTCACTACCAGAGAAAACTTTAACATTCGTTTATATGTCCGTCAACTAGAAAATATAACAAAGATAGAGCAGAATGTTAAGTGGAAGTGAAAATTTTCTTTGTTGAGAAATAAGAAACGAAGATGGGCAAGGGTTATCTAGAAATCTATTATATGAAGGAAATCGTGTAAAAATTAACGAACACTTGTTCTTTTTTGGTTTGTTTGTTACAATGAAAGTTCATTGATAGGTTTTGTGTAATTTCCATGAACTTTTACTGATAACATATTGTAGCTTATTTCTTTTTAAAAATAGGGAGGCTTTTACATGAAACAAAAATTTTCAGTTGAAGCGTTTTGGAAGAAAGTAAAACATGTTGCAAAGCAAGCAGGGCAGTCGGTCATTTATACAAGTTTATTACTGTTTTACGTTTTGCAAAGACCCGATGTTCCAAAGCGAGTGAAAATTATTGTAATTGGAGCACTTGCTTATTTTATTGCACCGATTGATGCGATTCCAGATTTCATTGCTGGAATTGGCTATACGGATGATTTAGGGGCGTTAACGGCCGCACTAATACAGGTGTCGTTATACGTCAATGAAGATGTGAAAGATAAGGCACGAGTGAAGTTGGCAGAATGGTTTGGTTCGGATATAGACACAACATTTATCGATCAGAAATTAGGTCAATAGGTGAAACCTGTCATAAGGTGACAGGACGAACGTAAGCGAGGAAGTGCATTATGCCATCAGGAAGAACGCATACGAAAATAAACTTAATATCCCTTCCGGTTGTTTTGTTTTTGCTTTTTTCGTATGGATTAACAAATTTTGATTTTTTATTAACTTTTGCAATTGGTTTTTTAGTAGGTACTTCATTTTTAACACCGGATTTAGATACGTACAGTAATGCTTATAACAAATGGGGTTTCTTACGTATATTTTGGTATCCTTATAAAAAAGTAATGCCGCATCGATCTTTCTTTACGCATACGATTATACTTGGTGATGTGATTCGTATTGCGTACATGTTAATCGTCTTTTCTCCATTTTTATTTCTATTAAATGTAATCGCACTGGATGGTAATTTAATAGAAATTGCGAAGAAACATGAGGTTGAAATTGTAACGTTCTTAATGGGAATTGTTGTGGCAAGTACGCTCCACATTATAGCGGATAAAGTGAATACGCGCCGAAAGAAAATGATGAGAAAAAAGAAGAAACGCAGAAGATAAAGTGAACGAATTAGGAAAAGGGCCCCTTGCAATTTGCAAGGGGCCCTTTTTAAACAAACATTTGTTTAAAATTAAGCTTTCAGCACTTTAATTCCTTTTACAATGTTCCAGATGAAGTAGTATAAGCTGATGATTCCGCAAATAGCTAAGACAATCATTGATCCAATTCCAAGTGTTATATCTGCTTGTTCAGATCCCATGCCCATAATTCCTAAAATGGCTACGCCGATAAATGTAGCGATACTTGGAATGATGTGTGTCCATAGAGCACGTTTTGCATGTGGTTTTGTTTCAGCGTCCCCCACAATCCAAACGATAATTGGGAATAAGATAGGGGCAAATAGTACACTAAAGTATGATAACGCAGCTAATATTTTGTTTCCATTCATATATATCACCTCATAAATAATGTCCGTTGTTATACTATTATTATGCAATAATTTTTGCAAGCTTTCTATCGATGAACATTACAGGAACATGACGATTTTGTAAGATTTTTTTGTTAAATGATAAAATTTTCAAAAAAATCTTTTTTAATGGAAATTGTTATGGTACAGTATAAATGAAAGTTGTTGAAAACGTTTTCTTAAACGTTTTTTTATTTTTAGACTTAAAGGTATGATGACCTGATAGTCTATTGATAAGGTTGTATTTATTTAAAAGGGGATTCTTTAGGGGGAGAGGACAATGAACACATGGACACAAGTTTATGATCCGTTCGGTAATATTTGGATTTCAGCAGCAGTCGCACTTATTCCGATT
This sequence comes from Bacillus sp. S71, assembly GCF_016625265.1. Classification (NCBI taxonomy): domain Bacteria; kingdom Bacillati; phylum Bacillota; class Bacilli; order Caryophanales; family Bacillaceae; genus Bacillus; species Bacillus sp. S71. Next base: position 306,647 of record NZ_JACVUW010000005.1, on the reverse strand, counting down.
ATCTTTTTTTTCTTAGCTTTAGCGATTTTTCGCATGAAGGGGTATGTGGCAGGATTTATTACAGTTGTACTTACAGTTTTAGTAGCGTTATTCGCTTATAAAATGCCGTTCACGATGGCAATGGCAGCAACCGGATACGGTTTTTTGTACGGGTTATGGCCGATTGCTTGGATTATCATTATGTCGGTATTTTTATATAAAATTTCTGTGAAAACAGGTCAATTCGATGTGATTCGTGCATCGGTATTATCGATTACGAACGATCATCGTCTACTCGTTATTTTAATTGGATTTTCATTTGGAGCATTTTTAGAAGGAGCGGCAGGATTTGGAGCACCAGTAGCGATTACAGCAGCGCTTCTTGCGGGTCTTGGGTTAAATCCTTTATACGCAGCAGGTCTTTGTTTGATTGCAAATACTGCACCAGTGGCGTTCGGAGCGATGGGAATTCCGATTACAGTTGCTGGACAAGTAACAGGTATTGATCCACATAAAATTGGACAAATGGCTGGACATCAATTACCGTTCCTATCATTATTTGTTCCATTCTTTATCGTATTTTTAATGGATGGATTTAAAGGGATAAGACAAACGTGGCCTGCGTTACTTGTAGCGGGTAGTTCATTTGCAATTACGCAGTTCATTACAGCGACATTTTTAGGGCCGGAACTTCCGGATATTACATCGGCACTTGTAAGTTTAATTAGTTTAGCGCTGTTCTTAAAAGTTTGGCAGCCGAAAGAAATCTATCAATCCGAGCAAGCAAATAGTGAAGTAGCAGCAACAACGACAGCAGCATCGATGCCGAAATTAACGTTTGGAAAAGTAGTAAAAGCATGGTCTCCATTTATCGTATTAACGGTTATGGTAGTCATTTGGAGTCAAAGTTTCTTTAAGGCATTATTCGCTCCAGGAGGGGCTTTAGCAAGTCTTGTATTTAAGTTTGAAATTCCAGGTCTGCATAATCTAGTAATGAAAGCAGAGCCGATTGTAAATAAACCAACGCCTTACGAGGCAATTCTGAAGTTTGATGTATTATCAGCAACCGGAACGGCGATTTTAATTGCTTGTATCATTTCCATGTTTATTTTGAAAATGAATGTAAAAGATGCAGTAGTGACATTTAAAGAAACATTAAGTGAATTAAAAATGCCAATTCTATCAATCGGATTCGTACTAGGGTTTGCATTTATCGCAAACTATTCTGGTCTATCTTCTACGTTAGCGTTAGCACTAGCAGGAACTGGCGGACTATTCCCGTTCTTCTCGCCTTTCTTAGGCTGGATTGGTGTATTCTTAACAGGGTCTGATACGTCTGCGAATGCACTGTTCTCGAATTTACAAGCCATTACAGCACAGCAAGTCGGCGTATCTGAAGTGCTTCTTGTTGCAGCAAATACAACAGGCGGTGTAACAGGTAAAATGATTTCTCCGCAGTCGATTGCGATTGCTTGTGCAGCAGTTGGTCTTGCTGGAAAAGAATCGGATTTGTTCCGTTTTACAGTGAAGCATAGTTTGTTCTTCGTAATTATTGTTGGTATTATGACTTATGTTCAGGCTTATTATTTAACGTGGATGATTCCATAAACAACAAAAGAAATAAACTTTAAACTTTCCAAATTATGGTGTATGATGGAAGAGTATTGGAAATTAAATCAGTGATAAACTAGGGGTGCCTAACGTATGCGTAGGCTGAGAGAGAAGCGCGTGAACTTCTTAACCCCTTTGGACCTAATCTGGCTCGTACCAGCGTAGGGAAGTTAACGGCTTTACATAATGATGTCTTTATGAGCCAGGTCCTTATTTTTTTATGGACCTGGCTTTTTTTATGGAAGATGCGCAAATTGGGAATACCGACAGTAGTGGATAGGGTTGTTCAACAAGCAATCAGTCAAGTGCTTGGTTCAATATTTGAAAAACAATTTAGCGAATCTAGTTACGGCTTTAGACAAGGGCTCTTTTATGTTTGTATTTCGGAACTTCATCATATTTCTTTAAATAATAAGCACGGTAAGTAGCTTCACGAAGTTGTACAGAGTTGGCAGCTTCAACCATGTAATAACGAAGATACTGGTTTCCTGTTCGTGTCATGGGTGTTCGTTCCGATTCAAAGTTTCCAGATTGCGATTTTTTCTAGTAAAGACCGGTGTATTTGGCCAATTGTGCTTCGTTCTCAAAGCGTTCAATTTGTCCAACTTCTGCAATGATTCCCGCGGCGTATACGACTCCAATGCCTGGAACACTTGTTAAATATCTCGCTTCTGGAATGGCTTAGAATAAAGCAGTAATGCTTTTTTCTATCTCTTTGATTTGTTTTTTCAATGTTTGAATCAATCGTGCATAAGTGGCTAATACAACGTCCACAGAGTCTTGAACGACCTTACCTAGTCGGTAGGAGTCACGTATGGCTTTCTTGATGGTTTTCGCTAAATCTTCCGGGTCGCTAAAGCGTCCTTTCCCCTTTTTCTGAAGAAGAGTAGCGAGTGCTTCTAGATCCATTTCTGCGATTTCATCCAACGAAAGGGAATCTGAGAGTATTTCCATCATCGTCGCACCAAAAACAGAGGTATTTAACTCTTTCGATAACGTATTACATTTGTAGTAAAGGTTCTTCAGAAAGTGTTGCTTACATTCTGTTTGCTGGTGAACGAGTTGATATCTAGATCGTGTTAAACGTTGAAGGGCAACGTATTTTTCCTCCTTGATAAGAAACTTATTATACCGTCCGATTCGTAAAAAATCGGCAATACGGAAAGCATCTATTTTATCGGTCTTATCTTCTTCAAAGAGTTTTTTATACCGATGGATGGCTTTTGGATTTTGTACGACCACTTCCACGTCTAAAGCCTTCAAATCCTTATCTTCCGTTAGGAACATGGAAGGATGGAAACTATAGACGGAAGTAGATTCCATACCAATGACAATTTTTTTATAGTTGTACAACTATAAAAAAATGGAGAACATCCTCCTTAATGGCGTTGGTACCATTCACATCGTTTGAAAGACAAATTTCTTTCAAAACAGTGTCATGACTGTCAAGAAAACATACATCAAGTTTTTCAGAGCTTACATCAATAGCTACGAATAATCTCAAAGAAAGGACCTCCTTTCTTTGAATAGTATTTGGAATGAGCTTGGATACTGTGGGATCTCCCTAGAGTCCAAAACATAGCCACAACCTCGCGTATGAGTATTCAATGATTGCCTTCATCTAAGCTGCCCTCCTCACTATGAGAGGTAAGTGAAGGAAACCGATACAGCTTGTGCGTATGCAGTGCATTTTGGTCTGGGTCACAGTCTTTTAACGTGGTCGAACTACAGGAGGAGTAAGCATATTCCCGATGGGTCCATTTCTGCACTTCCATTATCTGGGGAAATTACCCAGTATCCAAGACTAAATTTTACCCATACATCATTTTTTTGATGTAGCTCTTGAAGATAAAAACTATTTAATTTTCAAGGAACAGTTATTAACTTAAAACTTATTACGAGGAGGGTGTATTATGAAAAAAATATGCTTTGTATTAATTGTCGATGCTGGTATAAATTATGGTTCAATATTTTCTCTACCATTTTTAAGGAATCAGGATGATTTGAAGGAATATTTTTCTAAGTATTATGATGTTTCAATTAATTATATTAGGGATAAAAACTCAGTTGACTATTTGGTAGTTCCCAAACCGTGTCCAGCTTTTGATAATGAAAATAATCTTCCAATAATTGAAGTACCAGCAATCTTATTTATGGAAAAGAATTTTGAAAAAATAAAGTCTTATATAGACAATTATTTTTCTAATAACTCATAAAGAAAATAAAAGTACAGTAAAAAGAAGTCCGATAAAAAACGAGTGGTGTAGAATATTTCTATTAATCATTCGTTTTTTATTATATTTACATATATTTTTTAAAAGAGGATTATAGACGTTCTGAAAAAAATTAATTATAACAAGAACAGTGTTCGTGCTACTATCTACGGTTATTTTTTGTACTAAGTACCCCTTTAACTAACAAGACAACAAAAAATAATTAACGTATTAAGGAAAATGTTACTTTAAATGTAAGAGCTTTTTCTTTGAGTTTTAGCTCTGAATAATAAAGGTAGTTAAATCACTAAATGGAGGAGCAGGTCAATTTTGTTCCTTGTATAGTAAATTGTTACCTATCTCTATTGCAGATTGTATGGCAGGTAGCAGTTGTAGCGAAATGCAGCAGAGACAAAGGCTCTTTGTCAAACGGGACTGATAAATGTATTTGGCAAGTAAAAAATGGTTCTTTCCGGAGTTAGTTGAAAAGTCTCATTCTCTCCAAAAGTAGAATCTTTGTCCGCAATGTGGAGAATTTGTATCGACCATACATGATTCTTTTAATAAGCTTTAACTTGTTTATGCTCCCTTCGGCAAGACCATTATTATTCTCATAAGTTACCGCATTTCTGACAGCTTCAATATCCACGGCTAATCCATTCGTAAAGCTCTTAAACTCTTGTATATTAGTATTCTTCATTTTCTTAATACAATGGTCGAAATTCTCAATACTCTTTGTGGTGAAGATGTTTTTAAACTCCCATGTTAAGTCATAAACTATTTTTACAATAGGGTGTTCTTCGTAATTATTGTTGGTATTATGACGTATGTTCAAGCATATTATTTAACGTGGATGATTCCATAAAGAGAAAAAGAAATAACCTTTGCATTTTTCAGATTATCGTGTATGATGGGAAAGTATTGAAAATTAAATCAGTGATAAACTAGGGGTGCCTAACGTATGCGTAGGCTGAGAGAGAAGCGCGTGATCTTCTTAACCCTTTGGACCTGATCTGGCTCGTACCAGCGTAGGGAAGTTAACGGCTTTACATAATGATGTCTTTTATGAGCCAGGTCCTTATTTTTTTATGGACCTGGCTCTTTTTATTTTGGCATGCGCTGGCCATATCTCGTCCTTGTCACGAACAGGGGAGGCAACAAAGGTTATGAAACAGTCTGTTTCAGCTGAGCAAATTGAATTGAAATCGAGTTTACCAGGGAGTAAGAAAGTATATGTGGATGGACCACGCGCAGGCATGAAAGTGCCGATGCGTGAGATTGAACAAAGCGAAACGAACGGCATCCCAAATCCTCCAGTCCGTGTGTATGATACGAGCGGTCCTTATACGGATCCGGCGTATAAAGTGGAGCTGGAAAAGGGAATTCCAACGCCGCGTCATTCTTGGATCATGGAGCGCGGGGATGTAGAGGCATATGAAGGGCGCGAGGTGAAACCAGAGGATGATGGTGTGAAAGTGGCTTCGAAACATACACCTGTTTTCCCGCAAATGGATCGCCAGCCGCTTAGAGCGAAGCAAGGTGCAAATGTTACGCAAATGCATTATGCGCGTAATGGCATTATTACGTCTGAGATGGAATACGTTGCAATTCGTGAAGGAGTAGAGCCGGAGTTTGTTCGTAAGGAAATCGCAGAAGGCCGCGCTATTTTACCAGCGAATATTAATCATCCAGAAGCTGAACCGATGATTATCGGGCGTAACTTCCATGTGAAGGTAAACGCGAATATCGGAAACTCTGCTGTATCTTCTTCTATTGCAGAAGAAGTAGAAAAGATGACGTGGGCTACTCGCTGGGGTGCAGATACGATTATGGATTTATCTACAGGTAAAAACATTCATACGACGCGTGAGTGGATTATTCGTAATGCGCCTGTACCAGTTGGAACTGTGCCGATTTATCAAGCGCTTGAAAAGGTAAATGGAATTGCAGAAGATTTAACGTGGGAAGTGTACCGTGATACGTTAATTGAGCAAGCGGAGCAAGGCGTTGATTACTTTACGATTCACGCTGGTGTATTGCTTCGTTACATTCCAATCACGGCAAAGCGTACGACAGGTATCGTTTCGCGTGGTGGTTCGATTATGGCGCAGTGGTGTTTATTCCATCATAAAGAAAACTTCCTATATACTCATTTTGAAGAGATTTGTGAAATTATGAAGCAGTACGATGTTTCGTTCTCTCTTGGAGATGGATTACGTCCAGGATCGATTGCAGATGCAAATGACGAAGCACAATTCTCTGAGCTTGAAACACTTGGTGAATTAACGAAAATTGCTTGGAAACATGATGTGCAAGTTATGATCGAAGGACCTGGACACGTACCGATGCACTTAATTAAAGAGAATATGGAGAAAGAGCTTGATATTTGTCAGGGCGCGCCGTTTTATACACTTGGGCCACTAACGACAGATATTGCACCAGGTTATGACCATATTACATCGGCAATTGGAGCTGCGATGATCGGTTGGTTTGGAACGGCGATGCTTTGTTATGTAACGCCGAAAGAACATTTAGGTTTACCGAATAAAGATGATGTACGCACGGGTGTTATTACGTACAAAATTGCAGCGCATGCGGCTGATCTTGCAAAAGGACATAAAACGGCTCATCAGCGTGATGATGCACTTTCAAAAGCACGTTTCGAATTTCGTTGGCGCGATCAATTTAATTTATCTTTAGATCCTGAACGTGCGATGGAATATCACGATGAAACGTTGCCTGCAGAAGGGGCAAAGACAGCTCACTTCTGTTCAATGTGTGGACCGAAGTTTTGTAGTATGAGAATTTCACATGATATCCGTGAATATGCAAAAGAAAATGATTTAGAAACGACAGAAGCAATTGAAAAAGGAATGAAAGAGAAAGCAGAAGAATTTAAAGAAGCTGGTAGTCATTTATATCAATAACACATTACGCCTCTTTACTTGATTGATCACACTGTAGTACCTAACTTTATTATAGAAGAAGCCCCATTTGCTAAGACGGTAGCAAATGGGGCTTCTGTTGTTTATAAGGCAAAGAAGAGATGTACCCAGTAGAATAAGAGGAATAGTGTGACGACTGTTGTGAGCGGGATAACGATAAGGGATACACTTAAATAGTCTTTCCATTTTACTTTAATTTTGTTTTGTTTCAGAATATACATCCAAATGAGTGAAGCTAGTGTACCGATTGGTAGTAATAGTGAACCGATGTCACTACCAATGATGTTTGCAAGATAGATTGTTTTTAATGTGACTGGATCTAGTCCCATTTCTGTTAATGTAATTGTACCAATCATAAGGGCAGGATGGTTATTGAAGACGTTAGAGAGGATGGATACAAGTCCGCCCATTGCAAAGCTAGCATAGAGTAGATGCTGATTCACAATTGGCTCGAGCCATTGTACAAGTGCAGCTGTTAATCCTGCGTTGTGGAGTCCGTAAATAATGACGTACATAGAGAAGGCGAAAATTAAAATGTGCCACGGTGTCTTTTTCAAAATGTCGACAGGATTTGTTCGTAAGTAGTACCATCTCCAAATGAGAAGAACGAGTGAACCAAGTACTGCAACGATTTCAATTGGGATGGATAAGAAGGATGCAACGAATAGAAGACAGCGCATAAGGAAGACGAAACCTAATACTTTTAACATGAATCTTGTCCGTTTTTGTTTCGTATCAACAGAATTATTTCCTTTTAGTGGATGGAAGTTTTTCGTGAAGAAAATTTCTTCAATATCATATGAAGAAACAGGTAACTTTTTCGGAAGTTTTTTCTTCAAAACTGTATACATGAGCCATGACATAAATAATAAGCCTAATGTTGCAGGTACAAACATCATAGCAGTATGCATATAAAGAGTCATATTAACGATATTTAATGCGATTAAATTTACGATATTACTTACACCAATTGGTGCACTAGATGCCGTAGCGATTAAAGCACCACTTAATAAATAAGGAATTTGCTGATGAGGTTTTAATTGAAGATTTTTTAGAAGAAGAATTAAAATGGGAGTTGTAATTAAAATACTACCGTCGTTATTAAATAAAAGAGTCATGAGAAAACATAATAATTGAATATACCAGTATAAGCGGCGCCCAGAACCCTTTGCTAAATTTGCTAGTTTCGCTGCGGACCAATGGAAGAAGCCGAAGCTTTCTAATATAACTGCCATAACAATAGTTGCTAATATTGTTATGGAGGCACCGCCAATTTTACTTATAATATCCATGATGTCTGGTTTTGATACAAGTCCAGTAATTATGATGATACCAGCTCCGATTGCTGCTGGCCATGCCTCATTTAAACCACGAGGCCGCCAAAAGATAACAATCATCGTTAAGAAGAATACAATAATAGTAATCCATATTTCAATGCTCATATTTTGCCTACCTTTCTATTTTCCCTTGAATAGATGTAGCTTGTCTCAAGGTTATATTGGTAGTATATTCAGCAAAAAATAAGAAGAACTAGACGTATAACGAGATGAAGCGAATATGTGTTTTTCATGCTAAAGGACAAGTGTCACTCGTAGTGAAATAACTATTGTGATAGGAGTCTATTAATTGATTGGGCAGTAAGGTAGTAAATGAGATTTATATCAGCGTAACTGAAAATGTATCAGCGATTATTGAAATATATCGGCGTAACTCAAAATATATCAGCGATCATTGAAATATATCGGCGCAACTGAAAATGTATCAGCGATTTTTAAAATATATCGACTTATCGACAAAACATGAAAAAAGGAGGCCATTCCAAAATGCCTTTTGGAACAGACCCCAAGACTATATTATTTTTCCTTCAAAAAAGTACGATCCTTCAAGAATAAATTCCAGAAGAAAATAAATCCTGGTAATAAAATTGCAATCCCAATTGCGTATAGAATGAGCAGTGCATAGAACGTTTCTGTCGTTGTAAAGCTTGTAAATACAGTTACGTCAGGATAAATAATATAAGGTAAATGTGCGACGCCGTAAGCGTAGCTTGCAAATGCATATTGAGCGACGACAGCTAAAACGGCAATGCGAGGATATCCTAGTGTATTGTACTTTTTGTTTGTCCACCAAAGGGACGAGTATCCGATAACGAATAAAACAATAGAAACTGTAAACCACGGGAATTGCTTTATTAATCCTTGCATAAGCCAATGTGTTTCAGGATCCATTACAACGAGGGCGATGATCGCCGTAACGAGCGTTGCAGGACCAAGGATGATGGCATTTCTTCTATAAATTCTATACGTATCTTCTGAACTTTGTTCTCTCGCAAAATCAGCAAGAAAGAGAGAGGAGAGAAATAGTTCAGACGTTATTCCGAAGAGCATATAGCAATAGATAACCGGGCTAGAAAGAAGTTTTCCATACAGGAGTACTTCTTTCCCTTCAGACATTGTAATATAGGCTCCCTCTGTAACGGGTAAAACGGTAATTAATAGTGCTGGAATTAAGAGACCAGTAATACCTGAAATAACCCGAAGAAGGTACTGATATTTCGGCAAGGAGTAAGCAAACACCATAAATGTACTACGTACTGCAACAAGCACTAAAATTAACATAACTGGTACGAACATTACTGTCGCAAGGGTAAAGGCCGCTTTCGGAAAGAAGCCGAGAAATGCGACAACGACGAAGACGAGAAACGTATTTGTTACTTCCCAAGTTGGTGATAAGTACCGATTCGCAAGTTTGGCAGCGAGCGTTGGATGTTTTGCGTATACCATGCCCCAAAAACCAGCACCAAAATCGATGGACCCTAATATACTGTATACGAAAATAAGGGCCCATAAGATGATGATTGCAATACTTTCCTCATGCATGAGAATCGCCTCCTTGGTGTTGTAAATCATTCTTTAATGGATGTCTTCTAAAGAATGTACGTAGAACAAAGACTGTTAAAATAGCGAGTCCAATATATAAAATGATGAACAAAATAAATAAAGGACCGACGAAATCGGCGCGTGTAGCTGCATCGACGGTACGTTGCATACCATAAATTGTCCATGGTTGACGACCGCTACAACTGAAAATCCATCCGAATTCAATACCGAGCATCATAATTGGTCCGCATGCGGCAGCCCCCCAAAGTAGCCACTTCGGTAGTTCTGTTCCCTTTTTTCGGTACACGAAATACCAATATAAGAGTGCAATTGCTGCAACTGCAAAGGTGAATGCAGCAGTGCCGACCATTAAGTTGAATAGTGTATGTGTATAAAATGGTGGCCATGTTTCTTGTGGGAATTCCTTTAAACCTTTTACGACAGTGCTAGGGTCTAGTCCCACTAATAAGCTAAGCATGTTTGGAATTTCAAGTGCGTAGTTTAGTTCAAGTGTATTAGGATCCACAACTCCGCCAATGGATAGCGGTGCGTGTGATGTCGTTTCAAATAAAGCTTCAGCAGATGCAAGTTTTTCAGGTGAGTGTTTATGTAAGGCAATCGCTGATTCATGTCCTGAAAGCCACATCGTAGCGCCTGTAATAAATGTAACGACAAGCCCTAATAGCAGCCCTTTTTTATGATAAGCAATTTCACGTGTACTTAAATTTTTCTTCAATAATTTAAATCCAGCGATAGAAGCAATGACAGCCGCACCAGTTGCATAAGCCGTAATAACAACATGGAATGCACTTGTGCCAAAACTCGGATTAAAGAAAGCTTTCCAAGGATCAACGTTAAAAACAGATCCATCTGGATTCATTGAAAATCCTGCTGGTGTATTCATCCATGTATTTGCTGATGTAATGAGTACGGCGGATGCCGTGGCACCAAGCATGACGAAAAATAGCGAGATTAATCTCATAAATGGAGGAAGTTTATCAGCTGCATATACGTAAATCGACATGAATAAAGCCTCCAAAAAGAAGGCGAAAATCTCAATTTGGAAGGGAACAGAAATAACTTGCCCAACAATTTTGGCGAAACCAGGCCAAAGAAGTGAGATTTGCACACCAACAATTGTTCCAGTTGGAATTGCTACACCGAGAAGAATAGCAAACGCCTTTGTCCATCTTTTCGCCATAATGGCATAGTCGGAGTCTTTCTTCCAGTGATAGAGTATTTCGCTTATAAAAATCATCAATGAAAGACCGACCCCAAGTGTTGCAAAGATAATGTGGAATGCTAATGAAGAACCAAAAAATGCTCTTGCTAATGTTACCGTATCCATATGTAAACTCCTCTTCTTTTTTGCCATTATTTTCTGATTGAATTGGAAGATTTATTCAAAAAAACTACCAAAAATATATATGTATTTAAAAAGTGAATATGATAATATAATGTTGTAATATTTTGAATAGAAAGAAATAAATAGTTGGTCATGTTTTGTTTGTTTTTTGCTCAGGAATCTTTTATAATCTTTTATGCGAACATAAGTTCTGTTTTTCGGAATCAAGAAGTTTATGTGAAATGGAGAGGGTGTTTTATGTATCCTGAAGTCATTAAAAAGATGGCATTTTCAAAAGAGCATAGAGATTTATTATTGAAGCTATATAATAAAGAAATTACACGTCGTGAATATGATCGACTTGTACAATCGCTATATAAACCTTCTAAAGAGGTTTGCGGGGGATAGAAATGCGGGAGACAATCTAATAGATTGTCTTTTTTAAATTTATGTATGTTCTGATAAAATTAAGGTTAGCCTTACTAGGGAGGTGAAAAGATTGCGGAAACGTTTATATATAGGGATTGGAGTTATCTTCTTAATCGCTTTAGCTGGAATTGTATTTTGGTCAGCTTTACAAGGAAACCGTACAGAAAATTTTATTTTAAGACATATGGTGAATGACAATGGAACACTTGCCACGTATCGTTTAGTAGATACTAAGGCAGGTACGGGTGAAGCTAAGGGACGTGAAGCTTTATCAGAATCGGCGGGATTATGGTTACAGTATACACTTGATAAAGATGATCAGGCGTTATTTGATGAGCAAGTAAAGGTTATTCAAGATAATTTCATATATAAGAATCATATCGTTTTATGGAAACTCTCTGAAAAGGGAGAGAGGCAGTCAGCTACAAATGCACTTATAGATGATCTTCGTATTATAGAACAATTATATCGTGCTTATGAAATGTATAAGGAAGAGCGTTATAAAAACCTTGCCGATCAATTAAGTGATGCTGTACTTCGTTATAATAAAAAAGATAATTATTATGTTGATTATTATGATGCAGATGCAGGAAAACAAAATAATTTTGTAACAACATCATACATAAATCCGCGTGCATTCTCCTATATGAAGAAGTACGGCAAAGTTTCTGCTCAGCAATATCAGGAAGTCGTTCAATTTTTAGCAGATTATCCAAGGCATGGCTGGGCATTCCCAAAAGAGTATAAAGAAGATGGTACATTTACGTACGATAAAGAAGTGAATCTTATTGACCAATCATACGTTGCATATCATCGAAGTTTAGGTGGTCTTTCATCAGCTGCTTATTTGGAATTTATAAAGAAGAAGTTCCAGGAGGATGGAAAGCTATACGGTCGTTACAATTTAGAAACGGGAAAACAAACTGTGAATTATGAATCGCCGGCCGCGTACGGACTAACGATTTTGTACGTACTACAAACAGGTGATACAAAGTTTGCGAAGGAATTGTATGATCATATGGCCACATTCCGAAATGACAACGTATTTAGTAGATATTACGGTGGATATGTAACAGGTGAAAATAATAATACGCATATTTTTGATAACGTATTGCCGCTTTTAGCGGAAATGGAATTGGAGAAGAGTAAGAAATAGAAGGTGCTATCCTCTGGAGATGGCACCTTCTGAAACTGTAAAAGATATACAAGATAAGATGATTGCTACAAAAGATAGCCAAATTTCATTTTTATAAGGACAAATATCTACCATTTCAATATGAGTTACTATAGCAGCTGGCATTATAGCATCTTTAGCATTTGCTTATGTAACATATTTAAATAAAAAAGTTAATAAAACTATTGAAGAAGGAAAAGAACGAAATAGAATCGCAGAAGAAAAAAATTCAGTAAGCTGAAGAATTAATTGGAGAATCCCAGTTGATAGCTACTACAGGGCAGGAGAAATTAGATCTATTAGAAAAAAAACAAAAAGACCTCCCGAAATGGTGGTCTTTTTGTTTATATATAAATATTTTTTTATGTATAAGTAATTGGATGTATTATAAAGAATTTACCTTAAATACAATAGCCCAAGTGATACCAACATAAACACCTTTACCTTTATTATTAGCATCTACTCGAGTGGCTAATAGACCATAATACGCAGCTGTCACCGCTACACCAGCACCAATAATAGGCATTACCGTTGCAGCTAATCCTCCAGCAACAGCTCCAGAATTTGCAACAGTATTTAAGTCAGAAACATATTTCTTTGCTTGAGAATTATTAAACTTTCTCTCATATCCCCACCAATTATAAGTCCATGATCCATAAACAGCAGCATAAGCTACAGGACCTTCAGGAGTTACATTTGTAATTGTTAAATCTGGATTAATAATAATAGTTTTTAATTCAACTTGAGAGTTTAAAAAATCAAAATGCTCTTGTAATTTATCTAGCTCAAACTTTTTGTATACATCTTGAGGAACAGATTGAGTAAAACCAATTTTTCCACCTTCTTTAAGTTCCACATATTGCTCTACAGTTTTTATCATATTTTGTTCCGCAAATGATAATTGTTCAACATTATTAGGTTGAATATTTAATTCTTCTTTCACTGGAGTTACTGTACTAGGTGTATCCGCATGAGCAGCTCCAGCAGCAACAGACGAGAATACAAGTAATGAAGATAAAGTAGAAATAGCTATTTTTTTCATGAATTAAGTCCCCTTTTACATTTATGTATTTTTCTAGTATAATATATTATTAGTTGGTTATTTTGTCAATTGTTTTATTTAAAGTATTTTTTTCCCAATTAAAGGAGGTGATAAGTATGTTAAATACGATAAGAATATTGCTTACTATTTTAGTAACTTTACTAGGTTCCTATGCATTAATAACACAGAATTTTAATCTTATGCCCTTAACATTCTCCTTCTTAGGATTATCTATTTTAATTAATGGTGTAATAGGCCTTAAAGAAAATCGCAAATTTATGTCTTATACTAGTTTTTTAGCAGCCGCTTTTCTTATTTTTGTAGCAATTTACACAGCTATAATTAGATAAATAAAAAAGATAGTAGTGCTAGTAAAATTATCTTTACAAAATAAAAACCTCTTTGACTTAAGAGGTTTTTATTTTATTTATATTAAAATATAAAAATGTAATTCAATATTTACATATATAGAAAATTATTACAAGTATAGTTATGTGTGTATTTTTTTGATATAATTACCTTGTGAATAAGCGGAAAGTTAATTAGGTTTATAATTAGTTATATGTAAATAAATTGAAGGGAAAATATAATTTGTAATTAATCAAATTGTTACCGTTATCCAATACGTATTATTAAAATTAAAGTAGTTCAAGTCGGAAAAAGACTGTATAAAGGACCATAGAGCGTAGCTTTACGGACGAAAAAACTACATGGCTACCGATATGCTTGATTTTGTGGGCTGAAGTATGTCCAAATACAGGAATTTCTCACAGTAGCCTGTAAAATATAGGGAAATAGCTCTTCACCTGATCCTGTTTGGTCAGGTGAAGAGCTATTTCCTAGTTTTTATTGTTTTCATTTAATACAATTTTAAAATATGTTAGAGTGTCGTTATTTATTTGTAAATCAATATAATTTTACGTCCTAATACTAGAGAAGTAATCAATCACAAATTCACGAAATTGCTGAGCAGTTTTCGATAAGTAGCGTTTCTTCGACCAACTTAATCCGATGGTTCGCTGACAAGTGGGTTCAATAATACGCAACTTGCTTGATGCTAAAGTAGAGTTTTTTAATAAAGTTAAACTTGGAACAAAAGCGATGCCGAGACCTTGCTTAATGAGGTCGCTAATTACGGTCGGTTCATCGACTTCAAAAGCAATATGCGGAGTGAAACCAGCTTCTTTACAAAATTCATCTGTTAAGTGTCGAAATCCATAGCCAGTGTTCATACTAATGAACGGTTCGTCCTTTACTTCATGGAGGTGGATATTTTCTCGGCCTGATAAACGATGGCCTGAAGGGACGACTAAGAAAATTTCTTCTGTAATAAGTGGTTCCCAAACAATTTCTTCTCCTTCAATTGGCACAGAGGAGATACAAAAGTCAATTTCTATATTATCTAGTTGTCGTTTCATAGAAGGAGTGGATGCCAGAAATTGTTGGAACCGAACGTTAGGATGTTCTAGTAAAAAAGAGCCAAGTAGTTCTGGTAATATTCTCGGAATAGAAACGGCTAGTGTAATAGAGCTTTGTTGTAATTCGGCTAAATCTTTAATTTCTCGTTCCCCTTCGCTTAATTCATGAAAAATACGCTCTACTCGTTTCAAAAATACTTTTCCGAAAGAATTTAAAGTAATCTGTCGACCTTGGCGATCAAATAAAGGGACGCCTAAATCCTTTTCGAGTCTAGCGATTGTTTTGCTGAGTGAAGGTTGTGCGATATGCAATTCTTCAGCTGCCTTTGTCATATGTTCTAGTCGTGCAACTGTCTGAAAGTATTTTAACTGGAGCAGTTCCATTTCGAATCTCCTTTCTATAGACCAAAAGGAATGAATTGATAATTAAAGATGTATTATACAGTATGGAAAGTGACGTGTATAGTAAATCTGTTAAACCATTCTAATGGTGTTAAATTCGGAGAAGGAGTATGTTTCATGAAGGGAATTCAACTTATATTTAAAGATTGGAAAGCGATGTGGCACCATAAACATGGACGTATCGCTTTAATTTTTTTATTAATCGTTCCGTTAATTTATTCAGGATTCTTTTTAGCTGGATATTGGGATCCGTACGGAAGATTAGATAAATTACCTGTTGCAGTTGTGAACTTAGATAAGGGTGCTATGATGGATGAAAAAACAATTCATGCAGGAGACGATTTTGTTAAAAATTTAAAAGAGAATAAGGAACTAGCTTTTCATTTCGTATCAGAAAAAAATGCAGATGAAGGGTTAAAAGAAGATAAATATTATATGGTTGTTACGATTCCAGAGAATTTCTCTAAAAAGGTAAGTACACTTATGGATGAGAAACCAGAGCCGGCAAAGTTGCAGTACAAAGTAAATCCAGGTAAAAACTTTGTAGCAGCTCAAATTGGAACGACAGCTGTTGAAAATATGAAAACAAAAATCTCGAATAGTATTACGAAATCTTATACAGAAGGTGTCTTTTCAAAGTTTCAAGACTTAGCACAAGGGTTGAGTGATGCAAGTAATGGTGCTGAGAAGTTACATGAAGGAACGACCGATGCAAGAAATGGAGCGAATCAGCTTGCGGATGGTATTGATCGTTTAAGTAATGGGACATCGAAATTGAAAGAAGGAAGTGACAAGCTTGCATCCAGTCAATCTGCTTTAACCGGGGGAGCAAATGAGCTGAGTCAAGGAGCGACATCACTTCATAGTGGTATGGAATTACTAGCACAAGGTGAAAAAACGTTACAATCAGGAATTAGTGAATTAAGTGCTGGTACAAATGAATGGGTGAATGGAAATGAAAAACTTGCTGAAGGGCAAGCGAAAGCGGACAATGCGGCAAATAGTGTAAAACAACAATTAGAAGAGTACGTGAAAAATCATCCAGAAGTGCAGCAAGATCCCGCTTTTCAAAAAATTGTTGCTACGTCTAATGGACTAGCTAAAGCAACAAGTACTTTAAATAATAGCCAACAACAATTGACACAAGGTGCGAAGAAGCTTACTGACGGTCAACATAAGATTGAAGAAGGCATAAATACATTCGGAGTTAAGTTAAATGAAGCTACTGCTGGAACGCAAAAGATAGCAGATGGTGCATCGAATTTGGCTGATGGATTTACGAAGTGGGGAAATGGGTTTACATCATTGCAAGAAGGTGTAAATCAGCTTGCGAGTGGTGGAACGGAGCTGAATAACGGTGCTGGTAAATTAACAAATGGACTTGTTAAACTTGATGATGGTGCGAAAGAACTTTCTACGAAATTGGGAGAGGGCGCAGAGAAGATAGCGGATGTTCGTAATGATGATGCACGTAATACGATGTTCTCAGAGCCAGTTCAGTTAGTGAAGTCAACAGTTTCTGACGTTCCTAACTACGGTTCAGGCATTGCACCATATTTCTTATCGCTTGCATTTTATGTTGGCGGAATTATGGCATCGAATATTTTACCGCTTGGTCGTAGACAAAATATGAAGGTAAGCGGAACGGTACATTTTATTAATAAACTAGGATTGGTATATTTAATTGGACTTATTCAAGCGCTACTCGTAGATGTAGTTGTGCTAGGTGTTATGAAATTAGAAGTTGCCAGTGTGCCACTCTTTGTTTTATCAAGTATTGTGATTTCCTTTACGTTCATGACATTTATTCTTATGTTAGTAACAGTATTTGGTCTTATTGGAAAGTTCTTAGCAGTAACGCTTCTTGTCTTGCAATTAGCGACGAGCGGAGGTACTTTCCCAGGAGAATTAAATATAGCTGTTCTTAGTAAAATTGGACAATTTCTCCCAATGTCTCATTCTCTTAGAGGATTACAAGATGTTATTTCTTTAGGAGATTGGTCGCAATTACAAATGCAAATTTTAATATTGTTATGTTATCTCGTTGTTGCCGGTGGAATTGCTTGGATCACGAGTCATATACAGCATAGAGAAACGAATGTAGAACAAGTTTCTTAAGATGAAATAAGCTATCCGATTTTTTCGGATAGCTTATTTTTTATTTACGTTCCATTACTGCAAAGTAATTATTTTCATTATCAGCAAAGTTGAATGCTCTACCAGTAGGTAAATCTACAACCTGTCCAACTGTGACATTTTTCTCAGAAAGATCTTTATATAGACGGTCTAAGTCATTTGAGAAGAACATAAGTGAAGGTGTATGTAAGTTTAACTCAGGTTGCATCTTTGCAATTAACGCTTTATCGTGAAGGACGATGCTTGTTCCTGCTTCTTTCGCCGGTGCAATTTCAATCCAGCGGAATCCGTTTCCGTTATTCTCTTCCGCAATGATTTGGAACCCTACTTTTTCTGTCCAAAATTGTAATGTTTCGTCTTGGTTATTTACATATAGCATAATTTGTCCAACTTGATTAATCATAGGTGTCTCTCGCTTTCTTTTTATATGCGTATCATTATATCAAATATATGGCTTGAATAGTTTTTTATGATTTTTTCGGAATACAACCTTCGTCCATTTCATCTTTGTTGTAGGAGAAGGACCTGTAATCCAAGTATGAAATGGTATTGTGCTACAAATGACCATTGTTGAAATAGAGATAATAGCCGTTAACACAAATAGTAATAGGCTATATAATATAGTATTTTCTTGCAGTGTGAATAAAGAAAGAAACTTTGTGCATAGTTGCAAGAAGAATAAATGAGCTAAATAAGCACCATACGTGTAATTTCCAATGAAACGTAACGTTTTATATAAGAAACCACGACGCTGTACTATCATAATAGATAACACATACAGTATGATAATTTCGCATACGATATATAAAAACATAGATGGCTTTAAATAGGTAGAAACAGTTAAATGAATAGAGTTTGCTCCGTAAAAACTAAACAACTCATAATTGATGAATAAAAATAAGATGAAAAATAATATTGTTATAAGCGGGATATGTTTCATGACGAATAGACGCCAAGTTTTTAGTGCTACAGCGGCAATGCCACCCATAACGAAATAGAATGAGTAGAATAGAAATGATCGATCTGTATAATGTAAAATTGTTGAGCTTGTTAATTTTTCTCCATTAAAAATATAGTGAGAAGAGAACCACATTAATAGAAAATATAGGCAAGCGAAAAAGGTCATATATTTATATATGTCTTTTTTATTTTCTGTTCGTTTTTGAAACCAATAAAAAAGTGTGCATAGTAAAGGGAACAATAAGTGAATTTGGAACATCATAATAACGTACCAAAGATGGGGCGCGGCTGTTCCGAGTAATAAACTTTTTATTCCGCCTTGTAATGTAATAAGATCATTTGTTGTTAATAAGTAAAGAATAGACCAAAAGAAATAAGGAATGAGTAAGTGTGTCGCTTTTTCAGAAATATATTCTTTATATACTAATTGCTTCGTATAGTGACGAATTAAGTGAAATCCAACGATAAATATGAATGCTGGTGCTGAGAATTTTGCAAGATTAAATAGCATGCCCATAATGAGGGATTGCTCAAGTAAGACATTTCCTTGATTCATTGTATATAATAAGGAACTTTGCAAAACGACAGCGAGAAATGCAATGCTTTGCAAAACTTTAAATTCAGGTGCGCTTTGTGTCATTATTTCCATCTCCTTTTCCATACATGATTATAGTACGGAGAATGGATAATGGATGTGGAATATTTGTGAAGATTTTAACAAATTTGTGGCGAGAGGAAATATCAACTTATCAACAAATAACGACAAAAAGAGGATGCTCGTTTAGAGCATCCTCTTTCTAGCTATTAAGCAAATTTGTTTTTGATCCAATTCTTACCTTCTACAAGGCGAGCTGTCATTACCGCACAAGCGTTATCTGCTGTTACGTTTAACATCGTTGCAGGTGGATCAATGATTGTACTAATTGCTGCGATAATTGGCAGTGCTTCTGGCGGGAAACCGTATAGAGATACGATTAACATTTCACCAATCATACCACCGCCTGGAATAGCACCCATTACTGTTCCTACTAATAAAGAAACAACAAGTGCGATTGCTAATGTTTTCGGTCCTTCGAATTCCATGTTGAAAATACCGAATAAGAAAGCAATTTTTAATACGCCACCTAAAACAGAGCCGTCTTTATGAAGTGTAGAACCAAGAAGGACAACTGTTTCACGAACGTCTGAAGAAATACCCATTTTCTTCGTTGCTTCTAAGTTCGCTGGAATACTTGCGGCACTACTACAAGTTGCAAGTGATGTAACTGTAGGAGAGACCATGTTCTTCCAAAATACTTGTACACCTTGCTTGCGACCTGCAAGGTATGCATAGAATGTGAAGAATACAAAGAAATAAATTAGAGAAGCTGGATAGTATACCATTGCCGCTCGGAAGTAAGTTCCAAGAAGTTGTGGTCCGAATTCACCAACTAATGCTGCGAAGTAAGCAGCAAGTCCGATTGGAGCGTAGTACATAATGAAAGATACAACCTTCATTGAAATCTCTGCACCAGCTTGTAGGAATGTAGCGAATGGTTTTCCTTTTTCGCCAACTGCTGAAGTTGCAATCCCCATTAAGATAGAGAAGAAAATAAGAGCTAACATATTTTCACGAGATAGTAACTTCGAGAAGTCAGATACTGTTAAAATACCGACGATTTGATCTGCAACACTAACAGCTTTGCCGGCTTTGTCAGGTTGTGTTAGTTCTAGTACAACACCTTGTGCTGGCGGGAATACTTTCACGACAATAATCATAAAAATAGCAGCTAAAATACTTGTAAATAAGAAAGTCCCAGCCATACTAGACATAATTTTACCGAAACGTTTTAATCCATCCATATTGGCAATAGACGATGCGATGCTAAAGAACACTAGAGGTACAACAATCGTAAACATTAAGTTTAAGAAAATGTCACCAAGCGGCTTTAAAGCAACTGCATCGGCACCCATGAAATAACCAATGAAACCACCAATTAGGATAGAAGATAATAAAATAAGCGGAAAGCGATATGCCTTCATAAATATATCCTCCTATCAATTAAAAAAATCATACTGAATCATTATAGCGAGTTAGAGTCCTCTTTACTAGGAGAATACGGATAAATGGAATAGCGTGAAAACCAAGAAATTTTTGTTTTTAAGCTCGGCATACAGCAGGAAATCTAGACATATATATTTGTAACCTAGTGGTGGCAAGGGATGCACCATAACTTAGGTTTAGAAAAAGGGGGAGGGAAGCGGAATGAATATTTTGCTTTGCTGTGCAGCGGGAATGTCTTCCAGTTTGATTGTTACAAAGATGGAGAAAGCAGCAGAGGCAAGAGGGATAGAAGTAAAAATCTGGGCAGTATCAGGTTCTGAAGTGAATAGTCATATTGATAAAGCTGATGTCCTTTTACTTGGACCGCAAGTACGTTATTTATTACCGAAAATGAAAGAATTATGTAAGGATAAAGGGATACCTGTTGATGTCATTCAATCCGTTCATTACGGACTTTGTAATGGAGAAGCTATCTTGCAAGCAGCTTTGTCAATGAAACCATGAGGAGAGTGGGATAGATGATACGGTTTTTAGAGAAGTACGTGATGCCGGTAGCAGGGAAGGTTGCAGAGCAGAGGCATTTGCAAGCAATTCGAGATGGAATTATTTTAACGATGCCTTTCTTAATTATTGGATCGTTTTTCCTCATTATTAGTGCACTGCCGATACCTGGATATAACGAGTTTATGGCAGGTTTGTTTGGTGAGAATTGGCAGAGAGCTTTAGGGTATCCAGTTAGTGCAACTTTTAATATAATGGCTTTAATAGCTGTTTTTGGAATCGCTTACAGGCTTGGAGAGTATTATAAAGTGGATGCTTTAGCATCCGGGGCATTGTCGCTTGTGACGTTTTTACTTGCGACTCCATTTCAAGTTGCATATATTATACCAAGTACAAAAGAGAGTGTACTTGTAGAAGGCGCTATCCCAGCAGCATTAATGGGAAGCCAAGGGTTATTTGTAGCAATGATTATCGCACTTATATCTACTGAACTTTATCGGTTTATTGTACAAAAAAAGATAATTATAAAGATGCCAGAGACAGTTCCACCAGCTGTCACGCGTTCATTTGCCGCACTTGTTCCAGGATTTATTGTTGTAACAGTTATTTGGATTTTACGCTTAATTATAGAAAATACTTCTTTTGGCAGTATCCATAATATCGTAGGACAAATTTTACAGGAACCACTTAGTGTACTTGGTGCTAGTCTTTGGGGCGCAATAATAGCAGTTATTCTTGTTCATGTTCTTTGGTCGTGTGGAATTCATGGTGCTACTATTGTTGGTGGTGTAATGAGCCCCGTTTGGTTGTCTTTAATGGATCAAAACCGAGTTGCTTTTCAAGCTGGGCAAGATGTACCAAATACAATTACGGCACAGTTTTTTGACTTATGGATTTATATGGGCGGTTCTGGTGCAACGCTTGCTCTAGTTGTCGGAATGTTACTATTTGCACGAAGTCAACAATTAAAAAGTTTAGGGAGATTGTCAATTGCACCTGGTATATTTAATATTAATGAGATGGTAACTTTTGGTATGCCGATTGTGATGAACCCACTTTTACTAATTCCATTTATATTAGTTCCAGTTGTGTTAACAATTGTTTCTTACTTTGCAATGGAATGGGGATGGGTCGCACGTCCGAGTGGGGCCGCTGTACCTTGGACGACACCTATTCTTTTTAGTGGATATTTAGGATCGGGCGGGAAAATTTCAGGTGTTATTTTGCAACTTGTTAACTTTGCGCTAGCATTCTTCATTTATTTACCGTTCTTAAAAATATGGGATAAACAAAAACTGGCGGAAGAAAAGGGGGAGTAAAGAACTAAAATGGATACGATAGAGACGAAAGCTTTTCATTTAATCTTGCATGGGGGAAACGCGAGAAGTTGTTCAATGGAAGCAATTGATTGTGCGAAGCGTGGGGAGTTTACAGAAGCTGAAGCTAAATTACAAGAAGCACTAGAGGAATTAAAAGAGGCGCACCGTGTACAAACGGAGCTTATCCAGAAAGAAGCTGGTGGCGAAAAGACCGAAGTTACTCTTTTAATGGTACACGCGCAAGATCATTTAATGAATGCAATTACGGTGAAAGAATTAGCAAGTGAGTTTGTAGAGTTATATAGGAAGATGTCGGTGGATGAATGAACCTTGCTTATGCAAGGTTTTTTTATCTCGAATTAACGGACAGTAAAACTCTCACTAATTAAAATTTCATTTTATGTATGTGCCTGTACCATCAGTGGAATGTTCATCCCACTGATGGTATTTACAATCCTCCTTTTTTCGGATGAGTAAGAGTTATAATTAATCGGCAGTAACAATTTCTCCTATACCACGAATTAATCTTTTTATATGCATCCGTTCCGGTTTTAATATATTTACGATATAATCAATCGCTATTTGTGGTTCAACGGTTGTACCGCAAGTATAACAGTCAATAGCTGCAAAATTTTGTTCCGGGTAAGTGTGAATGGAAAGATGGCTTTCTGATAATAGCACTAATACAGTAACACCATATGGCTGGAACTCTTTTTTACTTACGTTTAAAACATGGGCACCAGAGTAATCTGCAGCGTTAACTAAATGGTATTCTAAAAAGTGAATATCATCTAATAGGGAAAAATCCACTCCCCACAAATCTACTATTATATGCTTGCCAAAAGTAGAATATTCCATAAGGCAGCACTCCTTACTATAATATCGTCAAAACTTCATTTCCTGTTTGTAGCATTGATGTAAGATAAGATTTGATTCTGAATTTAAAAGAGCGAGGTTACGTTGTTCTAGATGTTCTTCTTTAAATTGAAATAAAGGAAAAAGAAGAGTAGGCAATGTTCGAGGAGTTGGTACTACATATAATTGTTCAATTTGATCGAGTACATGTGCAGAATTAGTAGCAAGATGAAATCCCCAGTCAGTTCCGAAAGAAGGAACGATTGTATGATAGCTTTTTACAGTTAATCCAGCGTGTTCAATTGTATTACCGATACTCCAATATACTAGAGGTGCATCAGCAGGTGAATTAGATTGACAGACGAAAGCACCATCTTCTGTTAAGAATGTAGCTATACGAGCAAATAGTTCGCTTGTATATAAAGTACTTAACAACTCTGTCGCTGGGTCTGGAAAATCAATAATGATTACATCGTATAAAGATGAAGGTGAATTTAGAAATTCTTTTGCATCGCATACGTGCACGTTCACGCGATTATCAAAAAAAGCATTTTTGTTTAAAGATACTATTTCTGGAACATTACGTGCCATATTAATCATCGCCTCGTCTAAATCAACAAGGTCTACATGTAGCACAGTTTCATATTTCAAAACTTCTCGTAAGGCAAGACCATCGCCACCACCTAATATGAGAACACGTTTTGGATCGATTACTTTTGACATAATTGGATGTACAAGTGCTTCATGATAGATTTGCTCATCAACGGAACTAAATTGTAGTTGCTTGTCCAAGTATAAGCGAACATCGTTTACTTGGACTAAATTAATATTTTGATAATTACTTTTTTCTTCAAATAGGTTCGTATGTTCACCAGCTTGTATTTCTTTTAGAGAAATTTCATCCCACACATCTAAGCTGTGTGAATCTGTAGGTACTATAATTACATTTTCTGATTGTACTTGCTTATCTTGCTTATTCTGTTTGTCCTGTTTATCTTGTTTGTCTTGTGTATCATGCTTGTCCTGCTGTTCTAGTTCAAATTTATCAGAGTCTAATTCAGAACGCTTGTCCTTTTTATAGCTTGTTATTCTATAAATCTTTATTTTGCTTTGTTTTCTATGTTTTGGCATAGGAATCCCCTTTCGAATTGTGTTATTTTATTCTATTTTATTTTATGTAATTTAGTAGAGTGTGCTTGGACAATAGAATAGATAGAAGACTGAGCTCAAGAAAATGTTGTTTTTTACTAGATTTCTACGATAAAAAATTTTTTTAGTGTTTTTTCATATTAAACATAACTAGACAACTAAACACTAATCTATTTTCATACAGTTATGTGTTAAAAGCGTGTTGTTTTATAACACACTGTGTGTTTTTTGGACGACACACTAATTGAAAGCGTTAACACACAAAGAAAATGCTCGAAAAAGCACTGATTTTAGTGGTTTTAAAAAGTTGGCACGCTAATTGCATTAATAAATAGCGTAAAGAAAAATAAATAAACATAAATTTTTTATACTACACAAGGGGGATTTTCAAATGAATATTTTATTATGTTGCTCAGCAGGGATGTCTACAAGTTTACTAGTTACAAAAATGGAAGCGGCTGCAAAAGCTCGCGGTTTAGAAGGCAAGATTTGGGCTGTATCTGGGGATGCAGTAAAAACGAATATCGATCAAGCAGATGTATTATTACTAGGACCACAAGTTCGTTACATGCTCTCTTCAATGAAAACGCTTGCTGACGAGAGAAACGTTGGAATCGACGTTATCAATCCAATGCACTACGGCATGATGAATGGGGAAGCAGTTTTAGATCACGCATTAACACTTAAAAAATAATTAGGGGGGAAGCAAAATGCAAAAGTTTATTGCATTTATGGAGAAATATATTGTTCCTGTCGCTGGTAAAATCGGATCGCAACGTCACTTAGCTGCGATCCGTGACGGATTTATTGCAGTTATGCCACTTATTTTAGTTGGTGCACTGGCATCACTAATTAATGGTTTTCCGTCTGAAGCTTTCCAAGATTTCATGAAAGGTATGTTTGGTGAAACGTGGAAACAAGTCGGCGGTGGAATGTGGACTGGTTCTTTCGCGATTCTAGCACTAATCATAGCATTTACAACAAGTTATAACTTAGCAAAATCTTACGGCGTTGATGGTTTGTCAGCAGGTATTATTTCATTTGGTGCGTTAATTATTCTTACACCAACAACACCGAAAGAAGGCGGATTGAACTTAGCTTGGACAGGTGCACAAGGGTTATTTGTAGCAATTATCGTGGCACTCCTTGTTACTGAAGTATTCCGTTTCTTTGTACAAAGAAACATTACTTTTAAAATGCCTGATGGAGTACCACCAGCAGTTTTAAGATCTTTCGCAGCTATAGTTCCAGCATTTGTTATCTTAACAGTAGTTGCAGGTATTCAATTAGCAGTGAAATTAGCTGGTACAAGTGTTCATGAATTTATCTTTAATACGATTCAATCACCACTACAAAGTTTAGCAGGGACATTACCAAGTGCAATTGTCATTGTACTCCTTGTTCATCTTCTTTGGTTCTTCGGCTTACATGGTCCAAATATCGTTGGTGGTATTATTGAGCCATTATACTTACCGGCATTAGAGAAAAACATGAAGTTATTCCAAGGTGGTACATCTGCATTTGATGTTCCAAACATTATTACAAAACCATTCTTTGATACTTTCGTATATCTTGGTGGTTCTGGTGCAACATTAGCATTCTTGGTAGTGGTATTACTTGTAGCAAAAAGTGCACAGTTACGAGGTGTATCTCGCTTATCGATTGGACCAGGTGCATTCAATATTAATGAACCGGTAATATTTGGTACGCCAATTATTTTAAATCCAGTTTTATTCTTACCGTTTATCATAACGCCAATTGTATTAGTAATCACTTCTTATACAGCTATATCTATTGGCTGGGTACCAAAAACAGTTGCGATGATCCCATGGGCAACACCACCAATTATTAGTGGTTATCTTGTAACAGGTGGACATCTTTCAGGTGCAATTCTACAGTTATTCAACTTTGTAATTGCGATGGTAATCTATTATCCATTCGTTGTATTATGTGACCGTTCAGTTGTTCGTACTGAAAAAGAAGCAGCACAAGGTAATAGTAATTCTTTACCTATGTAACATAGTAATTGTTCTCATAGACAACGATACCTGTGAGAACAATTACCTTTATATCATGTTCAAAAAGATGAAAAACATCTATATGAACACCAAACTATCATTAATAAATTAAAACTTTAATAGAGATGTTCAAACTGAAGGGGTATTTAAATCGGTTGAACCTTATAGAGAGGGCGGTAATTATGATGACTACAGCAGAACAAATTCCATTCCAATTGATTTTAAATAGTGGTAACGCACGAAGCTTTGCGATGGAGGCACTTCAATTTGCCAAACAGGGGAAAATGGCAGAAGCAGATGAAGCGATGGTAAAGGCGAAAGAAGCGATTAATGAAGCGCATCATTTCCAAACAGAGCTCATACAATCAGAAGCAAGAGGAGAAAAAACAGAGATTAGTGTTCTTTTAATTCACGCACAAGATCATTTAATGAATGCGATTACAGTGAAAGAATTAGCAGCAGAGTTTATCGATCTTTATAAAAAGCTTGAAGCGAAAGGGGAATAAAGCATGACTGGAATTAAAATTGCTACAATCGGCGGTGGATCTAGTTATACACCAGAGTTAATTGAAGGATTTATTAAGCGTTATGATGAACTGCCTGTTCGTGAAATTTGGTTAGTAGATATCGAGGCAGGAAAAGAAAAGTTAGAAATCGTTGGTAACTTAGCGAAACGTATGGTGAAAAAATCAGGTTTACCAATCGAGGTACATTTAACACTTGATCGCCGTGAGGCATTAAAAGATGCTGACTTCGTAACAACACAACTTCGCGTTGGTTTATTAGAAGCACGTGCAAAAGATGAAGCAATTCCGTTAAAGTATGATGTAATCGGTCAGGAAACGAATGGCCCTGGTGGTTTATTCAAAGCGTTGAGAACGATTCCTGTTATTTTAGATATTTGTAAGGATATGGAGGAGCTCTGTCCGAATGCATGGTTAATTAACTTTGCAAATCCAGCTGGTATGGTAACAGAGGCTGTCCTTCGTTATACAAATATTCAAAGAGTAGTTGGTCTATGTAACGTTCCGATCGGAATTCGTATGGGTCTTGCAAGATTACTTGAAGTAGATGCGAGTCGTGTTCACGTTGATTTCGCAGGTTTAAATCATATGGTATACGGACTAGATGTATACTTAGATGGTGTAAGTGTAATGGACCGTGTGTTAGAGCTTGTGACAGATCCAGAAAAACAAATTACGATGGAAAATATCGCAGCGCTTAACTGGGAGCCAGACTTTATTCGAGGACTTCGTGCGATTCCATGTCCATACCATCGTTATTACTACAAAACACGTGAAATGTTAGAAGAAGAGAAAGAAGCTTCTGTTGAAAAAGGTACACGTGCAGAAGTAGTAAAACAATTAGAAAATGATTTATTTGAGTTATATAAAGACCCGAACTTAGATATTAAACCACCACAATTAGAAAAACGTGGCGGAGCTTATTATAGTGATGCAGCATGTAGCTTAATTACGTCTATTTACAATAATAAAGGTGATATCCAGCCTGTTAATACACGAAACAACGGAACAATTGCAAGCTTACCACATGATTCAGCTGTTGAAGTGAACTGTATTATTACGAAAGAAGGCCCAAAACCAATTGCAGTTGGAGACCTTCCAGTACCAGTTCGCGGTTTAGTACAACAAATTAAATCATTCGAGCGCACAACAATTGAAGCTGCTGTTACAGGGGATTATCATAAGGCGCTGCTTGCTATGACAATCAATCCACTTGTACCATCAGATAAAGTTGCAAAACAAATTTTAGATGAAATGTTGGAAGCACATAAAGAGTATCTTCCACAGTTCTTTAAAAAGGTAGAGAAGTAAAAGCGGTGCTATTTAGCCCGCTTTTTTTATTCTATTAGGAGGTATTATGATGATTAAGTTAATTGTAAATGCAGATGATTTCGGTCTTACAGAAGGTACAAATTACGGCATTATTGATGGGCATATAAATGGACTTGTAAATTCAACGACGATGATGATGAATATGCCAGGAACAGAGCATGCGGTACGCTTAGCGAAAGAGTACAACCTACTCGGAGTAGGCGTACATCTCGTATTAACAGCAGGGGAACCACTTCTTGGAGACGTACCATCACTTGTAGGTAGCGACGGATCGTTTCATAAACAAAGTGTTGTAAGGGAAGGGAATATAAATCCAGAAGAAGTTGAGAGAGAATGGACTGCTCAAATTGAGAAGTTTTTATCTTACGGATTAACACCAACTCATTTAGATAGTCATCATCATGTGCATGGTTTACCGATTTTACATGATGTTCTTGAGAGATTAGCGGCTAAATATAATGTTCCGATTCGTCGTTGTGAGCAAGATAGAGCGGTGCATCCATTTTCTGATGTGTTTTACAGTGACTTTTATGCGGATGGTGTGACGGAAGATTACTTTGTGAAGTTAAAAGAAAGAGTACAAGGTGAACAAACGGTAGAAATTATGGTTCATCCAGCTTATATTGATCCAGAGCTTGTGAAGCGTTCTTCTTACGTAATGGATCGTGTGAAGGAATTGCGTATTTTAACAGAGAGTGAGTTGCCAGAAGGAATAGAGCTTGTGAAGTTCTAATAGAAAAACGACGGCTACATCATGCCGTCGTTTTTTCTATTTATAAAATGGACAGAATATATCCGCCAAAGGCTCCGAGTATAACGATAACCCAAGGTGGTGTTTTCCAAAAAGCTAGTAAGCAAAAAAGAAGCGAAGCGAAAACGAAATCTGAAGTATTTATAATTGTACTCGTCCAAATGGGATCGTAAAAAGCGGCAATTAAAATACCAACAACTGCGGCGTTAACACCAAGTAGTGCGCCTTGTATGAATGATATTTTTCTCACACTGTTCCAAAATGGTAAAACACCAATAACGAGTAAGAAAGCAGGGAGGAAAATCGCAATTGTTGCGAGTGTTGCCCCAAGCGTCCCGTTTAACACTGCTCCTATATAAGAGGCGAATGTAAATAGTGGTCCTGGTACTGCTTGTGTTAATCCGTATCCAGCTAGGAACTGTTCTTTCGTCATCATGCCGTTTTGTACGAACTCACCTTCAAGAAGGGGCAGCACGACGTGTCCTCCTCCAAATACAAGTGCGCCAGAGCGATAGAAACTATCAAATAAAGCGATGTAATAAGAGAAAGGTCTTAATATTGGTAGCAGTAGTAATAGTCCAAAGAATAAGACGAGACAAGAAACTGCTATCTTTTTTGAAATAGGTACTTTTATATGTTGAGATTGGCTAATTGGTTGGTTGCGATATAAAAACCAGCCGATAAAGCCACATATTATAATGAGGATCACTTGCGTCCAGCTACTTGGCCATAATAAGGCGATTGCGGCAGTTACAATCGCAATCGTCGCACGGTTGCGATCTGGAGTTAACTTTTGCGCCATTCCCCATATGGCGTGAGCGACAATAGCGACTGCTACAAGTTTTAGTCCATGAATCCAGCCAGCACTCCCAAGATCGAACTGATTAAGGAATGAGGCGAAGAAAACTAAAACAAGGACAGACGGTAAAGTGAATCCAATCCATGAAATAATAGCTCCTAAAAGCCCGCCCCGTAATAATCCAACCCCCATACCGACTTGACTGCTGGCAGGACCAGGAAGGAATTGACATAGCGCTACTAAATCTCCATAGCTTCGTTCATCCATCCATTTTCTTTTTTGCACGTATTCGTGGTGAAAATAGCCGAGATGAGCGACAGGACCGCCGAATGAAGTAAGTCCTAATTTAAATGAGACGAGAAAAATCTCTAATAATGTGTGAAAGGTGTGTTTGTTTTTTTTCAAAATAACCTCCTAGAATGTTTTTGCTATGTGCATTATACAAGAAGTGGTAAAGCAAAAGGAACAAATCTAATGTAAAGATTTTGTGAATCTTTTCTTTGTAATTAAAATTGAAAAAGTCATAAATGATTATGTCTAAACCATAAAGTAGTAGAAGTAGTGCTGGGAAATTTATATAAGGAGAATGCCTTATGACAACACATTTCTTTGCCAGGTTAACAGGTAAGAGGGAAGTGCCTCCTGTAAATACAGAAGCTTTTGGGGTAGCAGAGTTTATTTTTAGTGATGATTTAACGAAATTGCATTACAGAGTAATACTAAAAAATATAGAAAAGGTTACATCGTGTCAAATTCATTTAGGGAAGTCTACTCAAATTGGTCCTGTTGTTTTATATTTGTATGGTCCACTGGAGCAAGGGATTAGCTTGAACGAGGGAAGTATTACTGGTGTAGTGAATGTGGAGGATTTTGAGGGACCTTTACAAGGGAAATCATTTGTACATTTACTTCAAGAAATTATTCAAGCAAATGTATATGTTAATGTTCATACGAAATCACAAAAAAGAGGAGAAATAAGAGGGCGAGTTAGAAAAGTAAAGAAGTAGAGGAAAAGGCTGTCCATATGTTGGAACAGCCTTTTCTCATTATATAAGGTGCTAGTTTTAGCGATTATTGTCGTTAAATCGATATATTTTGAAAATCGCTGATATAACTCGCGTTACGGTCGATATTTTTAAAAACTGCCTCGATTAATTTTTCACAGGTTGATTTTTAATAAAGAAGTCCATAACGTAAAATACTTCGTCATCTGGTATTTGTATTTCAAATGTATTTTCAATTGGTTGCAATGCTTTTTTTACTTTCATATACATCCAGTATTCATCTTGTCTTCTTTTCTCCTTATCAGGATGAGGAAGAAGGCTTTCTCCTTTTTGGAGACGATCAACCATACAGCTCATATGCAGAATAACACCCATTAAGCTATCAGGAGTTAGCTGTAAGGAAATTAATTCTTGAATTGTATTTAATGCGTAACGAATTGTTTTGATCAGTAATGCCCCATCGTTACGTTGCATTTGTTGTTCAAGAATATCCGCCATTTTTGCATATGTTTCTTCATACGTAATTAATTCTTGAATGGGCTGAATCGCTGTGTAGTTTACGATGTCTTGGAAATGATATGTTAAGCACGGCACTTGCACATCGAAATTCGTGACGATACAAATGATGTTACGCTCTTTTTTTATGTTCTCGATCATTTTCGTTAAATCTTTTTCATGGACGATACTAATCGGAATAATTTCAATTAAGTCTTTATCAAATCGTAAATAGTTCTCTAACATTTTTTGAATAGCTAAAGCACTTCCTTCACCAGTTAAACAAGCTGTTAAAATAACAGATTTCATTGGAGAGAGAGGTTTTTTCTTTTCTTCTTGTACGTTTAAGTAAAATGGTGTTAAATTTTTTACTGTTTCATACAGCGCATCTAATGAATAACCGAGCTGAGCTTTTCGAGCTGCTTCTAGTGCATGTGGTGTGCTCGTCATCGAGAGAACACGTACAGGGATTTTGAACTCCGTTTCTAATATGTCACCGATATAAGCAAGTGACCCCATATCGACAAGTAAGAGAAGCCCATTTACATTTTGTAGTGTTTTCATATACACTTTCACACGTTCCAAGAAATCTTTCGGTGATTCGTGTAACGGCATATCAATACCGGTTACTTCCTCAATGCCGAGAAGTTCGTTTGCAACGTTTGCCATTTCAGTTGCGATGCCATTACCGTGTGCTAATATTAATACTTTTACTTCTGTTTGTGAGGCAGGAATTGGATCAACAACGAAGAACATTGTTAAAAAGCCAGCTTCATCAATAGGCATTGTTATTTGTAATTCTTCCTCCAGTAGTTGAATGCATTGCATGGCTACGGAAAAGGCTTCTTTATATTTCGTACGAATTTGATTTAATTGTGGGTGATGTATTTGTTTTCCGCTTTGTAAACGTTGTAGAGTTGTCTGTACATGTAAACTTAAAGCGAGAAATACCTTTTCATCAAACGTCTTAGATAAATGCTTTTCAGCAAGTTCCGCTATTTTTTCACATACGGAAACGATATTACGATCCACAATTTTAAAAACATTTTCATGGCTTGTTTTTTTTGATATTTGGTTAAAATATTGTACGAAAAAGCTTTGAACATCATTTTCTATTAGTAATTCTAATTCTTCCTCTTCAATACCACGTGCTTGAAGTTCTTCGTATTTATAATCAATATAATCGTAAATAGAAGAGCGTTTTTCATCTTCTGTTTTATGATTACTCCAACCTTCATCACCTGTAAATACAAATGTTTCATTTGGTATTTGATATAAGTGACGGCTCTTTCTTTCAATGAACAGTCCTTCTTTCATATACCAAGGTAAATCTGTACTTGAAACATAGACAGAATCACGTTTCTTTGTCACGAAGTCAGAATAGGCTTTCGCACAGGCGATTTGAACATCCGTTTTTAATTGACCGATGTTATTGGGACAATTGTAAAAGACGAAAGCACGCATTGTATTTGGGCTAACGTGAATTTCTTTTCGCAGACGAATTGCTTCATTTGTGAAAAATAGCTGTAGTAAAGCAAAGCGCTCTTTATGTGTACGCTCACGAAGTGGTGGCAACGTAACAGTCATCGGTATACGTCTTGTAAATGTTTTTAATAAAAAGGAATTTGGTTCTTCTGTTGTTGCAGTAATGATTAATACTTGTGCTTTACGTTCGTTCTCTGTTTCTCCAAGGCGGCGGTACACTCCGCGGTCAATAAAGGTGAAAAGCATTTCTTGTCCCTCTGGAGGTAGGCGATGTACTTCATCTAAGAAAAGAATTCCTTCATGTGCTTTTTCAATTAACCCTTTTTGATCACTTGCTCCTGTGTAAGCTCCTTTTTTAATCCCAAATAACTGTCCAAGTAGTAGTTGTGGATTGTTTGCGTAATCAGCACAGTTAAAGACGATAAATGGTGCATTTTTGGGAAGCTGTTCAACTTCAATTGCATATTCGTGCATTAAAGAAGCAAACATAGACTTTCCGACCCCTGTTTCTCCCAGTAGTAAAGTATGCATACCGTTTGGAGGGTAGAGAATAGAAGCTTTCGCTTTTTCAATTGCGATTTTAAGGCTCGTATTTTCAATTGCAAATGTATCTAATGAAGTTATGTCTTTTGAATGCGTTTCCAACGAAGTGTTCGTTTCTATGTAAAAACGAACAGGTCGCGTATTTGTTTTTAATAACCGTTTATCTTTTACAAGTTTATTTAAGTCGCTACTTACATTGGCGCGATCTAGTTGTAGAAATGTAGCGAGTTCTGATGCGGTTACACCTTCTGTATAATTTCCTTCTTGTATTGCATTAAAAATGAGATCTATTCGTTTCATTTCCATTCACCTCGAAACTTCATCACTATTTAAAAGTTTACACAAAAATGGGAAGGGTGGGAAGAGAAAAATAAAACAGCTTTAGTCTAGAAGTACTAAAGCTGTTACAATCTTGTGTCTTTCCAAAAATTTACCTCGAGATGAGAAGATGGATTATAGGGAAGAAGTTTGTATCCTTGTGACTGTAAATAATCAATTACTTTTGGCAGTATTTGTACGGTCACACTCGAATCATGCATTAAAATAACTTCGACTTGTTCATCACTTTGATTACGCACTCTTTCGAGTATGGCAGAAGGATTATCATAGCTTTTCCAGTCATAAGTATCAATCGTCCAATCCCACATTTTATACTGGGCTGATACAAGTGCGTCACGGTAATTCTTTTTTAAGTAAGGCATACTACCATATGGAACGCGAACGAGATGTGTATTTAATTTCGTAACTTGCTGGACAATACTTTGTGTTTGTTCCATTTCTGCAATTAAAGTGGAAGGGTCACCAGTGTAAAGGCGTTTTACATCATGTGACATGCTATGGAGCCCGATATAATGTCCTTCTTTAATTAATCGTTGCATCGTTTTTCTGTAATGCGGCACTTTTCCGCCAATAACAAAGAAAGTTGCTTTTCCGTTCTTTTCTTTTAAGATGTTTAAAATTTGCGTCGTATATTTGTTTGGTCCGTCATCAAATGTTAAGTACGCAATTTTTTGTGTAGGAGAAGTTGTTTCAGTATTTGGATGATGTTCAGCAGGAATAACGGTTGTTGCTTCAGTATTAGATGATGCGTACGTAGTAATTGTTAAGAATAAAATAATACATTGAAATACTCGCTTAATCATAACATTCACCCTCAGTTTGACAATCAAGATGTAAAAAAACTTGATACTTTTCTTATTATGTATATCTTTCTCCAATAGAGGAACTCTCAAACAATCTATATTTTGGAAATATAAAATAAGGAATAAAAAATAGCATCCTAAAGGATGCTATTTGAATATTTCATAATGGTAAAGGCTATACTACAATTAGTCTTCGCGTTTTTTCACTTTTTTATAAAAGGAAATAAGTGGTTTGTAACGTTCGTGTACAAGCCCGATTATTTCAGCAATGATTTCTGTGAAGAAAATCAAAGCGAAAAGAAGAATAATGGATAACCATAACGTTGCACTAGTGAAAATAATGGCATTTACACTAAAGAAAATACCGAATGCGTATATAATTAGTACCGTTTTACGATGAGAGAATCCCATTGCAAGTAAGCGGTGATGTAAATGCGATTTATCTGGTGCTGAAATAGGTTTTTTATTTACGATACGACGGATGATTGCAAATATCGTATCAAATATAGGTACACCTAAAATGATAATTGGAACGATAAAACTGAATAACGTTACACTTTTGTATAATCCAAGTAACGATATAACAGAAATACAGTATCCTAAAAATAGTGCTCCTGTATCTCCCATGAAAATTTTTGCTGGATGGAAGTTGAAGAATAAAAATCCAATTGTACTTGCTAATATAATTAATGCGAGTGGCAAGATAATAGCTGTTCCAGTACCCCATGGGCTAGTGAAGGCCATATATGCTAGCGTTGCAAGTACGATAGATGAAATACCAGCAGATAATCCATCTAAGCCGTCAATTAAGTTGATTGCATTCGTAATACCTACAAGCCAAAATACTGTAATTGGATAAGCAAGCCATCCAAGTTCAGTATCCCCAAGGAATGGGATATATAATACTTGCACTAATAATCCACTTTTTACAATCATAATGGCAACTAACAGTTGTCCACCGAATTTTACTTTCGCAGATAACTCGTACATATCATCTAAAATTCCGATGATTACAATGATAATCGCACCTAGTGTTATCGATAACATTCTTTGCTCATATAAGCCGCCGACAACAAATCCTACAGCTACACCAATAAATATTGCTAACCCACCAAGACGTGGCATAATCTTTTGGTGCACTTTACGTGCGTTTGGCTTATCTGTCGCTCCTATTTTAAAAGCTAATTTAATAACTAAAGGAGTAACGACGAGTACAGTGATGAAAGATGCCAAAATGGCATAAATCACTTGTGAGTCCATTAATACCCCACCCTTTATATTCTAACGTAATTTTTTTTTTTGAAAATATATTTATCTGAAAATTATGATGTTTATTTACAGGCTCATAACATATGGTATCACAAAAAGATTAGAATTCAATCTTTTTTTCTCTTTACGGTTAATGGAAGCGGATAGAATATATGACAATTGTATATAGAATGTTGCATCATATGAGAAGGTTAATCGTACTGGACTTTGGAATATGACATTTCCTTTTTTTCTTCGATAGTGAATACTTTTAGTTCAGTATTATAAGTGTTACACGTAGAAATGAGTAAGTTTCATGTTAAAATGTGGGAATTTATCTCGCGTCAACTAGTAGCCCCATTCCTACTAATTAAAGTTTCACTTTATCCCGCATTAACGGGTAGTAAGACCCCCATCTCAAAATTCAGCGAAGCAAAGAAGTTAGGTGGGGATCAACTGCCCGTAAAAGCCCCACTGATTAAAGTTTCACTTTATATTATAGTGCATTTAATTTTACAAAAACTTTAAAAAGAATGAGGGAAGTAATTCATATAATGAAGAAGGAAAAGGGTTTTCTCATTTTTAATGTGAGAGGGGGAAGCACAGGGAGAATTCTGTATTTCATATCTTTTCTATTGTAAATTCCTGTGCGAAAAGGAAATGAAAATTACGATAATAGGTACTGGATATGTTGGATTGATTACAGGAGTTGGATTGGCAAAGTTGGGGCATTCAGTTACATGTTTTGATATAGATGATGAAAAAATTGAACGGATAAAACAAGGGGATTTACCTATTTATGAGGTTAGATTACATGAATTAATAAATTATGCATATGAGAATAATGCTTTAACTTTTACATCAAATAAAGAAGAGGCATTTGATGATGTAGAGTTTATATTTATTGCAGTTGGAACACCACCTTTATTAGATGGGACGGCGGATTTAACGTATATTCAGAGTGCTTGTAACGATATTGGATTATATGCGACAAACGATATTATTGTTGTTACGAAAAGTACAGTTCCAGTAGGTACAAATGATGTAATGAAGGGATGGATTGAGGGGAATTTAAAAGGGAGGCATACAGTACATATCGTATCGAATCCAGAGTTTTTGCGTGAAGGTTCAGGTATTTATGATTTCTTTCATGGAGATCGTATTGTAATTGGAGCGGATAGTGAGGAAGTAGCAAGAAGAGTAGAGAGTTTGTATAGCCAATTATGCTTAGAAACGTATGTTACAGATATTAAAAGTGCAGAGATGATTAAATACGCATCGAATGCCTTTTTAGCTACAAAGATTAGTTTCATTAATGAAATTTCAAATATATGTGAGAAGGTAGGCGCAAATGTATTGGATGTTGCCAAAGGGATGGGAATGGATAAGAGAATTGGTGCATCTTTTTTAAATGCGGGCATTGGATACGGGGGATCATGTTTCCCGAAAGATACGAAAGCACTGGTGCAAATTGCGGGAAATGTTGCTCATGATTTTCGTTTGTTAAAAGCGGTTATTGAAGTAAATAATAAGCAACAGCTGCTATTGATTGAAAAAGCGAAAAAAGTTATGAACATGAATAAAAAGCGGATTGCAGTTCTTGGCGCGTCATTTAAACCGAATACGGATGATATTAGAGAGGCATCATCTCTTATTATAATAGAAGCATTACTTAATATAGGTGCAGAAATTGTTCTGTACGACCCAAAAGCAATTCAATATGTGAAAAATATATTTGGAGATGCTATACAATATAGTAGATGTATAGATGAATCGATTAGAGATGCGAGTGCGGTTTTTATCGTAACAGAATGGGAAGCTATTCGAGTGTACCCGTTAGAAAAGTACGTACAACTTATGAGAGAGCCTATTTTATTTGATGGGAGAAATTGTTATACTGATGAAGATGTTAAGAAACAAAAGATAGATTATTATTCAGTTGGCAGAAGAAGTATTTGTAATAGACATGTTTCTATTATGCGTTAAAAAGGGATGTACTCATCCATATTTTTATATGTCATAATAGAAGCTGTAAATAGTGAAAGAAAAGAGGCAATCACATGACTGAACGTTTAAAAGTAATGACAATTTTCGGGACACGTCCAGAAGCAATTAAAATGGCACCTCTTGTATTAGAGTTGCAAAAACACCCAGAAAAAATTGAATCGATTGTGACTGTAACAGCACAGCATCGCCAAATGTTAGATCAAGTATTAAATATCTTTGGAATTACGCCAGATTTCGATTTAAATATCATGAAAGACCGCCAAACTTTAATTGATGTTACAACACGCGGTTTAGAAGGTTTGGATAAAGTAATGAAAGAAGCGAAGCCGGATATTGTACTTGTACATGGTGATACAACAACAACATTTATTGCAAGCTTAGCTGCTTTTTATAATCAAATTCCAGTAGGTCATGTTGAGGCGGGCCTTCGTACGTGGGATAAGTATTCTCCATACCCAGAAGAGATGAATCGTCAATTAACAGGTGTAATGGCGGATCTTCATTTCTCACCAACAGCAAAATCAGCAACGAACTTACAGAAGGAAAATAAAGATGAGTCACGTATTTTCATCACAGGAAATACAGCGATTGACGCGCTGCAAACGACTGTAAAAGAAACATATAGTCATCCTGTACTAGAGAAACTTGGAAATGATCGTCTTGTACTTATGACAGCTCACCGTCGTGAAAACTTAGGTGAACCTATGCGTAATATGTTCCGTGCAATTAAGCGTCTTGTTGATAAGCATGAAGATGTACAAGTTGTGTACCCTGTTCATATGAACCCTGTTGTTCGTGAAATAGCAAATGAAATTTTAGGTGAACATAATCGTATTCATTTAATTGAGCCGCTAGATGTAATTGATTTCCACAATGTTGCAGCTCGTTCATACTTAATGTTAACGGATTCTGGTGGTGTACAAGAAGAAGCTCCATCACTTGGGGTACCAGTTCTTGTTCTTCGTGATACAACAGAGCGCCCTGAAGGTATTGAAGCAGGTACGCTGAAATTAGCAGGAACAGACGAAGAGACAATCTTTGGTCTTGCAGATGAGTTGTTATCAGATAAAGAAGCTCATGATAAGATGGCGAAAGCATCTAACCCTTACGGTGATGGTCGTGCATCAGAGCGCATTGTAGAAGCAATTTTACAACACTTTAATAAGTAAATAAAAAAGGCCCAATCGGATAGATTGGGCCTTTTTGTTACGGCTGATTGCGCATAATCCACTCTGCATGAGCATTTGTAGAAGGTGGCGGATCAGTTGGTGTTTTATTTTGGTTTGTTTCTTTTTTTGCTTGTTCGTTAGAATTAGAACTTGAATTTGAATCAGGATTTGAGTTGTTTTTTGTAGTTGGATTTTTTGCTTTTTCCCCTAATTCTTTTTCAATTTCGTTACGCACCGTTTCTACACTGATTGGATCTGGAAGGAAGTAATAAATACCGCCTATCTTTTTGTCTTCGCCTTCAAGCTTTAACGTTTGCATTGTAGAAGGATCAAATCCAGAAAGTTTATTGTAAAGAGCAAGTCCGTCTGAAATAGGAATGTCGGTTTTTATATATTTTCCAACGACAGCTGTTAAATCTTTAATTTTAAATACAGTAGAGGTGGAGTTTAGTTTATGAGCAACAGCGGCTAGTAATTGTCTTTGTCTAGCAGCTCGACCATAATCGCCATTTGGATCTTGCTTTCGCATACGGACGTAAGCAAGTGCTTCTTCACCGTTTAAGTTTTGCTGTCCTTGCTTAAATTGAATTTTTTTGTAGTAATCTACGTCAGAGCGCTCCCAGAAATCGAAGGGTACGTCAACCGTAACGCCGCCGACAGCATCAACGATACCTTTAAAGCCTTGGAAATCAATTTTAAGATAATGGTCTACAGGAACTTTTAGAAAGCCTTCGACAGTTTTGATTGCCATTTCTTCTCCGCCGTAAGCATGGGCAGCGTTAATTTTGTCTTCTTTATTTTTACCAACAATTTTAACTCGAGAATCACGAGGAATACTCATAAGTGAAATCTTTTGAGTTTTCGGATTGACTGTTGCAAACATTAATGAGTCTGTACGACCATTTTGACCGTCTGTCGCATAATCTTCTATACCCATAATGAGAATTGTAAAAGGTTCCTTTGTAATTTCTACATCTTTGTTTCTTAAATCCGATTTTTCACGAGTAAAACCACTATACATCCCCATAAGAGAAGAGTAAGAATTTAACACATAAACTCCTATACTGCCAAATAAAAATGCGAAAATAAGGAAGAAGAAAAGTTTCCTTCTTCGCTTCTTTTTTATTCTGCTATTTTGGAGATGATAATAACGTTCTTCCATATATAATCTCCTTAGTTCGTTAGTTCATTTGTAGGGAAGTAATTCACTACATTAATCTTTGAAGGTGATAAATGGGTT
Source organism: Bacillus sp. S71 (assembly GCF_016625265.1). Taxonomy (NCBI): domain Bacteria; kingdom Bacillati; phylum Bacillota; class Bacilli; order Caryophanales; family Bacillaceae; genus Bacillus; species Bacillus sp. S71. Next base: position 266,489 of record NZ_JACVUW010000005.1, on the reverse strand, counting down.
ATGCTTAGATAACATCTTGTTCTAAGTACAACATATCTCCTTCTGTAATTGTACATTTCCCGTTTGTTAATTCAATCATCCAATCTGTAAATGCTTGTTTGCCGTCTTCTTCTACATACGTATCAAATGTGACATTTTCTAGATAATGTATATCTTTAATGGCATATTTTGAATTACGTAATTCATTTTCCACTTTGCCAAGTAATGTGTAATCAATCTCGGTTTGCATCACACGCATTAGTTTTCGCTGGACAACACCGACATGATTAATGCCTTCGCTTGTACACTTTCCATATGCACGAATTAATCCACCTGCGCCAAGTTTAATGCCACCAAAATAGCGTGTTACGACAACGACGGTATCTTTTAGCCCACGTTTTTTTAGTACTTCTAGCATTGGTACGCCAGCTGTACCGCTAGGCTCGCCGTCATCATTTGCTTTTTGAATATGATCTTGTTCGCCAATTAAATAAGCGGAACAATTATGTGTTGCATTCCAATGCTGTTTTTTTATTTTTTGTATAAATTCTTGAGCCTCTTCCTCAGTCGTTGCTCGGCTAATATAACAAATAAATCTTGATTTTTGAATGACGATTTCGTGTTCGCCGTAGTCTTTGATTGTTAAATATTGTAATAGCACTTGTATACGCCCCTATCTATCAAAATGACTAGTACTTTCCATTTTAAAAGCGAGCCTTTTTATATTCAAACATTTTTTCTAAATAGGCTGAAGTTTTTGGTGAGTATTTTATCTTTTTGTTGTAATTTGTCGAGATGGTGAGTATAATTTCAACCGGCATTTCCCTGTATGGATGCACCATTTGTAGTTTTCGTGTAAAATTAGGAAATAAAACTTTTTATAAGGCAGGTACGAAAATGAAAATAGCTATTGTTACTGATAGTACAGCATATATACCGAAGCAAATCCGTGATGAACTCAATATATATATGATTCCATTAAACGTTGTGTTTGGAACAGAATCTTATCAAGAAGAAGCTGAAATTTCAGCAGATGATTTTTATGTGAAAGTACGTGAACAAGAGGAACTTCCAAAAACTTCTCAACCAGCAATCGGAAAGTTTGTTGAGCTATATGAAGAACTAGCTAAAGATTATGATGCAGTTATTAGTATTCACCTATCAAGTGGAATTAGTGGTACATATCAAACATCAACGACAGCTGGACAGATGGTAGAGGGTATTGATGTATACACGTATGACTCTGAAATTAGTTGTGAAGTACAAGGATTTTATGTGCGTGAAGGTGCAAGGTTAGCAAGTGAAGGAAAGAGTCCAAAAGAGATTATTGCTCGTTTTGATGAAATGAAAAAAACGATGGACGCCTATTTTGTAGTTGATGATTTACATCATTTACAACGTGGTGGTCGATTAAATAGCGCGCAAGCTTTCATCGGCAGTCTGTTACAAGTGAAGCCAGTTTTATATTTTAGAGATAAAATCATTATTCCGTTTGAAAAGATTCGTACACGTAAAAAAGCATTAAAACGTATCATTGAAATTTTTGATGAGCAAGCAAGTAAAGGTGTACCTATGGAAGCAGTTATCATTCATGCGCAACGTGAAGAGGAAGCGAATGAATGGAAGAAAGAATTAGAAGCAAAATATCCTCACGTCACAATTCGTACAGGTTATTTTGGAGCTGTAATTGGTACGCACTTAGGTGAAGGTGCATTAGGTCTTGGATGGTATACGAAGTAATAAAGATATAAAAAGCTCTCTTTTTAAGAGGGTTTTTTTACGGGTATGTTACGTTTAGTTGACAAGTTAATATTTGGAAATGGTAAAATGTACGTAAAATAAAATAATGAGGAAAGTTTTATAACTTACTTTTTACAAGAAACTATATTATAATAGAAGAGAGGTGAAACATATGGAGCATAATTCTTGTTTATGTCCAAAGTTTGAGTCAGCTTTTACTCTGCTTAGTAAGAAGTGGACTGGCTTAATTATTAAATCTTTGCTTGAAGAGTCGAAACGTTTTAGAGAAATCGCAGATATTATCCCAAATATGAGCGATCGTATGTTGTCAGAGCGTTTGAAGGAATTGGAAAGCGAGGGCATTGTAGTTCGTAATGTCTATCCAGAAGTACCAGTTCGAATCGAGTATGGCTTAACTGACAAGGGGAAAGCGTTAGAAAGTGTTATGGATGAGGTCCAAAATTGGGCTGAGAAATGGATGAAGTAGCATTTCATTTGTATTCGTATATTTAATAAAACGTAAGGGATTCCTTACGTTTTTTCTTTGTTTATAGAAGTAAGAAAAGTATATAAATTTCTACACACACATACAAAAATATACGAATTTTGCGCTAGAGTTACATATAATATTACATTTGTTTTACAAAAACGTAACATTAGCAAAAAAAATCCCGAATTATGGTATAAATTTTATAGGTTATATACGGAAAAAGAAAAAAGAAAGCGGTGTAAAAAATAAAATGAAAAAGCTAAAAATGGCATCTTGCGCATTAGTTGCAGGGTTAATGTTTTCAGGGCTAACACCAAATGTATTTGCAGAAGATAAAATTTCTGACGTGAAATCACAAATTAATACACAAAATGACACTTTACATAAACAACAACAAGAACGTGATGAATTACAAAAACAAATGAATGACTTAAACAAAACAATTCAAGGTTTAGATAAGTCTGTTCAAGAGAATGCTGCAAAGCTTGATGAAACAACGAAAAAAGTTTCTGATACTGAGCAATTAATTGAAAAGAAAAATAAAGATATTGCAGAATTACAAACGAAGATTGCAAAACGTGAAGAGTTATTAAGAAAGCGTTTAGTTGCACTTCAAGAACAGCCAAATACGAACGTTGTAACAGAAGTTCTTGTAAACTCTAAAAACGTTGCAGATTTAGTTGATCGTTTAACTTCTGTTTCTAAAATTCTTGAGTCTGATGAAGATATCATGAAAACACAACAAGAAGACCAAGCTAGTGTGAAAAAAGATGTTGCAACGGTAAAAGAGAAACAAAAAGAATTAAAAGAAGCACAAGCTCAAATTGAAACTGCTAAGAAAGAACTTGACGCTGAAAAAGAGAAAAAAGCAACAGCGGTAAACGATTTAAGCGGTAAAATGGATACAGTTGTAACTTCAATGACAAGTACGGAAGGTCAATTGAAAGAGCTTGAGAAACAAGCGCTACAATTACAACGCATTGCAGAAGAAGAAGCACAAGCAAAAGCTGCACAAGAAGCTGCTGCTCAAAAACAAGCAGAGCAAGCTGCTAAAGCTGCGCAAGCTCAGCCAGCACAAGCACCTGCAGAGCAAGCTGCACCAGCAAACAATGGTGGACAAGCTCAAAAAGAAGAGCCAAAAAAAGAAGAACCTAAAAAAGAGGAACCAAAAAAAGAAGAGCCTAAGAAAGAAGCACCTAAACAAGAAGAGAAAAAGCCAGCTTCAAATGTGGGTGGCGTAATTGGTAAAGCGCAAAGCTACTTAGGTTTACCATATGTTTGGGGAAGTGCATCTCCATCAAACGGTGGTTTTGATTGTAGTGGATTCATTTCTTACATTTTTGGTGTAGGTCGTCAAGACGTTGCAGGTTACTGGAACTCAGTTTCTAAAGTAGGTAGCCCACAACCAGGAGACTTAGTATTCTTCCAAGGTACTTATAAAGCAGGTCCATCTCACATCGGTATTTACGTTGGTAATGGTCAAATGATTCATGCTAGTGATAAAGGAATTGCGTACGGTGATATCAACAGCTCATATAACCAAAAACATTTCTTAGGTTACGGTCGATTCTAGGATTTATAAAAGAATAAAAAACGTGTATAAAGTCGATAGCTTACTATTTTATAAGTAGGTTATCGACTTTTTTGAGTTTTTACGGGATTTGAAGAAGGGTTTATAGTAGTGCTGGAGGTGATTGTCGATGCTAGCGGGGAAACAGTTGCTATTAGACGAACTTTCTTCAGATTTACAGAGGGAATTAAATGATTTGAAAAAGAAGGGAGAGGTCGTCTGTGTACAAGGTGTAAAAAAGAAGGCTTCTAAATATGTATGTCAGCGCTGTGGAAATATAGAACAGCGGCTATTTGCGTCGTTTTTATGTAAAAGATGCAGTAAAGTGTGCACATATTGCCGGAAGTGTATAACGATGGGGAGGGTAAGTGAATGTGCTTTACTTGTTCGCGGGATTGCTGAAAGAAAGAGAGAAAAGAATTTAAACTTGCTACGGTGGAGCGGAACGTTGTCTACTGGTCAGAATTTGGCGGCGCAAGGAGTTATAGAGGCTATTAAGCGAAAAGAATCATTTTTTATTTGGGCTGTATGCGGGGCTGGGAAAACAGAGATGTTGTTTTACGGTATTAACGAAGCGCTTCAAAAAGGAGAAAGAGTTTGTATCGCAACGCCGAGAACGGATGTTGTTCTGGAATTAGCACCGAGATTACAGGAAGTATTTCCATATATAAAGGTAGCGGCTTTATATGGAGGGAGTGTGGATAAAGAAAAAGATGCAGTACTAGTCGTTGCAACCACGCATCAATTATTGCGTTATTATAGGGCGTTTCATGTCATGGTTGTAGATGAGATAGATGCTTTTCCATATTGTGCAGATCAAATGTTACAGTACGCGGTAAAACAAGCGATGAAAGAAAGAGCGGCGCGTATTTATTTAACTGCGACTCCAGATGAAACGTGGAAGCGAAAATTTAGAAGAGGTGAACAAAAAGGTGTTATTGTTTCTGGACGATATCACCGTCATCCTTTGCCAGTTCCTTTGTTTTGTTGGTGCGGGAATTGGAAAAAAAGCCTCATTCATAAAAGAATTCCTCGAGTTTTACTACAGTGGTTACAAACGTACTTAAATAAAAAATATCCTATTTTTTTATTTGTTCCCCATGTGCGATATATAGAAGAGATAAGCCTGTTGTTAAAGTCATTAAACAAGCGAATTGAAGGTGTACATGCAGAAGATCCGGGTAGAAAAGAAAAAGTAGCGGCTTTCAGAAAAGGAGAAATCCCATTATTAGTTACAACGACAATTTTAGAGCGAGGCGTAACAGTAAAAAATTTGCAAGTAGCGGTTTTAGGGGCGGAAGAAGAAATATTCTCAGAAAGTGCACTCGTACAAATTGCGGGCCGAGCAGGGCGGAGCTTTGAAGCACCGTATGGAGAGGTCGTTTATTTTCACTATGGTAAGACAGAGGCGATGGTGCGCGCGAAAAAACATATTCAAGGTATGAATAAAAATGCGAAAGAACAAGGATTGATCGATTGATGCATTGTTTACTTTGTGATGAGTGTTTTGTAGAAACGGTTAGTTGGTACAATTTTTTTGTAAAGTGTCATAGAAAATATATATGTGATAGATGTGAGCAGAAACTTTCCTATATTATAGGAGAAATTTGCATGGAGTGTGGGCGGCCTTTAGAATATGTTCCTGCCTCATTTCAAGAAGACGGTATTTGTATAGATTGTCTAAGGTGGATGAAAGAGGCGAAGTATCGTTCTTTTAAAAACCGTTCGTTATATATGTATGATGATGAGATGAAAGAAATAGTAGCGCAGTTTAAGTTTCGGGGGGATGCAGAGTTAGTGCGCATTTTTTATCGTCCTTTTCGAAGTTTATTTCAAAAGTATTTTGCTAATGTTTCAACCGTTATCGCTGTTCCGCTTAGTAAGGAAAGGGAAGTTGAACGTGGTTTTAATCAAGCTGAGTTATTAGCAGCTTGTTTACCTGTCAAAATTTCTTATCCATCATTAAGAAGAAGGGAAACAGAAAAGCAAAGTAAGAAGACACGTAAAGAAAGGGTGTCAGGAAGCAATCCTTTTTATTTTCAGGGAGAAGAGATGTTTTCTGGGCAACATATTTTACTCGTTGATGATGTGTATACGACTGGAATTACAGTTAGGCAAATCGGAAGTTTGTTATATGAAAGAGGGGCAAGGGAAGTATCTAGTTTGACACTTTGCAGAAGTTAATATGGCAGTGTCGAAAGGGATAATAAAAAGGCGATAAGTCTTCTTTGACTTCATATGTTGTCATTCGTTATAGTCAAAATATGGGGCGAATGCCCTGATTTTTAGAGTGAAGGGAATGGAATGAACATGCAAGGAAGAGTGAAATGGTTCAATGCAGAAAAGGGATTTGGGTTTATTGAGCGTGAAGATGGTGACGATGTATTTGTCCATTTTTCTGCTATTCAACAAGATGGGTATAAGTCATTAGAAGAAGGGCAACAAGTAGAGTTTGACATTGTAGATGGAGCACGTGGACCACAAGCAGCTAATGTTGTGAAACTGTAGGGGATATTGTTTTGGGAAGAGAAAGCTGCGTTTGTGGCAACGTTATATATATGTAGTAGAACCTCTTGTTTTTCGCAAGGGGTTTTTTGTTATAGGGTAAGTTGTCAAAAAGTTGTTTCTTTTCTGTAACGAATTGTCCACAGTTATATTCGTTATTCACGATGTTAATAGGATAAAATAAAGATAGAAACGATGCATCTTTTCATTTCAACAAAAAACGATAAAAAAATCGCAATTCCACTAATTTTTTTAAAAAAGTTAGAAGGAGTTTTTAAGCCAGTGTCGAAATTATAGTACATAGGCTTGAAAGGAGGAATTCATCTATGAAATTCAACATTCGTGGTGAAAATATTGAAGTAACTCCAGCATTAAAGGAATATGTAGAGAAAAAACTAAGTAAGTTAGAGCGTTATTTTGATACATTCCCAGAGATTAAAGTTAATTTAAAAGTATACTCTGACAAGCAACGTGTCGAGGTAACAATACCATTTACTGATTTATTACTTCGTGCAGAAGAAACTAATAGCGATATGTACGCTGCTATCGATTTAGTAGTTGATAAACTTGAGCGACAAATTCGTAAACATAAAACAAAGGTAAATCGTAAGTTACGTGAGAAAGGTTCTGTGAAAACGAACTTTATCCTTCCAGAAGCAGTAGCTGTTCTGGATGCGGTGGAAGAGGATGAATTAGAACTTGTACGTACAAAACGATTCGATTTAAAACCGATGGACGTTGAAGAAGCGATCCTACAAATGGATATGCTAGGACATAATTTCTTCGTCTTCACAAATGCTGATACAAATGAAACTAATGTTGTATATGGCCGTGAAGATGGGAAATACGGTTTAATCGAAACTAAATAATAATTCAAAAGCGCAGCCGAAATGGCTGCGCTTTTTTGTATTGAGATTTTGAATGTGATTATCTCCATAAGTATGTACTTGTTAGGAGTATACTAATTTTGTTTAATTTAACAATATTTTATAATTGTAAATAAAATATTAAGTTTTCTGGAATCAATTGATAGTGTATTTTGCTTTTGTTATCTTTAAATCGCATTATACAGATTTACTTTGTTTCTTTAGTAAAAAAATAAAATCGATATAATGCTACAAATTATCGGAGGTGCTTTTAGTGAGCATTAAGAAAAAAAGTCGTTTTATGTTTGGATCTGTTTTATCGTTAGGTATTTTAGCTAGTACTTTTGCTTTAACCGAACCTGCTAAGGCTGATACAAAGGATGATCATGTAGAATTTACCTTTAGACTTTGGAATGCATATGATTTTACTAATGCACGTCCTAAAGAGACACCTACTTCTATGTATATGCGTGTAAAGAGTAGTGAGAAGGGCGGTGGTTCTTTTAACGTTTGGACAGAAGCTGATAAAAATAAAGGTAAAGGTAATAGAGATTGGGTAAATGTTTCAGGTGAGTCGGGTAAGCATGAAGGAACGGTGAAACCAGGTAAAACGTATCTTTTCCAAAATTACGCATATGAAAACTATGGAAAAAATGTACCTGTGAGATTTGGTGGTTATTCTAGAGAAAATAATGCTTATCCTACTGCTTGGAGTCCTGATCGTGTAAGACCGAGTGAACCTTACACTGAATATTGATTTAGAAATTATAAATTGAAATTATTTATTGTGTAGTACTAGAAAAAGTCGTATAGTTCCGAGTCTTGATTATACGGCTTTTCCTGCTATTTCATTTTTAAAATAGGAGGAGTTGTAATGAGGTTTATCTCAAGATATATTTTAGTTTGTTTTTTTATATTGAGTATTAGTTTCTTAGTTTCTTGTCAAAAGAAAGTAGATGAACCGATTGTAAATATTGAAGATACTTTAACGGAAAAAGATAATTTGAAAAGTATTCAGTTACAAGAAATTAAGAAAAATACTATTGTTGAACAAGTGTTTTTAAAAAGTGAAAATGGTCATGATTTCTTTCAAGGTCAAATAGAAAGAAATGATAGTTTAATAGAGGATAAGCTTTCAAATAAAAAATTAAAGTCAGGAGTTATACCAGAAAATTATTATGTTTTTTTAACGGGTGTGACGAATAAGAAAAAACCAACGTATCTTTTGGGACGGATTGAACAAATTGATGGAAAAATAATTCAGTGGAAACAAGAAGTTAAGAGTGTAAAAAGAAAAGGTACAAATGATGTTTATCAGTATGAAGTTGAGTTTCCTAAATTTGAAGGAGAGAGAGCAAATGTTTCTTTTCGTTACATTTGGTTAAATAAAGAAAATAAATGTTATGGTGTTGCGGATCAACTGTTCATATTAAAAAAGATTTAAATTTCATTAATGCTTTATGGAGGAGTTGTAGATGAGTTACTTTTTAGGAAGGATTTTAAAAGGTAGGATGTTTTGGTTGTCTGTATTTATTATGTTAGTAATTGTCATTGCTCAATATATTGCTATGTGTGTAACAACGAAAGGATTTAATGATGCTGGGATTATAAAGGTATCTCCATATTTATCTAACATTTTACATTTTAATAGATTACCATTTTATAGTGAATTTTATCTACTTATATTTCCTATGATTTCTGCAATGGCTGTAGCTGGGATTTATAGAATTGATAAAAATTATGGATTTATTTATCCTGTCATTTCTAAGATGGGAACGCGTCATTATTTTAGATTACTTTATTGTATTAATTTTATAGTATCTTTTTTTATTATAAGTGTCCCTTTACTATTTCATTTTTATTTATATGCGATGACTTATCCGACAGTTGCTCCGCATCCGATATTAAATTATATGGCGGCTACTGTTTCACCAACAGCTCAATTTAATACGGTTTATTATGAGTATCCTACTTTATATTTTCTAATGTATGTATTTTTAAATAGTTTATACGGTGCGGTTTTTTCGAGTTTGGCTTTATCAATTTCGTTTTTTATAAAACGAGTTTATTTTATTTATTTAGTTCCATTTGTTTTACATATTTTTTGGCTTGGTATTGGAAAAGGGATTCTCAATCCTAAAGATTATTTAATTAAAGATTTCGGCTTTTTTGAATTGCAAATTTTTCTTAGTGTCCTATTATGTATTTGGTTTTGTTCTGTAGTTCTTTATTTACGGGGGAGTAGGAAGCATGTTCTTTTATAATGTAATGAAAGAAACTATAAGGATGAAATATGTTGGGTTAAGTATTCTCTTTTTACTTAATCTTAGTATCATTGGTTGCTTGTTCAATTATTTTGAACAGGGCATTGTAAAAGAGAAAATGAACGAATTGGAAACTTTGTATAAGGTTATGTCGTTTTATAATTTGTCGACTATATTTATTCCTTTAATAATTGTTTTTTCTGTATATTCTATGTCGAATTTTTTTAGTATTTATGTTGTTTACAGAGTGAATAATGTATTGGAATTAGTTTCCATATATTATATAAAGTTATTCGTTTTTGTTTCCTTTTTTGCTGGGAGTATGATTTTACAGTTGTTTTTGATGTCAAATAGGATGGCTGTAACTAGTGTTGATGTAAATTATCCATTATTATTTTGCATTCAATTATTTGCGAGTGTTTTTATATGTATGATAAGTGCTTTATTGCAATTATTTTTACCTAGTTTACTTGTAATAATATGTATGATTACTGCTGTTTTATTAGATAGATTTATATTACATGGATTTTTATTTACAAATGCTTTTTATATAAATGTGTTTGAAGATGCTACTGGTTTATTTATACGCTTATTTGGCTGTTTTTTTATCTTTTTTATAAGTGTATGGATTTTATCTAAAAAAAGTTATATTTCTATGAATGATGAGACAGAGGTGATCTAGTTTACATTATGATCTTATATAATTTGTTAAAAAGAGATTTACATGTAAGGTTTCGAGATTCCATCAAGATAATGGCTTTTTTATTCTTAATTTACGCTATTATTGCAAATGCTTTTTTATACAATCAGCCTCTTAGTAATGGTAAAGAATCTGTATTAGTAGATGTTACCTTTTATCGATTTTTTCATGGAGTAGACTTTGTGGATTTATCTTATTTTTATAAGGAGGGGCGATTTTCTATTCCTTTTTATTGGATATTCTTTCAAATCACTCCTTTGTTGCTTGTAGGGAATTTTGCTTTTTCAGATATTCAACAGAATGGTGTTTATTTATTTCCTCGTGTTAAGAAGAAGCATTTTCTGTGGTTAACGAAAATGCTATCTTTGTTTTTTTACATAGTTTGTATTTGGGTTGTTATGTATTTTATTTGGTTTACGGTGTACTATTTGCTTACTTTTGGCGAGAGTTCTTTATATAGTCAATTTTCTTATAAAATATTAGGTACTATGCTAATTCAAATAATTATAAGCTTTTTATTAGCTTTGATTTTTGAGTTTTTAACGTTTTATATACCAATAACTATTGTTTTTGTACTAATGTTGTTGTACCTGTTTTTGTCTATTTTCTTTCATAGTATTTATTTTTTAGGCTCTTTTGTTATGCCAAATCGTTGGTATTTTGTTGATCACAGTTCAATTCAATTGACTTTAGGTAATAATCAATCTATTCAATGGAATGATTTACTCCTAATAGGGGTAGTAATTGTTGTTGTAATGATTTTATTAGGTAGTTTTTGTTTTAAAAAACTAGATGTGATAGGTGAATAATTTATGGACAATTATATTAAATGTGAATGTATGACGAAAAGATTAAAAGGAAATATTGTGTTAGATAATATTAATTTGTCAGTAAAAAAAGGCGAATTTTTAGTTTTGAAGGGGCATAATGGCTCTGGTAAAACGATGATTTTACGCGCTATATCAGGGTTAATGCGTTTGAATTCTGGAGTTGTTTATGTAGATAATGAAATAATTGGAAAACAAAGGCGATTCCCTGATTCTATGGGGATATTGATTGAATATCCAAGTTTTATTCCAGCGTATACTGGTTTTCAGAACTTGAAATTTTTATCATCGATTAATAATAAAATTTCTGATGAGGAAATTTATAATATTATTCAGAGGGTTGGACTTGATAAAACAGATAAGAGAAAATATAAAAGATACTCTTTAGGTATGAAACAACGTTTAGGGATAGCGCAAGCTTTAATGGAACAACCAAAATTATTGTTATTAGACGAGCCAACTAATGCTTTAGATAGTGATGGGATAAAAGATGTTTTAGATATTTTGGAAGTAGAAAAATCTAAAGGAACGACTATTATAGTAGCTAGTCATGATGTGCATGTCCTGGATAATGGTATAGTAGATCGCATTGTACATGTTAATAATGGAAAGTTGGTAGATTAAGAGTGACAAGAAATCATGTCTTAATAATCATTGGATTGTGTCTGTTGCTATGTATATTTGCTAGTTTATTTAGATTTAAAACATTAAATCTAAATAATGAATCTTATAAAGTGGTAAAAGATGAATTTTTATCTAATAGAACTTTTGAAGATGGACAAGGAGTTACGTTTCATGCTCTTGATCCTCTTGATCCTACAAAAGTTTATGATCCTTATGAAGACCGTGAAGTAGTGACGTATGTTTTACCTTTAAATATTACAAATACAACAAATCGGGATATTAACTTGCTTAGTAATGAGTCTATTTCCGATACATTGTTTTATTCTAAAATAGGCGAGTTTTATAATGTAATTCCGTATGCAATGGAGTTACCTAAACAATATCAGTTTGATCCTGTAATACCTGCTGGTAAAACAGTACGAGGATATATAGGGACAAATTATTTTATAGGAGATGACCCTTATAAAAATTATAAAAACTTTTCAAATGAATCAACTAAGGTGAAATTTATTTCTTTTATGAAGGATAAGAAAGGGAAATATCATGAATTAGAAATACCAATAAATTAATAAAATTCGTGATTGATCCAGATATATTTTAAGGGTGTTTTTTGCTGTGGTTGAGTAGATCTTGCAACATAACAGTATCGTTTAAAGTCGGAGTTGTTTCGCAGGTGTAAGTATCTATGGATGCTGCACCTGCGGAATTTCCGACTTTTTGTAATTGTTCATTTAAAACTAATAGATTTTCTTCGATTATCCTCTTTTAAAGTGGGATATTTAATACGGAATTTGCAATAGAGGGATAGAGAAAAGACATATTAGTTTGTTGGAACAAATGAAATGAAAACTTTTTTGAATATAAGGCCTGACATTCGGCCGATTGTTGTCATAGTTATAAGACAAGTGTTACAATTATCATTAGGTATATACATTTTAGTTTTTTTAATTAGGAGAAAAATTGGCATAACATACATTTGATTTTTACAACGACTGATTGTAATAGAGAAAAAGAAAAACAATCGGAAGTTTTATTTTAATAAAAGAGGAGCGTATTTCCTATGATCGGTATTTTAAAAAAGGTGTTTGATGTAAACCAACGCCAAATTAAACGTATGCAAAAGACAGTTGAGCAAATTGATGCATTAGAGTCATCTATTAAGCCACTAACTGATGAACAATTAAAAGGAAAGACGCTTGAATTTAAAGAACGTCTAACAAAAGGTGAAACAGTAGATGATCTACTACCTGAAGCTTTTGCAGTTGTTCGCGAAGCGGCAACTCGTGTTCTTGGAATGCGTCCATATGGCGTACAGTTAATGGGTGGTATTGCCTTACATGAAGGGAATATTTCTGAGATGAAAACGGGTGAAGGTAAAACGTTAACATCTACATTACCTGTATATTTAAATGCTTTAACAGGAAAAGGTGTTCACGTTGTTACAGTCAATGAATACTTAGCACAACGTGATGCGAACGAAATGGGACAACTTCATGAGTTCCTTGGCTTAACGGTAGGAATTAACTTAAACCATATGTCACGCGAAGAGAAACAAGAGGCTTATGCTGCTGATATTACGTATAGCACAAATAATGAGCTTGGATTCGATTACTTACGTGACAACATGGTTTTATATAAAGAGCAGTGCGTTCAACGTCCACTTCACTTTGCTATTATCGATGAAGTCGATTCTATTTTAGTCGATGAAGCGCGTACGCCGCTTATTATTTCGGGACAAGCTCAAAAATCAACAGAGCTATACATGTTTGCAAATGCATTCGTTCGTACGTTAGAAAATGAAAAAGAGTATTCATTTGATGTGAAAACGAAAAATGTAATGTTAACAGAAGATGGTATTACGAAAGCAGAGAAAGCTTTCCATATTGAAAACTTATTCGATTTAAAACATGTAGCACTTCTTCACCATATTAATCAGGCGCTTCGTGCACACGTTGTTATGCACCGTGATACAGATTATGTTGTACAAGAAGGCGAAATCGTAATTGTAGACCAATTTACTGGTCGTCTTATGAAAGGTCGTCGTTATAGCGAAGGATTACACCAAGCGATTGAAGCAAAAGAAGGTGTAGAAATTCAAAATGAGAGTATGACGCTTGCGACAATTACATTCCAGAACTACTTCCGTATGTATGAAAAATTATCTGGTATGACTGGTACAGCGAAAACAGAGGAAGAGGAATTCCGTAACATTTACAATATGAACGTTATTGTAATTCCAACAAACAAACCGATTATTCGTGATGATCGTGCTGATTTAATCTTTAAATCAATGGAAGGTAAGTTCAATGCTGTTGTTGAGGATATTGTAAATCGTCATAAACAAGGGCAACCTGTTCTTGTAGGTACAGTTGCAATTGAAACTTCAGAGCTTATTTCAAAAATGTTAACACGTAAAGGTGTACGTCATAACATTTTAAATGCGAAAAACCATGCGCGTGAAGCAGATATCATTGCTGAAGCCGGTATGAAAGGTGCTGTAACGATTGCAACGAATATGGCTGGTCGTGGTACAGATATTAAGCTTGGAGACGATGTGAAAATCTTCGGTCTAGCAGTTATCGGTACAGAACGTCATGAAAGCCGTCGTATTGATAATCAGTTACGTGGTCGTGCTGGTCGTCAAGGGGACCCTGGTGTGACGCAGTTCTACTTATCAATGGAAGATGAATTAATGCGCCGATTTGGTTCAGATAATATGAAAGCAATGATGGATCGTCTTGGTATGGATGATTCTCAGCCAATTGAAAGTAAAATGGTTTCTCGTGCGGTAGAGTCTGCACAAAAACGTGTTGAAGGAAATAACTATGATGCACGTAAGCAGTTATTACAATACGATGATGTACTTCGTCAGCAACGTGAAGTTATTTATAAGCAACGTCAAGAAGTAATGGAATCGGAAAACTTACGTGGCATTATTGAAGGTATGATGAAATCTACAGTAGAACGTGCTGTTGCGCTTCATACACAAGAGGAAATTGAAGAGGATTGGAACATTAAAGGTCTTGTTGACTACTTAAATACAAACCTTCTTCAAGAAGGAGACATAAAAGAAGAAGAATTACGTCGCCTTGCTCCTGAGGAAATGAGCGAACCGATTATCGCGAAATTAATAGAGCGTTATAATGACAAAGAAAAGCTTATGCCAGAAGAGCAAATGCGTGAGTTTGAGAAGGTTGTTGTATTCCGCGTTGTAGATACGAAATGGACAGAGCATATTGATGCGATGGATCACCTTCGTGAAGGTATTCATTTACGTGCTTACGGTCAAATTGATCCACTTCGTGAGTACCAAATGGAAGGATTCGCGATGTTCGAGTCAATGGTTGCTTCTATTGAAGAGGAAATTTCTCGTTACATTATGAAAGCTGAAATTGAACAAAACTTAGAACGTCAAGAAGTTGTTCAAGGTGAAGCTGTTCATCCATCTAGCGATGGCGAAGAAGCGAAGAAAAAGCCAGTTGTAAAAGGTGACCAAGTGGGCCGCAACGATTTATGTAAATGTGGTAGCGGTAAAAAATATAAAAACTGCTGTGGTATTGTTCAGTAATATAGGGCGGTAGCTTTGGCTGCTTTGCAAACTTTTATATCAAAAATGTATAATTAAGAAGAATTAAACTCTCTCCGTAATAAGTGGAGAGAGTTTCCCTTGTTTTCATACGAAAGTAACAGCAATTACATAGAGGTGAAGGAAATGGAATTAGTAGAAATTAGACAGGAATTAGAGAAAATGGCTAAGCGATTAGCGGCTTTTAGGGGGTCTCTTTGACCTCCCTACTAAGGAGAACCAAATTGCAGAATTAGAAGAAAAAATGATGGGCGCAGGATTTTGGGATGACCAACAAGGCGCACAAGTTGTAATTAATGAAGCGAATGCGTTAAAAGATATGGTTGGAAGTTTCCGTCAGTTAGATGAGACGTTTGAAAATTTAGAAGTAACGCATGAGCTTTTAAAAGAAGAATATGATGAAGATTTACATGAGGAATTAGAATCAGAAGTAAAAGGCTTAATTCAAGAAATGAATGAGTATGAGCTTCAGTTACTATTAAGTGATCCTTATGATAAAAATAATGCGATTTTAGAATTACATCCAGGTGCAGGTGGAACTGAGTCACAAGACTGGGGTTCTATGTTATTACGTATGTATACACGTTGGGCTGAAAAACGTGGATTTAAAGTAGAAACGGTTGACTATTTACCAGGTGATGAAGCTGGTATTAAGAGTGTAACTTTATTAATTAAAGGTCATAACGCTTACGGTTACTTAAAAGCAGAGAAAGGTGTACATCGTCTTGTACGTATTTCACCATTCGATTCTTCAGGTCGTCGTCATACATCGTTTGTATCTTGTGAAGTTGTACCAGAGTTCAATGATGAAGTTGAAATCGAAGTACGTACAGAAGATTTAAAAATTGATACGTACCGCGCAAGTGGAGCGGGTGGGCAGCACGTAAATACGACAGATTCAGCAGTTCGTATTACACATACACCGACAAATACAGTTGTAACGTGTCAGTCAGAGCGTTCACAAATTAAAAACCGTGAGCATGCGATGAAGATGTTAAAAGCGAAATTATATCAAAAGAAACTAGAAGAGCAACAGGCACAATTAGATGAAATCCGTGGGGAACAAAAAGAAATCGGATGGGGTAGCCAAATCCGTTCTTACGTATTCCACCCGTATTCTCTTGTAAAAGACCACCGTACAAATACGGAGGTTGGTAACGTACAAGCAGTTATGGATGGAGAGATTGATCCATTTATTGATGCTTACTTACGTTCTCGCATCTAATAAGCGAAAAAAAGCCAACAAAATTGTTGGCGCATGCTGAGGATATAGAGGATATAGAGGATATAGAGGATATAGAGGATATAAGGCATTTGATTTTATTTTTATAGATGAAGTAAAGAGGAAGAGAAGTTGGAAACGACAACTTCTCTTTTTGATGGGATTATATGTAGATTACAATGCTGTATATTGTTTTGTAAAAAGTAGAGAATAGTAAAATAGAGCGGTAATAGGGTGAAGGTTTATATAGAACTTTTCTAATTTTCCTTTTAAAAAGGATTCTTTATAGAAGTTTTTTAAGTTGTTCACAGAATTGAAACAACTTATGAAAGCTTTATTTTATCAAGGTTCTCACTGTATTTTTGAGGAATATGAAATACACCTTAGTTTTTCTATATAAAGATAATGCTTATAATGAAAATGAGTGTGTTAGGAATAAAAAGAATATCAACAATGGGGAGCGATAGAAGTGAAAAAGAAATTGTTGGCTATTGCGCTAGGGACATCGGTTGTTTTTACTTTAGGAGCATGCGGAAATAAAGAAGAGAGTAAGTCTTCGAAACAGTCTGCAAGCACAGACAGCGCAGAACAAATTTTCCAAAGAAGTTGTGCTGGATGTCACGCAACAGATTTATCAGGGGCAACTGGACCTGATTTAAGAAAAGTGGGCGGTAAGTACGACGCCGCAGATATCGAAGAGATTATTAAAAAAGGCCGCGGTTCAATGTCACCAGGACTTATTCAAGGTGAAGATGCGAAAAAAGTATCTGAATGGTTAGCAGAACATAAATAAAAAAGGTGAAATGGACGAGTTGATAATATATTCAACTCGTTTTCCTTTTTCTAGGATGTAACATAACTGTAACAAAAATGTATCCAAATTGGAAACCGTTTGATGTTACAATGGGGTTTGTAGAATTTTGCTGAAATATATTACATAGAGTGGTATTGCTTATGAGAAAGCATAAGTAAACTACCTTCAACAAGGATGAATAAGTGAAAATGAAGGATGTCTTTTATTTTCAGATGTACAGAAAAGTATTTCGAAAAAAATCATTAAGTATTGGGTGATAAATAATGATAAAAATGACGAATGTTTATAAGGAGTACCCGAATGGTATGAAAGCCATTGCTGGTCTTACAGTTAACATTAAACAAGGTGAATTCGTATACGTAGTTGGACCGAGTGGAGCCGGAAAATCTACATTTATTAAAATGATGTATCGTGAAGAGAAACCATCTACAGGATCTATTAATGTAAATGGACTTACTATCGAAACATTGGCAGAAAGAGACGTTCCGTATTTTCGTCGTCAATTAGGCGTAATTTTCCAAGATTTTAAATTGCTACCTAAATTAACGGTATATGAGAATGTTGCGTTTGCTTTAGAAGTAATTGAAGAAGAACCGGATGCAATTCGTGAGCGTGTAACAGAAGTTCTAGGTCTTGTAGGCCTTGAAGATCGTGCAGACGCACTTCCAAGTGAGCTTTCGGGCGGGGAGCAACAACGTGTGGCTATTGCAAGAGCAATTGTAAATAGACCAAAGGTTGTAATTGCCGATGAGCCAACAGGTAACTTAGATATTGAAACAGCTCTTGATATTATGAATATTTTTACTCGCATTAATGAGCGCGGCACAACGATCGTTATGGCGACGCATAATGCAGATATCGTAAATACAATCCGTCATCGTGTAATCGCGATTGAAGGCGGAAAAATTGTTCGAGATGAGATTGAGGGAGGATACGGATATGAAGGCTAAGACCCTTAGTCGACATTTGCGAGAAGGTGTAAAGAATCTATCACGTAACGGATGGATGACATTTGCTTCTGTTAGTGCAGTAACAGTTACATTATTACTTGTAGGTGTCTTTTTAACAGCGATTATGAATATGAACCATTTTGCGACGAAAGTAGAGCAAGATGTAGAGATTCGTGTACACATTGATCCAGCTGCAAAAGAAGCGGATCAAAAGAAATTAGAAGAAGATATGAGTAAGATTGCAAAAGTAGATTCTATTAAATATTCTTCTAAAGAAGAAGAGTTAAAACGTTTAATTAAAAGCTTAGGTGATAGTGGAAAAACGTTTGAGTTATTTGAACAAGATAACCCACTTAAAAACGTATTCGTTGTAAAAGCAAAAGAACCAACAGATACAGCGACAATCGCGAAGAAAGTTGAAAAAATGCAGTTTGTCAGTAATGTTCAGTACGGAAAAGGGCAAGTTGAACGATTATTTGATACTGTAAAAACTGGTCGTAACATTGGGATTGCGTTAATTGCTGGTCTTTTATTCACAGCGATGTTCTTAATCTCTAATACAATTAAAATTACAATTTATGCTCGTAGTACAGAAATTGAAATTATGAAACTTGTTGGTGCAACAAACTGGTTTATTCGTTGGCCATTCTTGCTAGAGGGATTATTCTTAGGAGTATTAGGATCAATTATTCCAATTGGCCTAATTCTAGTTACGTATAATTCGTTGCAAGGTGTGTTTAACGAAAAACTTGGCGGAACAATTTTCGAGCTTCTACCATACAGTCCTTTCGTATTCCAATTAGCTGGTTTACTAGTGTTAATCGGTGCTTTAATCGGTATGTGGGGAAGTGTAATGTCAATTCGTCGCTTCTTAAAAGTATAAAAAGTTGCAAACATAATTCGTACAAGCTTATCATATAGTAGAAATAGGTAAAGGCATCACACACTGTGTGATGCCTTTTGCTACACCACCTGTGTGTTTTGGAAAGGGGAATTCCGCATTGAAACGTAGAGTTGCAATTATTGGAATGGTTGTTGCATTTTTAATTGGTGCTGGCGGAATGTTTGCAGGCATGTCTGTATTTGGGGTTACCCCAGCAGAAGTAACGCAAACAATTTCGAGTGGGAATGCTAGCACTGCGCAAGGGAATTTGGCAAAAATTAATGAGGCGTATGCACTAATTGATTCACGTTATGTGGAAGACGTGAAAGATGAAAAGTTAGTTGAAGGTGCAATACAAGGTATGTTGTCTACGCTGAAGGACCCTTATTCCACGTATATGGATAAAGAAACAGCCAAACAGTTTAGTGAATCGCTTGATCCTGAATTAGAGGGGATTGGGGCTGAGGTGAACAAGACGGACGATAAGCTTATTATTGTATCGCCAATTAAAGGTTCACCAGCAGAAAAGATAGGAATTAAACCGAATGATCAAATTTTATCTGTAGATGGAAACAGTGTGAAAGACTTATCACGTGAAGAAGCGGTATTAAAAATTCGTGGTAAAAAGGGAACGACTGTCGCAATTGAAATTAAACGTGCGGGAGTAACTGATCCGATTGTATTTAAAATTAAGCGTGAAAAGATTCCAATCTTTACAGTGTTTAGTTCTGTGAAGCAAGAGAGTGGAAAAGATATCGGTTATATGCAAATCACTTCTTTTGCTGAAAATACAGCGAAGGAATTTAAGGATCAGTTAAAAGAGTTAGAGAAGAAAAATATAAAAGGCTTAGTTATTGACGTGCGTGGTAATCCTGGTGGCTATTTAAATAGTGTAGAAGATATACTAGGGGAAATTATGACGAATAAAAAGCCAATGCTACAAGTAGAGCAGCGAAATGGTGAGAAGAAGAAATTCTCTACGGAACTGAAAGAGAGAAAACCATATCCAATTTCAGTATTAATTGATAATGGAAGTGCTTCTGCTTCAGAGATTTTAGCGGGTGCGCTGAAAGAAGGAGAAGGATACGATTTAATTGGTGAAAAAACATTTGGTAAAGGTACTGTCCAGCAAGCTGTTCCATTTAAAGACGGCAGCAACATTAAATTAACGATGTTTAAATGGTTAACACCGGATGGGAACTGGATTCATAAAAAAGGAATCGCACCAACAGTAGAAGTGAAGCAACCAAATTATTATCATGCGACACCAATTCAAATTGAAAAAACACTTTCATACAATTCAAATGATGTACAAGTAAAACATGCTCAAGAAATGCTTAAGAGCTTAGGGTATGTACCAGGTCGTGAAGATGGATACTTTAGTAAAGAGACAGAATCGGCGCTGAAAGCATTCCAAAATGCGAATGAGATGGAAGCGACAGGACAGCTTGATAAAAAGACAGCTGAAGCGATTCAAACTAAAATTATCGAAAAAATCCGTTCTGGAGAAAATGATTTACAATTACAGTCAGCATTAAAGTTAATGGCAAAATAAGAAGAAATACAGGCAGTTTGCTGCCTGTATTTTTTTGTGTTAAACAAACGTTTGTTTAGTTGTGATAATATAAAAAGAAAGAATGATATAAATGGTGGTGAATGAGTTCGTGGAGGCGTGGATTTTTGAAATAATGCGGGCAGTTGGACGTTTTTTCTTACACCCTGCTGTCTATATATTTGTAATAAGTAGTATCTTCGTTGGATACTTACGTATGTTAAGAGAACGAAAAGATTTTTCTTTTAAAGTTTATGATATTTGGTTTGAACTGCGAACCTCTCTATTTGCAGGGATTGGATACGGATTAGTAGTATCTATTATTACGATGGGGCTTGGACTTGTTGTTTCTAAAGCAAGCTTATGGGCCATTTTAATTTGGACATTACTATTTGGATTAACGACTATGTATCGATATTTATCGGCAGCTTATACATTTAGCATTGCGATTGTATGTGTTCTATTATCTTCTAAGCTACCAGTTTCCTTCTTACAGCTTCGAGAAGGTGAAGAGAGTACCATTGTATCCCTTGCTATTTTACTAGGCGTTATGCTTATTGTAGAAGGCTTATTGATTTCTAAAAACGCGGTAGGATACTCTACACCGAAGATTAGGAAGGGGAAGCGTGGATTAAAGATTGGTTTACACGAATCAAAGCGTTTATGGATCGTTCCTATTTTTATTCTTGTACCGGGTGATGCGGTAACGCAGTTTATTTCATGGTGGCCTGTCGTTTCAATAGGTTCAAATACATATTCTCTATTCCTCGTTCCATTTTTAATTGGGTTTATGAGAAAGATTAAAAGTTATGAGCCGACGGAAGCTTTATTATTTACAGGAAGACGTGTTTATGGATTAGCAGGACTTGTGCTCGTTTTAGGAATCGCAAGTTACTGGTGGCACGTACTTGCAATTATCGCGATGGGAGTCGCGATGCTTGGGCGTTTCACAATTTCGATGCAAGAGAAAATTGCCGATGAAACAAGACCAGCGTATTTTGCTGCACGCAATGATGGGCTCATTGTACTAGATACAATTCCAAATACAATTGGAGCAGAGCTGAAATTACTGCCTGGAGAAATTATTACGAAAGTAAATGGAGTCATTCCAAAAAGCGCCGAGGAATTTTATGATGCGCTTCAAACGAAGACGACAGGAGCATTTTGTAAATTAGAAGTATTAGATACAAATGGTGAGCTTCGTCTTGCACAAACTGCATTATATGCTGGTGGACATCACGAATTAGGTATTGTATTCGTTGAACAGGAGCATGAGTGGGATTCAGAAGCGATGTAATAGAAGTGAGGGTGTCACCTATAGGTGACACCCCTTTTTTGTGTGTGAGTGGTGATGGCAGTAGCAAATGAAATTTATATCGACTTTCCGGCCAAAAACGACAGCTATCGCAAAGCTTATTTTCAGTTTCATAGACGGATAACTTGAATAATTATTTGATAATGGTTATCATTTAGGGAGTATTTTTAATTTTGGAAAATGGAGGTAAGATATGCTGCGTAAATTTTTCTCGTACTATAAACCGTATAAAGGTTTATTTATACTCGACTTTTCTTGTGCGGTTGTCGCAGGATTATTAGAACTCGGCTTCCCGCTTATCGTAAATCAATTTATTGATAAGTTATTGCCAGGGCAAAACTGGACGCTTATTTTATGGGCTTGTTTCGGTTTACTCGCAGTTTATATGTTAAATGCAGGCTTACAATATGTCGTTACATATTGGGGACATATGCTTGGTGTTAACATTGAAACAGATATGAGGCAGAAATTATTTGATCATATTCAAAAGCTATCATTCAGATTTTTTGATAATAATAAAACAGGTCATTTAATTTCGCGCCTTACAAACGATTTAATGGAAATTGGGGAAATTGCTCACCATGGACCAGAAGATTTATTTATTGCCGTAATGACTTTAGTTGGGGCATTCTCATTTATGATGATGATCAACTGGAAGTTAGCGTTATTAACGTTCTTCGTCATTCCATTCCTATTATGGTTAGCACTTTACTTCAATAAAAAAATGACAGGTACATTTAGACGTTTATTCTCAGACGTTGCTGATTTCAATGCATGTATTGAGAACAACGTTGGTGGTATTCGCGTTGTACAAGCATTCGGAAATGAAAAGTTTGAGAAAGAGCAATTCGCTGTTAACAACGCTCGTTTCCGTACAACGAAATTAATGGCGTATAAAATTATGGCTTTAAATTCATCGATTAGTTATATGCTCATGCGTCTCGTAACGCTCTTCGTATTAATATGCGGTACATGGTTTGTTCTGCAAGGAGAATTAACATACGGTGGATTTATCGGATTCGTTCTATTAACGAATATTTTCTTCCGTCCAATTGAAAAAATTAACGCGGTAATCGAAAGCTATCCGAAAGGAATCGCTGGTTTTAAAAGGTATGTAGAGCTTCTTGAAACAGAGCCTGACATTGTAGACTCTAAAGATGCAATGGAAGTTAAACAAGTACATGGTGATATTCAATATAACAACATTACGTTTGGATATGAAAATAAAGAACCGATTTTAAATGATATTAGTTTGAACATACATGCAGGTGAAACGGTTGCGTTCGTTGGACCATCAGGAGCAGGGAAAACGACGTTATGTAGCCTATTACCACGTTTTTATGAGCAATCATCTGGATCAATTCAAATTGATGGTATTGATACGAAAGATATGACATTATCTTCACTTCGTAAGCAAATTGGAATTGTGCAGCAAGATGTGTTCTTATTCTCAGGAACAATTCGTGAAAATATTGCTTACGGGAACTTAAAGGCGTCAGAAGCTGAAATTTGGCAGGCAGTAAAACGTGCGCAGTTAGAAGACTTAATTTACTCACAATCAGACGGTTTAGATACTGTTATCGGTGAGCGTGGTGTAAAACTTTCTGGTGGACAGAAGCAGCGTCTAGCAATTGCTCGTATGTTCTTGAAAAACCCGCCAATTTTAATACTAGATGAAGCTACTTCCGCACTAGATACTGAGACGGAACTTGCAATTCAAAAATCACTTGCTGAATTAGCAGCTGGTCGTACAACGTTAGTTATCGCTCACAGACTTGCAACGATTAAAAATGCAGATCGAATCGTCGTTGTAAATAAAGACGGTATTGCAGAACAAGGTTCACATGATGAATTAATTGAGCGTGGCGGAGGATATAGTAGGTTATACGAAGCTCAGTTTAGTTCGTAAATATAATTTGTACTGAATTAGTGCACCATAAGTAGGTAAAAATCTCATATGGGAGGCTATAAAGTATGATTGTAACAACAACGTCTACAATTCAAGGAAAAGAAATTATTGAGTATATCGATATCGTCAATGGAGAAGCGATTATGGGCGCGAATATCGTTCGTGACCTTTTTGCCTCTGTCCGTGACGTTGTCGGCGGTCGTGCTGGCGCTTATGAAAGTAAATTAAAAGAAGCGCGTGACATCGCAATGGAAGAGATGAAAACTTTCGCAAGACAAAAAAATGCAAATGCAATTGTCGGTATCGACGTGGATTACGAGGTAGTTCGCGAAGGAATGCTAATGGTTGCAGTGAGCGGGACTGCTGTCCGTATCTAAAATGAAAAGCCGTGCTGATGCACGGCTTTTTGTATTCTATGTCGAAGATTCAATATTTCTTGGGAAATGCGGAAGGCCTTGTCGATATATAGGGAAGACATTAGAGCGCTTCCTTACATTTCCGGATTTGAGCTAATAATGTTTCGTATTCTTGGTTGAGAGATGTGATGTCATCGTGATGATTTGGAATGGAAATCCGGCCGATGACTTCTGTTAATTTTGTTTGTAATCGTAACAATTCTTGCTCAGTAACGTTTACAGAATCTCCGGTGGTTCTTTTTGTGTATTGCTCGTAATTACCGTGGAATACTCTTGGTTCACTCTCATCTACTTGTAGAATATGGTCTGCAACAGAGCGAATAAAGGCACGGTCATGGCTAATGAAAAGTATTGTGCCAGGATATTCTTGTAACATGCTTTCTAATTCTTCTTGCGTCGCTAAGTCTAAATAGTTTGTCGGTTCATCGAGCAGAAGCATATTATAGTTTCCTAAAAATACTTTTGCGAGTGCAACCTTCATTCGCTCACCCCCGCTTAGAACGTGCACAGGTTTATGAACATCTTCACGGCGGAATAGAAGCCGTGCAAGTATTGTGCGAACGAACGATTCTGTATAGTTTGTTTCTTCTAGAACATTTTCTAAAATGGTTTTATCTGTTTTTAAAATGGATAGTGTTTGTTCGAAGTATCCAATTTTACAACTTTTGGAAAGTTGAATGCCACGCTCGTTTGTGAGAAGCATGTTGAACAGAGTCGTTTTTCCACTTCCGTTTGCCCCTAAAATAGCAAGTTTTGCACCAGGAGCAATAGTTCCATTCATATTTTTAAATAGTGTGCGGTCACCTATTTTCTTTGTTGCTTTATTGAACTGTACTACTAATTTACTATGAATGGGGTGCATGGTATTGTACGTCAAACTGAGCTTGAGAAAGATTCTTTGGCTTCTCCTTCTTTTCTAGTTTTTCGAGACGTGTCTCTAATGCTTTCGCTGCTTTACTAACCTGTTCTTGGCCATGAGCCCCACTTAATTTATAAAGTTTAGATTCAGATGAACTGAACCGTGTTGGGATTTTTGTCATGCTAGAAGCACGTTGTTTTTTTTGTAAAATGGACTGCTCTAAACGATTTTTTTCTTGTACATATTGCTCATATTCTGCTTGTTTTTGTATTCGCTCACGTTCTTTTTGCTTGCGATAGTTTGAATAATTACCTTTATACTCTTGAATAGTACCGTCTTCGATTTCGATGATTTTTGTACATATCGCATCTAAAAAGTCACGATCATGTGATATTAAAACAAGTGCCCCTTTATAAGATAAAAGGGCCTTTTCTAATTGCTCTGTACCGACCATATCTAAGTGGCTTGTTGGTTCATCAGCGAATAAAATGCCTGCATTCTGTTCAAGAGCGTGGGCAATTTTTAGGCGCATTCGTTCACCGCCGCTCATTGAATCTGTAACGTTTGAAATGCTCCATTTTCCTTTTGCGAGAGAAGAAGCGGTTTCTGGTAGTTCTTCGCTAAGCTGAGGAATGATGCTGATAGAACTATGATGAGTTACTGTGCCTTCGTCAGCTTCTATTTCCTTACTTAATATTTGTAGTAACGTAGATTTTCCAGCTCCGTTGACTCCGACAATTCCTATACGATCCTGCACTTGAATTTCCAGTGATGACAACGTAAATAGGGTACGATCACCAAAGCTCTTTTCAATATTACGTGCGAATAAAATAGTCATAAAAAAACCTCCCTAGTTTCACTAGAGAGGATAAATGTCGCCCTTGTATGTAAAAATCGTACATAAATAAACGATTTTTTACATAATCGCTTCGAAAGAAAGTATCGACAAATGGACAGACTAATCCTCTGCTAGTTTTCATCATTTTTGTTCACTATTTGTGATGGATGAAATAAATAAGAGAATTAGAACTTCATTGGTCAAAGTACCTTCCTTTCATAATATTACTTTTATTGTATGCGCATACAAAACGGTTTGTCAAACTAATTTCTATTTATTATTTTTGAGTTTATTATTATACAATTGTGCTTTTGTCAGTGCCTCAGCATCATTTTGGATTTCATCTAGTCCATTCGCATCTCCAACAATATACCCTTCAAATGATGAACCAACAAAATCAAAGATATATTGGAATTGAGCAATAAGCGGTAATGCTTTTAGCTTTGGATTATCCCCGCCAACGATGACAACATACATCTTTTTATCTTTCATTTTCTCTTTGAAATGAAGAGATGTATCGCGCAAGCTTTGTGACCAGCGATCAACAAAGTTTTTCATATGTCCACTCATTCCGTACCAATATAATGGTGTAGCAAAGATAATCGTGTCGTGCTCTAACATGCGTTTCGTTAACTGCTCGTAGTCATCATTTACAGGTTGGAATCCTTCTGCATCATGACGCTTATCTGTAATAGGATAGACTGTGTGATCACGTAAATAAATTTGTTCTGTTTCAATTCCATCAATCATCATATGTGTTAAAGCTTCCGTATTTCCGTTTTGTCTTGAACTGCCATGTATAACAAACATGTAATCATCCCTTTTCTTTTGCTTGTTTTAGGAGTGAAACGTGTTTTTGCAAATTCGTTTGGATGTTGGAAAGTAATGTGATTTGCTTTGTTACTTCATTGAGTTTATCTTCGTAAAGCGTAAGGATACTGCTGCACGGATTGTCGTACAGGTGCGGTTCAATTTCAAGGCAGCGCAGCATCCTTGCCGTCTCTTCTAAATTTAAGCCAATTTGTAAGTACATTTGAATAAGCTCCACTTTTCCGATGGCACTTTCATCAAAATCACGGTAGCCATTTGCGAGGCGCTTAGAAGGGAGTAATCCCTTTTCTTCGTAATGTCTTAGTGATCTTTCACTAACGCCAGTTTCTTTTGATAATTCTCCAATTCGCAATGTGTTTCACTCCTTTTACATGTATTGTAAACCTTCACACTAATGTGAAGGTCAATGCTGTTTTTTCGCAAAAGAATTTACATGATTTAAGAACACTTGAATGGCTTTAGATGGAATGAAATATTTGCCGCGAACGATAGAGAACGGGCGGATGAGTTGTTCATTTGGAACTTCGACGTGGAATAGTTCTTTTGCCAGTAGCTCTTTTCGTACAGTCCAATCAGAAAGGATAGCGATGCCAAGCCCGGCACTAACTGCTTCCTTTACGCTTTGGATACTACTAAATGTAAAGAATCGTTTCATTTTCAAATGGTGTTGATGAATAAAACGATCGCTATAAGCGCGTGTACCAGAACCACTTTCCCTTAATACCCATACTTGATCTTGGAGTGTGCTTTCATTTATTTCATTTGTGCGGAGCAATGGATGATTTGGCGGAACGACAAGCTTCATTTCATCTTGCATAAACGTTTCAACGTCAACATCAGCGTATATGACTTGCCCTTCTACTAGGCCGATATCAATTTGATTAGAGCGAAGGCTTTGCAAAACGTCTTCTGTATTTGAGATGAAAGTATGAACTTCGACGTGTGGATTTTCATTCGCATAGTTAGCCAGTATTTTTGGAAGTAAGTATTCGCCAATTGTGAAACTAGCACCGATGCGAAGAGTTCCTGTTACAACGTTATGTAGTTCGTTAATTTCTTGTTTGGCTTCTTCGTAAAGAGAGAGCATTTGCTTTGCATGTATATATAATATGTTTCCAGCCTCTGTCACTTGGACGTGTTTTGGGGAGCGCTGAATAAGTGTAGTGCCAAATTCGTTTTCTAAGTTGCGTATATGCATACTTACTCCGGGCTGTGAAAGGTTTAATAATTCTGCTGCACGGGAGAAGTGTTTCTGTTCAACGACAGTAACAAAAATTTTTAAAATGTCTACGTTCATATAATGGGCTCCTTTCTTTTCTATCATCTTATCATAAGTATTTCTGATGATAGAGATTCGGTATTGGTATTAAACTTATTATAGAAACTCTCTTATAATGTAAGTAGAAAGAACATGCATGTTTCAATACGATTATTGGGGTGGTACAAGGTGGAACAAACACTTGTTATACAAAAGAAGAAGGGCTTTGGATTTTCGCAAGGAATTGGGATTACATTATTAATCGCAATTGCCGCGAAATATTTAGCGGAGCTTCCATTTTTAAATATTATGGGACAATTAGTAATTGCTATTCTAATTGGGATGGTTTGGCGCGCTGCAATTGGAGTTCCTCATGATGCGATTGCAGGAACGAACTTTGCGAGTAAGAAGTTACTGCGCTTTGGGATCATCTTACTTGGAATGCGATTAAATCTTGTTGATATTGCGAAGGCGGGGCCGAAAGTATTGGTCATCGCGGCGGTTGTTATTACATTTACTATTTTTGTTGTGTACGGACTAACGAAAGTATTTAAAGTAGAAAAGAAACTTGGGATTTTAACAGCATGCGGTACGGCAATTTGCGGCGCGGCCGCGGTCGTGGCAATTGCACCGCAAGTGAAAGCAAAAGATGACGAAACAGCAGTTGGAGCGGCGATCATTGCAATTTTAGGTACAATATTTACGCTTATTTATACGTTATTATATCCAGTGCTTGGCCTATCTCCATACGGATATGGAGTGTTCTCAGGGGCGACACTGCATGAAATTGCTCACGTAATTGCGGCTGCGGCGCCAGGAGGAAGCACGGCTGTAGATATCGCAGTTATCGTGAAACTAACGCGCGTTGCAATGCTTGTACCAGTAGCGATTTTAATCGGATTATGGTTTGGTAAGAGTGAAGGTAGCGAGGAAAAAAGATCATGGCGCGACCTTCCAATTCCGTGGTTCATCTTCGGGTTTTTAGCAATGAGTGCAGTGCATTCGCTTGGGATTATTCCAGAAGTTGTTGCGGGGTACATTGTTGTCATTGCTTATATGCTAATCGCAATGGCGATGGCAGGGCTCGGTTTAAATGTAGAGTTTAAAACTTTCCGTAAATTAGGAAGTAAAGCATTTGTGGCAGGGCTGATTGGCTCGGTTTGCTTATCGGTTCTTGGATACGTTCTTGTATGGGGATTAGGATTTATATAAGTAGGACGAAGAAGCTGTTCCAAAAGATATTTTGGGGCAGCTTCTTTCTTATGCTTATGGTGCTACTGATGTCGATATATTTGGGAAATCGCCGATATAAATGGAGTTGCGCTGATATATTTGCAAAATCGCCGATATATTTTAAGTTGCGCTGATATATTTAAAAAATCGCTGATATAAATTGGATTACTCTTGTACTTTGTTAGAGAAGATATGCAGTGAAATGTTTTTCTAAAATTTGTAAAGATATCTTTACTTTTAACTGGAAAATATTTATAATTCAAGTAAAGATATCTTTACTTTTGAAGGTGGATCCTATGGGTGTGAAAAATAAAATAAAAGAGTTAAGAAAGCAAAATCATATAACACAAGTTGAAATGGCAAAGGCGATGCAGGTGACGCGGCAGACGATAGTGGCGATTGAAAATCATCATTACAATCCGAGTCTAGAGTTATCCTTAAAAATCGCCAAGTATTTTGGAGTGAAGGTGGAGGAAATCTTTACGCTGGAGTAAGGGGAGAGAAAAAAAGGATAAGCTTGAGAGATTTCAATTAGATTAAACGTTTAAATATATAAGGATTGGTTTTGGTTTATTAATTAGTACGGCATCAACGAGCGTGTTAGCAGCAAGGAATAATAGATAGAAAAAGGGGAACTGGGATGGGATTACCGGTGTTATGTGTCGCTACAGCTATATTTGCGCTTCTTTGGGGAATGCAAAATTTTTCTCGTAATCCAGTGCCAAGTATTTGTATTATGATTGGTACTGTAGGTTTATCGTATTATTTATTAGTATTAGCCCATTATCATAAAACGGCAACGAGTGTTGTTGTTGGAGCACTTATTTTATTTTGTGGGCGCGCCATACAAAAGGGGTTATTTCCATAAAAGCTGTTTATACACTTTGTATAAACAGCTTTTTGTATTTTTTTACAAAACACTTGAAAGTTACGTAACGTCATCTTCTATAATGAGGGGGAAGAGGTGATGGTAGTGATTTCAATACAAGAATTGACGAGAGAAACAGGGGTTACAGTACGTACACTACGTTATTATGATCAAATAGATTTATTAAAGCCGAGCGGAAAAACAGAGGGTGGGCATCGGTTATATAGTGAAGCTGACGTTATTCGTTTGCAACAAATTTTATTTTTAAAAGAAATGGGATTTTCATTAAAAGAAGTTGCGAATATGTTAGTAAAAGGTGAGCTGGATTTGAAAAAATCACTTGAAAACCAACTTCGATTTGTACAGGAAGAACAAAAGAAATTTAATCGAATGGAGCGTGTTTTACAAGCGGTTGTTTATTCGGTAGATGTAGAGGGAGAACTTGATTGGAAAGTTATGTTTGAACTTATTCAGCTTTCAAAACAGTCTCCTCGTATACGTGAAATATTTCAAAATGAAGTATTTTCAAAGGAAGAACAAAAGTTGCTTCATAATTTGCCGAATATGAGTGAGGAAGATCCGAATGTTTTAGAATGGGTAGATTTATTAAAGCAATTACGTATTTTTATGAAAGAGGGTAAAGAAGCCACTAGTGATGAAGTACAAAGGGCAATGAAGAGATTAATGCAGAAGTGTTTAGAAATGGCTAATGGTGACGAAGCGTTTTTAGATAAGTTATGGGAAGTTAGAAAATCAAAGGAAGATTCACAGAAAATGAGCATGTATCCAATTGAAGAAGAGTTTTTATTATATATGGATGAAGCTTTTCGTATTTATGATGAAAGGGAGAAGGATAAATGAGCATACTCGCAGAATATCGTTGGTATTTTTTAATTGGAGCAGAGATTGTATTTTGGTTATCGGCTATCGGTTTCTTTTTACTCCGTTACGGATTCCGTTTGAAGAAGGCGAGCTTTATTATGGGGATTGTACTCCTCGTAAATGAAGTGTTTATTTTAACATTAGGGGCAGTGGACTATTATCAAACAGGAAAGTTCTCTAATTTTCAAATCATTACTGTAATTATTTTACTGTATGCAGTTTTCTACGGGAAAAAGGATTTGAAGAAGCTTGATATATTTGCGCAAAAGCTAGTTGCGAAATGGCGTAATGAACCGGCGCCTATTATTGAAGAACAGGTAGAATTAACAGGTATGGCCTATGCAAAGCAGGAAATAAAAAATTGGGTATTACATCTTGTTTTATTCGTTGGTGTGCACATATTCTTTTTCTTCGCGTATGGATTTATTCCATTTGAACAATGGGGTAATTGGTTAGAATCGGGAATCGTTTTAAATAAAGCTGCAAGTCGCGTGAGCCAAGTGTGGGCAATTATATTTTTAGTTGATACAGCGATTTCATTTTCATATGTGATTTTTCCGAAGAAGGAGAAAGGAAAAGAAAAGCTACTTTCATAGTTGAAAGTAGCTTTTGGGTATACAAATAATTTTTATAGGAGAGGATGACAATAGAAAAAAGAACCAGCTTTATATGTCTATTTCTCTTTAGTTTAGTAGCATGCTCACCATCTAACACTACAATTGATAAGAAGAACGATGTCATTGTAAAGGGAACCAGGATTTCCAATCTAGATAAATTTGAAAAGTTCGTTTTGAATGTCGAGCAAAGGGAAGTTGATAAAATAAGAATTGTACAGTATACCCTTGAAGGGGACCCGATTTTTCAAACGTTAGAGTATAGTGGGAACGATATATTTTATGTGTCAGATAATAGAAAAGACAAATTTGCTGGGAAGGATAAAGGGTTACATAAAGATAGTTGTAAAAGTATTGTTAAAGAGCAGCGCGAATCAGAAAGTACTTATCGGTTAATAGATTGTATGAATGAAGCTGGGCGCAATGGATATGACTTAGTATATGTACCTAAAAAATAGAATTAGTAGAGGAAGGAAGTATTTACTCCTTCCTTTTTCTATGTGTATATTGTCGAAAACTTTACCGAATATCTGTTCGTTTTTTTAGGTTTTTTATAGGCATTCGTGGTAAAATAATAATACAGATTTTTATGAGGAGGTCGGATTTTACTTGGAACATCAATTTGAAATTATATCAGCGTATTCCCCGCAAGGTGATCAGCCGGTAGCTATAGAGAAGCTTGTAGAGGGAATTAATAGTGGAAAGAAAAAGCAAGTGTTGCTTGGAGCGACAGGAACGGGTAAGACATTTACGATTTCAAATGTCATTAAAGAAGTGCAAAAGCCAACACTTGTTATGGCTCACAATAAAACGTTAGCAGGGCAGTTATATAGTGAGTTGAAAGACTTTTTTCCGAATAATGCAGTTGAGTATTTTGTTAGTTATTACGATTATTATCAGCCGGAAGCGTATGTACCACAAACAGATACGTTTATTGAAAAGGACGCGCAGATTAATGATGAAATTGATAAATTGCGTCACTCGGCAACGTCTGCATTATTTGAACGGGACGATGTAATTATCGTTGCGAGTGTATCGTGTATATATGGTTTAGGTTCTCCTGAAGAATATCGCGAGTTAGTTGTGTCACTTCGAGTTGGTATGGAGAAGGACCGCAATCAATTGCTTCGTGAACTTGTTGATGTACAGTATGGACGTAATGATATTGATTTCAAGCGTGGTACATTCCGTGTGCGCGGAGATGTAGTTGAAATCTTCCCAGCATCACTTGATGAGCATTGTATTCGGATTGAATTTTTCGGCGATGAAATTGATCGTATTCGTGAAGTAAATGCGTTAACAGGTGAAGTATTAGCAGAACGTGATCATGTAGCAATCTTCCCAGCATCTCACTTCGTTACACGTGAAGAGAAAATGAAGGTCGCTATTGAAAATATCGAAAAAGAATTAGAAGAGCGTTTAAAGGAATTAAATGATAACGGTAAGTTGCTAGAAGCACAGCGTATAGAGCAACGTACACGTTATGATTTAGAAATGATGCGCGAGATGGGCTTTTGTTCAGGTATTGAAAACTATTCCCGTCATTTAACACTTCGTCCAGCGGGTGCAACACCGTATACGTTATTGGACTATTTCCCGGAAGATTTCTTAATTGTTATGGATGAGTCGCACGTATCAGTGCCACAAGTAAGAGCGATGTATAACGGGGACCAAGCACGTAAGCAAGTGCTTGTGGATCATGGATTCCGTCTGCCATCAGCTTTAGATAATAGACCGCTCATGTTTGATGAGTTTGAGGAGAAAACGAATCAAGTTATTTACGTTTCGGCGACGCCAGGACCGTACGAGTTAGAGCAGTCACCAGAAGTAATAGAACAAATTATTCGTCCAACAGGGCTTTTAGATCCACCAATCGATATACGACCTATTGAAGGGCAAATTGACGATTTATTAGGAGAGATTCAAGATCGTATTGCAAAAAATGAACGTGTATTAATTACGACTTTAACGAAGAAAATGTCAGAGGATTTAACGGACTACTTAAAAGATGTAGGAATTAAAGTTAACTATCTTCACTCTGAAATTAAAACGTTAGAACGTATTGAAATTATCCGCGATCTTCGCCTCGGTAAGTTTGATGTACTGGTCGGTATTAACTTATTACGAGAAGGATTAGATATTCCAGAAGTATCACTTGTAGCGATTTTAGATGCTGATAAGGAAGGGTTCTTACGTTCAGAGCGCTCATTAATTCAAACAATTGGTCGTGCCGCGCGTAATGAAAACGGCCGCGTTATTATGTACGCAGATCGTATAACAAGATCAATGGGAATTGCAATTGAAGAAACGCAGCGTCGTCGTACTATACAAGAAGCCTACAATAAAGAGCATGGTATTACGCCGAAAACGATTCAAAAAGGCGTACGTGATGTAATCCGTGCAACGACAACGGCTGAAGAGACAGAAACATACGAAGCAACTCCTGCTAAGAAAATGACGAAAAAAGAGCGTGAAAAGACAATTGCGAAGATGGAAGCAGAGATGAAAGAAGCAGCAAAAGCGTTGGACTTCGAGCGTGCAGCTGAACTAAGAGATTTACTATTAGAATTAAAAGCGGAAGGGTGAAAAGAGTGAGTAAGAGCAAGGATTTTATCGTTGTAAAAGGTGCTAGAGCACATAACTTAAAAAATATTGATGTAACCATTCCGAGAAATCAGCTTGTCGTTGTAACGGGATTGTCTGGTTCGGGGAAATCATCATTAGCATTTGATACGATTTATGCAGAAGGGCAGCGCAGATACGTAGAATCGTTATCTGCGTATGCGCGCCAGTTTTTAGGACAAATGGATAAGCCGGATGTAGATACGATTGAAGGATTGTCACCAGCGATTTCAATCGATCAAAAAACGACGAGTCGTAATCCACGTTCAACTGTCGGAACGGTAACGGAGATTTATGATTATTTACGTTTATTATTTGCGCGAATTGGTACGCCAATTTGTCCAAATCATGGGATTGAAATTACATCACAAACAGTAGAGCAGATGGTAGACCGTGTTCTTGAATATCCTGAACGTACGAAATTACAAGTGTTAGCTCCTATCGTTTCTGGGCGTAAAGGTGCACATGTGAAAGTACTTGAAGATATTAAGAAGCAAGGATATGTTCGTGTACGTGTTGATGGTGAAATGCTTGATGTGTCTGAAGAGATTACGTTAGATAAAAATAAGAAGCATTCTATTGAAGTTGTAATTGACCGTATTGTTGTAAAAGAAGGAATCGCAAGCCGTCTTGCTGATTCACTTGAAAGTGCATTAAAGCTTGGCGGAGGCCGAGTGTTAATCGATGTAATGGGAGAAGAGGAACTTCTATTTAGTGAACATCATGCTTGTCCACATTGTGGTTTTTCAATCGGAGAATTAGAGCCGCGTATGTTCTCATTCAACAGTCCGTTTGGAGCGTGTCCTTCTTGTGATGGACTTGGTTCAAAGCTAGAGGTAGATTTAGAGCTTGTTATCCCGAACTGGGATTTATCATTAAATGAACATGCGATTGCACCTTGGGAACCGACAAGTTCACAATACTATCCACAACTTTTACAATCTGTATGTAATCACTACGGCGTTGATATGGATATGCCTGTGAAAGATATACCGAAAGATTTATTTGATAAAGTGTTGTACGGAAGCGGGGAAGAGAAGGTTTATTTCCGCTATGTAAATGAATTCGGTCAAGTAAAGGAAAATGAGATTTTATTTGAAGGTGTTATTCCAAACATTGAACGTCGTTATCGTGAAACGAGTTCTGATTACATTCGTGAGCAAATGGAAAAGTATATGGCAGAACAAGCGTGTCCGAAGTGTAAAGGCGGCCGCTTAAAACCTGAAAGCTTAGCTGTTTTTGTTGGTGATAAAACGATTGCTGACGTAACGAAGTATTCAGTTCAAGAAGTACAAGAATTTTTCTCGAATGTAGAGCTAACGGAGAAGCAACAAAAAATAGCTCATTTAATTTTAAGAGAAATTCAGGAGCGCGTTGGATTCTTAGTGAACGTTGGTTTAGATTATTTAACGCTAAGTCGTGCGGCTGGTACGTTATCAGGTGGTGAGGCGCAGCGTATTCGCTTAGCAACGCAAATTGGTTCTCGTCTAACTGGCGTACTTTATATTCTTGATGAGCCTTCAATTGGTTTACACCAGCGCGATAACGATCGTCTTATTCGTACATTGCAAGAAATGCGCGATTTAGGTAATACATTAATCGTTGTTGAGCATGATGAAGATACGATGATGGCTGCTGATTATTTACTTGATATCGGACCAGGTGCAGGTATTCACGGTGGGCAAGTTGTATCGGCAGGGACACCAGCTGAAGTGATGCAAGATGATAATTCGTTAACAGGAAAATATTTAAGCGGTAAAGAGTTTATTCCAGTTCCACTTGAAAGACGTAAAGGTGACGGACGTAAAGTGGAGATTGTCGGCGCAAAAGAGAATAACTTAAAGAATGCAAAAATGTCATTCCCACTCGGTACGTTTGTAGCGGTAACAGGTGTATCTGGATCAGGTAAAAGTACGATGATTAATGAAGTACTATATAAATCGTTAGCGCAAAAGTTATATAAAGCGAAAGCGAAGCCAGGTACTCATAAAGAGATTAAAGGTCTTGAACATTTAGATAAAGTAATTGATATTGATCAATCGCCAATTGGTCGTACACCACGTTCTAATCCAGCGACGTACACAGGTGTATTCGATGATATTCGTGATGTGTTTGCACAAACGAACGAAGCTAAAGTGCGCGGATATCAAAAAGGACGTTTCAGCTTTAACGTAAAAGGTGGCCGTTGTGAAGCGTGCCGTGGTGATGGAATTATTAAAATCGAAATGCATTTCTTACCAGATGTGTATGTTCCGTGTGAAGTTTGTCACGGTAAACGATATAATCGTGAAACGTTAGAAGTGAAATATAAAGATAAGAATATTTCTGAAGTGTTAGGGATGACAATTGAAGATGGAGTAGAATTCTTTGCCAATATTCCTAAAATTAAGCGTAAACTTCAAACGCTTGTAGATGTTGGGCTTGGTTATATGAAATTAGGTCAACCAGCAACAACATTATCTGGTGGGGAAGCACAGCGTGTGAAATTAGCTTCTGAATTACACCGTCGTTCTACAGGTCGTACGTTATATATTTTAGATGAGCCAACGACTGGGTTGCATGCGCATGATATTGCACGTCTTCTAGAAGTGCTGCAACGTCTTGTTGAGAGTGGTGAGACGGTACTTGTAATTGAACATAATTTAGATGTGATTAAAACAGCTGATTATATTGTTGATCTTGGACCAGAAGGCGGGGACAAAGGTGGACAAATCGTCGCTTCGGGAACGCCAGAGCAAGTAGTAAAAGAAGAGCGCTCGTACACTGGTAAGTATTTAAAAGAGATTTTAAATCGTGATAAAGCAAGAATGAAAGAGAAAATAAAAGAAGTAGAGTTATCGCAATAAGTTTATTGATGAAAACCGAGTGGAAATGACGCTCGGTTTTTATTGTATAGGGGGAGAAGATGGAGTTTTTAGAGGTGTTAAGAAAGAAAAATATGAAGGTAAGAGAATTTCAAAGTTGGGGTGTATATTTTCGAAAGCGCTGGGAGGATCACTTTGCAAATCATTTAAGTGATAAAGAAAAAGAAGATATTTTTCTTCATGGAGATAGGTATGCATGTGGTTATCTATGGCACATATTTAGTTATGAGAAAAAGAAGTGTTTAGAGGGTAAAGAAGCGG
This sequence comes from Bacillus sp. S71, assembly GCF_016625265.1. Lineage (NCBI taxonomy): Bacteria > Bacillati > Bacillota > Bacilli > Caryophanales > Bacillaceae > Bacillus > Bacillus sp. S71. The sequence continues at coordinate 229,147 of NZ_JACVUW010000005.1, read as the reverse complement.
AAAACGCGTTTCATAATGAAGTGAAAAAGGATTGCTACATTTTCTACCAACACTGTGATGAGGTACTGTTAATAAAGGATGCGAGTTTGTTACATATGGATGATATATTGTGTGAGACAGAAGATGCGTATAAAGGTGATATCTATATCGTAGATAAAGATTTCACTTGGGCCTTTGTAAAAACTCATGAACATAGGTGGTGTGGTCCTTATTTTGCGAGGAAGTGTTAGTAGGTATACAAGCATAAAGGGTAGAATAAGTTGATATAAGTGTTTGTATCATACTTGCGTTTATTATCTATTAGCGTATGATGAAATATATATGTTTAAAAGGATGTGTAACGAAATGAGATGGATTGTATCACTTCTTGTAAATAGCGTTGTGTTAATCGCTGTATCGGGGCTTTTAAAAGGGATTGCACCAGATGCATTTTACGTAGCAAATATACAAACTGCAATTATTGCGAGTATTATATTGGCGGTTTTAAATGTGTTCGTAAAGCCGTTTTTAATTTTAATTACGCTACCAATTACTGTTGTAACTTTCGGCTTCTTCTTAATTGTTATTAATGCGATTACGTTAAAAATAGCAGATTCATTATTAGGAGATGCTTTTAATATATCAGGATTTGGTGTAGCGATTGTTGCGGCAATTTGTATTTCAATTTTTAATATGATTATTGAGAAGGCAATTGTGGAACCTCTATATGAAAAAAAGAGAAAATGACAAAAAGAAAAACATTTCATTATTCGTATGAAATGTTTTTTTCTATTTATTAGAAACCGTATTTCTTGTTTCCAGAAAAAAATGGTACAATATCCGGTAGAATGGAATTTTACATCAAACGAGACTGAACCCGCAGCGGAGTGGAGGTTTATACATATGCCAAAAGTAAGGACAAAAGATTTAATTGAACAATTTCAATTGGAGTTAATAAGTGGTGAGGAAGGAATTCATCGTCCGATTGATACAAGTGATTTATCACGACCTGGAATTGAAATGGCAGGATTCTTTACATATTATCCAGCTGATCGCGTGCAGCTTCTTGGAAAAACGGAGCTCACGTTCTTTGATACGTTAACAACAGAGCAAAAACAAGAGAGAATGAAAGCGCTTTGTACCGAGGAGACGCCATGTATTATTATAACTCGTAATCAAGATGTACCAGATGAGTTATTACAAGCATCACGTGAATCAGGCATGCCTTTATTACGTTCTTCTCAAACGACAACGAGATTATCAAGTCGTTTAACTAATTATTTAGAAGGTAAGCTAGCACCAACAACTGCTGTTCATGGTGTATTAGTAGATATTTACGGTGTTGGTGTTTTAATTACAGGTCAAAGTGGTGTTGGTAAAAGTGAGACAGCTCTTGAACTTGTGAAGCGTGGTCACCGCCTTGTTGCGGATGATAGTGTAGAAATTCGCCAAGAAGATGAAGACACATTAGTAGGAAGCTCACCAGATTTAATTGAGCATTTATTAGAAATTCGTGGTCTAGGTATCATTAACGTTATGACGTTATTCGGTGCAGGGGCAGTGCGAAATTATAAGCGTATTACACTTGTTATTAATCTTGAAATTTGGGATCAAAAGAAAAACTATGATCGCTTAGGTCTTGATGAAGAGAAGATGAAAATTATTGATACAGAACTTACGAAGATTACACTTCCAGTTCGTCCTGGTCGAAACTTGGCTGTTATTATTGAAGTAGCAGCGATGAACTTCCGTTTAAAGCGTATGGGAGTCAATGCAGCACAGCAGTTCTCAGAACGATTAATGAGTGCGATTGAGTTAGGGAATCAGGAGTAAACATTGGAGAGGGAGGTCATACATATGCTGTTAGGTTCTGTACCGCAGCTTGACCGCGTAGCTGTCCAACTTGGGCCGTTTCCTGTTTATTGGTACGGGATTATTATCGGTACAGGTGTGCTATTAGGTCTTTGGCTAGCAACTCGCGAGGGAGAAAGGCTAGGTATTCCAAAAGATACATTTGTTGACCTTGTATTAATTGCAGTACCGATCGCTATTCTATTTGCGAGAATGTACTATGTTATTTTTGAATGGGAATATTACGCGCAAAACCCGAGTCAAATTATTAATATTCGTCAAGGTGGCTTGGCGATTCATGGTGGTTTAATCGGAGCGGTTATTACAGGGATTCTTTTTGCAAAGCGACGCGGGGTTTCATTCTGGAAGTTGGCGGATATTGCTGCACCAAGTATTTTATTAGGACAAGCAATTGGCCGATGGGGAAACTTTATGAACCAAGAGGCGCATGGTGATGAAGTAACGAGACAGTTTTTAGAAGGTCTTCATTTACCAGATTTCATTATTAATCAAATGTATATTGAGGGTGTGTACTATCATCCGACGTTTTTATATGAATCATTATGGAATTTTGCAGGTGTAATTTTACTACTTGCATTAAGAAAAGTGAATTTACGCCGCGGGGAATTATTCTTCACATATTTAATTTGGTATTCAGTAGGACGCTTCTTCGTAGAAGGCTTACGTACTGATAGTTTAATGCTAGGACCACTTCGTATTGCACAAGTAATGTCAATTGGACTTGTTGTTATTTCTATTATTTTCATTATTGTGAGACGAAAAATGGGGCAAGCTGATAAAAGATATTCGGAAAATTAGAGAAAAGTAGCATCTTATTATAAGATGCTGCTTCTTTCATATTCAGGAAGGCGAAAGGACTAAGGCAATGAGAATAAATACAGTGTTATTTGATTTAGATGGAACTTTAATTAATACAAACGAACTTATTATTTCTTCTTTTTTACATACTTTAAATACGTATTATCCAAATCAATATAAGCGTGAAGATGTGTTGCCATTTATCGGTCCATCTTTGCATGATACTTTCAGTAAGATTGATGAAAGTAAGGTTGAAGAGATGATTACAAGTTATCGCGAATTTAACCATGATCATCATGATGAATTAGTAGAAGAATATGAAACTGTATATGAAACAGTTCGAGAGTTGAAGAAGCAAGGTTATAAAGTTGGTATTGTTACAACGAAAGCGAGACAAACCGTTGAGATGGGATTACAGTTGTCAAAGCTTGATGAATTTTTTGATGTTGTCGTGACAATTGATGATGTAGAGCATGTGAAACCACATCCAGAGCCACTTCAAAAAGCGCTTGAATTATTAGATGCAAAACCAGAAGAGGCATTGATGGTTGGAGATAATCATCATGATATTGTCGGTGGTCAAAATGCGGGGACGAAAACAGCTGCGGTTTCATGGACGCTGAAAGGTAGAGCGTATTTAGAGGCTTACAAGCCGGACTTTATGCTAGATAAAATGAGTGATTTGCTACCAATTTTGTCTAATATGAACCGTTCATAAAGGTCCAAGTAAGTTAGTAGAGGAGCGAGCTAAGTGCGACGGACAACGCGCTATCCTGTTTCAGGAGAAAATTCATTATGGAATGTGTATAAAACAGTGTCTTTTTGGAAGGTAATGAAAAACTTTATTATTATCCAAATTGCGCGTTACACGCCATTTTTATCTGTGAAGAATTGGTTGTACCGTACTTTTTTACGGATGAAAGTAGGAAAGAAAACATCATTTGCGCTTATGGTAATGCCGGATATTATGTTCCCGGAAAAGATAACTGTGGGAGAGAATTCGATTATTGGCTATAATACAACGCTTTTAGCGCATGAATATTTAATTCGTGAATATCGACTTGGGGAAATCGTCATTGGAAATGAAGTGATGATTGGAGCGAATGTAACAATATTACCAGGTGTGAAAATTGGAGACGGTGCGACTGTCTCAGCTGGCACACTTGTTCATAGAGATGTACCGAGCGGTGCTTTCGTAGGTGGAAATCCAATGCGTATTATTTATACGAAAGAGCAAATGACCGCAAGAGAAGGTTCATGGTGAAAATGTAACATTTCTCCTCTTTTTTTATGAATAAAAAGGAAATAATTGAGTATAATATACTGTTTTGTTTTTTACGGAATCGTTTATACTTATAGATAGAAGAATGTGTGAGCGAAGAAAACAAAAAACTGGAGGATATATGGGGAAAAATCAAAGGATATATAAGGAGAACGGACAAGTTATCTCTTTTAATCAATTAGCGGACTTCTTTTATAAAAAAGGGATGAGAGCTTACAAAGGGCAAAAATTGCAAGATGCAATTAAATATTTTCGAAGAGCGGCACAAAGTGAGAAGGAGCCGTTTATTTTATGTCAATTAGCAACAGTATTATCTGAGGCTGGTGAATATCAAGAGTCGAACCAAATATTCTTAAAGTTAGTTAGATCTAATCCAGAACTTGAACAGTGCTATTATTTTATTGCAAATAATTATGCATATATGGGGTTATTTCAACAGGCGAAGAAATATGCGGATCGTTATTTAGAAGTTGCAAAAGAGAAGGAATTCGTAGAAGATACATTAGAACTTCTTGAGATTATGGAAGAAGAAGCAATGGGTGCGGAAGAGATTGAAGATGAAGATGATTTAATTGTTATGCAGGAAGAAGCGAATCGTTATATTCGTAATGGACAATTGGAAGAAGCAATTGCTACATTAGAAATTGTTACGAAAGATTATCCGGAATTTTGGTCAGGTCATAATAATTTAGCCATTGCACATTTTCAATCGGGTAATGTAGACAAAGCACTGAAGTTAACAGAAATGATTTTAGAGAAAAATCCTGGTAATATACATGCGCTTTGTAATACGCTTATTTTTCTATATTCAATTGGAGAGCATAAACAAGTAGAAGCGTTAGCGGGACAGCTAGTTTCGGTATATCCGATTTCATTTGAACATCGTTTGAAACTGGGAACTACACTTGCAACAATTGGTTATTTCGAGCATGCATATAAATGGTTCAAACTATTAAAGCGTCAAGGGTACGAAGGAGACGTTAGTTTTTATTATTGGTTTGCATATTCTGCGTATATGGTGAAAGATCAGCAACTAGCTGAAAAAATGTGGCAACATGTCGTGGAATTGCATCCTGATAAAAAGGGAAAAGAACCGTGGAATGCGCTGAATTTAGCAGATGAAGGACAAAACGTGTTATTTGAAGAATTACGAAAATCATTTCAGCAAAGTGCGACGCTAGAAGAACAAATGCTAGCTTTATATTTAATGAATGAATTGTCAACGCCGGAGAAGGTTGGATTCTTCTTTGATATAACGCAAGCGAAGAACGGTGTTCCCATCGTATCGCAACTTGCAAAGTACTTCTTTTTACTTAATAGTCATAAGAGTATTCCAGCTGATTTACAACAATTTGAGCAGTGCGCGAGAATCGCGGATGCCTTATACAATTATACGAAAAAAGATGATGAATTAATTGAAGAGTGTTTACACTTTTGGTTTTGTACGTTCATACGTTTATATACATCTGGAGACATATTTACAAATGTGTACGGCTGGTCAGCTGCGATTGAATACATTGTACGCGGCGAACAAGGAAATAAAATGACACAGTCGGAGCTTGGGGATGTATATAATGTATCTGTAGCGACTGTCCGAAAGTATGTGCAAGCTGTTAAGCGTACGCACACATAAGATAAGCAAATCATTGGGAAAAAAATGATGCTAACAGTATAATGAGGGTAACTTAATTGTGTAGGAATGGATAGGAGTGAATAGTGTGTCAGAAGAAAAAATTTATGATGTCGTTATTATTGGTGCAGGACCAGCTGGTATGACAGCTGCAGTATATACATCTCGTGCAAATTTAAGCACATTAATGCTTGAGCGTGGTATTCCAGGTGGCCAAATGGCAAACACGGAAGATGTAGAAAACTACCCAGGTTATGAGTCTATTTTAGGACCAGACTTATCAAATAAAATGTTCGAGCATGCGAAGAAATTTGGTGCTGAATATGCATACGGTGATGTGAAAGAAGTCATCGATGGTAAAGAATACAAAACAATTATTGCTGGTAAAAAAGAATATAAAGCACGTGCAATTATCGTTGCAAGCGGTGCAGAGTATAAAAAAATTGGTGTACCGGGTGAAACAGAACTTGGCGGCCGTGGTGTATCATATTGTGCAGTATGTGATGGGGCATTCTTTAAAGGAAAAGAACTTATCGTAATTGGCGGTGGAGATTCTGCTGTTGAAGAGGGTGTGTTCTTAACACGCTTCGCATCAAAAGTAACGATCGTTCACCGTCGTGACACGCTTCGTGCACAGAAAATTTTACAAGACCGTGCTTTCCAAAACGAAAAAGTAGATTTCATTTGGAACCACACTATAAAAGAAATTAACGAAGCAAGCGGTAAAGTAGGAAGTGTAACACTTGTAGACGTAAACAGTGGAGAAGAGAAAGAAGTCAAAACTGACGGCGTATTCGTATACATCGGTATGTTACCATTATCAAAACCATTTGTTGAACTAGGTATTACAAATGAAAATGGTTACCTTGAAACGAACGAACGTATGGAAACTAAAATCCCTGGTATTTTCGCAGCTGGTGATGTTCGTGAAAAAATGCTTCGTCAAATTGTAACTGCAACAGGTGACGGTAGTATTGCAGCACAAAGTGCACAACATTACGTAGAAGAATTATTAGAGGAATTAAAAACTGTATCAGAAAAATAAGGGATAATATACCTTGTGAGAAGAAAGCTACCGACAGGAGCTTTCTTCTTTTTTTGTGTGAAAATGTCAAAGTATTGTCAAAAAATATAAGGATTATAAGCTTTCTTATTGATATACTGGACTTTACGGAAAAATCACTATAAGAAATGAGGAATTTATTCAGTATGGAATGGCGTAATATATATCGTGGATTTTGTATGGGCGTTAGTGATTTAATTCCTGGTGTGAGCGGCGGTACAATCGCTGTTGTGTTAGGGATTTATGAACAATTGCTTGCGGCAATTAGTGGATTCTTTAGTCGTGAATGGAAAAAACATTTAGGGTTTTTAATTCCACTTGCAGCTGGTGTGGCAGCAGCGTTTTTAACGTTAAGTCATGTTATTAAATATTTACTTGCAAATCATTATGAACCGACTCAATTTTTCTTCCTCGGTTTAATCATTAGTATATTACCGATGTTAATGAGAGAAGCTGATGCAAAGTCGTCGTTTAAAGGTAAGCACATTGTTTTATTAATAGTTGCAGCAATTCTTGTTGCGATCACAGCTTTCTTTAAACCAGATAAGGCAGCAGATCCAATTACGACGTTAACAATTTTAAATGCAATTGGTTTATTTTTCGCAGGATGGATGGCTAGTATGGCTATGCTACTTCCTGGGATTAGTGGATCGTTTATTTTATTAATTATTGGTGTGTATCCAACAGCAATTAACGCTTTAACTACACTTAACTTACCTTTAATCGTGGTTATCGGTGCTGGTGTTATGGTTGGATTTGTTGTAAGTAGTAAAGGCATTAGTTTTTTATTAGATCGTTATAAAAGTATGACATTTGCGGCAATTATTGGACTAGTTATCGGTTCGATTGTAATTGTGTTCCCTGGTATTCCAACTGGTGGATTTTCAATTATAAGTTCAATTATTACCTTTATTTTAGGATTTGCGATTGTTACTTATTTCGGTAAGAAATAAGGGCTTTAATCCCCTTGGCGATAAAAATCGTTAAGGGGATTTTTCATGCTATTCATTAAAAGTCTAAGCATTTACATTGCTTGTTATGGAAAGCTTTTTTAAAATTGTTGAGTAGCGTATGCTTAGCGAAAGAGGACTGGCTCCTTCGTTGTAGCAAACTGTTTTTGATAGTATAATGAAAGAAGTATGCAGTGAGAAATTTTACTGCAAGTAGCTGAGGTGAAGAAACATGCAAAGAGTGACAAACTGTGTGTTAATTAGAGATAATGAAGTACTCTTACTCCAAAAACCTCGCCGAAATTGGTGGGTTGCACCAGGCGGGAAAATGGAGCGTGGTGAGACTGTAAGAGATTCCGTTGTTCGCGAATATCGCGAAGAAACAGGTATTTATTTGAAAAACCCAGCGTTAAAGGGGGTCTTCACCTTTGTCATCCAAGAAGGTGATAAAGTTGTTTCTGAATGGATGATGTTCTCCTTTTTAGCGACAGATTTTGCAGGAGAAAACAAACTAGAGAGCGAAGAAGGCATCATTGGTTGGCATACATTTGATAAAATTGATGATTTAGCAATGGCGCCAGGAGATTATCACATTATTGATTATTTAATTAAAGGAAATGGCATAATCTACGGTACATTTGTATATACCCCAGATTTTGAGTTGCTTTCATATCGATTAGATCCGAGTTAAACCGTCAAGGAGAGGATACGATGACAGAGAATAATGATATAAAAATGGTAATTATTACAGGGATGTCTGGAGCTGGAAAAACAGTAGCTTTACAAAGTTTTGAAGATTTAGGATATTTTTGTGTAGATAATTTACCACCGATGTTATTGCCAAAGTTTATTGAGCTTATGGCGGATTCAAAAGGGAAAATGAATAAAGTGGCACTTGGTATTGATTTACGTGGCCGCGAGTTTTTCGAGCATTTATGGGGAGCACTTGATGATTTATCAGAACGTACATGGATTATTCCTCATATTTTATTTTTAGATGCGAAAGATAGTACGCTTGTAACTCGTTATAAAGAAACGAGACGTTCGCATCCACTTGCACCAACTGGTTTGCCGTTAAAGGGAATCGAAGCAGAGCGCAATTTATTAACAGATATGAAGGCACGAGCAAATATTGTGCTTGATACATCGGATTTAAAACCGAAAGAATTACGTGAAAAAATTGTTCACTTGTTCTCAACAGAAACTGAGCAAGCATTTCGTGTAAATGTTATGTCATTTGGATTTAAGTACGGTATTCCAATTGATGCAGATTTAGTATTTGATGTTCGTTTTTTACCAAATCCATATTACATTCCACATATGAAGCCATTAACAGGACTAGATGAAGAAGTTTCTTCGTATGTACTGAAATTTAATGAGACACATAAGTTTTTAGAGAAGTTGACGGATCTGATTACTTTCATGCTGCCTCATTATAAAAGAGAAGGCAAAAGTCAACTTGTAATTGCAATTGGATGTACAGGTGGACAGCATCGTTCTGTTACGCTTACAGAATACCTTGGGAAACATTTGAAACCAGAGTATAGTGTTCATGTATCTCATCGTGATGTGGAGAAGAGAAAGGGCCATTAAGGGATGAAAAAAGAGAGAAAGCCTAAAATTGTCATCATGGGAGGCGGGACTGGACTTTCTGTTTTATTAAGAGGATTAAAGCAATATCCTGTTGATATTACAGCAGTTGTTACAATCGCTGATGATGGTGGCAGTTCGGGTAGATTACGTGATGAGCTAGAAATTCCACCTCCAGGTGACATCCGTAACGTACTTGTTGCGTTATCGGATGTAGAGCCACTGGTGGAAGCTTTATTTCAGCACCGTTTCACAACAGGAGACGGACTGAAAGGTCATGCGTTAGGAAATCTATTGTTGGCAGGTATGACCTCGATTACAGGAGACTTTTTCCATGCAATTACGGAAACAAGTAAAGTATTAAATGTCAGAGGACGTGTATTACCAGCAGCGAATCAAAGTGCGGTACTTCATGCGGAACTTGAAGATGGGGAAATTGTAACAGGTGAATCAAAGATTCCTTATTACGGAAAGAAGATTAATCGTGTCTTTTTAACTCCAGAAGATGTAGAGCCATTGCATGAAACGTTGGCTGAGATTAAACGAGCTGATTTACTTGTTTTCGGCCCAGGAAGTTTGTATACGAGTATATTACCCAACTTAGTTGTTAACAAAATTGGGGACGCTGTTCTTGCTGCAAAGGCGAAGAAGGTATATGTATGTAACGTTATGACACAAGCGGGTGAAACGATGGGATATACTGCTTTTGATCATGTGCAGGCGTTACACGATCATTTAGGGCAACCATTTATTAATACTGCAATTGTAAATAACCGTGAGATTCCTTGTGAATTACGTAAGTTATATGAGGAAGAAATGTCTACACCAGTTGTAGTGGATGAAGAACGTTTTGCTGAAAATAATATTGATGTTATTCAAGAGGGATTAGCGAAGTATGATGATCGTGTTGTAAGGCATGATACGTTAAAGTTAGCTTCGATTTTATATTCATTGTTATAAATGTGCGTTGCCTCGTTTGAGGTGGCGCTCCTCATTCATATAGGACAAGAATTTTGTTCCATAATAATCGTATAAGGAGGTGTTGACTGTGTCATTTGCATCAGAAACAAAGAAAGAGTTGACGAATCTTGAAGTGAAAGAATGCTGTGAGAAAGCAGAATTATCGGCGTTACTTCGAATGAACGGATCGCTTTCTTTTTCAAACCGTCGTCTATCTATCGATATTCAAACAGAAAATGCGGCAATTGCAAGAAGGATTTATACGCTTTTGAAAAAAGGATATGATGTGACGGTAGAATTACTTGTTCGTAAAAAAATGCGATTGAAGAAAAATAATGTATATATCGTAAGGCTTGTTGAAAAGTCTCGCGAAATATTAGCCGATCTTCATATCGTTCGAGATGACTTTTCATTTATTCGAAATATATCACAAGAATTGATTGAGAAGAAGTGTTGTAAACGATCGTATTTACGCGGTGCATTTTTAGCAGGTGGTTCAGTAAATAACCCAGAAACATCATCTTATCATTTAGAGATCTTTTCGTTATATAAGGAACATAATGATGCTATATGTGAACTGATGAACGGATTTGATTTAAATAGTAAGACGTTGGAAAGAAGAAAAGGGTACATTACGTATTTGAAAGAAGCGGAGAAAATTACGGAATTTTTAAATATTATTGGTGCTCATAATGCACTTTTAAGGTTTGAAGATATTCGAATCGTACGTGATATGCGTAATTCCGTAAATCGTTTAGTGAACTGCGAAACAGCTAATTTAAATAAAACAATTGGTGCAGCGCTAAGGCAGATTGAAAATATCCGCTATATTGATGAGACGGTTGGTCTTGATATATTGCCAGATAAACTACAAGAGATTGCGCAACTACGAAGAGATTATCAAGATGTAACATTGAAAGAGTTAGGTGAGATGGTATCCGGGGGGAAAATTAGTAAATCGGGTATTAATCATCGTTTGCGTAAAATCGATGAAATTGCAGAGAAATTACGCGCGGGGGAAACGGTAGCAAAAAAATAAGAGGTTAAAGGGGAAATGGAGCTGTGGTTCAAAAACGAGTTCAGGTTTCATTAAAAAACGGTTTACAAGCACGTCCGGCTGCGTTGTTTGTACAAGAGGCAAATCGCTTTCATGCAGATATCTTTATTGAGAAAGATGGAAAGACAGTAAATGCAAAGAGCATAATGGGGATTATGAGCTTAGCAATTGGAACTGGAAGCATGATAACAATTACAACAGAAGGTTCAGATGCAGAAGAGGCTTTAGAAGCATTAGCTGCATATGTACAATAAAGAGCTATCGCGTATATGCGATAGTTTTTTTGTTTTGTTGTTTGTGCGGATTAGCGGGGAGGGGTATTTAGCTGGTTTGTCCTTGTCGGAGATTGTCGGTAAATCGATATGTTGTGTCGAACCGTTGATATATTAAAAAAATCGTTGATATAATTTGAGTTTTGTTCGATATAATTGCAAAATCGTTGATATATTTAGAGGGATACTGGATGGGGTATGTGAGCGGGGAACAATATATAAAAGAAGCGCCCACTTATAGGGCGCTTCCACTTTTAGTTATATCTAGCTCTAGCGGTTAGAATCTCCGGTTGTTTCGCCCCTTCATTCGAGGCAAAAAGCGCCTCGGAATCAGGGGCTCCATCGCCCTGCGATTCTAAACGAGCCGCTTTCGCTTTTTAGTATTAACGATTTGTAAAGATCTTATCGATTAAACCGTATTCTAAAGCTTTTTCAGCTGTCATGAAGTTGTCGCGGTCTGTGTCGCGTTGTAGTACTTCAAGTGGTTGACCAGTGCGGTCAGCAAGAATTTGGTTTAGTTTTTCACGTAAGAATAGGATACGTTTTGCAGCGATTTCGATTTCAGTTGCTTGACCTTGTGCTCCACCAAGTGGTTGGTGAATCATTACTTCACTGTTTGGAAGTGCATAACGTTTTCCTTTTTCACCTGCTGCAAGTAAGAATGCACCCATAGATGCAGCCATACCGATACAGATTGTTGATACTTGTGGTTTAATAAACTGCATTGTATCATAGATTGCCATACCCGCTGTGATAGAACCACCAGGGCTGTTGATGTAGATGTGAATATCTTTTTCTGGATCTTGAGATTCCAAGAATAAAAGCTGGGAAACGATTGAGTTAGCTACGTTGTCATCAATTGCACTACCAAGCATAATGATGCGGTCTTTTAATAGTCGAGAGTAAATATCGTAAGCGCGTTCTCCACGATTTGTTTGTTCAATTACTGTAGGAATTAAATTCATCTGTTATTTCCTCCTTATAAAGCTTTCTTAGTCTTATAATACAATTATGGTCAATAAAGGTCAAACGAAACCACTTTAAATCAAAAAAATATGTAGTTGTACCATGAAATATTCGCTATGTTTTCGAAATTCCCTGCTTATGTATCTTCAACATCATAACCGAATTACATAAATTTAAACGTTACGAAAACTGGAGAAAAAAGAAAAGAACGCCTTTTAACTGAAGCGTTCTTTCGATAATTAGTCTTTTAAAAGATAGGTTACTTTATTTAAAATCTTTTCGATTTGTTTCGCGTTTTTACTATACATTTCGCTTGCTGATTTCGACTTTGTTTCTAGGGAAAATAGTTCAAGATCAGCATGACATTTTTTTAAAGATGCTAATAATAAAGGTTTGTTTTGAGGAGAAGGCATTTGGAGTTTGTCATTGTAAATGTCGATAGTAAGTTGTCCGTATGAATCGACTTGACCGAGAAAGACATTTTCAATAACAACGCCGAGTTTTTCTAATTCTGAATGTAACCAAGCGCGGTTATGCCCGCTTGCTGAAAGAGGTTCATCTAGTACATTTCCATCCATAATAACAGTTTGTGGTTCTTTTTCATTCGGTACTTTTAAACCGATGTCTTTTGCAGTAAGTGGCTGAGAATCTTTCTTTAATAGTACATTTAATTCTCCACTCGGTTCTAAGACAGCAAATTCGACTTCAGCTACGCTGAACGCACTTTTCCCTCGGAGTAGTTCCAGTAATTCGTCACTCGTATATTTTTCTTTCTTTAAGTTATCTTCGAGTATCTTTCCATCTTTTATTAATACGGTAGATTTCCCTTCAAAGAAATCCCGAGCTGTTTTGTTCTTTAAGGAGAGGATTCCTGTGAAAAAAGGTACCGCAGCGAAAATGAGTATCGCAAAGACGCCGTGGAAAAATTTCGAATCGAGCCCTGTAGATACTTGGGCAGCGATGTCACCGATTGTCATTCCGGCAATGTATTCAAAAAAGGAGAGCTGAGAGATTTGTCTTTTCCCTAACCATTTCGTAATAGCGAATAAAATAATTAATATGAATACAGAGCGAAGAATGACAAGTGTCCATTCCGGCAGGTGAGACATAGTCATTTCCTCCAGTCTACTTAAAACCCTTTATATTGAGGTTCTTCACGTTCTAATACTGAAACTCTATTCTGTAAATCAGCGATGACGTTGTCCATTTCTAACATACATTCATGAAATACGCGTTTGGATTCGTCGTCTTGTGAATTTAATGAAAGAGAGCTTAAACTTGCTTGAGCTCCTCTTACACTAGCAAGGCAAGTTTTTACGCTAGCGATAACAGTCATACAAACACTCCTTATCCTTTCGGTTTAAATAACAATGCACCTATGAAGCCGAAAATAATAGCCGCGGATACGCCGGCGCTCGTTACTTTAAACATGCCAGTAATAACGCCAACGATGCCATGTTTTGCAGCTTCTTCCATTGCGCCATGAACAAGGGCATTACCAAAGCTTGTAATAGGTACAGTTGCCCCGGCTCCAGCGAAATCAATTAATGGTTCATACAAATTGAATCCATCTAATATTGCTCCGGCAACAACGAGTGTTGCCATTGTATGAGCTGGTGTTAACTTGCCGACATCAAACATAAGTTGTCCGATTACGCATATGAGTCCGCCGATGACGAAAGCCCAGAAAAAAATCATTGCGTTGCACCTCCAAATTCAATCGAAACGGCGTGAGCGATACACGGAATCGTTTCTTCTTGTTGGAATGTAAGTGGAGATAGTAAAGCGCCTGTCGCAACGACAAGTATTTTTTTGAACTCTCCTCTTTTCATTCGGTTTAATAAATGCCCGTATACGACTGTTGCGGAACATCCAGGCCCGCTAGCACCAGCTATGACAGGTTGTCCTTCTCTATAAATGATAATTCCGCAATCTTGAAATTGTTCGCTCGTTACTTTCGTTCCGTGTTTATGTAGTAAGTCATAAGCAATTTCGCGTCCTACATGTCCGAGATCGCCTGTTACGATTAAATCGTAGTAAGAGGCATCAATTTGGCGTTCACGTAAATGGGCTTCAATTGTATCAACTGCAGCTGGAGCCATTGCGCCTCCCATATTAAACGGATCCGTTAATCCCATATCAACCACTCGTCCGATTGTTGCAGAGGTTACTCTTGGACCATGTCCAGTATCGCTTAAAATGGCGGCTCCTGCTCCGGTTACTGTCCACTGTGCAGTAGGTGGCTTTTGTCCGCCGTATTCGGTAGGATAGCGGAATTGTTTTTCTACAGCTGTATTATGACTGGATGCACCAGTTAATAAATATTTTGCGCCTTTTGCATTTACGATACTTGCCCCAAGTGCTAAACCTTCCATAGAAGTAGAACAAGCCCCGAATAATCCGAGATAAGGAGTGCCGAGTGTGCGGCAAGCAAAGCTTGTTGGAGTGATTTGATTAATTAAATCTCCTGCGAGTACGAATTGAATATCGTCTTTACGAAGTTCTGCTTTTTCAGTAGCGCGGCTACAAGCTTCTTCGAATAAAATTTTATGTGCTTTTTCATAGGAATCTTGTCCAAGCCATAAATCTTCATGAAGGATATCGAAGTCTTCTGGGATGTTCCCCTTTGCTTCAAATGGTCCACCGACAACCCCTGTTGAGATAATGACTGGTTTGTTTTCAAATACCCACGTTCGGTGTCCTTGTAACATTTATAGCCCTCCCCATTGAACGAGAATCGTTTTAATAAGTGCGATGACGAAAGCGGAAAATACACCAAATAAAATAACAGAACCAGCTAGTTTAAACATATTGCCGCCAACGCCAAGGACAAATCCTTCCGTTCGATGCTCAATACATGCGGCAATAACAGAGTTACCAAATCCAGTAACAGGTACAGCTGTACCAGCACCAGCAAACTGTCCAAAACGATCGTATATACCAAATCCAGTTAGTAACATAGAAATGAAAATAAGAGTTGCGACTGTTGGATTTCCTGCTGAGCGTTCAGTGAAATCAAAATATGTGATGTAAAAAGTAGAAATAAGTTGTCCGATGAAGCAAATAAAACCACCGACGAAAAAGGCTTTTATACAATTTTTTAAGACAGGTCGTTTCGGTTCGCGTTCTTGTTCGAATTTTTTATACTCCTGTTGTACAGGGGTTAAGTTTTTATCTTTACTAGACATTGCAATCCTTCCTTTTCTTTTAAAAAGCGTTAAGTGTTAGACTCCATTTTTTTACCAATGAATTTTAATTGTTTATTAATTTCATCTTTAGATACTTCTTTTTCCTTAATTTTTCTTTCGAGTTTTTCGAGTAACATAAAGATTTTTTTATCTGTACTGACACGAACATCGAAAGTAGGATGCTCATCACTTAGCTGCTTTTGAAGCTTTTTACGAAGAGGTTTTAATCCAAACCTTTCGTGATGCTCAGGTGTAACTGCTATGTAGAGATCTAAATTTGAATTCACTGCTGTGCTTTTTATAATTTCATCCATAGCGAGAGCTCTTTTCTTCGCTCCTTGTGATATAGATTGATTAAAGGATTCCGTACTCGTCTTTGTTAACTTTGGACCTTTTTCTTTCTCCGTTCGTTTTGCTTCTTCTTTCACTTTTTTATCTAAAGGACTATTATCACATCCGGTAAAAGAGCTAAATAGAAGTGCAAATAATGCGGTTATGAGGCCGAGTTTTCGCATAATTATCATTCCATTTCTATTGCAATATGTAATGTGATAGAAAAAGGATGACTGCATATCATCCTTTTTCTATTTCACAGCAAGTCTGATTCGTTATTGCTGTGAGTATTGTGGTTCTTCTTGTTGGACTTCTTCAACGCGTGGGTTTAAAGAATCGATAATCGTTTGTGTTTGCTGCGCAGCTGTTTGGAAAAGTTGCTTAGCTTGTTGGTTATCCGTATCAAGAGCGAATCCCTCTAAGCTAGCTTGTGCACTTTTTAATCCAGAAACAGTTTGCTTTAGTTTCGTAATTACAGTCATTGAATGAAGCCCCCTTTGGAATATCAATTCAAAGATTATAATTTGTGAGTTGGGGTGAATTTATGATTGGAAAATTTAGGGGTGGAATAGATTTTATATGCTTTTAGCTAAGATGCATAAGGTATTACGGGGATATTTTTATTGATTTAGATGGATTTTATTGCTATTATTATGAGAAGAAAATGAAGTGTTTTCTATAATCATGCGCCCATAGCTCAGTCGGATAGAGCGGTGGTTTCCGGTACCACGTCTGCCGGGGGTTCGAATCCCTCTGGGCGCGTCAAAAAGTCCTAACTTACGTTTTGTAGGTTAGGACTTTTTTATTTATCTCATTATTTGAGGGTTAAACAAAACAAACTGATGGAAGTCTCATTTTATATGTGTACTTTCAAAATGCCTTGTCTCATTGCTTCTGTTAAAGCTTCGGAGCGTGATCCTACTTTTAATTTTTTGAAGATTTTTGTTAGGTTGTATTCTACAGCTCTTGAACTCATGTACAGTTCATCAGCAATTTGTTTATTGCTACTTCCTTTAGAGACGGATTCTAAGATTTCTAATTCTTTTTGTGTAAGAAGAGCGGTTTTATTTTCAAGTTGTTGAGTCGTTATATCGTCTGTACGTAGTTGACGTAATAACGAAATAGGAAGTAAAGTATATCCGTTTACAGCTGCACGAATTGCCATTAATAGCTCTTGTTGAGAAGCTGATTTACTAATAATGCCGCTGATACCAGAGTTTATTAATAAATTGAATTGGGATACATATTCAAAACCTGTATATAAAATGATTTTTGCATCTGTTTGAATATGTAATATTTTCTGGGCGAGTTCAATACCACTACAATTGGGCATATTCATATCCAAGAGGTATACGTCAAAAGGTGTAGCGTCACTTTTTATGAGTGCTTCCTGTTCATTTAAAATATATTCTGCTTGCATATCTTCTTCTAATTCAATCATGCTCTTTGTTCCTTCGCCTACAATTTGATGATCATCTACAATTAATACTCGAATCATTATTTACCACCTCGGAACTGTAATGTTTATTTGAAGTCCTTTTTTAGCTTCGGATACTATATGTATTTCTCCACCAATTGATTGAAGCCTTCCTTTTATACCGGAAAGCCCCATATGCTGCTTAGGAGAGTAGGGAGTGTCTATATTAAAACCTTTGCCGTTGTCTCGGTAGTCTAGGAAAATACAGTTATTCTCTTCCCATAAAAAAATCGATACGATGGTTGCCTCGGAATGTTTATCTGCGTTTGTTAGTAGTTCTTGAATGATACGATATAAAGATAGAATTTTGTCAAAATCGTAATGATGTTCTTGAATTGATTCATGATCAAATTGAATTTGAAACTGTACACGCAATTGTGTTTGGGCTAGCAATTCTCTTAATGCACCAATTAAACCAGCATCTGATAAAAGTGATGGACGCAATTCATTACATGTGTCGCGAATTTGTTGTATTACATCGTGCATACCGAAATGGATTTTTTTTAGTTCATTTTTTAATTCTAGTGGAACGGATTTGTTTTTTAATAAAGAGTCTAGTTTGCGGTACCATACAATTTGATCTTGTAATGCAGAGTCGTGTAAATCTGAAGCAAGTCGGCGCCTTTCTTGTTCAGAAATTTGAAAGAGTAGGCGTGATAAGCTTGCAGAATTTGTTTTGGATTCTAAACTCTCCTGCTCTAGAGAATGAATAATTTCATTAATGGTATACAAGTTTTCGTAAATAAGACGGACGTATGTCGTGACAGTGATGAACCATGATTTTTCATGCGTATTATATTTAATATTATTCACTTTTGTTCCAATCCAGATGTAGTGTTTTATATGTTTAGTAGAGTATAAGTAAATACCGATGCATCCATCATCCTCTAATAAATCATTAATTAGTAATGCTGCCATACTCCATTTTTTCTTTTTAGAAAGTGTGAAATCTTTCGTTTGTCCATATCCGTTGCATTGTGTATATGTGTTTTCTTTCATATCATATTGAACAAATTGAATAAAAGAAGGTTTCAACATTGAAACGATTTCATTAGTGAATTTTTTCTCTAACTCTTCTGTTTTCATAATAGATGATAGCTGTGCGGTAAACTGTTCAATGTTTACGTATAAGTTTGTTTTAGTCCGAAAGAGGTGATTACGAAATGTAAAATCTAATCTTTCTTTTAATATGAGAAATAGAATATTTAACGGAAAAATAATAATAAAACTTTGCAGCAGTCGAGAGAGAAAATTGTCTTTGTAATAAATGCTCCAGCTCGTAATGATTGCAATTAATAGAGTTGGGATTAATGACAGAAATGCGTAATACCGTAAACGATCAAATACAAAATCTATATCAAAAATCTGCTTCGTCGCTACTAAATAAAAATAACCGATTGGAAGAGCGATTAGGAACATAGCTCCAATATCTGCTGAGAGAATCGGTGTTCTGAATATTGCATCTGGAAGAGCATAGAGTGTAACGAACGGAAAGAAGGCAATGGAATGAATCGTGAGCATTAATTTTAAAAATGGTTTATGTACTGTACTGTGATATTTGATATAGGCACGGATTAAAAAATATATACAAAAGATAATATTTATTGAAAGGTAAATTAGTTCTAATCCATCGGTATTAACTATTGGAAATGGAATGAACATCGTTAAAATAGAGAATGATAGTAAAATAATGCCAATTCCAATATCGATTTTTAGAAATCTCATAGAAATGACGTATAGTTGCTTTTTCTTGAATAATTCATTCAACAATAAAATGAGAGACATAGGTGTACCTTGAAATACAATACTTAAAATAATGAGAGCGATAAAATCACCTTTACCAGATTCAACTGCGATTAGAAGACTTGAGGAAGTCATGAATAGAAACGTGATCAAAAAGAATGTTTCCCGGTTCAAAGGCTTCTTTGTATAAAGAAAAATAGATAACCCTAAACAAATAAAAGCGAGTAGGAAGGGAAAGTATACAGAAATAATTTTGTCACGAGAATCAATAAAATGTTGTGTTCCTTTATAAGTTTGGGTGATATCGTCTTTTTTAATTTGTATTTCAGATGCATTTAGTGATTGGTTTTGATATCCAGGAAGTATTCCTAAATGAGGCTTTTCTTTATTTATCGAATAGATTATATCTCCTTCTTTTAAGTCCGTCTGAAAAGCCCAACCGGAGGATTTAATTTTTGCTATTGTGTATGTAGTTGAGTCTGTTTTAGAAATAAGAACTCCACTATATGGTTGGTTTATTTTATATAAGATATAGCCTTGTAAACAAAAATACAGGATAGTTACACATAAAATGAAAACGAAGTTACGTTGTATCTGCAACGGTTTAGACACCTCTCTTTGTAGGTATATCGTTTAATTTCTGAATATTTTTATAATAACATTTAAGAAGTTTTCATACAATCAATGTCATCTGTTGAAATTGCGGTGAACCACATAAGAGTGGTTCGCCTTTTTTACGGTAAATACAGTACGGATTGCGGACAATAGCATCAGAAAGAAGTCTATGATAAAGATACAACTTAACAAGTCAATGAAGGAGGAAATAGTTATGAAAAAGTTTTTGTTGATGGTAGGCGGGATTGTATTAGGAATGGCGGTTATTTATTTCGTAAAAAGCTAAAAGGAGCTGTTATGGATGGCATTTGAAATTCAAGGATTAAATAAAACATTTGGTGAATATAAAGCCGTTAATGATTTAAATATACGTGTAGAAGAAGGTGGAATTTTAGGGATGCTGGGCCGAAATGGTGCTGGTAAGACGACAACGATTCGTATGATCTTAGATTTAATCAAACCGGATAGCGGCCAAATTCTATGGAATAATCGCCCTTTTTCAAAGAAAGACCTATCTATTGGCTATTTACCAGAAGAGCGTGGATTATACCCGAAAATGAATGTAGTGGAGCAATTGGTGTATTTCGGCAAGTTAGAAGGAATGCCAGCTAATCTTGCAAAAAGGCATGCGTTACAGTGGCTAGAAAAATTAGAAATGACACCACATTTAAAGAAGAAAACAGAGGAATTGTCAAAGGGAAATCAACAAAAAATTCAATTGATTTCAGCGATATTGCATAATCCGGAATTCATCATACTAGATGAACCATTTAGTGGATTGGATCCTGTAAATGCAGAGATGTTAAAAAATGTTGTGCTCGAGTTAATCGCGCAAAGAAAAACGATTATCTTCTGTAGTCATCAAATGGACAGTGTAGAAACGTTCTGTGAGGAAATTTGTATTATGAAAAATGGTCAACTTGTATTATCGGGTGCCTTGTCAGATATTAAGAAAAGTTATCAATACAAATATATGACGTTGCAAACTGAAGGGGATATTGAACCTATTCTTAAGAAGAAAAATTTCAATTTTGAAAAAGTTAATCGTACGTTCATGATTAAAGTTAATGATGGAGAGGATGCATTTTCGCTGCTTGAAGACATTAAAACTAAACAATATATCCGAGATGTTTCTATTAAAGAACCTTCTTTACATCAAATCTTTGTTGAAAAGGCGGGTGCATAAGTAATGAGGAATTTCTGGATTGTTTTAGGGCAAACGTATTGGGATCGTGTGAGGACGAAAATATTTATTGGGATGACATTGTTATTAATAGGGGGAGGGATATTCTTATTCTCCTTTCCAACTTTAGTACAAAAGTTTTCTGGAGAGAAAGAAAAAGCAAAAGTTGTATTTATTTCCGAAGCACCTAATGTTACTTTGGATCAATCTAATCTTAGTAAAGCTCTTCCAGAATGGGATTGGTCTTTAGGTGATAAAACAAAATTAAATCAATATAAGCAAGATTTGTTAGATAAGAAAGTCGAAGCGCTCTTTATATTAAAAGAGGGTGCGGGTGCTGAACCAGTATTAGATTACTTTATGAAGGTGGATAATCCTAAGTTGATTCAAAGTGCGCAGGTATTTGTACAAAATCAGTATTTTCAAAGTGCGGTAGTTAAACAACAGTTATCAGAAGAGACTGTGAAATCACTGACGATGAACGTGCAAGCGAAAAAGCAAAACTTAAATAACGAAGAAACAAGCTCATTCTTACTGGTGTATTTATTAGTAGCGATTATGTACTTAGCAATTACTTCGTATGGAAATGCGATTGCTACAGCGGTAGCGTCAGAGAAGGCGTCGCGTGTTATGGAAGTGATGGTAACGAAGGTGTCGCCTGTTCACATGGTCTTTGGGAAGATATTAGGAGTCGGTCTTGCTAGTTTGACACAGTTATTTATTTTCTTCCTTAGTATGGCGCTATATATTAAATCTGGAATTTTCAAGGTATCGGATTCGTTTTTTGGAGTGAATATTGATGTAAATATGATTACAGGTGAGCATGCTGCATATTTCTTGTTATATTTTGTTCTCGGTTACTTCGTTTATGCGGCACTTTTCGCAGTGTTTGGTTCTATGGTAAGCAGGCCAGAAGAATTATCCGGAACAACGATGCCGATTACTCTTATATTGATGGGAAGCTTAGTGGTGGAGTTATTAGTAGTACTTGATAACCCTGAAGGGCTAGTATCAAGGGTGACATCATATGTTCCGTTTACAGCTCCAATTAGTATGGTAGTTAGGATTATTAATGGATCCGTTGGGAGTTTAGAAATTATTACATCTATGGTTGTATTACTGGCTAGCATTAGCTTAATTGCTATGTTTGCAGCGAAGGTCTATCCGAAAGGTGTATTAAGAAGTGGTAAGAGCCTTAAATTCATTCAATTGTTAAAAAATAATTAATTGCAGGGGGAATAAATTATGGGATTTTTTTCGAAAAGAAAACAAAAAATGATGGATAGTAATAACGAGAGAAGCGTGAAAAAAATAGTTGAGTTGTCTGTGGAAGAGATGAGAGGAATTCAAGGAGCGTCTAGTGAATCGAACGATTATCTCTATGATTCCTATGTAATTAGGAATCAAAGTTCCTTAGCTTTAAATAAGAGGTTTCTTTCTTAATTAGGAATCGAAAAAGAGTAGTTAGGCATAGTGAAGTGTCACTATACCTAAACTGCTCTTTTTATTTTGGAATTGAACAGAGATAAATTTAATGTTGTTATATATAAAATTAAGGGTTACTATTAGTATGTGGTAATAAAAAATTGAGTTTATTATTTTCTTTCAATATTATTCAAATTTAGGTTGTAAGTTGTAAATCTCATTAATACATATAAATTAATAATATTTTGGAATGGGTGTCTGTGATAGCATTCTCCTTTTACCAAACTTATTGTACAATAGAAACAAGGGGGAGATTAGTTTGAAGGCAAGTCTTTTACAAGAACAAAGCTTACGTTTGGCAATGACACAAGAGTTAAGGCAAGCGATTACAATGCTCCAGTATAATGTACAAGAATTATCGGAGTTTTTGTATGAGCAATCGTTAGAGAATCCCCTTATTGAGTTAGGTGGTTTTGAGAGGGAGAAGAAAAAGAGCTCTAACAACAGTAAAAGTACCAGCAAACAAGTCGAGAATCAGATGGAGATCTACAGTGTGGATTCTACAACGATTCAGCAACATTTATTAAATCAAATACAGTATTATAAAATAGATGAAGAAGAGCGAAAAGTAGCTTCTTTCATTATTATGAACATGGATGGAAATGGATATTTACAAGAAACGAATGAAGAGTTAGCAGAGCTCCTTTCTGCGCATATTCATGTAGTCGACCGCTCTGTAGAGCTTGTCCAATCACTGGAACCAGCAGGGGTAGGGGCGCGTAATATTCAGGAATGTTTAACCTTGCAATTGAAGCGCTTACAAAGACGGAATGGATTAGCAGAAGAGGTTGTAGAAGATCATTTCGCTTATTTTGTGAAGAAAGATTGGCGAAAGCTCGTTCAAGTGTTGAAATGTAGTAATGAGGAATTACAGAGTGCGGTAAATTGTATAACGTCATTACAACCAAAACCAGGTCTTGCGTTTTCTTCAGATAAACCACTTTATATTGTGCCTGATATGGCGGTGAAAAAAGATGGCGATCGCCTCGTTTTACAAATGAATGAGAGAAATATGCCGAGAATTGAAATTCATTCTGAATATAGTGCGCTTCTTAATAATAGTGAAAGTGAAGTAGCATCTTACGTATCAGAAAAGTATCAGCATGTGCAGTGGATTATGCGCAGTTTGAAGCAGAGAAAACAGACGCTGCTGCAAGTGATGAATATTATTATGGAAAAACAACGTGATTTCTTCTGGAAAGGTCCAGAGTATTTAAGACCTCTCGCTTTAAAAGAGGTAGCGGAAGAGTTAAGTGTGCATGAATCAACAATTAGTCGTGCGACGCGAAATAAATATGTGCAAACACCACACGGTTTATTTGAGATGAAATCGTTCTTTAGCAATGCCGTTTCGACGACTGAAGATGAAGCAGTTTCTACAAAACGTGTAAAACAATTTATTCAAACGCTAATTGGGGCAGAGGATAAGAAAAAGCCACTTTCAGATCAAAAGATTTCAAAATTATTAGAAGAAGAGCATGAAATTGTTATTTCTCGAAGAACAGTGGCGAAGTATAGAGAACAAATGCACATCCCAGCTTCGTCATTACGAAAAACGATCGGATAGGTGAAGAAGATGAAAGTTGTACTGTATACTAAAAAAGATTGTGGCCTTTGCGTGAAGGCGAAACAAGTTTTACAGGAAGTACAATGTGAATATTCTTTTCAAATCGAGGAAATAGATATATATGAAGATAATGACCTTTTAGAAAAATATCACTTAATGATTCCGGTTGTAGAAATGGACGGAAAACAAGTAGAATATGGTAACATTCACAAAGGTGTCATAATAAACTATATAAAGAATGCAGTTAAGAGTTGAATAAGTTTCTATCTCCTGTTACAATAATACACGTAGCAGGGATTATTTTTTTAACCTATGTGGGACACAAAATGTCACTACGGGACGTAAAGTGACCACTAAGGAAAAATGAACCAATGTAGTGAGGAGAAAAGATATGCGCTCATGGATTCAGAACACAAAAAAATTATTACCTGATCTGCTACCTGTTATGCAAACGAGAATGCAAATTCTTCAATACATTAGGCTCATGCAGCCGATTGGAAGAAGAAACTTATCAGCAAGCCTCGGTATGACAGAACGAGTATTGCGAAGTGAAGTTCAAGTTTTGAAAGAACAAAACTTAGTTCACGTCGCTTCTTCTGGAATGACTTTGACAGAAGAAGGAACAGCTTTAGTTCTTGCTTTGGAAGACTTTATGAAAGAAATTTCCGGGTTAAAGGTTTTAGAAAAGCAACTTAAGGAAACATTAGACTTGGATGAAGTTTTCGTTGTCCCTGGTGATAGTGATGAATCACCTTGGGTCAAACTGGAGATGGGCCGTGCTTGTGTGACTTGTATAAAAGACCGTCTGACAGCGAATAATATCGTTGCTGTGGCTGGAGGAACTACGCTAGCTGCTGCTGCGGACATGATGCAACTTGATTGCAAAGATTTACATATGCTATTTGTCCCAGCACGTGGTGGAATTGGAGAAGGTGTTGAATTAGAAGCCAATACCATTTGTGCCAAGATGGCGCAAAATACGATGAGTAATTATCGCTTATTGTATGTTCCAGACCATGTTAGTAGCGAAGCATATGCGTCTATTGTGACAGAGCCTTCCGTGAAAGAAGTTCTTGAGTTGATTCGATCTTCCAATATCGTCATTCATGGAATAGGTGATGCGTTAACAATGGCACGTCGCAGAAGTACTTCAGAAGCAGATTGGTTAAAGATTCAGGCAAGCGAAGCAGTTGGCGAAGCTTTCGGTTACTACTTTAATGAAGAAGGAAATGTTGTTCATAAAGTAAGAACAGTTGGTATGCAACTTGAGGATTTACAAAATGTATCTCACGTTGTTGCAGTCGCTGGAGGTTCTTCAAAGGCAAAAGCAATACAGGCTGTAATAAAGCAAGGGCACACTTCAATTCTAATTACAGATGAAGGTGCAGCAAAACAATTAACAAAGGGTTTTACCCTTTAATATAATCCCCCAAGGAGGAAATTCAAATGACTAAAATTGGTATTAATGGATTTGGACGTATCGGACGTAACGTATTCCGCGCAGCTCTTAACAACTCTGAGGTAGAAGTAGTAGCAATCAACGACTTAACAGATGCTAAAACATTAGCTCACCTTTTAAAATATGACACAGTTCACGGAACTTTAAATGCAGAAGTATCTGCTAACGAAAACAGCATCGTTGTTAACGGTAAAGAAATTAAAGTTATCGCTGAGCGTGACCCAGCTCAATTACCATGGAGCGACTACGGAGTAGAAGTAGTAGTAGAATCTACTGGCCGTTTCACTAAAAAATCAGACGCTGAAAAACACTTAGGTGGATCAGTTAAGAAAGTTATCATCTCAGCTCCAGCTTCTGACGAAGATATCACTGTAGTTATGGGTGTTAACCATGAACAATACGATGCAGCTAACCACAACGTAGTATCTAACGCTTCTTGTACTACAAACTGTCTAGCTCCATTCGCTAAAGTATTAAACGAAAAATTCGGCGTAAAACGCGGAATGATGACAACAATTCACTCTTACACTAACGACCAACAAATCTTAGACTTACCACACAAAGATTTACGTCGTGCTCGTGCAGCAGCTGAAAACATGATCCCAACATCTACTGGTGCAGCTAAAGCTGTAGCATTAGTATTACCAGAACTTAAAGGTAAATTAAACGGTGGCGCTGTACGTGTTCCAACTGCTAACGTTTCTCTTGTTGACTTAGTTGTTGAACTTGACAAAGAAGTAACAGTTGAAGATGTAAACGCAGCATTCAAAGCAGCAGCTGAAGGCGAATTAAAAGGTATCCTTGGATACAGCGAAGAGCCATTAGTATCTATCGACTATAACGGATGTACAGCTTCTTCTACAATCGATGCATTATCTACAATGGTAATGGAAGGTAACATGGTTAAAGTACTTTCTTGGTACGATAACGAAACTGGTTACTCTAACCGCGTAGTAGACTTAGCAGCTTACATGACTTCAAAAGGTCTTTAATTCTTAATTATATAAGTTATCAATGACAAAACGAGGGAGAGGGTTTGTTCCCTCTCTCTCTTCTTTCGTTTTAAAAGCAAATGTGTTAAGCTTTTGAATGGGTTTTGTCAATCCTAACTAGTAGTCGGAGGGAAATCCAATGAACAAAAAATCAATTCGTGACGTAGATTTAAAAGGTAAGCGTGTATTTTGCCGCGTTGATTTCAACGTACCTATGAAAGAAGGCAAAATTACAGATGAAACTCGTATCCGTGCAGCTCTTCCTACAATTCAATATTTAGTAGAGCAAGGTGCGAAAGTTATTTTAGCAAGCCACTTAGGCCGTCCAAAAGGTCAAGCAGTAGAAGAATTACGTCTTACTCCAGTAGCAGCACGTTTAGGCGAGCTTCTTGGTAAAGATGTTAAAAAAGCGGACGAAGCATTCGGACCAGTTGCACAAGAAATGGTTGCAGCAATGAACGAAGGCGACGTATTAGTTCTTGAAAACGTACGTTTCTATGCGGGCGAAGAAAAGAACGATGCAGAACTTGCGAAAGAATTTGCAGCACTTGCTGACATCTTCGTAAACGATGCATTCGGTGCAGCTCACCGTGCTCATGCTTCTACAGCAGGTATCGCAGACTACCTACCAGCAGTATCTGGTCTATTAATGGAAAAAGAGTTAGATGTACTTGGTAAAGCACTTTCTAACCCAGAACGTCCATTTACAGCTATCATCGGTGGTGCGAAAGTAAAAGATAAAATCGGTGTAATTCGTCATCTATTAGACAAAGTAGATAACTTAATCATCGGTGGCGGACTTGCTTACACATTCGTTAAAGCTTTAGGTCATGAAATTGGTCTATCTCTATGTGAAGACGACAAGATTGAACTAGCTAAAGAATTTATGCAACTTGCAAAAGAAAAAGGCGTAAACTTCTACATGCCAGTTGATGTTGTAATCACTGAGGAATTCTCTGAAACTGCAACAACTAAAATTGTTGGTATCGACTCTATCCCTTCTAACTGGGAAGGCGTGGACATCGGTCCTAAAACACGTGAAATTTATGCAGATGTAATTAAAAATTCTAAGCTTGTTGTATGGAATGGACCAATGGGTGTATTCGAAATGACTCCATTCGCAGAAGGTACAAAAGCAGTAGGACAAGCATTAGCAGATGCAGAAGATACATACTCTGTTATCGGCGGTGGTGACTCTGCAGCAGCTGTTGAAAAATTCGGTATGGCTGATAAAATGAGCCACATTTCTACTGGCGGCGGTGCGTCATTAGAATTCATGGAAGGTAAAGAGCTTCCAGGTGTAGTTTGTCTTAACGACAAATAAGTAGCAGCCAAAGAAAAAGGACGGTGCAAAGCATGCGTAAACCAATTATCGCAGGTAACTGGAAAATGAATAAAACTCTATCTGAAGCAGTTAGCTTCGTAGAGGAAGTTAAAGGTCAAATCCCAGCAGCTTCAGCTGTTGATGCAGTAGTTTGCTCTCCAGCTCTATTCTTAGAGCGCCTTGTAGCAGCAACTGAAGGAACTGACTTACAAGTAGGTGCACAAAACATGCACTTCGAAAAAAATGGTGCATTCACTGGCGAAATTAGCCCAGTAGCACTTAGCGACTTAAAAGTAGGCTACGTAGTACTTGGCCACTCTGAGCGTCGTGAAATGTTTGCTGAAACAGACGAATCAGTAAACAAAAAGACTATCGCAGCATTTGAACATGGTTTAACACCAATCGTATGTTGTGGTGAGACTTTAGAAGAGCGCGAAAGCGGAAAAACATTTGATCTAGTAGCAGGTCAAGTGACAAAAGCACTTGCAGGTTTAACAGAAGAGCAAGTTAAAGCAACTGTTATCGCTTATGAGCCAATCTGGGCTATCGGTACAGGTAAATCTTCTTCTTCTGCAGATGCAAACGAAGTATGTGCGCACATCCGTAAAGTTGTTGCAGAAGCTGTTTCTCCAGAAGCTGCAGAAGCTGTTCGTATCCAATACGGCGGTAGCGTAAAACCAGAAAACATTAAAGAGTATATGGCACAATCTGACATCGACGGCGCTTTAGTTGGCGGTGCTAGCTTAGAGCCTGCTTCGTTCTTAGGTCTTCTGGGGGCGGTAAAATGAGAAAGCCAACAGCTTTAATCATTCTTGACGGTTTCGGACTTCGTGAAGAAACTTACGGGAATGCTGTAGCACAAGCTAAGAAACCTAATTTTGATGGTTACTGGAACAAATTCCCTCATACAACGCTTACAGCTTGTGGTGAGGCGGTAGGTCTTCCAGAAGGTCAAATGGGTAACTCTGAGGTTGGTCACTTAAATATCGGTGCTGGCCGCGTAGTATATCAAAGCTTAACACGCGTTAACGTTGCAATTCGTGAAGGTGAGTTCGATAAGAACGAAACTTTCCAAAATGCAATTAAAAGCGTAAAAGAAAAAGGTACTGCACTTCATTTATTCGGTTTACTTTCTGACGGTGGTGTGCACAGTCACATGAACCATATGTTTGCTCTTCTTCGCTTAGCAGCAAAAGAAGGCGTGGAGAAAGTTTATATCCATGCATTCTTAGACGGCCGCGATGTTGGACCACAAACAGCAAAAGGTTATATCGATGCAACGAATGAAGTAATTAAAGAAACAGGAGTAGGACAATTCGCGACTATCTCTGGTCGTTATTACTCTATGGACCGTGACAAGCGTTGGGATCGCGTAGAAAAATGTTACAGTGCTATGGTGAATGGTGAAGGCCCTACTTATAAATCAGCAGAAGAGTGTGTAGAAGACTCTTATGCGAACGGTATCTATGATGAATTCGTATTGCCGTCTGTAATTGTTAACGAAGATAACACGCCAGTTGCAACAATCAATGATGATGATGCAGTTATCTTCTATAACTTCCGTCCAGACCGTGCAATTCAAATTGCTCGTGTATTTACAAACGAAGACTTCCGTGAGTTCGATCGTGGTGAAAAAGTACCTCACATTCCAGAATTCGTATGTATGACACACTTCAGTGAAACTGTAGATGGTTACGTGGCATTCAAGCCAATGAACCTTGATAACACTTTAGGTGAAGTTGTTGCGCAAGCGGGATTAAAGCAACTTCGCATCGCGGAAACTGAAAAGTATCCGCACGTTACATTCTTCTTTAGCGGTGGTCGTGAGGCTGAATTCCCAGGAGAAGAGCGTATCTTAATTAACTCACCAAAGGTTGCAACGTATGACTTGAAACCTGAAATGAGCATTTACGAAGTAACGGACGCTTTAGTAAATGAAATCGAAAATGATAAACATGATGTTATCATTCTTAACTTTGCGAACTGTGATATGGTTGGCCATTCTGGGATGATGGAACCAACAATTAAAGCAGTAGAAGCAACTGACGAATGTTTAGGAAAAGTTGTAGAAGCGATTCTTGCAAAAGATGGTGTAGCACTTATTACTGCTGACCATGGTAATGCTGATCAGGAGTTAACTGCTGATGGCGGTCCTATGACAGCTCATACAACTAACCCGGTTCCTTTCATCGTTACAAAAAATGATGTAGAGCTTCGTGAAGGTGGTATTTTAGGAGATATCGCTCCAACAATGCTTACACTTTTAAATGTGGAACAACCGAAAGAAATGACAGGTAAAACAATTATTAAATAATTTGCTTATATAAAAAGGAGAGAATTTATTATGTCAACAATTATTGATGTTTATGCTCGCGAAGTCCTTGACTCTCGTGGTAACCCAACTGTAGAAGTAGAAGTTTACACAGAAAGCGGCGCTTTCGGACGCGCTATCGTACCAAGTGGTGCATCTACTGGTGAGCACGAAGCAGTAGAATTACGTGACGGTGACAAATCTCGTTATCTTGGTAAAGGTGTTGTTAACGCAGTAAACAACGTTAACGAAATTATCGCTCCAGAAATCGCTGGTTTCGATGTAACTGACCAAGCTGGTATCGACCGTGCTATGATCGAATTAGATGGCACTCCAAACAAAGGTAAACTAGGCGCTAACGCTATCCTTGGTGTATCTATGGCAGTAGCTCACGCAGCGGCTGACTTCGTAGGTCTTCCATTATACCGTTACCTTGGTGGATTCAATGCAAAACAATTACCAACTCCAATGATGAACATCATCAACGGTGGTTCTCACGCTGATAACAACGTTGACTTCCAAGAGTTCATGATCTTACCAGTTGGTGCTCCAACATTCAAAGAATCAATCCGTATGGGTGCTGAAGTATTCCATGCACTTAAAGCTGTATTACATGACAAAGGTCTTAACACTGCAGTAGGTGACGAAGGTGGATTCGCTCCAAACCTTGGTTCTAACCGTGAAGCTCTAGAAGTAATCATCGAAGCTATCGAAAAAGCTGGTTACAAAGCTGGCGAGAACGTATTCTTAGGAATGGACGTTGCTTCTTCTGAGTTCTACAACAAAGAAACTGGTAAATATGACCTTGCAGGCGAAGGCCGTACTGGCTTAACTTCTGCAGAAATGGTTGATTTCTACGAAGAGCTTTGCAAAGACTTCCCAATCATCTCTATCGAAGATGGTTTAGACGAAAACGACTGGGATGGTCACAAATTATTAACTGAGCGTATCGGTGATAAAGTACAATTAGTTGGTGACGATTTATTCGTAACTAACACTCAAAAACTTGCTGAAGGTATCGAAAAAGGTATCTCTAACTCAATCTTAATTAAAGTTAACCAAATCGGTACTTTAACTGAGACTTTCGAAGCTATCGAAATGGCTAAACGTGCTGGTTACACAGCAGTTGTATCTCACCGTTCTGGTGAAACTGAAGATGCTACAATCGCTGACATCGCAGTTGCAACTAACGCTGGCCAAATCAAAACTGGTTCTATGAGCCGTACTGACCGTATTGCTAAGTACAACCAATTATTACGCATCGAAGACGAACTAGGCGAAATCGCTGTTTACGATGGTATCAAATCTTTCTATAACATCAAACGATAATTGTAGAAAATAAACGACAGACCGTGAGAAATCACGGTCTGTTTTTTTATGTTAAAATTGTTCACCTGTCATAAGTGACATGAAATGTTTGAAGAAGCGGTTATAATCAAAATCAATTGCTATTTGATGACTCGGCCAATCAATAAATGGTTTAGGTTCTCCTAAAGAGCGAAATTCTCCAATGCTTGCCCCCTGTGCATAAGATTCTGTCATGACAACGATAGGTGATTTGTGATAGGTAAACATAGAGTTATCAAGTAAAGCGAGTATTGGCATTGTGTCATGGAAGGGACTGCCCTTTAAATGTGGTAGGGCGTCTTTATAATATCCGTAGTAATAATGATCGAATAACGGTTTGACAAGTGGGGCTTTTCCTTTTGCCTCAATGTATTCGGCCATTTCTGGTGTAATGATGGAATATTGGGTGACGTTTAATGGGTATATGTACATGTTAGCTGCGGATTGAAGGACTATATTAGCTGCAGTAGGATCGCCATAAAAGTTTGCTTCGGAAATAGGGGTAACATTACCAGGATGTAAAAAGGCACCGCCCATTACGTAGTAAGATTTAACTTGCTCCATTAATTGTTTACATACGATAAATAAAATTGCTAGGGAGGTAAGTCTTCCTAAGCTCACAATAATTAATTCATCTTTATACTGTTCAATAAGAGGAATAACTTCAAAAAAATTCTCCATTTCTTCGTTAGTTACATTCACCTTTGGAATAATTGGCCCGAGCCCTTGTTTCCCGTGTACATCTGTAAAAAAAGCAGGAGGAGCACCAGTAATTGGACGTTCTGATCCACCAAAGATTTTGATATTTCTACCCTTTACTTCGCTTGTAAGAAAATGAGCATTTTCTACGGCCATTTTTTTTGGAACATTGCCGTAATCAGCAACGATACCGACGATTTCTATTTCATTGATAAAGAATGCTAAGAGGAGAGCCATCGTATCATCAATCCCAGGATCACAAAAAATGAGAACTTTTTTGGGCATATGTTCACCACCTATCTTGTTTATCCCGTACAAACCCGCTTGGTGAGGAATGATCAATGGGGATGAGGAAACCCTCAATGATTAAAGTTTCACTTTATATATATGTAAGTTTAAGGATAAAAAGATTATTTTATTGAAATAACAGTCTTGTAAATTCAGAAAATAAAAACTTTTTATATTAGGTCAAGGTTTTTGACGTAATTTTCGTTTGAAAATGTAGTCATATCAAGGTTGTAAGCGTATAACATAGGCTGTTTTTGCTGTCAAGTTGATAAATTGCAGCTTTTTACAATTTATACTATGATAAAGATATTAACAGAAGATCGTATAAACATGAGGGATGATGAACATGAAATTTACAAAGATTCTTGTCCAAATTGCTGCTCTTTACGTGTTTTATATGGTTGGAACTTGGGTGCAAGAAATGTTAAACATTCCAATTCCAGGAAGTTTGATTGGGATGTTCCTCTTACTTGTTTTACTTAGCCTAAAAGTTCTTCCAGTGAAATGGTTCGATTTAGGAGCAGAAACACTCGTTGCTATTATGCCGTTTTTATTAATTCCGCCAACGCTTGGCCTAATGAATTACGGTGCTTTTTTTATGAGTAAAGGAATTTCTCTTTTCATTACAGTTGTAGCGAGTACATTTTTAATTATTATTGTCGCAGGACATACAGGACAATATCTTGCGAATAGGAAGGAAAGAGAGTCGCGATGAGCCAAATATTAATCGGAATCGGTTGGGTTCTTTTTACGGTGCTATTATATCAATTATCTAAAAAAATCTATAAATTATTTCCAACACCATTCACCATTCCAATGCTTGTAGCAACAGGATTAATGGCTTTCCTATTTATCGTGCTTGATATACCATATCAACATTATATGGAAAGTGGTGGTGGCTGGATTGCAAAGCTACTTGGACCCGGTGTTGTAGCATTTGCAATTCCTCTTTATAAACAACGTCATGTTCTGCAAAAATATGTTGTACCGATTGCTGGCGGGGTATTAGTAGGTACAACAGTCGCAATTGCTAGTGATTTTGCTATTGCTTCACTTATGGGAACAGATAAAAGCTTAATCTTATCGTCTTTACCAAAATCGGTAACAATGCCAGTTGCGATGAGCGTTTCTGAACAAGTTGGTGGTGTACCTTCCTTAACAGCAGCTTTCGTTGTTATCGCAGGTATTACTGGAACAATTACAGGACCTCTCTTATTAAAATGGAGCCGTGTTACAAACTCAGTTGGTAAAGGTATCGGATTTGGATGTGCTTCTCATATTATGGGTGTTATGAGAGCAATGAAAAATAACGAGCATGAAGGTGTTATTGGATCGGTAACAATGACATTAACAGCAATTTTGACATGTTTACTTGGACCGTTATTTGCAATGATGTTTATGTAATAGAAGAAAAGCGAGGGCAACTCTATAGCTCTCGCTTTTCTATAGGATTTATGCTACAGTTACAATAACTGAATCTTTGTAGGAGGTACGCCAAGTGCATACGTTATTATCCGTTTTACTTATTACTGTATCGATTTTAATGATTGTTATGGTACTTATGCAGTCTAGTAATAGCTCAGGCCTTTCAGGTGCAATTTCAGGCGGTGCAGAGCAATTATTTGGTAAGCAAAAAGCACGTGGAATTGAAGCAGTATTAAACCGTATTACAATTGTTTTAGCTGTATTGTTCTTTGTATTAACAATTGCTGTTACGTACTTAAACTTATAGAATTGAAAGAAGAAGCGTTAGTAAGATGTACTAATGGTTCTTCTTTTTTGTTTTGCCATTTGAAAGATGTTTCTAATTAGATTATAGAAATGTAAATATGGTACACTAGATATAGAAAGAATACGACTAGATTACAGAAGAGAAAGAGGAGAAGTACATGATGAAATTAGCATCTCCGAAACCATTTACATTTGAGGGTGGAGACCGCGCTGTTTTATTACTACATGGATTCACAGGGAACTCAGCTGATGTACGTATGTTAGGGCGTTTCTTAGAAAAGAAAGGCTATACTTGTCATGCGCCAATTTATAAAGGGCACGGTGTACCACCAGAAGAGCTTGTTCATACAGGCCCTACAGATTGGTGGCAAGATGTAACGGAGGCATATCAGCTTTTAAAAGATAAAGGTTTTGAGAAAATTGCTGTTGTTGGATTGTCACTTGGCGGCGTATTTTCTTTAAAATTAGGTTATACAGTACCGGTTTTAGGTGTAGTACCAATGTGTGCACCGATGTATATTAAGAGCGAAGAAACGATGTACCAAGGTATATTGGCATATGCCCGCGAATATAAAAAACGTGAGCAAAAATCACCAGAACAAATTGAACAAGAAATGTTGGAATTCCAAAAGACACCGATGAATACATTAAAAGCATTACAACAATTAATTGCTGACGTACGTAACAATGTGGATATGATTTATGCACCAACATTTGTTGTACAAGCACGTCATGACGAAATGATTAATACAGATAGTGCTAACATTATTTATAACGGTGTAGAATCTACGTTAAAAGACATTAAATGGTATGAAGACTCTACGCATGTCATTACACTTGATAAACAACGTGACGAGCTACATGAGGATGTATATAACTTCTTGGAGCAACTAGATTGGTAAGATCTAGTTGCCTCTTTTTTTCATAAGGAATTTTTTGTGAAAACTGTAAAAATCATAAGGGGAGTATTGAAGTTTCGCTTTATCCCGCATTAACGGGCAGTAAGCCTCCCACCTTAAAATTCAGCGAAAGCAAAGAAGTTAGGTAGGGATCAACTGCCCGTAAAGGCCCGATTGGTTCAACTAATAATCAGTGGGGGGATGAACAAACCCCCACTGATTAAAGTTTCACTTTATACATCCCCTATCTTTCGGATACACTAAATAATATAAGGTTTTAAAGGAGGTATTTTTGCTTGGAAGAAATCATACAAGAACATATTGATAAGTTGTTATTATTTATGAGAGAAGAAGCGTATAAACCGCTAACGATACAAGAGTTAGAAGAGGCATTTGGAATTGAAGGTTCTGAGGGCTTTAAAGACTTTGTAAAGGCACTTGTAATGATGGAAGAGAAGGGACTTGTTATTCGTACACGTAGCAACCGTTACGGTCTTCCTGAAAAGATGAATTTAGTAAGAGGTAAGTT
This sequence comes from Bacillus sp. S71, assembly GCF_016625265.1. NCBI lineage: Bacteria > Bacillati > Bacillota > Bacilli > Caryophanales > Bacillaceae > Bacillus > Bacillus sp. S71. Next base: position 193,558 of record NZ_JACVUW010000005.1, on the reverse strand, counting down.
AATTGGACATGCACGTGGCTTTGCATTCGTTGTACCAGACGAGAAGAAAACGGGAGACGATGATCTTTTCATCCCTCCTACAGAATTAAACGGTGCACTTCATGGCGATACAGTATTAGCACGACTTAGTTCTCAATCGAGCGGTTCACGTCAAGAAGGTTCAATTGTACGCATTTTAGAGCGTGGAACGAAAGAACTTGTTGGTACATATACAGAATCGAAAAACTTTGGCTTTGTTATACCTGACAATAAGCGCTGGACGAGTGATATCTTTATCTTGAAAAGTGCATCAATGGGTGCTGTAGAAGGTCATAAGGTAGTTGTGAAAATTACGAGCTACCCAGAAAACCGTTTAAGTGCAGAAGGTGAAGTTATTCAAATTCTAGGTCATAAAAATGATCCAGGAGTAGATATTTTATCTGTCATTCATAAACATCATTTACCTTTAGCATTCCCTGAAGAAGTGATGGAGCATGCAAACAGTGTACCAGAAACAATTTCAGAAGAAGATTTAAAAGATCGTCGTGATTTACGTGATCAAATGATCGTAACGATTGATGGTGCAGATGCGAAAGATTTAGATGACGCTGTTACAGTAACGAAGCTTGAGAACGGCAATTACAAGCTAGGCGTTCACATTGCGGATGTAAGTCATTACGTTCAAGAAGGTTCTCCAATTGATGTAGAAGCAGCGGAAAGAGCGACAAGTGTGTATCTTGTTGACCGTGTAATTCCAATGATTCCACATCGTCTATCTAACGGTATTTGCTCATTAAATCCGAAAGTAGACCGTCTGACATTATCTTGTGAAATGGAAATCAACAACTTAGGTGATGTTGTTAAACACGAGATTTTCCAAAGTGTGATTAAAACGACAGAGCGTATGACGTATGCTGACGTAAGAAGCATTTTAGAAGATGAGGACGAAGAGTTAATTAAGCGTTATGAGCCATTAGTACCGATGTTTAAAGAGATGGGGCAATTGGCACAAATTCTACGTGAAAAACGTATGCGCCGTGGTGCAATTGACTTTGACTTTAAAGAAGCGAAAGTATTAGTAGATGAAGAAGGAAAACCGACTGATGTTGTTATGCGCGATCGCTCTGTATCAGAGAAGTTAATTGAAGAATTTATGCTTGTTGCGAATGAAACAGTAGCAGAGCACTTCCACTGGATGAACGTACCGTTTATGTACCGTGTCCATGAAGATCCGAAAGAAGATAAGCTTGAGCGTTTCTTCGAGTTTGTAACGAACTTCGGATATGCGGTAAAAGGACGTGCGAATGAAGTGCACCCTCGTGCGCTGCAACAAATTCTTGAAATGGTTCAAGGACAGCCAGAAGAAGTAGTTATTTCAACAGTTATGCTTCGTTCTATGAAGCAAGCTCGTTACGATGCGGATAGTTTAGGACATTTCGGTTTATCAACTGAGTTCTACACACATTTCACATCACCAATTCGTCGTTACCCAGATACAATTGTTCATAGATTAATTCGTGAATACATTATTAATGGTAAAGTCGACAATGAAACGCAAGCAAAATGGCGTGAAAAATTACCTGAGATTGCAGAGCACTCTTCTAATATGGAACGCCGTGCTGTTGAAGCAGAGCGTGAAACAGATGAGATGAAAAAAGCAGAGTATATGGTTGATAAGATCGGTGAAGAGTATGACGGTATGATTAGCTCTGTAACAAACTTCGGTTTATTCGTAGAGCTTCCAAATACAATTGAAGGTCTTGTACACGTTAGTTATTTAACGGATGATTACTACCGTTATGACGAGCAACATTTCGCTATGATCGGAGAACGTACAGGAAACGTATTCCGCATCGGTGATGAAATTACAATTCGCGTTATTAACGTAAATAAAGACGAGCGTGCAATCGACTTTGAAATCGTTGGTATGAAAGGCACACCTCGCCGTAAGTTCAAAGATCGTCCAGTCGTTATCGAGCAGCCAAGAACAGGCAGAAAGAAACGCGGTGGACGTAGCGAGCGCAGTAATGAGCGCGGCGGTGAACGTGGCACAGGTAGAAAATTTGACCGTGGTGGCAAAGGAAAAGGAAGAGGATCCGCATCTGCATCCACATCCGCATCCGCAAGTCAGCCAGGGAAAAAAGATGGTAACGGCAAGAAGAAAAAAGGATTTTTCGAAAACGTACCAGGATTCAAGAAGAAAAAGAAAAAGCGTAAGTAAGAAAAGAGTGGCTTCGCTTTGATGAAAAGCGGGGCTTTTTCTTTTTTTATTGGTGGCTTGAGAGCGAGCCACTTTCGCTTTTAATGGAATCCAGCTACAGTGGCTAGAATCTGTGGGCCATTTCACTCCCTCGGACGAAGCAAAAAGCGCTTCTCTGTCGGGAGTTCCAATGTCCAAAGATTCTGAGCGAGCCACTTTCGCTTTTTATTAACATTTGTTACAATAGTAAAAATAGAGGAGGGACGTTATATGCCAAAAGGTACAGGTAAGGTTATTGCACAAAATAAAAAAGCGTTTCATGATTATTTCATCGAAGAAACATACGAAGCAGGGCTTGTCCTTCAAGGAACGGAAATTAAGTCGATTCGCGCTGGTCGTGTGAACTTGAAAGATGCGTTTGCACGTGTACATAATGGTGAAGTATGGGTTCATAATATGCACATTAATACATACGAACAAGGGAATCGTTTCAACCATGATCCACTTCGTACGAGAAAATTACTTCTTCATAAAAAAGAAATTGATAAGCTAGCGGGCGCTGCAAAAGAAACAGGTTACGCATTAGTTCCACTTAGAATCTATTTGAAAAATGGATTTGCAAAAATGGCACTTGGTTTAGCAAAAGGTAAGAAACAATACGATAAACGTCACGATTTAAAAGAGAAAGAAGCAAAACGTGAAATTGCACGCGTGTTCCGTGATCGCCAAAAGATGTAATACAGATATTTACATTTGTAAAACGGCGCGCGTATGATATAATAACTTATGTAAGGTTGTTGCACATTGAAAAACAGCTCTTAGTAGCTATCACGATATTTTCTTCGTATGCTCCATTTTTATCATGGGGACGTTACGGATTCGACAGGGATAGTTCGAGCTTAGGTTGCGAGTCGAGGGGATCGGCCTCGTTAAAACGTCAAAGCCTATAATTGGCAAACAAAACAATCTTTCTTTAGCTGCTTAATTGCACTAAAGGTTCCTCCCTCCATCGTCCATGTGGTAGGGTAAGGGACTCAAACTAAGTGGACTACGCCGGAGTTCGCCGTCTGAGGGCGAAGGAAGAGAACAATCAGACTAGCAACTTGGAAGCCTGTCGATAGGCCGAAGAGTTCGCGAAATGCTAATATATCGACTACACTCGTAGAAGCTTAAGTGCCGATATTTTTGGACGTGGGTTCGACTCCCACCGTCTCCACCAATACATATTTGGTGGTTTTTTTATTTTGTATGATATGAACCATAATTTTGCCAGGTTGGCGAGGTTATGGTTCTTTTTGTTTGTGGCAAATTTATGGTTCTAAAAATAGAATGTATCTAATTTCTTGGTTCTTTCAATTACATCATCAATGCATCTTGTGTGTTATCCCTTAACTATCACAATTTTATCCAGTAAAAGCCCGATTGGTGAGGACTGATAATCAGTGGGGGGATAAACATCTCTATTCAATTAATACTTCGCTTTATTCGAATCTTCATATGTTTTGTATTTTTATCTATATCTATTGTAAGATTATATAGAGTTCTCCTAATAAACTGTTTTAATGGATTATTTAGGGGTTTTAAATTTATAAATCTTAAATTATTTTTTTAAGATAATTTTTTTATCTAAATAATTTATATTGAAGTAGAGGTGAACCATCGGTGAAGCAGGTGTTGGTGATTAAAAATGAACGGTCTTCAGCAAAGAAAATCGTAAGCGGTTTAACGCAAGAAGGCTATTTCATTTTAAAACTTCACAATGAAAACGAAGGTTTAAATATAATATATGAACAAGATTGGGATATTATCATATTGGATTGGGACTCATTAAGTATATCTGGACCAGAAATTTGCAGACAAATACGACTTGTTAAAACCACACCGATAATTATTGTGACCGACAATATTTCTAGTAAGGATTGCATAGCAGGGCTACAAGCAGGAGCAGATGATTATATAAGAAAACCATTTGTGAAAGAAGAATTAGTAGCAAGGGTTCAAGCAATTTTAAGGAGAAGTGACTATATCCAGCAAAATGAGATGAAATTTTTTCAGTTTAAAGATCTCTTTGTTGATGCATCTAGCAATATTGTGAAAAAAGGTGGCGAAAATCTCTCACTTACTAAGCGCGAGTATGATTTACTTGTATTTTTAATCAAAAACAAAAACACAATATTGAGCCGTGAGATGCTTTTGAATCAAGTTTGGGGATATAACGTAGTAGTAAATCCAAATGTAGTAGATTTATATATTGGGTATGTAAGAAAAAAGTTAAAGTGCGAGAAGAAAGACAGATATATTCAAACGATACATGGCAGAGGCTATTCAATGATTGACTGATAAAAATAAGATAATAAAAAAATGAGTAAAACTATTTCATTCAGTTTTACTCGTTTTTTTATTAAATGTGATAATCAAATAGTTTCTGAGAAGTATTAAAAGATGTAAAAAAATATTTCTATCAGGTAATGGATTATGAAAACATTAGCTATTAATGAGCATTTTTTGCAGGGGAAATTATGGTTTATAAGGTGCTCATCTTTTGGGTATTGTGTAGGGGACGATTCTAGCGCGCATTAGTTGAGACCGGATCTAATGAAAGTGTCTACTCGAAAAAAATCGACACGCTCTGAAGAATAAAGGTTAATCAACACGCCCGACTTCATATATTACTTTGTTTGTCTGATTTTATGAATTCACACCATTCACAAGATTTTCACAGAATTAATGACTATACTAATTAACAGGATGTTCAAATGAAAATGATTATCAATAGCGATTCAATTGAATAAAAGTTACCTTCTAATTCAATCTATGGATGTCATCATTTTCGAAATAAATCACACTATAAGGAGTATACATATGAAAAAATCTATGCTTTTAAAATTAGTGAGTATTCTAGCAGTTTTCACTTTAATGTTAGTAGCTTGCTCAGATTCAAGTAAAGAAACTTCGAAGGCTAATAATAAAGATAATGGTAGTGATAAGCCAAAAACGGTTGAAATCACTGATGCTCATGGAACTGTTAAAGTCCCTGTAAACCCAAAGAATGTAGTTGCTTTGGATAACAGAACGTTTGAAACTTTATCTGATTGGGGAATTAAATTAGCGGCTGCTCCAAAGGATATCATGCCTGCTGATTCAGCATATAAAAAGGATGAAAAAGTTCAAAATATTGGGAATCACCGTGAACCAAATCTAGAAATTATTGCAGCGGCAAATCCTGAACTTGTAATTGTTGGTCAAAGATTTGCTGACCATTACGAAGAAATCAAAAAATTAGTACCAAATGCAGCAGTTATTGATCTTAATTTTGATGTTTCTGAGAAAGCTACTAAGCCTGGCGAAAACTTAGTAAAAGGACTTAAAGATTCTACAATTACTTTAGGAAAAATCTTTAATAAAGATAAAGAAGCTAAACAATTAGTAGCTGATTTTGATAAATCTATTGAAAAAGCAAAATCTGCTTATAACGGAAAAGATAAAGTTATGAGTGTTATCGTTACTGGTGGTAATATTGGTTTTGCTGCTCCACATTCTGGTCGTGTTTGGGGACCAATGTATGAAATTTTCGGTTGGACTCCAGCGTTAGAAGTTTCAAATTCTACTGCAGGTCATAAAGGTGATGACGTTTCTGTTGAAGCTATTGCACAAACAAATCCTGATTGGATTTTCGTATTAGATCGTGATGCTGCAACATCTGATGCAGCTAAGTCGACACCTGCTAAGGATGTTATTTCTAAATCACCTGCTCTTCAAAACACAACTGCTGTTTCTAAAAAACAAGTTATTTATGCACCAGAAGATACTTACACGAATGAATCAATTCAAACTTATATAGAGTTATTTGGAAATATGGCAAAAACTTTAGCTAAGTAGTGTAAAGGAGTACGAAACAGTGTCAAAAAATATGATTTCTAGGGTTGAGAATATTTCTCAACCCCAGTTTTATAATCAAAATAAAATATGGACAAAACCTTTTATAATAGCAGTTATAGTTGTTATAATTTTAGGGATTATATCACTGTTTACTGGAGTTTATGATATACGTGGACAAGAGGACGGGACAGAGATGTTTTTCATAACTCGTGTTCCGAGAACAGCTGCATTAATGCTTACTGGAGCTGCGATGGCGATGGCAGGGCTCGTCATGCAACTCATTACACAGAATCGCTTTGTTGAACCTACTACAACGGGGACTATTGAATGGTCAGGCTTAGGCCTGCTTTTTGTGTATTTATTATTTCCTGCCCCGACTTTAGTTCAAAGAATGACTGGTGCAATCATTTTTTCTTTTATAGGAACTATGATTTTCTTTCTATTTTTAAGAAGAGTTAAGCTTCGTTCGTCTTTAATTGTTCCGATTATTGGATTGATGCTTGGAGCAGTAATTTCTGCAGTGTCTACTTTTTTAGGACTCCTTTTTCAAAAGACGCAAAGTATTGAAACTTGGTTTGTAGGTTCATTTGCTAACATTCAGGTGGGAAGATATGAATATTTATGGCTGATTGTTATCATTACTTTTCTTATTTTTATGTATGCTAATAGATTGACTTTAGCTGGACTAGGAGAAGATGTCGCAACAAGTCTTGGAGTTAATTACAATAGAATTGTTCTTTTTGGGACTGCTCTTATCTCTGTTGCAGTTGGAATTGTTGCAGCTGTTATTGGACACTTACCTTTCTTAGGATTAATTGTGCCAAATATCGTTTCAATGTTTAGAGGTGATGATCTTAGGAGTAATTTACCTTGGGTTTGTGTGATCGGAATGGGATCAATAACTGCCTGTGACATCATTTCTCGAACAATTATACAGCCTTTTGAATTACCTGTTTCTTTAATACTTGCAACAGTGGGAGCAGTCGTGTTTATTACTATTTTATTGAGACAAAGAAAACCAAGGAGGCTACGATGATCACATTAGAATATAGAAAAAAAGAAAATGTCGAAATCGATTCTAGCCTTCATAATGAAAGTAGATCAGCTAGCGCTTTTCGGTCTAAGAAGGAAGCAAGACGTTATTGGATTTTACTGATAACATTGATTGCTTTAGGTCTTCTTTCTTCATATGGACTTTTAGTTTATAACAATCCAGTTCCGATAGATTCACCTTCTTTTATCCCAGTCGTTAAGAGAAGGATAGTAGCTATTGTTGCAATGATTATTGCTGCGGTTTGCCATAGCTTGTCGACAGTTGCTTTCCAATCTATTACGAATAATAAAATTATTACTCCATCGCTTTTAGGTTTCGAATCACTTTATTCAGCAATTCAAACGAGTACAGTATTCTTCTTTGGTGCTAGTGCGTTAATAAATTTTAATGGAATTGGATCATTTTTATTCCAAGTTGTTGTTATGGTCTTCATGAGTTTGATACTTTATGGATGGTTACTTTCCGGTAAATACGGGAATTTACAACTTATGCTTTTAGTTGGAATTATTATTGGTACCGGGCTAAATTCAGTGTCAACTTTCATGAGAAAACTACTTGCGCCTTCAGAATTTGATATTTTACAAGCAAGATTATTTGGTTCTGTTAATCATGCAGATCCTGCATATTTTCCTATTGTAATTCCTATGATCATAATTGTAGCAGTATTAATTTTTGCTCATTCTAAGAATTTGAATGTTTTGTCACTAGGAAAGGATGTTGCTACTTCTTTTGGAGTTAAATATCAACCTAGTGTAATTTATACGCTTGTATTAGTAGCTATTTTAATGTCCATTTCAACAGCTCTAATTGGGCCACTTACTTTCTACGGCTTTTTAGTGGCAACTTTGAGTTATCAGGCAGCGTCAACTTATGATCATAGATATATTTTTCCGATGGCTTTTGCTATAGGATTTTTAATAATGACGAGCGCATACTTTTTAATGTATCATGTATTCCATGCTCAAGGTGTAGTTTCAGTTATTATTGAATTATTCGGTGGAATCATATTCTTAACTATAGTTTTAAGGAAGAGGGCTTTATGATAAAAATTGATAATGTTAAAAAGTTCTATACTGATAAGGTAAAAATAGGACCTTTGGATATTGAAATACCAAAAGCAGGCTTTACTTCTTTAATTGGACCAAATGGCGCTGGAAAGTCAACGACACTTTTGATGATTGGCAGACTTTTAGATATGGATGAAGGTCAAATTCAGGTAGCAAATATGGATGTTTCTGAATCCAAATCAAAAGACTTAGCAAAAGTTTTGACTATATTGCGACAAGAAAATCATTTTGTAACTAGGCTTACTGTGAGACAACTAGTTGGATTTGGGCGCTTTCCTTATTCAAAGGGAAGATTGACTAAAGAAGATGAGGCTATCATCTCTAAATATATCGATTTCTTAGATTTAACTAGTTTAGAGAATAGATATTTAGATGAGCTTTCTGGTGGTCAAAGACAAAGGGCATATGTAGCGATGGTATTGTGCCAAGAGACTGAATATGTACTTTTGGACGAACCTTTAAACAACCTTGATGTTGCTCGTTCTGTTCAAATGATGGAGCATTTAAGACGTGCAGCTAATGAATTTGGAAGAACAATTTTGACTGTCATGCATGACATAAATTTTGCAGCTAAATACTCGGATAAAATTTGTGCTATGAAAGATGGACAAATTGCTGCTTTTGGAACAGTAGAAGAAGTTATGGACCCAACACTTTTGACAGATATTTTTGAAACAAAAATAGAAATTATTAATGGTCCTTATGGGCCAATCGCTGTTTATTAGTTATAAAATGTCTTGCGTAGATTATGCAAGACACTCTAGTTGAAGTTGCTGTCTGTATTTTATAGGCAGCAGCTTTTTTTATGTGATTACTCATAAAATGCAAAAGAATGCTTCACCTTTTCAAGTATGTACCAAGTGGAAAAAATATCTCTGTATAATTTTTCAAAAGAATTCAGCTTGTTTTTTGTATATGTAATATTGCATATCAGAGTGTATTGATAAAAGTGTAAGGGGTCACTATAATGAGGGCATAAAGATAAATCACATTTTCGTAGCAATAAAAAGGAGGAAATAATATGGAAATCGCAATGGCAGTTTTAAAATTTGTAGGTGGCGTAATCCCGTTAATTCAAGAACTTTTAAAAGCATTTATGTAAGTTTATTAGTTAACTATCATTTATCAATCATTATCATATTTTACTAAAAAAAGAACGGGGTGATTTTTCTGAATATTAAGAAAAACACTAAAAGAAGAAAGTTCCTTACATGTTTATTAGTTAGTCTATGCACTATTAATTATTCATCTATTTCCTTCGCAGAAACACAAGCAAGTAATGTAACTGATGTAACCAAAAATGCTAGTGGCATTAATACTGGTATAGCAAATCTTAAATATAATAATCAAGAGGTTTTAGCTGTAAATGGTGATAAGGTAGAGAGTTTTGTTCCGAAAGAAAGTATCAATTCAAATGGTAAATTTGTAGTAGTGGAACGCGAGAAAAAATCACTTACAACGTCACCAGTCGATATTTCAATTATTGATTCTGTAGTGAATCGCACGTATCCAGGAGCTGTACAACTTGCAAATAAAGCTTTTGCAGACAATCAACCAAGTTTATTAGTGGCTAAGAGAAAGCCTTTGAATATTAGTATAGACTTACCGGGCATGAGAAAAGAAAATACAATCACTGTCCAAAATCCGACATATGGTAATGTAGCTGGAGCAGTAGACGATTTAGTATCTACTTGGAATGAAAAGTATTCTACAACACATACGTTACCTGCAAGAATGCAGTATACGGAATCTATGGTTTATAGTAAATCACAAATAGCAAGTGCTCTTAATGTTAACGCTAAATATCTTGATAACAGTCTAAACATTGATTTTAATGCGGTTGCAAATGGAGAGAAAAAAGTGATGGTAGCGGCGTATAAGCAAATATTTTATACGGTAAGTGCTGAACTACCTAACAATCCATCCGACCTTTTTGATAATAGCGTTACTTTTGACGAGTTAACTCGAAAAGGCGTAAGTAATTCCGCTCCACCTGTTATGGTTTCAAATGTAGCTTATGGTAGAACGATTTATGTAAAATTAGAAACAACATCTAAGAGCAAAGATGTACAAGCTGCTTTTAAAGCCTTACTTAAGAATAACAGCGTTGAAACAAGTGGACAGTATAAAGATATTTTTGAAGAAAGTACCTTTACTGCTGTAGTATTAGGCGGAGATGCGAAAGAGCATAACAAGGTTGTTACTAAAGATTTCAATGAAATCCGAAATATCATTAAAGATAATGCTGAATTAAGTCTTAAAAATCCAGCATACCCAATTTCATATACAAGTACTTTCTTAAAAGATAATGCAACTGCTGCTGTTCATAACAATACAGATTATATTGAGACGACAACTACAGAATATTCAAGTGCTAAAATGACACTTGATCATTACGGTGCTTACGTTGCTCAATTTGATGTATCTTGGGATGAATTCACATTTGATCAAAAGGGTAACGAAGTACTAACACATAAAACGTGGGATGGTAGTGGAAAAGACAAAACGGCTCATTACTCTACAGTTATCCCTCTTCCACCGAATTCAAAAAATATAAAAATTGTAGCAAGAGAATGTACAGGTCTTGCATGGGAATGGTGGAGAACAATTATTAATGAACAAAACGTTCCATTAACAAATGAAATAAAAGTTTCAATTGGAGGAACAACATTATACCCAACAGCTAGTATTAGTCATTAAGTATAAAAAAACACTTTTTCCACGGAAGAGGTGTTTTTTTATAGGGAATACAAATAAAATTATTTTTAAAATATGTGGTTGAAATTCAAGTGAACGCAATTTTAGTGAATACATTTTAAAGTCTTGCAATCAAATCAATCTTGATATATAGTTTAGTTAAGTAAACTAAATTAAAATGTATTCGGAGGTTTTGAAATGGAAAAAGAAATAATTTCAAACGAAAATAAACAAAAAAAGCCATTGCTTTTTAAAGTTGGAATAGGGCTTCTAATCATATATGTTCTACTTTGGGGAAGTGCTTTAATCATACCATTTACTTCACTGTCGACGCAGGTAAAGACCATTGTCATTCCGGGGTGTATAGTAATAGGAGAAATTCTATTTTTGATAGGTGCTGTCTTTGTTGGGAAAGAAGTGGTGGCAAAATATAAAAAGTATTTAAACCCGAAAAATTGGAGAAGAAAAGGTGAGAGAGAGAAGTATGATAAATAAAAATATAGCTGAGGAAATCAATCAAACACTTGAAGAACTATGGATATTACTTGAAACGAAAGAAAGATCTTATACGAATTTTAATTTAAATAATCAGCAATATACGTTGTTAACATTAATTATTAGGTACCCATCATCCACTCCTAAAGAGTTAGCTGAAAAAATGAATGTGACGAAAAGTGCCATTAGCCAGCAGTTAGTGAAACTTGAAACGGAAGGATATATTTTCAGAAGGCAACATGCAGAAGATAAACGTGCATTTTCAGTTGAATTAGGTGAGAAAGGCTTGTTATATAAAAAAGAAATGGACGCATATATGCAACAGGTTTCTGAAAAATATTATGCAAGTTTATCACCTGAAGAATTAACAAACCTTTTATCAGCGCTTCAAAAGCTAACGAAAGTAATTGATGAGCTGTAGTGGTTATTCAATGTAAAAAATAGTATACGCTGAACAAAACGGTCAGCGTATACTAATTCATGTTTCGAATATAAAAAGTAGATTTTTAATCAAATCAATTAAAAACTAAATTGTGGTTTCATATCACCTTTATAAGGTTCATGTTCAACGAATATAGTTATATCCTTACCAGCTTGGTCTTTACCAGTTCTTTTATACGTAAATTTATTCTTATTTAGTTCAGTAAGCTCAAGAGCAGCACCGTATTTGTTATTTCCAATTGAAACATGGGCTCTTATTTTATTTTCGTGTACAACATCGAAGTAGCCATAGTCACCGCGGCTTTGACCTGTTTCGCTATTGAAAAACTCATATTTATTAGATTTGTCATCAAATTTTGCTAAACTTATAAAATTTGAATTAAACTGTGTTACATCGTTACCAGCTTCGTCTAATACCTTTGTTCCGTGCCAAAGGGTACCGCCCAAAATTTTATCTCCATCAACGTTTTTAACAATATCTCCTGTAGTCGTGTTCAGCTGCTTGTCCGGATCAGTGAAAGAAAGTTCTTTTTCTTTATATGGAACATGTTCAACGAAAACTTCTACATCTTTACCGTTAGCGTCTTTCCCCATTCGTTTATAAGTAAATACATTTTTATTTAGTTTTGTCATGTCAACGACAGCTTGATACTTCATTGATTCTGAAATCAATATTCTCTTCTTCCCATCATTTGTGACAAAGAAAGTGCCTTTATCGCCACGACTTGCACCTGTTTTAGCATCAAAAAATTCATATCTGCCTGACTTCGCATCATATTTTGCAAGACCAATGAAGTTTGCATTCTCTTTTGTTAAGTCATTCTTATCTTTGTCATACACTCGTGTACCTTGCCAATTTGTCTCGCTAAGAATATTAGCCATTTTTTGTCCTTTAGTTAATTTATTTTCCTTTTTTGTTTCTTTGGCAACTTGTTCTTGTTTTTGTTTCCCATGATTTTCTTCAGCTTTAGTACCAGCACACCCTGTTAATGCTAATGTGAATCCGAGCAGTACGGATGATAGTGCTTTTGCTTTTTTGTTCATGTTTTATCGTCTCCTTATTTTATGATTTCAAGTAGTACGGTTAGCGATTATAGTAGCAGTGCGTCATAGATGAACTTAGTTGCTACGTTTCCTATGTTAATCCCCGACTATAAACTGCCTCTAAATAAAACATTAAAAAAAGATAAACTAATTCCTAAAAAATGTTCATATTTATAAAAAATCGCTAGATTGCTGTAGTGCCTACGAGTAATCCAAAAAATACATTGTAAAGAAGAAGGAAAGCCGCTAATAATAATGTAATTGCTAATAGAGCTAATCGATTGTAGTGCAAAACTTTTGAGAAAAACTGTAGGAGTGGTGTTTTTGTAAGACTCTTTCGTTAGCAATCGGTTGTACATCATCATAAATTTGAACACCTACTGTATCGGGTAAAAAGAAAGTAGCTCCTTCATTGTTCGCAATATGTTGTACGTGAATAACTGTTTTATGTTTTTCACGAAATGCTTTCAAAACTTCTTTCGCTTTTTGTGCGGCTTTTTCAGGTTGATGTAATTCCATATTGCCACCTTCAAAGTAATCATTTTGTATGTCTACTAATAGCAACGCTTCGTTCATCGTTATGCCCCCATACTTAGTGATTCAGCACGTTATTTGTACTGTACCGTTATTATATAAATTGTAGCTATGCGGAAGTAATAACGTTATGAAACGATTTTAACGGATATAGTTTCAGTGTGAAAAAAGTGAAAGTTGCTATAAGTACAAATGGATTTTGTGGAATTCACGGCAAAGTTATAGATAGAGTGGCATTGCAGGGTTAAAAACCATAACTTTGCTGGAGGAGCGGGTTATGGTTTTTTTATGAGGAAATACGATTTTAAGTTTTTGCTGAAGGTGTTTTTCTAGGATATGCTGTGAGTGATTGGAGTGAGGTAGTGTCAGATATTGTCGACCAATCGATATATTGGAAAAATCGTTGATATATTGTGAGTTGTGATAGATATATTGAGAAAATCGTTGATATATTGTGAGTTGTGATAGATATATTGGAAAAATCGTTGATATATTTGTAAAGGGGTGTTTGAGGTGATTGTGAAAGAGAGAAAAATGCCGATTTATATAAGACAGTTAGAAGCACTTCTTAGAAGGTTACCTGTACATCATCCGAAACGAAATTTAATTGGAGAAAACTTGGCAAAACACATGGCGGGGTATAAAGGAGAGCAAGCGATTGATTATCCGCTTAGTTTTATTTCTGAGAAAGAGTATAGTGTTTTACATGATGTTCGCTTATGTAATTATGATAAATACTTTCAAATTGATACTATTATCCTTTCCACAAAGTTTCTTCTTTTTCTTGAGATAAAAAATATAGCAGGTACATTAATGTTTGATGCAAAGTTTAATCAACTTATCCGAATAACAGAAGGAAATTCAGAGGGATTTCCAGATCCGGTTTTACAAATAAAAAGGCAAGAAATACAACTAAAGAAATGGTTAAACTCACATGGATTTTCCTCTAGTCTTCCAATTGAGTCCCTCGTTGTTATTAGCTCGCCTCGTACCATTATAAAATCTTCAGATGACAATCTTCTTCATACAATTATTCATAGTGCAAATTTACCTCATAAAATAAAGTGGTTTGAAAGTAAATATAAGAGAAAAGTTATAGATAATGTAGATAGGCTCATTCATCAAATAATAACGGAGCATTCTCCACTTCAACAAAATATACTTGAGCAATATAAAATAGAAAAAGAGGAGTTGTTAAATGGAGTACAATGTGAGAAATGCTTAGTTATCCCAATGGTTAAAGTGAAGAAGGGCTGGCGTTGTACAAGTTGTAAAGATTTTTCAAAAGTGGCACATGAGGATGCTATACGAGATTATGCATTGCTCATTAGTACGACATGTACGAACGGTAATTTGAAAGAGTTTCTCCATGTTTCGTCGGGTATGGTTGTAAACAGAATTCTCCACACACTAAATCTCCCCTACACTGGCAACAACAAAGGACGAATATATGATTTAACTTCTTTCCAATCGTAATTTTGCTATAATAAATAAGTACTTATACGAAGGGGAGTCTAAAGAGAATATGAAGTCATTTAATATCGATCATGTTATAGCTAGTGTTTTGCAATGGATATTAAATATAGCTTTAATTATATTATCCATTGTGTTATCAATTTTCTTAGTAAATGAGACGATCACGTTTGTGCAGTATATTTTTTCGTCAAAAGAGTATACGTCTTATAAATTGGTTGAAAGTATCATCGTCTATTTCTTATACTTCGAGTTCATTGCATTAATTATTAAGTATTTTAAATCGAATTATCATTTCCCGTTACGTTATTTTATTTATATCGGAATTACGGCTTTAATTCGATTAATTATTGTGTCTCATGAGGAACCGATGGAGACGTTATTATACGCAGGAGCAATTCTTGTTTTAGTTATTGCTTTATACATATCGAATATGAGAGATTTGAGAAAAGAGTAGTAGTGCAGACGTAAGTTTGCACTACTTTTTTATTTGCAATTATCCATCATATAATTGGGGGGCTGTAATCAAATGAATAGTGTCAGGACATTCTAATTTATAAGTTACTTTGTTGTTTTCAATATCTTTCTTTATCTTTTGACATGTATTATTCGAATATTGAATCTCTTGATTTTCATTATGTTTCTCATGTGTTTTTGTGTAGTCAACGTCATAATAGACGGAGGTAGATTCCTTTTCTTTTTTTACAGTTAAATCAATAATAACTGGCTCGTCCTTGGTATTAAATTTAGTAATTCTAACGGAATCGTCTTTATTTGAATTATAGTTTTTTACGAAAGTATCTAATTTCTCTATATTATAAACTTTATCGTTTTTTTCAATAACATCACCACGTTTTTTAGAAGCCTCAAAAGTATATGTCTCTTTTCTATTATTTTTTTTCTCGTTATTAGTACAACCAATAAGAGTAAAAGTAAATAAGGCTAGCGAGATTACAGATAACGCATATTTTCTATATTGTATTCTCATAGATTCAGCTCCTTTTCTTAATTTTTAACGATGATATATTTATAATTTTATCTTACTGAGATTTTTGGAAAGCAAAAAGACTGTTCTTTTTTCGTTAAGTTATTGTAAATGTCTACATTCTTTATTAATTGGTTATAAATTTCGGCATAATATTGTTACATCTTGACCTTCAAGTTGCTTGAAAGTTTACAATGAAATTAGGGCGTTTGAAATCGAAAAAAATTGAGAAATTAAGTGAAGAGGTTTCTTTTACTTGGAGGTTATAGGAATGAATCAGGAATTGAAGTTACGTCCATTAGAACGAGAAGATTTAAAGTTCGTACACGAACTGAATAATAATGCGCATATTATGTCGTATTGGTTTGAAGAGCCATATGAGGCATTTGTGGAGCTGCAAGACTTATACGATAAACATATACATGATCAAAGCGAACGCCGATTTATCGTTGAGAAAGACAATGAAATGGTTGGGTTAGTTGAGTTAGTAGAAATCGATTATATTCATCGTAGAACAGAATTCCAAATTATTATTGATCCGAATTATCAAGGATATGGTTATGCAGCGGATGCGACGCGTTTAGCGATGGATTACGCTTTTTCCGTACTAAATATGCATAAGCTTTATTTAGTGGTGGATAAGGAAAATGAAAAGGCAGTACATGTTTATAAAAAAGTTGGATTTATGGTAGAAGGTGAGCTTATCGATGAGTTTTTCGTTGATGGTAACTATCATAATGCGATAAGAATGTGTATGTTCCAAAAGGAATACTTTGGCACAAAATAACCGATTGGAAGAGCTATAGATAAAATATTATCTATAGCTTTTTTGTGATTTGAAAACAATTATTTATTGTAAAACGATAAATAATTATTGATTTTTGATACTTCTGGGCGTATTATAATGGTAATAAGATCAGTGGGAATTAAAGGAGAGTAGTATATGATGAAAAATAAATACGTAGTAGCTATTTCTTTCATGATTTTAGCGATTATTTCTTTAACTATACATGCTTCAAACAGTAAAGTAGGAGCGGATGGATTCCTTGAAGAACCTTTCTTTTTCCTAGTACCGATAAGTTATGTATTGTTCCTTAGTGGCATTGGTGTATTATTATTTGGATTTATTACTTCAAAGCTGAAAAAGGGCAATAGATAGGGGCTACCAATAGGGACAAAACACTCACTATGAAATAGAAACATACCATATGGAAAAAAAGAATAAGTGAGATGAATCATGATGAACCATCATTTTTATAATGGAAGACAAGTAGGATCGGCTATTACTTGGGCAGGGGCACAGGGAACAATTCATGCTGTGTATCAGGCTATTCACATGCAGCAGCAAGCACAAGCAGCACAAATGATGCAAAGTCAGTATATGCCGTATTCACAGCTTCCGATGCAAATTGTACATTACGATGTACATCCAGCTGGTTTATTTTCCATTCCATATGGCGGGACATATTTCTTATGAAAGAAAGCGACTCAATAGAGTCGCTTTTTTTATATTCCACCTAGCTTCATCCCAAGGAATGCGAAGAGGATACCAATTATGTAAGTAGCACTTAAATATAAAAGGAAGATGTACGGTTTTTTAAGATTGAGAAGCTGAACAGATTCTAATTTAAACGTAGAAAATGTAGTGAATGCGCCCATAAATCCAGTACCTAATAATAGTTGCCAGCCTGTAGTAACTCCGTTGCCAATTATATATCCGAGTAAAAATGCTCCTGTTATATTAATAAGGAATGTAGCAATTGGAAATTGTGTTTTATTTCTTTTCTTAAACCAATTGCTAATTGCAAATCGTGTAATCGCACCGAAAAATCCTCCTGTTGCGACTAATAAAGCTTCTATCATGAGTAATCACCTTCCGTAAGAGATTTCTTAATTAAGAAATCTCCAAGTGTATAGCCAAGGCCAGACATAATGAGGCCACCAAGTATGCTACATGATACATATAAGAAGGCTATGCTCCACTCAGAATGATTGATCAATTGCACAGTTTCTACACTAAATGTTGAAAAAGTCGTAAAGGAACCGATGAATCCAGTCCCGATGCCTGTGATAACCTCTGAAGGTAAGATGTTTAGCCGAGCGATATAAGTAGTTAGCCACGCTAAGAAGAAGCAACCGATTAAGTTAATGAGTAATGTTGCTAATGGAAATGAATGATGCCAAAATGTAGTGATATTAAGACCTAAATAATAACGAGAAAGAGCTCCTAATATACCAGCAATGCCAACGATAATATAAATCAATTTTCTCACCTCTTTAAATAGCTTGCTCAAAAAAATAGACTCCTACCAGTATGTATACTGGTAGGAGTCATTAGCTAAGCAGCGTTTATGGCGAACTCCATCGCCTATGATTATTACATATAGTGTACTAAATATACCGTTTGATTTCCAGTGAGGAGGTGGGTGTAACGTTTCTTTTTTTGATGTCTGGAGGCTTTTTAAGTAATTAAAATGGGATCGATTACTTATCAACTAAATATAGTGATATAAGGTTTTAATTATGATAAAATGTTTCTTATGTGTGTCGTTTTATTTTATTTGACTGAAAATAAAGAAAAATAAATTCGCGTGAAAAGGAGTCATTTATTTGAAGAAATTTTTTAAAATCGTATTTATATGTGTTTTAGTAGTAGCGGGCATTGTAGGAGGATTTCTAGCGTATATGACACTTACTAAAGAACAGCCTGCTGATGTTACAAGCTTGAAGGTGGAGAATAATAAGGAGCGCGTATTAGCGACTGGAAATGAATTTAAAGTTACAACATTTAATATTGGATATGCTGGGTTAGATAAGGATCAAGATTTCTTTATGGATGGTGGAAAGGGATCTGGTTCCAGTAGTAAAGAGCAAACGGAAACTAATTTAAAGAATATGCTTTCGTTTTTACAAAATGAGAATAGTGATTTTGCGCTATTACAAGAAGTTGATATAAAGTCACTTCGTTCATTTGATGTAAATGAACATGAATTTTTGAAAAAAGGATTACCTGATTATGTTTCATCATTTGGCAAGAACTACGATACGAAATGGGTTCCAGTGCCAATAACAAATCCAATGGGCTATGCGGAGGCTGGATTAAGTACGTTTTCTAAATACACTGTTCAAGAAGCGAAGAGGTTCCAGCTTCCTGGAATGGAGCCTTGGCCAAAGCGTTTGTTTGATTTAGATCGAGCAATTGTGGAATATAAAATCCCTGTTAATAATGGGAAACATGTTAGACTTGTAAATTTACATTTGTCTGCTTATGATGAAGGCGGGAAAATTAGAAAACAGCAAGTAGAGTATTTAAAAGAATATATGAACAAGCATTATGAAAATGGTGATTACGTAATAATGGGCGGAGATTGGAATCAATTAGTTTCAAACGCTCAATTAAGTGATCCGAAGTTCGTGAAAGAGCGTCCTGAGTGGTTAGTAGAGTTACCGAAGGACTTTACGGACGGTGGCTTTAAGTGGGCTGTAGATCCGTCTGTTATGACTGTGAGAGATGATGTAAAGAAATATGTAGAAGGTGAAAATTTCGTCACTATTATTGATGGCTTTATCGTTTCACCGAATGTAGAGATTGTAAATGTACAAGGGAAAGATTTAAAGTTTGAAAATAGCGATCATAACCCAGTGAGTGCAGTATTTAAACTGAAGTAATTGATATGTATAAGTAGAAGGTGGGGCTTCATATGGAGTGGTTAAAGAGGACTTGTTTTTCTAACCTTGAGAAAGAATCACAGAAAAATCATTTATTACTGTTTATAACGATTTGTAGTTTCTTCCTTGGGATAATCGCGATTGGGTATTATGGATATATTTTTACAGAGAGAGCAATAGCGTTTTGGATTTGTGGTATTTCTGTCGTTGTATTTGGAACGCTTTTTACTTTTATAAAAAGTATGGAATCAGCGTATAAATATATCATGACATTTATGTTGCTTACAATGTCTTACATTATGGTACAAGCTTTTAATGAAAGCCCGGCTGTATTTCAAATGGTCTATTTTACATTAGCTGTTTCACTTATTTACTTAAGTGAGCGCCTCATTTTAATTCTTGGCGGGGTAGCTGTTGTGATCACATTTATCCTTTGTAGCTATTGGCCGGAGCAATTTTTTGCTTATACAGCCTCATCTGAAGCTGCTAATTTCGCAAGTTTGTTAGCGATTGTAACAATCGCTATGTGGGGCGTCACGAAAATCGGTTCTAATCTGCTCCTTCGTTTAAGTGATGAGAAGCAAGAAGTAATGAGAAAAGCTCAGGAGTTAGAAGAGACGCAAAGACTTATTGAAGAAACAGTTGTGAAACTAGATAGTAATTTCAATCATTTAAGACAAAATATGAACACGTCGATGGAATCGATGAGTGAAATTAATTTTGCCTTTGAAGAGGTGGCAGTTGGTACGCAATCACAATCAGAGATGATGTATCGTTCGGTAGAAGTATTGAATGATATGGAGGGAAATATTGAACAAATCATCTCTCAAGTAAGAACTGCATCGGCTCGTGTGGATGAAAGCTTAGAAATTTCAAAAGGTAGTGTGCATACTCTAAGAAATTTTGAAACTAACATGAGAAGTTTAAATGATGTTGTTTCACAGTCTGGAATTATATTTAGAGATTTAATGATGCAATCGAAACAAATTAATGAAATTGTAGATGTAATAACGAATATTTCAAGTCAGACGAGTTTGCTAGCTTTAAATGCAAATATTGAAGCTGCCAGGGCAGGCGAGCATGGAAAAGGTTTTGCTATTGTAGCGAGTGAAGTGTTAAAGCTTGCTGAAGAATCAAATCGTTCTGCGGGAAGAATTCAAGGGATTTTGAAGGAGTTTAGTAATCAAGCAAGTAAGGTAGAAGTGCAGGTAGAGAAGTCAGAAAGAGTACAAGAAGAGTGCAACGAAATGTTAGCAAGCGTTTTAACAAACGTAACTGATTTAGGGAAGTTTATTGATGCGATTAATGAAGTAATGCGAGAGGTTGTTGTTCATCAAGAAAGTTTCCAAGTTAAAACGACGAATATCGTAAAGGATGTTACGCATGCTTCTAACGTAATTCAGCAAACTTCTACAGCTACAGAAGAAGTGCTAGCGAGTGTGGAAGAAGAAAAACATCGAAATGATACGTCAGTGAAGACGTTACAAACTGTTAGCGAGCAAGTGAAGTTGTTAGAAGATATTTTAGAAAAGTAATATTGCTTGGAAAGAGCACAAATGATGTGCTCTTTTTTCATTGAAACGAATACTTGATAGGAATTTAATTGCTTTTCTGCGCGTTTTCTGCCAAGCTTAAGGAGATAAAGTGAGACTAGTACATACTGATTATTAGCCCTCACCAATCAAGCTATCCGCAAATAGCGGAATAAAATACTTCAAAGAAAGAATTATATAGGTGACGCATATGATCGAAGTTAAGACTTCTGAACTTAGTGATGGAGAATTTAATAGAGGTGTATTTGCAACTCGTGATATTAAAAAGGGTGAGTTGATACACGCAGCACCAGTTATCTCTTATCCGAATGAACAGCATGAACATATTGAGAAAACGTTACTTGCTGACTACGCATTTGAGTATGGGATCAATCATACGGCAATCCTTTTAGGATACGGTATGTTATTTAATCATTCATATAAACCGAATGCAACGTATGATATTGTCTTCGAGAACCATACGTTTAACTTCTTTGCTTATAAAGATATAAAAGCAGGAGAAGAAATTTTAATCAATTATAATGGTGAAGTTGATAACGATGAGCTGTTATGGTTTGATAAAGAAAAAGAAGAGAACGAAAAGTAATATAAAGAGTATAGAAAGAGCACATTCTGTCGGATGTGCTCTTTTTTATTGATGTAAATAAAGTAAAAAGTACAAAAAAATACCACTTTCTTTTTGTATGGTATAGTAAGATACTGAGGGATAGTGTTTTGAAAAAGTCACATATTTTACAAATTGTTGTCTTTCTGATGACATGTCAAGTTTAGTAGTCCATTTGGGTTGCTTTATTATGCAATATATATTTTAATATGAGTGGCACCTCTTATAAATTAAGAGGTTTATAGGTGTCTCGAATTGATTTTGGGTACACTGTATCCACCACTTTAGGTTCTTTCATGTACGTGGGGATATTATGGGCCCGTATAACGGGATAAAATGAATATAGAAATAGAGGAATCGTAAAATGAATATGCAAGAGGTTTATAAATATTTAAGTACGGTATTGCCTGAAGGACATGTTAAACAAGATGAAATGTTAAAGAATCATACGCATATTAAAGTTGGCGGAAAAGCAGATGTTTTTGTTGCGCCTACAAATTATGATGAAATTCAAGAAGTTATCAAATATGCGAACGAATATAATATTCCAGTTACGTTTTTAGGAAATGGATCGAATGTCATTATTAAAGATGGTGGGATTCGCGGGATTACAGTAAGTTTAATTCATATTACAGGTGTTACTGTAACAGGAACGACGATTGTAGCACAGTGTGGTGCAGCAATTATTGACGTATCACGTATTGCCTTAGACCATAACTTAACGGGTCTTGAGTTTGCTTGTGGTATTCCAGGTTCAGTTGGCGGAGCGTTATATATGAATGCTGGTGCTTACGGTGGTGAAGTATCGTTTGTGTTAACAGAAGCTGTTGTAATGACAGGTGATGGAGAGCTACGTACTTTGACGAAAGAAGCATTTGAATTTGGATATCGTAAGAGTGTATTTGCTAACAACCATTACATTATTCTTGAAGCGAGATTTGAACTTGAAGAAGGTGTACGTGAAGAAATTAAAGCAAAAATGGATGATTTAACGTTTAAGCGTGAGTCAAAACAGCCTCTAGAATATCCTTCATGTGGTAGCGTATTTAAGCGTCCACCAAATAACTTTGCTGGTAAGTTGATTCAAGACTCAGGACTACAAGGTAAGCGAATTGGTGGAGTGGAAGTTTCTTTAAAACACGCTGGATTTATGGTGAATGTTGATAACGGAACAGCACAAGATTACATCGATTTAATTCACTTCGTACAAAAGACAGTTGAAGAGAAATTTGGCGTGAAGTTAGAGCGAGAAGTAAGGATTATTGGAGAAGATAAGGAATAACGAAATACGTATGAAGATATGAATTATTTTAAAATAATATTTGGGTATTGTTGACAATTTGTTTTCAATTCAATATAATGCTAATAATTTAACAAATAACATACGTTGAAAGAGCCCAGTAGCAGTTTGTCACTGTTAACGAGAGAGCTAGGGGTTGCTGGAACCTAGCACAAACAAACTTGCGAATTACACTCTGGAGTATCTTAGGTAATGCTAAGCGGACTAGCAATCGATATTATTGCTAAGAGTGGTATGAGTAGCTATGCTATTTATGCAAACTGGGTGGTAACACGGTGAATAATCGTCCCTATGTCTATCGTAGACATAGGGGCTTTTTTGTTTTTAAAAAATAAAGGGGATGACAAAAGATGAATATTATTGATGAATTAGAATGGCGTGGCGCCGTTAATCAGCAGACTGACGAAGAAGGTTTACGTAAGCTAGTAGAAGAGAAAAAGATTTCACTATACTGCGGAGTTGATCCGACTGGTGATAGTATGCATATCGGACATTTGATTCCGTTTATGATGATGAAGAGATTCCAATTAGCTGGCCATCATCCTGTTATTTTAATTGGCGGGGCAACAGGAACAATTGGTGATCCGAGTGGACGACAATCGGAGCGTCAACTTCAAACATTAGAAGTGGTTCAGCATAATGTAGATGCGTTAACAGCACAAATGAAAAAGCTATTTGATTTTGGCGGAAATAGCGAAGTGAAGATGGTAAATAACTATGATTGGACACATGAAATAAATATTATTGAGTTTTTACGTGATTACGGGAAAAACTTTAGCATCAATAGCATGTTAGCGAAGGATATTGTAGCAAGCCGTTTAGATACAGGTATTTCTTTCACAGAATTCACGTACCAAATTTTGCAAGCGCTGGATTTCCATCATTTATACACGAAAGAGGATGTTCAACTTCAAATTGGTGGTAGTGACCAGTGGGGAAATATTACGAGTGGTTTAGATTTAATTCGGAAGTTAGAAGGTCATGAGGCGAAAGTATTCGGATTAACGATTCCGTTATTATTAAAATCGGACGGTACGAAGTTTGGTAAGTCAGCAGGTGGTGCGGTTTGGCTTGATCCCGAAAAAACGACACCGTTTGAATTTTACCAGTTCTGGGTAAATACAGATGACCGTGACGTAATTAAATACTTGAAATACTTTACGTTCTTAACGGAAGAGCGTATTGATGAATTAGCAGCGAAGGTAGAAGCGGAACCTCATAAACGTGAAGCGCAAAAAGTGTTAGCGGAAGAAATGACGAAATTCGTTCATGGAGAAGAGGCATTATTACAAGCTGAGAAGATTACAGCAGCGTTATTTAGCGGGGATATTAAATCGTTAACAGCTGATGAAATTGAACAAGGCTTTAAAGAAATGCCAACGTTCCAGTCTTCAAAAGAGACGAAAAACATCGTAGAGTGGCTAGTCGATTTAGGAATTGAACCATCTAGACGCCAAGCACGCGAAGACATTAATAATGGTGCGATTTCTATGAATGGTGAGAAAGTAACAGATGTGGGTACGGATGTTACTGTAGAAAATTCATTTGATGGAAGATTTATTATTATTCGTAAAGGGAAGAAGAACTACAGCCTTGTGAAGTTAGGCGAATAGTTTGTGTGAAAGGATGGGAGTAGGAAGAATACTTCCATCTTTTCGTATACACAATTTGGACATAAAATAATCAGTAAATTTAGATAATTAAAAGGGTTATATTATTCTTTTGCCGAATAAATAAGTTAGAGAAAATTACGGATAAAAATAGCCCGAACCATGCTGGGCATGATTCGGGCTTATATTCAGATTAGTAAGCTAAGCTGAATAGACCTTTAATGTGTGATAAGTAACGAACGTTACTTGCTTCTTTCATTAATGATGCTGGTAAGCCTTTAAGTGGAGTATTGCTTGCTCCAATTGTAGCAACCGCATCTTTACGTCCTAGACTAGCAAGTGTTCCAGAGTTTACAGGTGCGAACTCTTCGAATGCTTTGCCTTCTAGTGCTGCGTATAAGTTGTATCCAATTAACTCACCCATTTGCCAAGCGATTTGTGCAGTTGGTGGGTATGGACGACCGTCTGGAGAGAAGACAACAGCGCTGTCTCCAGCAACAAATACGTCTTTGTGAGAAGTAGATTGTAGGTATGCATCAACTGTTGCACGTCCACGGTTAACTTCAAGACCTGATTCACCGATTAATGGGTTACCTTGAACGCCACCTGTCCAAACGAATGTGTTAGCAACAAGTTTTTGACCGTCTTTTAAGTCGATTTCATTGCCAGCAACGTTTGTTACAGGAAGACCAGTTAAGAATGTAACGCCGCGTGCTTCTAGGCTAGTAGTTGCACGTTCGATTAAGTGGTCTGGTAATACTGGAAGGATTTTTGGACCTGCTTCAACAAGAAGAAGTTTAACTTCTTTTGGATTTACGCCGTGGCTTTTTGCAAGTTTAGGCATAATGTCAGCAAGCTCACCAACTAGCTCAACGCCAGTTAATCCGCCACCACCGATTACGATTGTAGCATCAGCTTCGTTTTTCGTTTTCGCGTATTCACGAATACGGTCTTCAACGTGTTTGTAGATTTTGTTTGCATCAGCAGCAGATTTTAATACCATGCTGTTTTCTTCTAGTCCTGGAATACCGAAGTAAGCAGTTTTACTTCCTAAAGCAACTACAAGTGCATCGTAAGATAAAGTAGTGCCGCCAGCTAGTTTGATTTCTTTGCTATCAACTGAGAATGACTCAACTGTTGCAATTTTAAGATCGATATCTTTACCTTTGAAAAGCTTTGTAAGTGGCATTGCAATTGCTTGCTCAGACACGTTACCAGCTGCAAGGCGGTGTAATTCAGTGATGATTTGGTGTGTTGGGTATTGGTTAATCACTGTAACTTGTGCTTCTGATTTGCTGTAATATTTACGTACGTTTAAAGCGGCAAGAAGACCGCCATAACCAGCGCCTAAGATGACAATTTGTTTTGACATAGTATGATATCCCCCGTCTTTACTAATTGTTGTTATAAGTTAAATTATTTATTGTTACGTTCTGCACTAATTTGAAGATATGCGTTCACAAAGCGGAACATTTTTTGTGCTTGTGGATCTTTTAGTAATTTTAATAGACCGAATAGGCCGATAACTTCAGTACTTTCGTCAGCACGATCTTTCGCTTCGATTGCAGTTGCAGCCATGCTTTTCACTGTATCTTTTACAGGTTCTACAAGCTCTGTAATTGCACCAACAGTGTCGCTTTTTAATACTTCATCAGTAGCAACAGTTTGAGCGAAGTCATAAGACTTAGTTAAAATGTTAACAAGCTCAGTTAATTTTGGAAGCTGTTCTACTAGTGTTGTTAATGATTCTTGTACCTCAGGTTTTAACAACTGATCAAGTACATCAAGTTGTCCTTGGCTAGCAGAAATTTGTACAGTTTCTTGTTCTGGCTTTGTTTGAGTCATAGTTTCTGGCATCTCCAATTCTCCTTTACGATAGCAATACTCTTATTTTTTATAAGTAAGATAGTAAACGTTTACGAAACTTTATGCAAAGTTTCACAAAACACAATAAAATGCCTTTAAATTTATGACAGCAAGTAAGCTGCAAACATAAATCTAAAACCATAACGTCTTACTTATTATTTATGAACTGTCCGATATATGGCTTGTCCGCATAATGGAAAAGCTCCGTTACCGGAAAGTGTATATAATATATATCCTATATTATATACTATATACACCTATGTTAACATAAAAATGATTCCTAATTATTTGATATTGAGTGTATAACGTAGTGCTGACAAGGTATGAAAGCGTATAAAATATTTTGTTTCAGTTAGAAATGTACATATATATATAGAAAAAAAGGAAAAAACGAACAAATTCATGTTCGTTTTTTCCTTTTTCCTATTATTCACCTTCTGCAATTAGCATCGATGTGTTACCTTCTTTTTCAAGATGGCATTCGCCCCAAGAACAAAGAGAGTCAAGAATGGATTCTAAAGACCAACCGTAGTCGGTAAGAGAATATTCTACTTTCGGTGGGACTTGGTTGTATACTTTTCTTTGAATGACCCCGTCGTCTTCTAATTCACGTAATTGCTGCGTTAACATTTTTTGTGTAATACCAGGCATGGAGCGTTTTAATTCACTCGTTCTCTTTGTACCTTTCGTTAAGTGACAAAGAATAACAACTTTCCATTTGCCGCCGATAACTTCTAAAGTCGCCTCTACAGGAATATTGTATTTCTTCATATGAACCCCTCCCTTTTTGAGTAAAGTAAGTTTAATAATACAAATGTTACTTTTTAGTACCTATAGCACTTTAAAGTACGTACTTTTTATTATGTTAAATATGTTTCATAATAGCACATGTAAGAGGCAAATGAGTAGTACAGTACCAAAAAGTGACTATGTTACTTTTTAGTGCCTATCGTACTTTAAAGTGCGTTCTTCAAAAAAGGAATGAAACCATTCATAATAGCATTTGTAAGTATGAAATATATTTTTTAGAAGATAAAAGGGCCTTTTTATCATACTATTATGATTGGATTTCTTGTAATAAGGAGGAATTCAATTGAGTTCATATACAGTACCATCTTCGGAAGCTCAGACGAGCCGAAGAAGTATGTTTGCTTTATTAGCGCTAGCAATTAGTGCGTTTGGGATTGGTACGACCGAGTTTATTAGTGTCGGTTTACTACCATCTATTTCAAAAGATTTAAATGTTTCGGTTACAACAGCCGGTTTAACGGTTTCCTTATATGCGTTAGGAGCAGCGGTAGGAGCTCCTGTTTTAACAGCGTTAACGGCTAGTATGTCGCGAAAGACATTATTAATGTGGATTATGGTTATTTTCATTATTGGTAATGGCATTGCGGCGGTAGCAACAAGCTTCACTGTATTAATTATCGCAAGAATTGTATCTGCGTTTGCACATGGTGTGTTTATGTCAATTGGATCTACAATTGCAGCTGCAATCGTACCAGAGAATAAACGTGCTAGCGCAATTGCGATTATGTTTACTGGATTAACAGTTGCGACTATTACTGGTGTGCCAATTGGAACATTTATCGGTCAAGAGTTTGGCTGGAGAGCGTCATTTATGGCGATTGTCGTAATTGGAATTATTGCTTTCATCGCAAACAGTATACTCGTCCCATCTAATTTAAAAAATGGTGTACCTGTATCGTTTCGTGATCAATTTAAATTAATTAAAAATGGAAGACTATTACTTGTTTTCATTATTACTGCACTTGGATACGGTGGTACATTCGTAACATTTACGTATTTATCACCCCTATTACAAGAAGTAACAGGATTTGAAGCAAGTACCGTTACTATCATTTTATTAGTGTACGGAATTGCAATTGCGATAGGGAATATGGTTGGCGGGAAATTATCGAATCATAATCCGATTCGAGCGCTATTTTACATGTTCTTTATTCAAGCGATCATATTATTTGTTTTAACATTTACAGCGCCATTTAAAGTAGCTGGATTAATCACAATTATTTTCATGGGACTATTCGCATTTATGAATGTTCCAGGGCTACAAGTATATGTAGTTATATTGGCAGAGCGCTTTGTTCCAAGTGCGGTTGATGTTGCTTCAGCAATTAATATTGCCGCATTTAACGGAGGAATCGCTTTAGGTTCTTATATAGGTGGCCTTGTAACGAATTCGTTAGGATTAATCCATACTGCTTGGGTAGGCGGTCTTATGGTAGTAGGTGCCGTGATTTTAACAGCATGGAGCATGACATTAGAAAAAAGAGATCAAGTAAAATAAAAGGAGAGAAAATAAAATGAAAAACTTACAAAGTAAAGCAGTATTAAATAACGGTGTAGAAATGCCTTGGTTCGGTTTAGGTGTATTTAAAGTAGAAGAAGGACCAGAACTTGTAGAAGCAATTAAATCAGCAATTAAAGCAGGATACCGCAGCATCGATACAGCTGCAATTTACGGAAATGAAAAAGCTGTAGGTGAAGGAATTCGTGCAGGTATTGAAGCGACTGGTATTGCAAGAGAAGAATTATTTATTACTTCAAAAGTATGGAACGCAGATCAAGGATATGAAACAACAATCGCTGCATACGAAGAGAGTCTAAAAAAATTAGGACTAGATTATTTAGATTTATATCTTGTTCACTGGCCTTCAGAAGGAAAATATAAAGATACATGGAGAGCGCTAGAAACACTTTATAAAGAAAAGCGCGTACGTGCAATTGGTGTAAGTAACTTCCAAATTCATCACTTACAAGATGTAATGAAAGATGCAGAAATTAAGCCAATGATTAACCAAGTAGAATACCACCCTCGTTTAACACAAAAAGAACTACAAGCTTTCTGTAAAGAACAAGGTATTCAAATGGAAGCATGGTCACCACTAATGCAAGGTCAATTATTAGATAACGAAACATTACAAGAGATTGCTGAGAAACACGGTAAAACAACAGCACAAGTGATTTTACGTTGGGATCTTCAAAACGGAGTAATTACAATTCCAAAATCAACGAAAGAACACCGCATTATTGCAAATGCTGATGTATTTAACTTTGAATTAACAAAAGAAGACATGGAAAAAATCGATGCGTTAAACCAAAATCACCGCGTTGGTCCAGATCCTGATAACTTCGATTTCTAAGATTAAAGTAAGAAAGAAAAAAGAGTGCTTTTATGCGCTCTTTTTTTTGCATAAAAATATTTTCTAATTAAATACTACTTAGTATTAAGTTTGTTATTAAGGGGCTGTAAACATGAATATAAAGCAATCGTTCAAACTTTTAGCTATGTTTTTAAGTGTCTTATTTGTATTATTCCCACTTCAAAAAGCATTCGCAGAAGTTATGGATCATACAAAGTATGAAATGAATTGGAGTTATAGTAAGTCAAAGAAGAAACCAATTCGAACAGAACTTATTAAAACGGCAGATGGAAAAATTGCATTTTGCTTAAATGTAGATTTAAAATCTCCGAGCGGTCAAGATTTACCAGAAATGGGGAAAGTGGATATTAATGTGTACCGTGTACTGTTGAATGGATATCCACAAAAGAGCCCACAAGAATTAGGGGTATCTGATTGGAGAGAGGCGCATTACGCAACGCAGCTGGCAGTGTGGAATGCGTTAAAACAAATTGATGTTAATGATTTAGATTTCCGCAATAAAAATGTAGAGAAAGTAACGAAAGACATCGTTGCAAAAGCAAACGCTAGTGAAGAGTTACAAGAAATTACGATGAGTGTAACTCCTACAGAAGAACAAGAAGCAGTATTAAAAAATGATTTCTTTGAAACAGGTTTATATACAGTAGAAACAAATGCAAAAAGCGGAACGTATAAAGTGCAAGCAACAGGTGCACCAGCGGGCGTGAAATTTGCAAATGAAAAAGGCGAAACAAAAACAGAATTTAATGTAGGAGAGAAGTTCCGCATTTTAATTCCGAAACAAACACCAGCTGGTGGATTTAGCTTTAAAGTATCAGGAAATTTAACGAAACTACAAGGAATTGCGCATAAAGGTACACCGACTATTCAAAATGCAGTAGTATTACTTGAGCGTAGTGAAGAAAAAACAAGTCCAGAGTTAGCGGTAAGTTGGAAGAAGGCTGAGGCTCCAAATAAACCAAATAAGCCATATACTCCAAATGAACCGCATAAACCGAATCAAAAGAGATAATGAGAAAGCATTGGCGTATGCCAATGCTTTTTCATATGAATTCTTTAAAAATATATCAAGATAATAATTAATCGATTGAAACACTATTTTAACGTTTGAAAAAGTATTTAAAAATAATAAAATATAACAAAATCTAAACATTACAATCAACGGATGTTATTCACAAAATTGTAACATTATTCTAATTATGAAGTCTATCAAACGAAGTAGAAAGCGTGTAAAATTCAGTTGGAAAAACTACCTATAGATGGTCATATATGAAGAAAATGTAAGGTTCTATTGCTATTTTTATTTTTAGATGTATAGATGACAATACTAAATGATATCTTTTACTATTCTCTTTTTATGTACGAAGAGAACTCATCACAAGTAGAGAGAAGTGAGGAGGGCGTAATACATAAAAAATTTTACAATATAAGAAAGCGAATACATTTAGAGAAATGCGGTAGTAATTGATATAGGTGCGAGAGGTATTAGTCTATTCATTAAATGTTTTTATAAAAATAATAGGATTTCTTATTAAATGAATATATAGGGTGGTTTGTCTAAAAAAAGGACAGGGGACACAGATTATGTCAAAGCAGAAAAAGAGTAGGGTATTAGTAGCTGGTGTTTGTTTAGCTACGTTATTAACGCAATATGGACTTGAATTACCTGAGGTGTATGCAGAGATGACGATTGAAAATAAAGAGAAACAGCAAGAAGAGCGAGTGTATCAATTACTGCCAAAAGGTGATGTAGAAGGGATGCGTGAGTTGCATCAGCGTCGAATGAGTTTTTCTCCTTATGAACCAACGGGCATTTATGTAAATCCAGGTGAAGAAGTAGTTATTCAAGTAGAAGGAACTCAACAGATTAAAGCTTATATTGGTACATATTCTTATGAAAAAGAAGAACCTAAACAATTCAATTTAAATCCCGGTGAGAATAAAATTTCTTCTTCAAATGGGGGGCTATTATATTTTTATAATTATCACAACACAGGAGAAGTAGTCGCTAAAGTGAAAAAAGGCGGTACACCAAATCCTTTATTTATTTTAGGTAAGCATACGACAAAAGATTGGAAGCGTATGTTGGCAGAGAATCCTGATCCATATGCAATAGAAATGAAGGGGGAAAATAGTTTATTAACTATGCATCCTGAAACTGTGGCGGAACATTTGAAGCAAGAAGACCCAGCTGCGTTATTAAAGAAACATGATGAAATAATTAATATAGAACATAAGATATCAGGTTTATCAAAAGCTGGTGCGGGTGTTGCGAATCAAGGTAAACATTCCATTCATTTTGTTGAAGACTGGTATACGGATAATTATATGTATGCGACTTATTATCGAACAGCTTATAGTAAAGGGAATTTAGAATCAGTACTAAATCTAGAAGAGTTAACTAATGATGGATGGGGGCCTTGGCATGAAGTGGGACATCAACATCAACAGGATACTTGGTTATGGGATGGACTTGGAGAAGTAACCGTTAATATTTATTCTTTGGCAGTTCAAACTACATTCGGGCATAAAACAAGGTTAGAGCAAGAGGGGCGCTATGAAGCTGCATTTGCTTATTTAGGTAAACCGGATGCACAAGAGAAGATGGATGTATTTGAGAAATTAGTTATGTTTTGGCAGTTGTATTTAGCTTATGGGGATCAGTTCTATCCAAATTTACATCAAATGTATCGTTTGTTACATGATACAGAATTGCCTAAATCTGATGAAGAGAAAAAGCAGATGTTTATTTATATGACGTCAAAAGTGGCAGGACAAAATTTAATTCCTTTCTTTGATAAATGGGGATTAATTGCAAATGATGCTACGAGAGAAAAGATTGAAAAATTAAATTTACCAAAATTAGAAAAAGAAATTTGGTTATCTACAGATAGCAATCCAATTCGTGAGAAACAAATTGAGTTATATGAAGTTCCATATGGCGAGCCAAATAATGAAAAAATCCAAAATGTAGTAATCGGTACTACATATAATGAGAAAAAAGCAAAAGAACTTGTACAGAATTTAGGGGAAGGTGTAAAAACAACAGGTGTGATTAAACAAGGCAAGCCTGAAGTTGGAGAAAAAACTGTAAAAGTAGAAATTATAGATGAAAAAGGTAATAAGAATTTAATTCCGGTTGTAGCAAATGTTAGTTATGGTGATAGCTTAGTATTCAAAGGGCTCAATTATGATAATAATATTAAATCAATCGTAACACTGCAACATGATCAGAAAAAGTTTAGTGCGATAGCTGATTCAAATCCAGTGCACTATTATTTTAAAGAAGACACGTATTTTGAATTCTCATTACTAGACCAAAATGGAAATGAGAAAAAGAAAGCAACAGTAAAAGGTGTTGAAAATGCGGAAGAATTCGCGAAATCAATTAATGAGTTAGAGTTCGAGTATGGTGATGTAGTAAAAGTGTATCACGCTGAATCAGATCGCTTTAATTGGTATCAAAATAATGACTTTATCGGACAAGGTAAGGCGAAGGTAGAGAAAGAATTATTATTTAAAGTAACAGAAAAGGGCTTTGAGAGAATGGAAGCGCAACAAGAAGTAACAGCAGTCCCACAAAAAGTAGTAATCGGAACAGACGTTGAAAAATTAGATGTAAAAAACTTTGTTCAAGTGAAGGATGGAGAAGTAGTTGGATTTGTAGAAAAACCGGATACAACAAAAATCGGTGAACAAAAAGTGAAAGTAGAAACGAAAGATCGTTTTGGAAATAAGAAAGTGACGGAAGTACCATTGGAAGTAATTTATGGCGATAGCTTAGTCTTCCAAGGTGATGGTAATAATACGCGTTCTATCGTAACTGCGGATCATAATACGAAAAAGCTACAGGCAACATTTACGGATGCTAAAGTTCATTATCGTTTTGCGAATGAAAAATATATGGGAATCACGCTATACAATCAAAATGGAAATGAAAAGAAAGTTATTTCGGCAGAAGGGCAAGAGAGTTCGAAAAACTTTGCAGAACAGTTAAATGGTGTAGACTTCGCATATGGTGATGTTATTAAGGTATATCATGCAGAATCAGATCGATTGAAGTGGTATCAAAAAAATGAGTTTGTAAGTAACGGTAAAGGAAAACAAGAGTTGTACTTTAAATTAACGGAAAAAGGTTTCGAGAGAATGGAAGCGCAACAAGAAGTAACAGCAGTCCCACAAAAAGTAGTAATCGGAACGGACGCTGAAAAATTAGATGCGAAAGACTTTGTTCAAGTGAAAGATGGAGAAGTACTCGGATTTGTAGAGAAACCGGATACAACAAAAATTGGTGAACAAAAAGCAAAAGTAGAAACGAAAGATCGCTTTGGGAATAAGAAAGTGACAGAAGTATTTGTGGAAGTTACATATGGAGATAGCATAGTATATCAAGGTGTGTCGAATGTAACACGTTCAATTGTTACGTTAAACCACGCTGAAAAGAAATTACATGCAACATTTACAAATGAGGAGATTCATTATCGCTTTGTAAATGAGCAGTATATAGGCCTTACGATTTATGATCAAAATGGAAATGAGAAAAAGCATGTAACGGCAGAAGGACAAGAGACTTCAAAGAATTTTGCTGGGCAAGTAAATGGAACGGCATTTGAGTATGGAGACGTGTTGAAAGTATATCATGCGGAACCGAGTCGTTTGAATTGGTACAAAAAGAATGAGTTCGTTAAAAAAGAGGATGCGATGAAGGGGCAAGAAATATCCTTTAAGATTACTCAAAATGGATTAGAGCAAGTGCAATAATAAGAAAAAGCTCGTAAAACATAATGTTTTACGAGCTTTTTTTATTATTCAGCTTCAGAAACTACTGTGAAGCGTTCGTTTACGTGTTTTGGGTTTTCGATTTCATCAAGTGCTGCAACTGCGAAGTCTTCGTAACTTACGTAGCTATCACCTTTTGAGTTAACAAGAAGATTGTCTTTGCCAGATTTGTAAGAACCAGTGCGTTTTCCTAATGCGAATAGTGCAGAAGGGCTGATGAATGTCCAAGTGATATCATTTGTTTGTTGCAAGATTTCTAAGTTTTTACCTTGGTTTTGAGCTGTTGCAAGGTATTCGCCCGGGAAACCTGGTGTATCAAATACACGTGTTGTTTTTTCTTCGTCTACAAATAAGCTTCCTGCTCCGCCAACTACAAGTAATTTTGTATTTGGTGCACCTTTCACAGCTTCAATAAGTACGTTTCCTGCATCTACGTGAAGGTGTTCTTCGCCTGCTGGAGCACCGAATGCATTTACAACTACGTCAAATGCCTGCAGGTCGTTAGATGTAAGAGAGAATACATCTTTCTCTAAAACTTTTACATTGTCTTCTGTAATTTTTGCAGCGTTTCTTACGATTGCAGTTACTTCATGTCCGCGATCCAATGCTTCTTTTAAAATACGACTTCCTGCTTTACCAGTTGCTCCGATAATTCCGATTTTCATAATAAATCCCTCCAAAGTGTTTTGTTAAAGTGTATATCTGAAAGTAAATGAATTTGTTGTAATTAGGTTTGTTACAACCTGTTGTAATCATTATAGTTACAGGTTGGTATTTTTGTCAATAGGGTTGTTTGTGAATTTATTTTTTGTTTTAGTATGCACAGTTAGAGGGAGGGTAGTCAGTCATAAAGATATTGTTACTGTGAACCTGGCTAATATTTGGAAATTGCAAATTGTCGAAAAATGTTGATTTTTGAATGTTTTTTAAATATAATTCGTTTTATGGAGAAAAGGAGGGGGTTAATTGTATGAATATTTTAGAGCAATTTATTTCATCAACGAATACAATTCTTTGGTCATATATTCTTATTGCAATGTTAATTGGTTTAGGGCTTTATTTTTCTATTAAATTAAAATTCGTACAACTTACTCATTTAGGGGAAATGATTCGTTTAATGAGTGATGGACTAACTGGCAAGACACGTAAAAAGGGCAGCGTATCATCGTTCCAAGCATTTTGTATGAGTTCTGCAGCTCGTATTGGTATCGGGAACTTAGCTGGTGTAGCGTTAGCTATTTCTATGGGAGGACCTGGAGCTGTATTTTGGATGTGGGTTATTGCGATTATCGGTGCGTCTTCAAGTTTCGTAGAAAGTACGCTTGCACAAATTTATAAAATAAAAGATGGCAGTGGCTTCCGCGGTGGTCCTGCTTATTATATGGAAAAAGGTTTAAATAAACGTTGGATGGGGATTTGGTTCTCTATTCTGATTACAATTAGTTATGGTTTAATTTTCAACTCAGTACAAGCAAATACAGTAACGTTAGCGTTTGAAAATGCATTTGGCTTAGAGCGTTATATTGTTGGTATTGTATTAGCTGCATTAGTTGGGGTTATTATTTTTGGTGGTGTAAAAAGTATTGCACGTATGTCGGAAATGATTGTTCCGCCAATGGCGCTTATTTATATTGCAGTAGCTATTTTTGTTGTCATTAAAAACTTCTATTTAATACCAGATGTGTTTACGGAAATCTTTAAAGGTGCATTCGGTTTAGATTCAGCTGTAGGTGGCGGTATCGGTGCTGCGATGAAATATGGTATTCAGCGCGGGTTATTTGCGAACGAAGCAGGTATGGGTAGTGCGCCGAACGCGGCAGCAACAGCTGATGTAACGCATCCAGCGAAACAAGGTTTTATTCAAACAATTGGAGTATTAGTAGATACATTCTTAGTATGTACATCAACAGCGTTTATCGTACTATGTTCTGGTGCATATAAAGCAACGAATTTAGAAGGTATTGAATTAACACAAAATGCATTAAGTTCACAAATTGGCCCATGGGCGAGCAGTTTCTTAGCGATTATTATTTTCTTATTTGCATTTAGTTCACTTCTAGGAAACTACTATTATGGTGAAACAAATATTGAATTCATTAAGCAAAGCAAAACGTGGTTAACAATTTACCGTATTGCGGTAGTTGGAATGGTATTATTCGGTTCTGTTGCGACGCTTCAAGTTGTATGGAATATGGCAGACTTATTTATGGGTCTAATGGTAATCACGAACTTAATTGCGATTACACTTCTTGGCCGATTTGCGTATGCAGCATTAGCAGACTATGTAAGGCAAAAGAAACAAGGAAAAGATCCAGTCTTCAGTGCAGATTCTATTCCTGGTTTAACGAATACAGAGTGCTGGGATAAGTCAGCGGTAACAGATAAAGAAAAAGCAGTGTAAATGAAAAGGCGAGCATCGAGGTAAATTCGATGCTCGCCTTTTTTGTTGTAGTAAATGATGAAAAGGGTGAGAGGTAATTATCAATATAACTTTTTTTGTTTGTTTCTCTCGTTATTTATGGGGAACGTACTATTTTAAAAGTATGACTGGTCGAAGAGGATAAGTGATTGAGTATTGGATAAAGTGAAACTTTAATCAGTGGGGGGTGTTCATCCCCCACTGATTATTAGTTGAACCAATCGGGCTTTTACGGGCAGTTGATCCCCCACCTAATTTCTTCGTTTTCGTTGAATTTTGAGGTGGGGGTCTTACTGCCCGTTAATGCGGGATAAATGCATGTAATAGCTATATTTTTATGAAAAAAACACGTATGTTAAGAGAATTAACATACTCATGTCATAAAACCTTACATAAAGTTCTTGATTACTTAAAGTTTTTAGAATATAATTTTCTTATTGTTAGGAAGAGGGGGCAATACAAATATGGATTTTTTAGCTAGGGTAATTGGGGATGTAAATAATATCCTTTGGTCATATGTCATTATTGCGATGTTAATTGGGTTAGGGCTCTATTTTTCATTTCGTGTGAAATTTGTCCAAGTTCGTTACTTCGGTGAAATGATTCGTTTGCTTGGGGATGGAGCAAGCTCGAAAACGAGGAAAGCGCAAAAAGAGAAGAGCGGTGTATCGTCATTCCAAGCATTTTGTATGAGTACAGCTTCTCGTGTAGGTACTGGTAACTTAGCTGGTGTAGCTATTGCAATCTCAGCAGGTGGACCAGGAGCAGTATTTTGGATGTGGTTAATCGCGGTAATTGGGGGTGCTTCTGCATTTGTAGAGAGCACATTAGCGCAAATTTATAAAGTAAAAGATGGGAATGCATTCCGTGGGGGCCCAGCGTATTATATGGAAAAGGGTTTAAATAAACGCTGGTTAGGTGTTGTGTTCTCTGTTCTAATAACAGTAAGTTTCGGATTGATTTTTAACGCTGTACAGTCTAATACTGTAGCAGCTGCCTTTGATGGTGCATTTAAAACAGATAGCAGATTAGTAGGTCTTGTTATGGCTGGTTTACTTGCAGTTATTATTTTCGGCGGAGTAAAACGAATTGCTCGCGCGGTTGAAATGATTGTTCCAGTAATGGCAATTATTTATGTAGCAGTGGCATTATTCGTTGTTGTAACAAATATTACGGCAATTCCATATGTATTTAAAGAAATTTTCTTACATGCTTTCGGAATTAAAGAAGTAGTAGGCGGAGGATTAGGAGCTGCGATTTTATTAGGGGTAAAACGTGGATTATTCTCAAATGAAGCAGGTATGGGTAGTGCGCCAAACGCAGCAGCGACTGCAAACGTAACGCACCCAGTTAAACAAGGTTTCATTCAAACTTTAGGGGTATTTACAGATACATTATTAATTTGTAGTTGTACAGCATTTATCATTCTTTTATCAGACGTGCATAATGCAGCTGATTTAAATGGAATTCAATTAACGCAGCAGGCGTTAAGTCAACATATCGGTCCATGGGCTTCTATATTTGTAGCAGTTGCGATCTTCTTGTTTGCGTTCAGTTCATTAGTAGGTAACTACTACTATGGTGAAACAAATATTGAATTCTTAAATGGAAGTAAAGTGCTATTAAATGCATACCGCATTGCTGTACTTGGTATGGTTATGCTAGGATCTGTAGCGACAATTCAAATCGTTTGGGATTTAGCAGATTTATTCATGGGAATTATGGCTGTTATTAACTTAGTAGCAATTGTATTCCTTTCAAAGTACGCTTTCGCAGCGTTATCAGATTATATTAAGCAAAAGAAACAAGGGAAAGATCCAGTCTTTTATGCGGAGTCTATTCCAGGTTTGAACAATACAGAGTGTTGGGATAAGCCAGCGGTAGCTGATAAAGAAAAAGCAGTATAATGAGGTGAGCATCAAGTGAAACTTGATGCTCATTTTTTGTTGGTTCAGCTATTTGTGTGAAGTGAAACTCCTGCTCATTAAAGTTTCGCTTTATAATGAAAAAGACGAACATTCATGAATGTTTCATAATAAAATGTATTTTTTTAAGAAAAGTGCGGATATGAGTTGTGATTTATGTTAGAATGGAAAATGCCTTTGAAATAAGAGGTTTTATGATCTTTCCTATCCGATTGAAGACTTTGGAGGAGAAATGGAAAGTTCGGATTATTTCTTGTTTTGAATGGTCAGACGTTCAACGTTAATGAAGAGTTAAATGGAGGATTTTATTAATGAAGTTTGTTATGTTCCTTGTAGGATTACTCGTTGTATTTGTACTCGGTTTTCTTATAAGTGCCGATCGAAAGAAGATTAAGTATAAACCAATCGCAATTATGCTTATTATTCAGCTAGCATTATCTTATTTCTTATTAAATACGCAAGTTGGTTATATTTTAGTAAAAGGAATTTCAGATGGATTTGGCGCACTTCTTGGATATGCGGAAGCTGGAATCGT
This sequence comes from Bacillus sp. S71, assembly GCF_016625265.1. Taxonomy (NCBI): domain Bacteria; kingdom Bacillati; phylum Bacillota; class Bacilli; order Caryophanales; family Bacillaceae; genus Bacillus; species Bacillus sp. S71. The sequence goes on along the minus strand of NZ_JACVUW010000005.1, from coordinate 154,265 downwards.
TTTCGTATTTGGTGGTCTTGTTAATAAAGGAGAGGTTTCATTCTTCTTAACAGCGTTATTACCAATCGTATTCTTTGCGGTTTTAATCGGAATTCTGCAACACTTTAAAATTTTACCGATATTTATTCGTGCTATTGGTACGTTGTTAAGTAAAGTAAATGGTCTAGGAAAACTAGAATCATATAACGCAGTAGCAGCTGCCATTGTTGGACAAGCAGAAGTATTTATTACAGTAAAAGATCAATTAAGTAAAATCCCAAAACATCGTTTATATACATTATGTGCATCTTCTATGTCGACAGTGTCGATGTCAATCGTTGGTTCTTATATGAAAATGATCGAACCGAAATATGTAGTAACAGCACTTGTATTAAATTTATTTAGTGGTTTCATTATCATTCATATTATTAACCCGTACGATATTACAGAAGAAGAAGATACACTGAAATTAGAAAATAAGAAAAAACAATCATTCTTTGAAATGCTGAGCGAGTACATTATGCTTGGTTTCACGATTGCGATTACAGTAGCAGCTATGTTACTCGGTTTCGTAGCATTAATTACAGCAATCAATAGCTTGTTTGATACAATGTTCGGTATTACATTCCAAGCTATTTTAGGATATATTTTCTCACCATTAGCATTCGTAATGGGCATCCCGCAAGCAGAAATGGTAACAGCGGGACAAATTATGGCAACAAAATTAGTATCAAACGAGTTTGTTGCGATGCTTGACCTTGGAAAAGTAGCTGGTGATTTATCGGCTCGTACAGTTGGTATTCTTTCTGTATTCCTTGTATCATTTGCGAACTTCTCATCTATCGGAATTATCGCAGGTGCAACGAAAGGTATTGATGAAAATCAATCAAATGTTGTATCATCATTCGGTTTACGCCTTGTGTACGGTGCGACGTTAGTAAGTATTCTATCAGCGATTATCGTTGGTGTTATGTTATAAAAAAAGGATGGCTCTAGCTCATAGCTAGGGCTATTTTTTTTATGGTAAATTTGCATGAAAAAACCAATTAATTAGGAATATATTAACATATAAAAATCTTTTAAAATTTATATTGCATTTCACCTAGATAACGCTTACAATTTGATTTGTAGGTGGTATCAATTTCAGACTTTCAAGTATGGTAGGAGAGAAGAAGCTACCTTTTATAAATTGCAATTTATGTAAACGCTTACTGATTTTAGATGACAGTTGAATAGTTTTAGGGGTTTTAAATTTTTTTAACAACAATGGTCAGACGTCATTCGTTATACGTTATACGACCAATAACTCGTGGGAGAAGTGGAGGATTCACATATGAAGTTCGTAATGTTTCTAGTCGGTTTACTTGTAGTGTTTGTACTAGGTTTCCTTATCAGTTCAGATCGTAAGAAGATTAAATATAAACCAATTGCACTTATGCTCGTCATTCAATTGGTACTTGCGTATTTCTTACTAAATACAAAGGTCGGATTTGTATTAGTAAAAGGGATCGCAGATGGATTTGGTTCTATTTTAAAATTTGCGGAAGCTGGGGTTAATTTCGTATTTGGTGGTCTAGCAAACGATGGACAAGCACCATTCTTCTTAACAGTATTATTACCGATTATTTTCTTAGCAGTATTAATCGGGATTCTGCAACATATTAAAGTTTTACCGATTATCATTCGTGCAGTCGGTTTCCTATTAAGTAAAGTTAACGGTTTAGGAAAACTAGAATCATATAATGCGGTAGCAGCTGCAATCGTTGGTCAAGGGGAAGTATTCATTACAGTAAAAGATCAACTAAGCAAATTACCGAAAAATCGTTTATACACACTTTGTGCATCTTCAATGTCTACAGTATCGATGTCAATTGTCGGTTCTTATATGAAAATGATCGATCCAAAATATGTAGTAACAGCACTTGTATTAAACTTATTCAGTGGATTCATTATCGTTCATATCATTAATCCATATGAAGTAAAAGAAGAAGACGATATTTTAGAATTACAAGAAGACAAGAAACAAACATTCTTTGAAATGTTAGGCGAATATATTATGCTTGGTTTCTCAATCGCTGTAACAGTAGCGGCGATGTTAATCGGTTTCGTGGCATTAATTACAGCAATTAATGGTGTATTCGATTCAATTTTCGGAATCACATTCCAAAGCATTTTAGGATATATCTTCTCACCATTAGCATTCGTGATGGGTATTCCAACATCAGAGATGTTACAAGCAGGACAAATTATGGCAACAAAATTAGTAACGAACGAATTCGTTGCAATGCTTGACCTTGGTAAAGTAGCTGGTGATTTATCAGCTCGTACAGTAGGTATTTTATCTATCTTCCTTGTATCATTTGCGAACTTCTCATCTATCGGAATTATCGCAGGTGCAACGAAGAGTATCGATGGCAAACAAGCAAACGTTGTATCATCATTCGGTTTAAAACTTGTATACGGTGCAACGTTAGTAAGTATATTATCAGCGATTATCGTTGGGGTTATGCTTTAATAAATTTAAAAAAGCAATGAGCGTAGGCTCGTTGCTTTTTTTGTTTAACTTGCTTTATCCAAGTCTCTTTTAAAACGTGGTTTCTCTAAATAAGTTCCCAGTCTCCAGACATATTCCACTGGCCCCATTCGGTATTTCTGGAGCCAATAGGTGCTAACGAATAATTGAATCGTATAAATTCCGATGGTTAAAAGAATACCGAAGAAATAGCCGATTTTCCCGTATAAGCCAAATCCATATGCGTAAAAAATGGTTGTTGCGATAATAGATTGCGCTAAGTAATTACTAACGGACATTTTCCCCATGTTCGCTATGTATGTTAGTAGACGGGTTGCTTTTTTGTAATGGAATAATAAAATGATTGTGCTTCCGTAAAAGAAGGTCATAGTTACTGGTGTAAGGCCATCTTGTAACATAATTAAAACCGGGTGTTTTATGAACATAGCTAAGATTTTAATTGTAAAAGAGAAGAGACCGGTGGCAAACCATATTTTTTTGACAGCAGGTATATGTTTACTGACCTCAAATAGCCAGCCTTTTTTCCCTACATACATTCCGAGTAGGAACAGTGGAGACATAAAAATTATTGCGAAAACTGATATGAAAAATAATCCGAATGCACCGTCAATTCCCATGTAATCAAAAGGATTTTCAGTCAATCTAAAGTTGACGTGATCCATATAGCTTCCAGTTTGATGGACTTTATGTTCTTTTTCAGTATAAGGTGCGAAATCATTTATATTTGTAGATGGATCAGTTTGATAAGACATAAGTGTAATAAGTGCGAGTAGAATAATCGCCCAAATAAGCAAAGTTTTCGGTTTTCGATTGATGAACATCATTAAAAAAATCCCGATTATTCCGTATGCAAATAAAATATCTCCCTCCCAAACAAAAGTGCCATGAATGTAGCCGAGTAGTAAAAGAATGATAATACGTCTTATGTATGTGGGGAAGAATTTTTTGCCTTTTGCGATAATACTTTTTTGTAACAAAATAATGCTAAGCCCAAATAGAAAAGAAAATAGGGATATAAAGTTATGTGTGCCGAAAAATTGAATAAACCAATTAGCACCTTTATCAAGATCGCCAAATAGATAAGTTGGTTTTTCACTGGTGAAGAACCCAAATTGAATTAATGTCATATTGACTAGTAAAATGCCAAACAAAGCGAAACCACGAATTGCATCAACAGCTTCTACACGTTGATTCATTTTTCCTCTCCTCGTATATTCGTTTTTATATTGAAAATAATACCATTTTATATCTGGCACTATGTCAAATATGAGGAAATTTAAGGTGATTTTAAGATAGAGAGCAAACAAAAAAATCACCTTAATACATGTATTAAGGTGATTGAAATATTACTCAGCTGGAGGCGTAAATGTACGTTTCTCTAATTCAGCATCTAGCATAAACAGTGCGTTTGAATCGCTTGTAATACGTTTTAGTTTTTGGATGATGCTATCGAATGAAGCTTCTTCTTCAACTTGTTCGTCAACGAACCATTTTAAGAATGTAATTGTTGCATGTTCACGCTCATCCCAAGCGATATCAGATAAGTTGTAAATACGTTTCGTTACTTCACGCTCGTGCTCAAGTGCGACTTCAAAAGCGTTTAATACAGATTCGTATTCGTTATTCGGATTATCAAATCCAGTAATAATAGCGCGCTCTCCGCGGTCATTAATATAGTTGTAAAGCTTCATTGCGTGGAAACGTTCTTCTTCAGCTTGTACAAGGAAAAAGTTAGCGAATCCATCATAGCTCTCAGCTGTACAGTAAGCAGCCATTGCCATATAAGCATGGGCAGAGTAAAATTCAAAGTTCATTTGTTCATTTAATGCGTCGTGCAATTTTTTTGATAACATAAAATCCCCCTTAGTATTGTGACAAGAATATTATACCATAATTGATAATATTCTCATTTAGATACTTCGAACCTTTTCGAAAGCTTTGTGACGTGTGCGTCCATAATGTCTTGTAAGTCTAAATCATATTTTTGCGAAAGAATAATAAGGTTAGATAGTACATCGCCAAGTTCTTCTTTTAGTTCTTGTTTTAGCTCTTCTTCTGTTTTCGCATCTTCATCAGGGCGATCGCGGCCGATTTCAATAGCACGAACGACTCGTGAAACTTCCCCAACTTCCTCGGTTAAGAAATTTAAGCGAATAAAGGCATTATACTGTGACCAGCTTCGTTTTTCGTAAAATTCCTCAACCCATCTTTGAAATGCAACGATATCCATTTCTTCCTCATCTCCTCAATATGTTGTACAATGTTCATTGTATCATAACAATATATAGTTTCGGGGTGTAGGGATGAGAAAGATTTGTGTGTTTGCAGGTTCTAATTTAGGGGAGAGACCAGAGTTTAAAGAGCAGGCAATTCAGTTAGGTAAAATGTTTGTTGAGAACGAGTATGAGCTCGTATACGGTGGTTCATGCGTTGGATTAATGGGAGAAGTAGCAAACGAAGTTCTTCGTTTAGGTGGACGTGTAACAGGTGTTATGCCACGCGGTCTATTCCGAGGAGAAATTGTGCATACAGGATTAACAGAATTAATTGAAGTAGAGACGATGCATGAACGTAAAGCGAAAATGGCAGAGCTTGCAGATGCTTTTATTGCGCTTCCAGGCGGATACGGAACGTTTGAAGAACTATTTGAAGTTGTATGTTGGTCACAAATTGGTATACATAATAAGCCGGTTGGTTTATTAAACATAAAAGGTTTTTACGGACCAATTCTGCAAATGGTTGAACGTGCAGCAGAAGAAGGATTTATGAATCCATCAAATAAAGAATTGATCGTTTCAGCTGAGACGGCAGATAAACTAATTCATGCAATCCAAAATTATGAGCGTCCTGTTTTGGGAACAAAGTGGAAGCAACTATCATAGCAAATACGGAAACACATGTGTTTTTAATTTGGTTAAATATGTTAATGTTGAGATATGATGTTTTTTGGAAAAGGAGAAATTGATGGAGGAGTTTGTGTATTTACGTCCTGTTTTTAAAAGTATTTTAGCAGCGTCTATTCTTGTTATGCTAATCGTTTCAACACAGAAGAAAGAGCTAATTAATGAATTTTCGTTTTGGTTTATTTCGATATTGTGTATCGGTGTTTCGGCGATAACACTCTTTATGATTGGCTTTATTGTTGATGAGTATAATTTGGCTGGAGATCCACAATCGTTTTGTATGTTTATTGCGATTGGTTGTATTAGTGGCCTGAATTTCATTATTTATTACAGAAGGCAATAAAAGAGGCATTCCATATTACTTTGGAATGCCTTTATCATTTTGATTGCTTTGTTTTTTATAGATGTCTTTGGAAACACATGAAAGTTTATTTTAAAAAAGCATGTGTTTTTAATTTGGTTCAATATATTGATAGTGAGATGTGGAAGCGTTTGAAGAGGGGAAGTAGATGGAGGGATGTTTTGATGAATTAAAAAAGAACATCTGAATAAAGGGTGAGTAAGGAATTATTGAGTGACATATAATTGTTCCGTTAAAGGGTCAGATTGTGGAAGATACCGAATGTTTTTATGAAGTTACTAGAGGTTTTTTTAATCGAAATGAGAATAAATTTTATAGATGTAATCCTTTGGAAATTTTTAATCAGCTATGTATCATAATCTAATCATTAAAATGAAAATTGGAGGAGAGATGAGCATGGGGCGTTCTGTATTAAAAATGTATAACTACCACTTATGGGCAAATGAAGTTATTTTAAATCGCTTAAAAGAACTACCGCAAGACATTTTCCATAAGGAAGTTAAGAGTGGTTTTTCTTCGGTTGCAAAAGTAATGTCTCACATATACCTCACAGATTTAGCCTGGTTTGAGATTATTTCTGGTAAAAGCATGAGTGATGCAATGGTACACACAGACCAATTGAAAGAGCAGCTGGAAACAAAAAATATTGAGGAAATGAAAACTAGTTTTTATGAATTATCTAAACGATACAAAGTACTTTTAAGTAGTCAACAAGATTATGAAAAAGTGGTTGAGGTTGATAATCCATATGCTGGGCACCTAGATACGACGGTTTCTGAAACAATACTACACGTCGTCACCCACGGAGCATATCACCGTGGGAATATAGCCACAATGTTGCGGCAAATGGGTTATACCTCTGTTATGCAAGATTTTGGACTGTTTCTATATTCAAAATGAATTCTTTTTATTTACCATAGAATATGGGTTTTTATGATATTTTTTGGGGACTGCTTTTATTATTGGTTTAAGTTTAATTATGTAATATAGAATAAAGGCATTCCATATTATTTCGGAATGCCTTTATTGTTATTTTTATTTTGTTTTTTATACAGGTACCAGCCACCCCATCCGCCACCAATTGCTACGACAACGAGGAAAGCATAGTCTTTAACCTCGACACGTATATTGAAAATATTAGCTATAAGTAAGAGAATCCCAACTGTTATCAACGCAAAAAATGCTCTAATTAAGTAGTCTTTCAACTGAACCACTCCCGTCATTTAAGTAGTAAATGATGAATTTGGAAAAGCTTTTTGGATCTATGATACTAAAGGGTGTTTCCTATATTTTAACATAGATGAGATTGTAATATATTGATAAAAGTAGGGGAGAGGGGCGCTGATATTGTCGTGATTTGTCGGCAAATTGATATCCTTTGTCAAATCGTTGATATATTGCGGGTAATGATCGATATAATGAAAAAATCGTTGATATATTGCGAGTTATGATCGATATATTTGAAAAATCGTTGATATAATTTCGTGTACCGTTAAGTGCGACCATTACATAAAAAAGCGACTCTAAACGAGCCGCTTCCGCTTTAAAGTCTATTATTGATTCAAGAACGCACGTAGCATCCAAGCGTGTTTTTCTAGTTCTGTGTAGATACCTAGTAGTAGGTCAGATGTCATTTCATCGTCAGAATCTTGAGCGATTTCCATGCCTTTTTTCAGTTCGACTAGCATCATTTCGTAGTCTTTCATGATTGCTTCGACCATCCCTTCTGCAGTTTCTCCGTATGCTGCTTCTTGAATAGAAGATAGTTCTAAGTATTCTTTCATTGTTGCTACTGGTTTGCCGCCAATTGCTAAAATACGTTCTGCAATTTCATCGATGTGAGTAGCTGATTCTGTGTAAAGTTCTTCGAATTTCTCGTGTAATGTGAAGAATTGAGGTCCTTTTACATACCAATGGAAGTTGTGAAGTTTTGTGAATAAAACGCTCCAGTCTGCTACTTGTTTGTTTAATACTTCGATTACTTGTTTGTTCATTATGATCAATCTCCTTTTGAGTTGTTATGTGATATCAATTACTAATTTATAATTATTATAATCTAGTAATCTCTATAAATCAACCCTTTTGCTGGAATTAATTTGAACAAATTATGAACTGTTGTAAATAAAAGGCCCTATTACGGTGAAGTAATAGGGCCTTTGTTTGAGATATGGCTCTTGTTCTAAACGAGCCGCTTCCGCTTTTATTTGTTAAACAGCCTTTTGTTTTTCTTCTACATCCTGTCCATCCCAGCACTCTGTATTCTTTAAGCCAGGGATAGAGTTTGCAACGAAGACAGGATCTTTGCCTTGTTTCTTTTGCTTCAAATAGTCTACTAATGCAGCGTAAGCAAATTTGCTAAGGAATGAGATGGCAATTAAGTTTGTGAATACCATTAGTCCCATGAATAAATCAGCTAAACTCCAAACTGTTTTAAGAGCAGCGATTGATCCGAAGAATACCATTCCGACAACTGCAACACGATAAATCATTAACCATGTTTTGCTTTCTTTAATGAATGCGATATTTGTTTCACCATAATAGTAGTTTCCTAGAAGTGAACTGAAAGCGAATAGGAAAATAATAATCGCTAAGAAAGTGCTTGCCCACGGTCCAATTTGTGAACTTAATGCGTTTTGTGTTAATTCGATGCCTTCTAAATTTGATCCTTTGTAAAGTCCAGAACATAATACGATAAATGCTGTTGATGTACATACTAAGAATGTATCTACGAAAACGCCTAATGCTTGAACAAGCCCTTGTTTTACAGGGTGAGATACATCAGATGTTGCGGCTGCATTAGGAGAACTACCCATTCCTGCTTCTGTAGCGAATAAACCGCGCTGAATACCGAACTTGATTGCTGCTCCAATACCACCAGCGATGGCTTGGTCTAAACCGAATGCACCGTTAAAGATTTCCATGAAAATGCTTGGTAACATACTGAAGTTGTTAATAACGACAAAAATAGCCACGCCGATATAAACGATTGCCATTGGCGGAACAATCATTTCTGTAATACGTGAAATGCTCTTAATACCACCAAAAATAATAACTGCAACTAATAAGGCTAATAGAGCTCCTACGATCGTTCGCTCTAGTCCAAAAGCATTTTCAAACGCTATTGTTACTGTATTCGCTTGAACTGAATTGAAAATTAATCCGTACGCAACTGTAATAAGAAGTGAAAACCAGACGCCCATCCAGCGTTTGTTTAACCCTTTTTCCATGTAATATGCTGGTCCACCACGGAACCTACTTCCATCTTTTACTTTATAAATTTGCGCAAGTGTACATTCTACGAAACTAGTAGCTGCTCCGATAATCGCGATAAACCACATCCAAAATATTGCGCCAGGTCCACCCATTGAAATTGCTAATGCTACGCCAGCTAAGTTCCCAATACCGATACGTGCTGCTGCACTTAAGCAAAATGCTTGGAATGGGGAGATGCTATCTTTCTTTTTTTCTTTTCGATTAAACCCTTTACTAATTAAGCTGACCATCTCACTGAAATGAGTAATTTGGACAAATTTTAATTTAAAAGAGAAGTAAAGACCGAAGCCGATTAGCATTGCAATAAGAATATATGACCATAAAATATTATTCGTTACCTCAAGGAATCTGCTAAAGATATCAACCATATAATACACTTCCTTTTTTTCGTAATAAGAAAATTATATGCAAAAAATATACGAGAATCAATTTTTCTAAAAAATTATGTTACTTAAGTCATTTTTGTGTTATGATTATGTTACATCGTAATATTTTTAGAATTATTTACATTTTAAAAAACTAAATTTAAAGCGAGAAGGTGGGGATAATTTGAAAGAAGATTCTTTATTGAAAGTAAGCCTTGAGAGTTTGAAAATGAGAAGTAATATATTTTTTATCATTACATCTTTAAGTATCTTTTTAGGGTCCACTTATTATTACAATAAAAGATTTCCAAATCACAAATATCCTGAGTGGTTAGAATTTCTAAAGCTGATTGGATGAATAAAAGACAGAAAAACAGAAAATTAAAATAAATAAGTTATGGAGGAGCTAAAAATGAATATTAGAGAAAGTGAACTTCCGGGTATTGGTTATAAGTTTCAAATCGTTACGAAAGGTAACGAAAAGATGGTAATTGTTATTCATGATGATGGACGTAGAGAAATGTATCATTTTGATTCAGACCATGAAGAAAGCATCTCAAGTATTTCACTACGTGACTCAGAGGCAAGACAAATTGCAGCAATATTAGGTGGAATGGTATATAAGCCTAGGGCGTTAGAAAATGTTGAGATGGTTTTTGAAGGTTTAGCGATTGAGTGGTTCAAAGTGGAGAATACAGCTCCAGCAATCGGAAAAACAATTGGCGATCTTGAAATAAGAAAAACATATAGCGTAACGATAATCGCGGTTATGAAGAAGAACATGAAGAAGCTATTTAATCCAGGACCAGAAACAGTAATTGAAGAAGGAGATATGCTGGTAGTTTCAGGTGAGAGAGAAGAAATTAAAAAAATCATTAATGAATTACTTTCAAATAGGGGGGACTGATTAGATGGATACGTTAATTTTTGAAGTTGGTACAGCTTTAGTTTTAGTGGCAATTGCAGCAGTAATTGCTGGAAAATTTAAGTTCTCAGTAATTCCTTTTCTAATCGTTCTTGGAATGTTAGTAGGACCGCATGCACCGACAATAGGTGTTATCGATCTCAAATTTATTGAAAGTGCAAGTGTAATTTCCTTCCTTGGACGGATTGGGGTTCTATTCCTTCTATTCTATCTAGGATTAGAATTTTCAATGAAAAAACTAATTAAATCTGGACGCTCTATTGCGATTGGTGGAACGATTTATATTTTAATTAACTTTTCACTTGGTTTGTTATACGGATTTATAATGGGATTCCCATTACTAGAAATCTTAATTATTGCGGGTATTATTACGATTTCTTCTAGCGCTATCGTTGCTAAAGTGTTAGTGGACTTAAGAAGAACTGGTAATAATGAAACCGAATTAATTTTAGGAATTATTATGTTTGAAGATATATTCCTTGCTGTATATTTATCAGTTGTTTCTGGTTTAGTACTTGGGGATCACGCTTCCTTCTTAGGTGCCCTTACTTCAATTGGAATTGCTTTAGGATATATGCTTCTATTCTTTATAGTAGCTAGAAAGGCTACGCCGTTATTAAATAAATTGCTCAACATTAGCTCAGATGAAATCTTTATTATTGTAGTATTTGCTTCGTTATTCTTCATTGCTGGTTTTTCAGAAACAATTCACGTTGCAGAAGCAATTGGAGCACTTCTTCTAGGATTAGTTTTCTCTGAGACAGAGCATAGTGACCGAATTGAACATCTTGTTGTTCCATTTAGAGACTTTTTCGGAGCTATTTTCTTCTTCAGCTTCGGGTTAAGTATTGATCCGTTCTCATTAGGCGGAGCGATATGGTTAACGTTAGGCGCTGTCCTTCTTACGATAATCGGTAACTTTGTAGCAGGAATGATCGCAGGAAGACAAGCTGGATTATCTCATAAAGCATCAACAAATATCGGATTAACAATCGTTTCAAGAGGAGAGTTCTCCATCATTATGGCTAATATCGGTATCGCTGGTGGTTTAATGTCAGTACTGAAACCATTCTCAGCACTATACGTGCTTATACTATCCATTTTAGGCCCACTTTTGACAAAAGAGTCGAAGAATGTATATAAATTCTTAAATAAAATCTTTAAGTGGGATACGAAGACTAACTAAATTAAAAAAAATAAAAGTACAAGATATTTCCTGCTTGTACTTTTATTTTTGTAATGAAAACAGTAAAGAGAGGTAAATGATGTTAGGAGAGTTGATTCATTCGGTTTTAGTTTTTTTAGAAGGACTTGGTTATTGGGGAATTATGCTTGGATTAATGCTAGAGGTTATTCCAAGTGAAATCGTATTGTCTTATGCAGGTTATTTAGTATCAACAGGAAGCATTACATTTTGGGGCGCTGTCGCGTTCGGTACAATTGGTGGTGTAATTGCACAACTATTCATTTATTGGATTGGTCGATATGGAGGAAGACCTGTTCTTGAGCGATATGGAAAATATATTTTAATTCAGAAGAAACATATTGATTATGCTGAAGATTGGTTTAATCGTTATGGAACTGGCGTTATCTTTACCGCACGTTTTATTCCGGTTGTGCGTCATGCTATTTCGATACCAGCGGGTATTGCGAAAATGTCACATGCTAAGTTTATTACGCTAACTACATTAGCTGTTATTCCGTGGTCCATTGTGTTTGTATATTTAGGTTTTAAATTAGGAACAGAGTGGGAAAGTATTAATAAAGTTGCGGGGCCATATGTGAAATACTTTGCACTTGCTGCTATTGTTTGTGCAATTGGTTATTTTGTATTAAAAAAAATGATGAAAAAAAAGTGATTACAGAAAAGGAATCTATGTCGACGTAGATTCTTTTTTATTGGCATTTTTTCAAGGATGAAAGAATACGTTTAATATTTACCATATTGTGGCATACATATAGAAAAAGGGTGCTTGGAAAGGGGAATAAAGAGAAATGGAACTCCAGTTTCAAAATGTATATCAACAGGTAGAGAATTGGTATGTGTTGGATTCGGAGCTTCCTTGGGATGTCAAAAAGTTGAGAGAGGATTTGTTTTCTCTTATTGAAGTATGTAAAACGCCCGTTATTTTTTGTGATACGTGTGATGCAAACGATGTGCTTCTATCATTAGGAGAAGAGGAAGAAGAGTTCCTCTTCCCAGTAGGTGGTTTTTATCATAAAGAAAAGCAATTAATTTTCGTTTGTATATGGGAAGAGTATGAGCAAGTTCTCAAAACGCTACTGCATGAATTCCGCCATGCGATGCAGCATAAGAGAGATATATTGTATGTGGGAAGTGAACGGTACGAAGAGCGGTGGATTGAAAAAGATGCGAGGAAGTTCGCGGAGAGGAAATTGGATGAATATAAGAGTAGAAAGTTAATGTAAAGCATAGTGGAGAAATAGCGCTGTGCTTTCTTTGTACTTATTAAAAATAAGTATTTGACTTTTATAAAGTTTAGTTCTAAACTAATGGTATGAAACAAGCGAGGTGATGAAATGAAAACAGAAGATAGACTAGGGCTACTATTATGGTTTCGTTTATCACGTTTTTATAATAAGAGTATTCGTGAGACGAATCAGCATTTGAAGAACTGGAATGTATCTGCCGCCCAGTTTGATGTGTTAGCTCAAGTTGGAGGACATGATCGTTTAACGCAGCAAGAACTTGGAAATAAGCTATTTGTTACGAAAGGAAATGTAACGCAGCTTTTAAATAAAATGGAGCAGCTTGAGTGGATTTCGCGTGAACAAGAGGGTACTACGAAATATATTTCTTTAACAGAAAAGGGAAGAGCTTTATATGAGGAAATCGTCCCACCTCAAGAAACGTTCCAAGCAGAGAAGTTTCATAATTTAAATATAGAGGAACAAAAGCAATTATTAACACTACTAAAAAAGTTACAGTAAGAAAAAATTTTAAAATAAATCTCGAATTCGAGATAGTATGAGGTGAAGGATATGTTTAGAAAAGTTGATCATAAAAATATGGGCAGAGCAAATCATGGCTGGTTAAATACACATTTTCATTTTTCTTTTGCTAATTACTATAACCCAAATAACATGAACTTCGGAGCGTTACGTGTTATTAATGATGATCTAGTAGCGGCACAAACTGGTTTTGATATGCATCCGCACCGTGATATGGAGATTATTTCTTACGTTGTAGATGGTGCTTTAACACATGAAGACAGCATGGGAAATCGCGGAACGATTGAGCGTGGACATGTTCAATATATGAGTGCTGGCACGGGTGTATTTCATAGCGAGCATAATTTAGGAAATGAAACGCTGCGTTTATTACAAATTTGGATTTTACCAGACCGTGCGGATCATAAACCAAACTATGGTGAGTTTAAATTTGATTGGAGCAAGCGCGAAAATGAATGGTTCCATATGGTATCTTCAGTAGAAGGAAATGCACCAATTCAAATTCACCAAGATGCGAATTTATACTCCTTATCATTAGAGGCTGGAAAAGAAATTCATTTTCCAGTGAAAGAAGGCCGTCAATTGTACCTTGTACAAATTGAAGGAAGCAGTGTAATCAATGGTGAAAATCTTGTTATGCGTGATGCAGCAGAAGCGGTAGAAGAAGATATTCATATTGAAGCAAAAGAGCAATCTCATTATTTAGCAATTGAATTGAAAAAACAATAAAATGCGTAAAAAAAAGAGGACATCCGATAGGATGTCCTCTTTTTTGATTGGAATTGTCTGAAAAATGTTTCTCAAATTTTGGGTAGAGGTATCAGCTGTAAAAATCAGAATTGTATAAAAGTGTCAAAAATCTTTATGGGAATGGGGAATGTTATAGTGAAAAAGCAAGTCATTTCATCAGCATTAGCGTTAACTGTTATCGCCGGGGGATTTGGAGCGTTTGGGGCAACAACAACGAAAGCGGAAGAACAAAAAATTCAATATCATCAAGAATTTAAAACACCTGCATACATAGGTGAAGAATGGAAAGCACCGGAAGGACTAGATAAAAAAGAGACGGTCTTTCAATACTTAGAGAGTAAGAAAGATATGTTTAAATTAGCAGGAAATATTGAAAAGCATTTTAATATCGTTGGGGAAGAAAAAGACGCTGAATCTGATACGACACATGTGAAGCTAGTTGAGAAACATAATAACATTCCTGTGTACGGTTCTGATCAAACTGTTACACTTGATAAAGAAAATAATGTAAAAGCATTCTTCGGACAAGTTATTCCGAATTTAGATGATAAAAATATTCCTGCAGCTGCAAGCATTACTGCGGAACAAGCAGAAACAATTGCAAAGGCAGATATTGAGAAAGAAATTGGTAAAGTTAAGAGTTATGACGGTGTGAAAAAAGATTTATTTGTATATGAAAAGGACGGTAATTACTACCTTGCATACTTAGTTAAGGCATCGATTTCAAAACCAGCTCCAGGGTATTGGCATTATTTTGTTGATGCAACGAATGGAAATGTTATTGAGAAATATAACGCTGTAGATAACATTACTGGATTTGGTTACGGAGTATTAGGTGCTAGACAATCATTTGAAATTGCTCAAGATACGAAAACAGGACAATTCAACTTGTTTGATGGTAAACGAGGACAAGGTGTTCATACATTTGATGCAGAGAATATGGACGAGAACTGGTTTAATTTATTCTCACAAATTCTTGGATATACAGGAGAAGAAGTTGAAAGTAAATCTAAGTTCTTCGAAGATAAAGCTGCAGTTGATGCGCATGTAAATGCAGGAAAAGTATATGATTACTACAAAAAGACATTTAATCGTAACTCTTTCGATGATAAAGGTGCGAAGCTTATTTCTACTGTTCACGTAGGGGAGAGCTGGAATAACGCGGCTTGGAATGGTGTGCAAATGATGTATGGTGATGGCGATGGAAAAACATTCATTCCATTATCTGCTGGACTTGATGTTATCGGTCACGAATTAACGCATGCTGTAACTGAACATACAGCAAACCTTGTTTACAAAAATGAGTCAGGGGCGTTAAATGAATCGTTATCTGACATTATGGGTGTTATGGTTGAGAAGAAGAGCTGGGATTTAGGTGCTGACATTTATACACCTGATAAACCAGGCGATGCACTTCGTTCACTAAAAGATCCAGCATCTATTCCAAACCCATTAAAACCAAGTGAAGGTTACCCAGATCACTATAGTAAACGTTATACTGGAACAGCTGATAATGGCGGCGTTCATATTAACAGTAGTATTAATAATAAAGCTGCTTATTTAGTATCTGAAGGCGGAGATCATTACGGCGTGAAAGTAACTGGAGTGGGCCGTGAAGCGACAGAAAAAATTTACTACCGTGCGCTTACGAAATATTTAACTGCAAACTCTGACTTCAAAATGATGCGTCAAGCTGCACTTCAGTCAGCTGAAGATTTATATGGTAAAAACTCTAAAGCTGTACAAGCTGTAACGAAAGCTTATGATGCAGTAGGCGTAAAATAATAAGAGAAAAAAACCTGACTAGAGTGTCAGGTTTTTTTTCTTTATCCCGCTAGTCGCGAATGCCTAATGCGATTTTCGCCATACGTGACATACGTTCTTTCGACCACGGTGGATTCCAAACGACATTTACTTCTATTTCATTAACTTCAGGTACGTTCGTTGATAATACTTTTTTAACGTCTGATACGATTTGCCCAGCCATTGGACAACCGATAGAAGTCATAGTCATCGTAATGACAGCATTATTATTTTCATCTGCTGTAACATCATACACTAATCCAAGATTAACGATATCAACACCTAGTTCAGGGTCAATAACAGCTTCTAAATTGGCAAATAATTTATTTTCAAATGCTTCTTGTGACATAAGCAGCCCCTCCTACAATTTAATGATATCGATTCTCATTATAACGGAAATGAGTATAATGTGCAGGAAATGAGCTCAAAAAAATATCCCTCTTTGAAAGGGGGATATTTTTTTGAAAATCTATTCTGTTTTAAAGTGAGATACGAGTTGATCTAACTCTTCAACTGTTTGTTTCATTTTTCCAGCAGTTACTGCCATTTCATTCATAACGATAACTTTTTTTTCAGCAGATTGTGCCGTTGCGGCAGTTTCGCTGGATACTTCAGTCGAGATAGAAGCGATGTTATTAAGTGAAGCGTTCATTTCTTCAGCACTTGCAGCCATCTCTTCAGCAGTTGCTGATATATCTTGCATTTGAGTAGATACTTTATTTACTTGTTCTACAATTGTTGAGAAAGAAGTACCAGCTTCACGAATAACATTAATGCCTTCAAATGCTTCAGAACGGCCTTGAGACATCATAGAGCTAGCAGTTTCTGTATCATTTTGAATTTGATGTAGTAATTGATTAATGTCTGTTGCAGCTGTTTTAGATTGTTCAGCAAGTTTTCGAACTTCGTCAGCTACGACAGCAAATCCTTTTCCTTGCTCGCCAGCACGAGCTGCCTCAATAGAAGCATTTAAAGCAAGTAAGTTTGTTTGCTCAGCAATATTAGAAATAGATTGTACAGCAGTATCAATATATTTCGTATGAGTGATTAGACGTTCAACCACTTCTGACGTAGCATTTACAGCTTCGTGTATCGTTGTCATTTGTGAAACAGATTTTTGGATAACGGTACTTCCATCGCTAGCATGTTCAGATGTGGCAACAGCAAGTTCCGCTACAGATGAAGCAGATTCAGCAATACGCTGAACACTTACTGCCATATCGTCCATTGCAGTTGAACTTTCTTCCATACTAGAAGTTTGTGATTGAATACTTGCATTTAAGTTGGACATCGAGCTTTGGACTCTTACTGTCGCCTCACGTGATGTATTCGTTTTTTCTAGCATATTTTCAGAAGCAGTTTGTACTTCCACTGATGTTTTTTGAACACGATTAATGATATGTTGTAGGTTTTCTAACATTTTATTAAATGATGTTGCGATAGCACCGATTTCATCGTTGCTATTTACTTGTAGACGTGCCGTTAAGTCACCTTCTTGAGAGGCTAATTCTTTTAGTTTTGTGTCAATTTGTTGAATTGGTTTCACAAGTTTACCAGAGAACCACCATGCAAGAATAATTGCAGCGACAATACAAATAACAAGTGATAAGAAAATAACATATTCGATTAAGAGTGCAGATTGGTCAATTTTTTCAATAGATTGTTCACGTAATTTAGCTTGTTCATTACTGTAATTTGTGAAGTCACCAATTACTTTATAGACAGTTCCGTTCTCTGAAGAAGCTACTTGTAAAGCTTCTTCCCATTTTTGTTCTTTTGCAAGAGTGAATACTTTTTCTTCAACGAACTTTCTCCAAGTAGACCCTAATTCCATTGTACTTTTTACGGACGAAGAAGCATTTGGATTAGAAAGAAGTTTATCTTTTGAATCCTCAAGACGTTTACTCATCTCATTAAACTTGTCTAATTCGACTTGATCATGTTGTAGTAAATAACCTCTTAAAGCAGAGAGCTGTACTTGATAAGCGTCTCCACGTTCTTTTAATTCTGTTGCCAGTGGAGAAATTTCTTTTTGTAATGTTTCAGCTTTACGAGATTGGTCAATAGCAAAAAATAAAATAAATGCTAAGGCGATACCGAATAAAGCGCAAATCGTTCCCATCATGAACATAAGTTTTTTTCTGATACTTACAAAATTCATATGATAAAAAGCCTCCTTTGTGAAATCTTAGTATTAGAATTAATAAATGTAAAAAATTGAAAGAAAGCTTTACTCCAGTTGGAATAAAGCTTTCTTATTTCCTTTAGGAATTATAGCAGACGGAATGAGAGATAGAAAGAGATATTTTAAAGTGAAAAAAGAGAGACTGTAAAACTTGCTTTCCTATACCTTTGAGTTCGTGTCATTTTCACTTTAAGCGTTTGTTTTGAAATGAGAAACGAGAACTTCAAGTTCTTGTACAATTGTTTTCATTTCAGATGATTTGTTAGCCACGATACTCATTTTGTTTACTTGATCACCAGCCGAATGTGCTGTTTGTGATGTTTCTGCAGCAACTTCGTTTGAAATAGAAGCGATATTATTTAAAGCTGCATTCATTTCTTCAGAGCTTGCAGCCATCTCTTCAGCAGTTGCAGACATTTCTTGCATTTGCGTAGAGACTTTGTTAATGTGGTTAACAATTTCTGAGAATGAAGATCCGGCGGTACGAATAACCGTAATTCCTTCAGAAGCCTCTGCTTGACCTTGTGTCATCATGTCATTTGCTATTTTTGTATCAGCTTGAATTTGATGCAGTAAATGGTTAATGTCAGTTGCGGCTAGTTGAGATTGTTCAGCAAGTTTTCTAACTTCATCGGCAACAACAGCGAATCCTTTACCGTGTTCACCAGCACGAGCTGCTTCAATAGAAGCATTTAAAGCGAGTAAATTTGTTTGCTCGGCGATATTCGAAATAGATTGAAGTGCAGTATCGATATGATTTGTATGTGTAATGAGTCGCTCAACTACTTGTGATGTAGCGTTAACGGCTTCGTTAATTGTATGCATTTGTGTAATAGATTTCTCAATGACTTTATTCCCGTTATCTGCTTTTTCTGAAGTTGTGACAGCTAAACTAGTAACAGAAGAGGCGGACTCAGCGATACGCTGAACACTCGTTGCCATGTCATCCATTGCGGTTGAACTTTCTTCAATGCTAGAAACTTGTGAACGAATATTGTGTTCAAGAGCATTCATAGTTTCTTGGGTCCTTGCGGTATTTTCCATAGAAGCGGTTGTTTCAATAAATACATTTTCGGAAGCTTCTTTTACACTTGTTGATGTTTGTTGAACTTGTTTTATTATATGCTGTAAGTTAGTGAGCATTTGATTAAAGGAATTTGCAATGTCACCAATTTCATCTTTACTCGTTACGTGTAATCTAGCCGTTAAATCTCCATCTTGAGAAGCTAATTCTTTTAACTTCTCATCAATTTGTCGAATTGGTTTAACGAGTTTACCAGAGAACCACCATGCTAATAAAATAGACGTTAATGTACATGTAATGAGTGAGAAGAAAATAATATATTGAATAAGTGATGAAGAAGACTCGACATCAGCAATTAATGCGTCACGTTTCTCATTTTCTTCATTTGTATATTTATTAAAACGACCTAAAAGATCATTTACATAATCTGTTTGTGCTAAAGCAATTCTAGATGCTTCGTCCCATTTTCCTTCACGTGCAAGAGGGAGTACCTCATTATCTATGACGCTACGCCATTTTCCTCCCATTAAAATGGCTTCTTTCATTCCTTCTGGGAGCTTTTTGTCACTTGTTACTTTCTCTCTAGTATCAGCTAATTTTTTCCCTTCTCGGTTGAACTTATCTAATCCTTTTTGATCATGTGATAGCAAATATTCTTGTAAACCAGCAACTTGTCCTTGGAACCAATCGCCACGTTCTTTTAAAATCGTCGCTCTTTTTGATACATCATTTTTTAACGTTTCGATTTCACTTGCTTGATTCATGGCGAATGAAAGAATAACAATAAGAGCAATGCTAAATAAAGAAGAAATGCTTAAGAGTGTGAACAGTAGTTTTTTTCGAATACTAACATATTTCATCGTTACCCCTACCCTCATTTAAACTGTTTATTATGATTTATAGATATTTAAAACGAAATTAATAAAAACATTATTATGAAGTTATTAATCTGTTCAATAAAAATTATAGCAGATAATGGAAGGAGTCAGATTGGTATTAGAAAAAGTTCTTAAAATGTATACATTTGCATATCATAAAATTCATAAATAAATATTAGAAATGCTATTGAAATTTGAAATGACATCATGTATACTTCTAATTAGTTGATAACGATTATCAGTATCAACTAAAAACATTACTCTTCGTTATGTTGGTCATACCCCTTTTTGACGACGTAAGTCAGAGACGAAATGTTGAAATATCTTGTGTCCTATTCTACAGAATTATGGTAATCTCCAACCTCAACTTATATGCGTGAGCATGCAAAAAGGATCCTATCCGTGAAGGGATCCTTTTTTGCATACTGTCGCAATTATTGTATATAGACCAGGGATACGTTCTTCGATTCCTTCTGGTGCAGTAGAAGGGAAGACCCATCTTTGATGAGATCCATGTTCTTCAACTAGTTTTTCAATTTTAAAACGTTCTTCCGCCAGTGTTGTAATGATTTCTCCTAGCGTCCAGCGACGGATGGTTGTTTTAGGTAGCGATTCTTTCTGTGCTTCTGTAAGAAGGATGCTATAAGCAACATCATCTTCAATTAATTCTTCATCGAAATAATTTCCACTTGCTCGAAATGATGGATGGTCTACTCCTAATAGCTTTGTGTATATTGGATGGTAATCGCGAAGGATAAGTATCCCACCTGGCTTTAGTAGTTGAGAAATTTTTTTGAAAAGTGGTTTTAAATCTAGAAAGTAATGAAGTACACCAAGCTCCAGTAATACGATATCAAATGATTTGGAGAGATTTACATCTAGTACATCAGAAACGATGTAATGAATAGAGACGTCTGCGGCGTCCGCAAGTTCATTTGCATATTTTGCATTACTTGCTGAAATATCAACAACTGTTACGTCAGAGCCTAAAAGGGCGAGAGCGACAGCTTTATTTCCTTTTGAGCCGAGTAAGTTAATAATACGTTTTCCTTTTGGAGATTGTATGTAAGGTAAATAATGTGCTACTTCGCGTGTGGGATCTTCCATAATTTTTTTTGCATAATCCTCTGGCGTCCCATGGCGATTCGTCCAAGCTTCATAAGCAGCTGTATTCCAGCTTTTTTCATTTATAGTGCTTAGTTGTTTTTGGTTCAATGTTATCACTCCTTTTGTGAACGTATAGGTATTCGGCGGGAGGATGGGATTTCCTTTTCGTTCTGAATAAAAGTTTGATTTTTCTGTGATTAAGTCGTACAATACTTGTTATACGTAAAAGCGTTGAAAAGGAAAAGTAGGATGAACACATTCTTTCCAGAGAGCTTCGGTAGCTGAGAAGAAGCAAGAATATTCATTTGAACAATGGCCTTTGAGCTTCGTCCTGAACTTATCAAATGATAATAGTAGGCGGCGACGAGAGTTGGTACTCGTTATCAAAACCACAGTATAAGAGCATAGAGCTCCGTACTTGTTAAGGCTAATTATGTGAGTGATTGGCGAAATAAGGTGGTACCGCGACTGTTTATACAGCCCCGCCCTTATCTTTTTTAAGATAGGGGCGGGGCTTTTTATATTTTAAAGGAGGAATATAAGATGAGTATTTTTATTGGAGGCGCTTGGCCGTATGCAAATGGTTCGTTACACCTTGGCCATATTGCGAGTTTATTACCTGGAGATATTTTAGCGCGTTATTACAGGGCAAAAGGTGAGAATGTGCTGTATGTTTCAGGGAGTGACTGCAATGGAACACCGATTGCAATTAGAGCAAAACAAGAAGGTGTGACAGCAAAAGAAATTGCTAATAAGTATCATGAAGAATTTCAGCGATGTTTTCGTGATCTCGGTTTTACGTATGATTGCTATACACGTACCGATAGCGAGCATCATCATGAAACTGTTCAAAAAGTTTTTTTACGTTTATTAGAAGAAGGCTATATTTATAAAAAAACAGTGGAACAAGCGTATTGTGAAACGTGTACGCAGTTTTTACCGGATCGTTATGTAGAAGGAATATGTCCATATTGCCATGAAGCAGCAAGAGGAGATCAATGCGATGCTTGTTCTGCTATTTTAGATCCTCTTGATTTGTTAGAAAAGAAATGTAAGTTATGTGGTAGTACGCCATCTGTAGAGGAAACAGAGCATTTCTATTTTGCATTGCATACATTTCAGGAGCAAATTAAAAAAGTTGTAGAAATCGCAAAAGAAAAAGGAACATGGCGTGATAATGCAATTCAATTAACGGAAAGATATGTAAAGGAAGGGTTACAAGATAGGGCTGTATCAAGAGATTTACCAATCGGGGTATCAATTCCAGTGAAAGGGTATGAAGATAAAAAAATTTACGTATGGATTGAAGCAGTGGCAGGATATTATTCAGCGAGTAAACATTGGGCTGAAGAAACAGGAAAAGATGATCAAGAGTTTTGGAATAGCGATGCGCAAACATATTATGTACACGGCAAGGATAATATTCCATTTCACTCCGTCATTTGGCCAGCGGTATTACTTGGAATAGGGGAAGAAGCAATCCCACGTCATATCGTTTCGAATGAATATTTAACAGTTGAAAAAAGAAAATTATCTACAAGTAAAAACTGGGCAGTATGGGTGCCTGACATATTAGAACGCTATGATCCAGATTCTATCCGTTACTTCTTAACAGTAAATGCACCAGAAAATCGTGACACTGATTTTTCATGGCGTGAATTTATTTACAGTCATAATAGTGAATTGTTAGGAGCATATGGAAACTTCGTGAACCGCACATTAAAGTTTATTGAAAAATATTATGATGGCACTGTACCAAAGGGGACTATTGATATAGAGCTGAAAGATAAAGTAGAAGGATTATATAAAAATGTAGGAGAGGCGATTGAGCAAACTAAATTTAAGGTGGCGTTAGAGACAATATTTGATGCAATACGTTTTGCAAATAAATATTTTGATGAAAAGCAGCCTTGGAAACAAAGAGAAGATGATCCAGTTTCGTGTGAAGAAACGATTTATAACTGTGTGTATCTTATCGCTAATTTTGCAAATCTCCTTGAACCGTTTTTACCATTTTCAAGTGAAAGAGTTAGAAGCACATTGTCGATTATTAAACGAAATTGGGAACCGCAAAATACGTTGCCAAGTAGAATTGATAGCGTGCAGCCACTATTTGAGCGAATCGATGTAAAACAAATTGAGCATGAGGTAGGGAAGCTATATGGAGCGGTAAAGTGAAATATAGAAAAAGACCTTTCAAGTAAATGAAAGGTCTTTTGTTATGCAGTATGATTCTCTTTCTTATCTTTCAAAAAGAAAAGTACGGCAAGGATTACAAGAATAATAGCTGCAATATCATACGTTATTTTAAATGTAGTATTAAAGTTTAAGTACTCTACGAAAGGAGTTTTCACTGCTCCTGCATATATACAAACGGGAATGAGAAGTAAATCGTAAAATTTCTTTTCTTTCATATATCTTATTAGGAAGAAGATACACATAATAGCAAAAAATATGATGCTTAAAATAGTCATTTATACCTCCAGATAAATTTACTTATTTTAATTGCAGTTATATCTTTTATATAAATTCTGTATTTTTTCAAGCGCTATGCACGCGATTGTGTTTCCTTTCTTTCCTAGCCGTAAGCAGCTGAGGAGTGAAAATCCCAACCAATATAAAAATAATACCAATCCACTGCATGAATGTTACGACTTCATGTACAAGTGTAATAGAAGCGATAATAGCAGTTGGTAATTCAGCTGCACCTAATATTGTACCGAGTCCTGTTCCAACCTTTGGTACACCGATTGAAAAACAAATGACAGGTACGACAACACCGAACAAGCCGAGGAAGAAAGCATATTTCCATAGGCCAGCTTGCAAAGCACCATCTGTTAAAAAGGTTGGCGGAAAGAATAGGCATACGATAAGAGTAGCACTTGTTGTCATAAGAAAGCTTTTCGTATAAGGCGGAACATCGGTAGCAACGCGTCCGCTTGCAAAAACATAGAATGAAAAAGAGACTGCAGCTAATAGTCCAAAGATAATCCCTTTCGTAGAAAAACTTTGTCCGAGGCCTTCAAATACACCACCTGCAAACAATGTACCAGCAAATAAAATAAGGATAGATATGATCTTATCGCGGCTTGGAAATGTTCGATTTGCAATTGCTTCGATAATGACACCAATCCAAGTGAACTGAAAGAGTAGGACGACAGCGATAGATGCGGGTAGTTCTTCTACAGAAATAGCGTAGAAAATTCCAGTCATACTCATTGTTGTTCCGACGGTTAGTAATGAAAAGAATTGTTTTTTTGTTACTTTATGACGTGAAAAGAAAAGAACGAGTAGAAATAGTCCAATCCATCCGAAGACATATTGTCCCCCTAATAGCTGATGTGCTGAAAATCCATTTATGAATCCGAGTTTGAAAATAGTTGAAAGTATGCCGTAGCTGCAAGCACCGAATAAAACGAGCAATGAATATTTAAACTTATCCATGAAAAATCCTCCTTTTAAGTAATAAAAAACGCCCGCTATCCAAATAAGGATAACGGGCGAACGAAACAGAGTAAGACACTCTACAAAATTCCGCCACTCACACATGAAGTATGAGTTTGGGGTATGTAATTATAGTGAATGTTACATTGCTTTTGGGAATACAATGGAGCATTTTACACCTTGAGCTGTGTTTTGTATCCCGTAAGGAAACTGATGTTTATCTAATATTTGTTTCACGATATATAATCCAAGACCACTACCTTGTACTAAACCGTGTTTATCAGGGTTTGCGCGATAGAAAGGCTCAAATAAATGAGCAAGTTTATCTTCATCAATTTGTGAACCTGTATTCAATACTTCTAATGCGTAACCGTTTGGTTTTTCATAAAGCTTTATATATACGTGCTGATGGTCAATTGTATAATGAATTGCATTTGAAATAATGTTAAAAATAGCAGTTTGAATAAATTTAGGATCAGCTAAAATTTGTACGTCGTGTTTAATATTAGATTGTACATTTAATTGTTTTACAGATACAAAGTAATCTACTTTCTTTATAACATCCTCAATAATATTAGATAAAGAAATGACTTCTAAATTCGGTTTAAATTGAGGGTTTTGTATTTTGGATAATTCCGACATTTTTTCCGTTAATATGTTAATGTCTTGCATCATCTCGTAGGAACGTTTCAAATACTTATCTCTATCTTTATAAGCTCCAATTCCGTGAATCATGCCATCTAGTTGTCCCATAACGGCTGCGATGGGTGTTTTTAATTCATGGGATACCATAGACATAAATTCTTTACGAGATTGTTCTAATTGTTGTTCCTTCTTGAGCTCATTTCTTAAATCTTGATTGCTTTCATGTAAATTCTTCACAATATTTGGTACTTGTGAAGCGGCTACTGACAAATTAAAATCTGTTTGATCTGTATTTTTGCTAAGTAGCTTTTTATCTGAGAAATCAAGATTCATAATATCTTTTAAAGCATCGCTCATATATTGAAAAGGTTTAGCAATTAGTTTTGCGTACATTAAAGATCCGAGTAGAGATAATGCAAGCATTGTCGCGCCAACCTGTGGAGCTAACTGCTGCAACGCATCTGCTAACTTTGGATTATCATTTGTATCATTTGTTTTACTTGCTGCATTTTGTGTATGTAAGGCATCATTATTAGCGGCTTTCTTTTCTGCTTCTGTAAGCTGATTAGAAGTGCTATTTTTCCCCGAAAGGTTTTGTGTATGTTCTTTTGCTTTTGCAGTTTGGCTAGGCTGCAAAAGGTGATTGATAGCTGCAGAAAGAGATTTATAATCTACAATAGAAGATTGGAAATTAGAAATGTTCCCTTCTGACACAGCTTTATTTTGATTCGTTTTACTTTGATCGTTTTGCTTATCTGAATCCGCCTGTTCTGTAGTCGGCGTTCCATTTTCTTTCGCAAAACGTTCTTTATCGTAGTTTGAAGCTAGAAAGTAAATAATTTGATAAAGACAAAGTGATAAAAGAATACAAAATAATAAGGTTTTGATGAAAATATTTTTGGTGATGTTGTCTTTACTACGATTCGATTTTGTAGCCAATACCTTTCACCGTTTTAATATAAGTAATTCCTAATTTTTTTCTTAAGTTTTTAATATGTGTATCTATAACTCTTACATCACCATAATGTTCATAGCCCCATACCTTATTCAACAAATCACTTCTTGATAATACTTTTCCTCGATTTTGCAGTAAAGTATAAATAATTTCAAATTCTTTTGTTGTCAATTCAATTTGATTACCATGAACATAAGCTGCATATGCTGTAGAGTTTAACATCAATTCATGGAATTGTAGTATAGTAGCAGCTTCTGCTTCCTTCGTTGCTGCCCTTCTTAATACAGCCTCTACACGCTTAATAAATACAGTGTAATGGAACGGTTTCGTAATATAGTCATCAATACCTAACTCAAATCCTTTAATTTCACTTTCTTCATTATGTAAGCCTGTTAACATAATGATTGGTACATCAGATTGTCCTCGCATAATTTTACAAATACTATAGCCATCTATATCTGGTAACATTACATCGAGGAGGACAAGATCATATGAATTTTTTTGGAAAAGAAGAATACCTTCTGTTCCAGCACCAACTACATCAACGGTAAAGTTTTGTGCCATTAGAAATTCACGAATAAGTTCTTGTATATCTGGGTTGTCTTCAATCACCAGTATATGCGTCATAGTAACACCTCCTAAATAACGCTTTTTACTGCAATATTCGAATTCATCATTTTTCGAGTGACTCAGATTGTTTATACATATAATAAGCCCCCGCTATAAAATAATCATGAAGGTAGCAAGGGGAATAGTTTAGTGTTACTGAATAGTTCAGAATTACAGTAGTTCTATTATAGTATGTATTATAAAATTTATAAAACATTATAACTGTATAATTTTAATATCTACGTTTATCAATGTTTAGATATTAGCTAATCAAATCTATTCCTATTATATATGTAAATACAGTTGTTTTGCTACTGTAAATGAATAAATAAAATAAGCCAAGACATAAAATTCTTGGCTACACATAAATCTTGTTTTTAGGCTATTTGACAGTGACAGTAGCTTGCTGCTGAACGCGCTCAAATAACCAGTGTATATCATTATTATACATACGAATACAACCAAGTGTTGTCCATTTGCCGATTGCTTGATTATTGTTAGTTCCGTGAATCGCATAAGTTGTTCCGTAAGTTCCTGCCATATTTAATCCAAGCCAACGGTCACCAAGTGGATTACGTGGATCCCCGCCTTTAATTTTGCCTGTATAATAAGGGCGGTTTTTAATTTTATTTACGATTTGAAAAGTGCCTTTAGGTGTAGGCGTTGCAGCTTTTCCAGTAGCGACAGTAAAACTTTTTATAAATTTTCCATCCTGATAATAATCCATTTTATTTAACTGAGTGTCTACAATTAATTGATCTTTCGTTGTAGCGGCCTCTGCGCTAGCGAATGGAAGAGTTAAAAATCCTAATGATAATAGTGCGCTTAATAATAATTTTTTCATTGTTATTCTCCTTTTACTATCGTAATAGTCTTACATACAATGAAGTTGTAATCCTCGTAATGCTTTATTTACATTTTCATCTAATGTTTCAAAGAATGTAGTGATTTTGCTGTTGTGTTTGTTGTTTTTATCAATAAGTAATCTTTCGTTTAATAAAAGCTCACCACGTAGTCCAAAACTTTGAACTTGAATATTTAGCTCATCTTCATTTTCAGAAATAATTGGTAAGAAATAGTGAAAAGCTTTCGTTGGAATGATGTAGCTTTTGCCAATCATGCTTTCTTGGTTTGAGTTAGTCCATTTTTTCGTGACAATTTTAATATTCTTTTTTGAAACGATAAAAGATAGTGTTGTAGATTTTGTTAAACTTACGTCAAATTCACTTGTTTCACATATGTGTAAATTAAAAACGGTTTCATTTTGATGAGATTCAACATTTGTATTAATAAAATCGTGCATTTTATATGCTTCCATTTCGTATTCACCCTTTTTTCAATTTCGAAAAATGACTTATATTTATTCAAATTAATGCTTAGTCATATATTAGTTAAATTTTTCAACAAATTCCGATATAATCTTACAATACGTATATGAAGCTAATATGAAGTTAGCATGAGTTTGTGGTGGTTTTTTATTGAGAACAAAATAAGAAAGGTTTTCCAGTGTTAAAAAATGGATAAAATTTGCATATTATTAATGCGTCTTTTTGTTATTTCGACTTAAAAAATGCTTTTAGCTACTTAATAAAGAACGGAAATCATTAGTGTGCCCCTTACAAAAATGTAATAAAAATGTAAGCTATTGTGATAGTTATTTCGACAATTTTTTTATACAATAATAGTAAGAAGTTGTACGTGATTGAAAGGAGAGATGACATGGAATGGATTCATGAATTATTTCAGCAATACGGGTACTATGTTGTACTTGTAGGTTTGCTGTTAGAATATATTGCACTTCCGTTTCCGGGAGAGCCAACGTTAGCATATGCGGGATTTTTAGCACATAAGGGTGATTTAAGTTTACCGATTTTAATTATTCTATCCTTTATTGGGACAAGTGTAGGAATGACGATTCAATACTTTTTAGGAAATAAATTAGGTATGCCTTTCATTCAAAAGTATGGGAAATACGTATTTTTAACACAAAGAAAAATTGACTTAACGAGAATGTGGTTTGATAAGTATGGGTACTTCCTGATTTTTATTGGTTTCTTTATTCCTGGTGTACGTCATTTCACAGGATACTTTGCAGGAATTATTAATTTACCATTCCGTCGTTTTGCCATTACAATTTATTCAGGCGCTCTATTTTGGGTATCATTCTTCTTAATCGGTGGTTACTGGTTAGGTGGAAACTTACATGATATCTTTGGAGTGCTAGAAGGTCATATCGGTAAAATCATTTTTGGAGTTATTGTGATTGTAGCGGTTACGTTAGGTATTCGTTTCCGTAAGCAGTTAAAACGAGTATTACTACAAAACGCAAGCTAATATGAAATCCATTCTATGTCAGAATTTAGGAAGGCAGTGCAAAAGCACTGCCTTCTTTATTTTATCCCGCTATATGCCGGGCAGTAAGACCCCACCTCAAAATTCAGCGGAAGAAAAGAAGTTAGGTGGGGCCCTGCTGCCGGTAAAAGCCCGATTGGTGAGGGCTGATTAAAGTTTCATTTTATGTTCCAATCTATTTTAAATTTTCCTTTTAGCTGATTTCCGCTAACTATAATGTAATAAGTTCCTGTCTTAATTGCCGCGAAATGATATGTATTAGGGCCAGCTGGGGCTAAATAATTTTCTTTCTCTTGAAACTCACTAGCCATTTTTACGTCTCCCATGTAGCCATCCGGATTTTCAGCTCGTGATTCAATGCTGAATTCTAATATGTCACCTCGTCTTAGCTCAATTGGGACTTTATGTTCACCGCTAAAATGTTGAAAAGATGCTTCGAAAGAGTTTTCTGTTTTTGTTTCGACCCATTGTTCTTTTGATGTTCCAACCTTTTCTAAATCGATAAAGTTGATTGTGATAAATATAATAAGCATAATGCCTGGCACGACATATTGTATCCACTTAAATTTTGTTGCTATAACTGTACATAGGTAGAAAAAAAGAGAACACACTGCTCCAATTGATCCGAGAAACAAGAACTGTATTAGACTAGCTTCTTTAAATATTAGGAATGGAAGAGAAAATAAATAGCCGCAAAAAATATAAAGGCATAATGTCTTCAGTCTTGTATGTGTTTTTAATTTCAATTTATCGATGCAAATAGAACAAAAAATTGCATATGCCGCAAGAATAGGAACGAAGGGAACATATAGTAGTTCTCGTAATCCAGCTAAGAAACTATATAATGTTTGCTGATTAGTTGTTAAGAGAAGCGTGCTAATGAGTAATAATAACAAGAAAGTCGCTGTAAGCTTAGTAAGAATATAGGGAAAAGTAGATATTTTATTCATATGTCACTTCCTTTGTTTAATATTTCACATTCATTATATAGGTTATTTCTAACATAATACATCTTTATTTTTGTCAATTATTAACGTCAAAATGACAATTATAATTGACAAGTATAAGGATATTATTTACAATTTTAATTAAATAAATGAAAAAGAGGGAAGACATGAAGCTTCAAAATCGAGTGAGGGAATTGCGAGCAAAGCATCGTTTATCACAAGGGGATTTAGGAAAAGTGATTGGATCATCACGGCAAACGATTAGTTTAATTGAACGTGGGGATTATGCACCATCTATTGTATTGTCGTTAAAAATCGCACAAATTTTCAATGTACCAGTGGAGGAAATATTTACGTTAGTAGAGGGGGAAGAGGACGATGAAGAGTAAGAGTAAGCGAAAAAAACAATTTGATTCTGTGGGGAAAATAGCAGTAAGTATGATGGGTGGCTTTTTAACGTCTTATATAGCTTTAAATTTACTCTCGGATGAACCGAGAAAATTATCATCTAATACATTTATAGGTATATGTACTATTTTTGGAATTTTAATGATGTACTATACTTGGAAGAATACACGTATGTTAGCAGAGGCACGCGATGAAGAAGAGAGCGTACAAGGTAGGAAATTAGGCATTATAAGTATATATTTACGTGTAGGTGATATAGTTACGCAGGCATGGTTTGTATATGCAGTTATTACATGTAGACGTGCATTGTTGCAGGATACAAATGTTTCATTTGCGGTGTGGAATTTAGTAGTTTCTATTGTTTGTTTAACTACTGTAGTAACTATCGGACTCATAACAAAAAATCGTTATAACAAGCTATATCCTGAACAAGGTGTAACGTATATGGAATCTATGAAAATGTGGACGAAAAATGCAGATGAAGGATTAAAGCACATTGTGCATGAGGCTGGATATAAAGCGTATGAATTTACGAATACAATATTGGCATATGTATGGTGGGCTGCCGTTATATATACAGCTGCTAGTGATATCGATTTTGTGTTAATTGGTTTAATCTCATTTATTTGGATATTGCATCTCGGGAAGTTCATGTACGAAATGCAGAGAAAAATGATTTATTAAGGGGAGAAAAAGGTGGATATTTTAAGAAGGCCAGCTGGCTCAATGACAGTGGCGCTAATTCTGTCCATTTTATACGGAGTAATCCGAACTGGGAAATTAGAAGTAATTTTGAACCTATGGGCAATAGTTGGAATTTCATTGTTAGTGTTAGCCATTCATGAGCTAGGACATGTAGTATTTGGTGTAATAGGTGGTTTAACATTTAAATTTATGACAGTAGGACCCATTACTATTCAAAAAGAAAAGGGAAAATTACGTATTCGAGAAAATAAATTATGGGCGTACTTTGGAGGCGTTGCAACACTAGTACCACCTTCTATAGAGACACCGAATCTTTCGAAAAAGTGGGCGTGGCTCACTTTAGGTGGACCGATTACGAGTTTACTATTTGGTATTACTTCCGGTTACATATACATGGTGAGTTATTATCAATATCTTTTATATTTTTCCTTTTTCCATTTTGCAATCTTTGCGGTTACAATTGTGCCAATAAAAGGAATGCTTATGAGTGATGGGATGCAATTTCTTATTTTAATTAAAGATGATGAAAGAGCTAGAAATCACTTATATGAGATTCAAATATCGAGTGAGTTATTTAGTTATAAAAGACCGAAAGATTGGGATGAAAGATTAGTAGAATTGAGTGAGGAGAAAATAAAAGAGAATAAAGGGATAAGAGAGATAATGAGTAGACTTATGCTCGTCTTTTTTGCTCGTGCAGATCAAGAGGGAATGGAAAGAGCGATACCGTATATAGAACGAATTGTTCAACTACCTGTAACGAAAGAAAATAAGTTTTTCGTTAGTAGTTTTCATAGTTGGTACCTTTTATATAAAGCCCTTTATCAGATGGATAGTCTTTCTTTGCAAGAAGCAAAGGAACATGCAAAGGCTATTACAAAAATGGACCTAAGTGGATATTACCGTACACAAGGAATTATTAAATATGTAGAGGGCAATATGGAAGCGTCTCGTACTTATATGAAGAAAGCTGATCAAGAATTAAAGAGCGCCGAGAAGAGTGAGATGGGATATTTACAATTAGAAAGAGAATGGTTTAAGCAGCTGAAAGAGAGGGTATCTTACGATGGGTGAGGTATCCTCTTTTTTATATGTCATCTTATGCCGTTCCATAAACAGCCTAGGGCGAGTAAAATGAGATAAGAAGAGCAAAGCTTGGAGGAAGTAAATATGGAAATCTTATCAATTATTTTGATAGTCTTGCTCATTTATGTTGTTTTTAAAGTGGCATATGTAGCATTAAAGATACTCGCGATCCTATTAATTATCTTTTTAATCGTAGAGTTCGGCAGTAAGTTGCTTGGGGGATAGGGTATGTTGTGCGTTTTGAGTGTCGAAGGTTGTCGGTAAATCGATATCTTGTGTCGAAGCGTTGATATAATGAAAAAATCGTTGATATAAGT
Organism: Bacillus sp. S71; assembly: GCF_016625265.1. Classification (NCBI taxonomy): domain Bacteria; kingdom Bacillati; phylum Bacillota; class Bacilli; order Caryophanales; family Bacillaceae; genus Bacillus; species Bacillus sp. S71. The sequence continues at coordinate 121,738 of NZ_JACVUW010000005.1, read as the reverse complement.
GGAGAAACAATCGATATATTTGAAAAATCGTTGATATATTTTAGTGAATACGAAGTGGGGTATATGGAAAAGAAGTTGCCGTGAGGGTAACTTCTTTTTATCGTGATGTGGGGATATGCAAACCAACATAAAAAAGCTGGAAGAGTATCTTCCAGCTTAAGAGTTACTTTCAATTTGGCGACCGCTATCTTCTTCATTGTCTTGTAATAGGTTGAATACGTCTGCTAAGCAGAATGCAATGAACCAAGTCCATAGACCGTGGAAGAAAGCTGAGCTTAATTGAAGTGGTAATGTATAGTTTGTCATTGAGTAGGAAATACATCCACCAACGATTCCGATCATTGTTAATAACATTGTTTTTTGAGCATTTTCTTCTGGATTGAAGAGGAAGTAAATGTATCCGCCTAAAATTGAAGCGCTTACAAGTGTTTCGATTCCATTAAAAATGATATTCTCTCCAAGCTGTGTGTTTGTCCAGAAGCAGATTGTTCCGCCGATAATAGCAAACAGGACAGCTATTGTATATCGTATATATTGATTCATATGTTCATCTCCTTATGTAATAAGATGATTTGGAAGTCAAAAAGGTAGGTATAGTATATTGAAGTGAGTTTTAATTGTACGTATCTTTTTATAAAAAGATCATTGAAGAGTAACTAAGATGATCGGCTGTTTAAACCGTTACGTGTATGGTGTCTGAAATATACCCGACTGCTCGTTTCTTTTTGCTTGTAAAATAAGAGAAACTTCCAAGTCTATATACTCTTTTTTTGTGAGTCTGCTTTCATTATAACACATTTAGAGACATAATAATAGAATTATCTGATTTTGTAATAAGTGTAAAAAATAAAAAGCGCAAGGAAATACCATTAACGGTGCAGTTTAGTGGAAGAAGGATTTTAATTTATTATGATGAAATATGTAATCAAGGTGAGATCTAAGAAGGAGGCTTAAATACTATAAAAAATGTTTTATAGTATGAATGTAAGGGAGGAGAGCTAACTTGGAGTTCACAACAGAAAGATTAATAATTAGACCTTTTAAGAGTACTGATTTACAGGATGTATTTGTTATTTATAATAGTGATGATACATGTAAGTTCCTATTACATAATAAGTGGACTCATGAAGACATGCAGAAAAGATTTAATAAGAAGTTAGCAAATAATGTACTTACTAAAGAATCAATATTAAGTTTGGCAGTTATATACAAAACTAAAGTAGTTGGTGATTTATCCGTATGGTACACAAATATGAAAGACACTGTTGAGATTGGTTATAGTTTTTCAAATGAAGTAGCTGGGAGAGGTTTGGCGACAGAAGCAGTAAGTAGTTTGGTATTGAAATTATTTAATGAATTTAATGTACATCGTATACAGGCTAATCTTGATGCACGTAATACAGCTTCACAAAAATTGTGTGAACGAATAGGCATGAGAAAGGAAGCCCATTTCATACAAGATTTTTGGAATAAAGATGAATGGACAGATAGTATTGTATATGGGATGCTATCCTCCGATTTGTAGTAATAAACTTAGTGATTTTATTATGCTAAAAGGTACGTGAGTTGAATAACAAAGGGCATAACATATTATATATGACTAATATGTTATGCCCTTTAATTTATTAACCTTTTTTATATGCGTTTGAAACGGCCGACAATTTCAACTGTTTCAGTAATGTTCATAAATGCTTTGTTATCCACTTGACGGATAATACGTTTCATTTCGCCTAACTCATAGCGAGTCACGACAGTGTAAATCATTTTTTTCTTATGGTTTGTATAGCCGCCGACAGCGTCTACCATTGTCACCCCGCGTATGCCGTGATGTAGTAGTGCGCTTTTTATTTCCTCACCTTTTTCTGTAACTGTCATTATCGTTAATTTAATATGTTTCGTATGCACAGCATCGATAACTTTGCTGACTACAAACCGGCTAATTAACGTATAAAGTGTAATATCCCATCCGAAAATAAAACCTGCTGCAACAAGTAAGACTAAGTTGAATACAAAGATGATTGCTCCAATTGAAATATCTCGATGTTTCGCTACAATCAATCCAACAACATCAAAGCCACCTGTTGAAGAAGCAAATCGGAATATGATTCCGGAAGCTGCTCCGCAGATTACACCACCGAATACAGAAGATAGTAAAATATCGTCTGAAACCTGGTGTACAGGGATAATGTTCATCGCTAACGATGATACAGCTACAAAGTAAGCTGTTAAAAAGGTTGTCTTCTTGCCTAAGTAAAAGTGACTTAAAATAAGAAGAGGAATGTTTAGTAAAAAGATAAGTGCACCGATATTGTAGTGCATTAAATAACCGATAATCATCCCTACACCAGCGAATCCACCGCTAATCATGTTATGCGGGATAAAAAACATATTCATAGAAATTGCATACAAAATAGAAGCTATAAAAATAACAACCAACTGTATCATAAATTCTAAGTGAAATGTTTTAGCTGCTGGGAAGGATAAAAAGGCGGTGTCGGGAACGTAATCGGCGTCTCCTAGTTGACCCATAGTATGTTTCATCTCCATATTCATTTTTGATTACAAGAAGAGAATAAAGGTTTTTTCAAAAACTGGCAATAGTTTTATTATAATGCAAAAATTTTATAAATTTCTAATAAATCAAGCCTATTCATTGATGTGTGTGAATATACTAAAGAAAGCGAATACAACGTTTCTTAATTATTATTTTCTTGAGAAAATATGCAAAATACTTTTTTTGAAAATAAAAGGAAATAGAGAATGTTTGCCTAATGTGCTAAAATGACCTTATTAAGGATGTGAAGCGATGGAATTTTTATTGCAGGATGCAATTCTATATATATCGTTTGTAACGACGGCACTTTGTTTATTAGAAGTTTTCTTCCTTGCTAATGTTTCTCGCTTTGTGCGTCAACAAGCGTCAAGCGGTAGACAAAGAGCTTTTGCGCTAGTTGATACATGTGAAGATAGTGCGGGAAATGTACCGCTATTTTCTATTTTTTATAAATATGGAATGATTCGTTCTGTACGCAGACAAGAATCAAGTGAAGAGAATGACGAGGTCGGTCCGTATACACCAATGTTTCGCTAAATAATTACGAAACATTGGAGGAATGAACATGTTAAAATCATACCGAGCTGTGCTCGTTAGTTTATCATTATTATTTGTTTTTGTTTTATCTGGTTGCAGTAATGCAGCCCCAATTGATGCACATAGTACTGGGATTTGGGATCATTATTTTGTATATCCAATCTCGTTTATGATTCAATTTGTTGCTCATCATATACCTGGAGCTAGCTTTGGGATTGCTATCATTATTATGACGCTCGTTATTCGTTCAGCAATGATTCCATTAGCTGTTTCGCAATATCGCAGCCAAGCGAAAATGAAGAAAATGCAACCTGAACTGCAGAAGCTAAAGAAAAAGTACGGTGATGTAAGCAAAGACCTTGAAAAACAAAAGCAGTATCAAAAAGAAATGTCAGAACTAATGAAATCAGGCGGTTGGAATCCACTTGCTGGTTGCTGGCCATTATTAATACAAATGCCGATTTTCTCTGCTTTGTATTATGCGATTAGCAGAACGGAAGAGATTCGCACATCTTCGTTTTTATGGGTGAACCTAGGACATGCAGATCCATATCATATATTACCGATTATTGCAGCGTTAACGACATTTATTCAGATGAAAGTTTTCCAATCGAATATTACACCTGGAGAACAAGTACAGATGCTAAAGATGCAGCAAATTATGATGCCGGCAATGATTCTATTTATGGGGTTTGCGGCGCCATCAGGACTTGTGTTGTACTGGATAACAGGTAACTTATTTACAATGACACAAACAATTGTATTAAGAAAAATAATGGAACGTGAAGAGTTACAATTACAAAAAGCATAGAGAAACACCGCTCATTACGAGCGGTGTTTTTTTGTTAAGTCGTTAAGGAAATGTTAAGAAACCGACATTACTATAGGCATTGTATACGAAAGTGTACATGCATTAGAAATATGAAGGAGGAAATTTCCTATGAAGAAGAAAACAGTTGGGTATTTAGCGATTGCAGGTGCGTTATCATTCGGAATCATTGGAGGAGTCGGCATTCCGGCATTCGCGGCAACGAATACTCCAGCAGTGGATCAGCCTGCAAAAACGGCGAAAAAGGATTTGGATGACGCTACAAAACAAAAAGTAAAAACAATTATGGACGATACAAAGAAACAGTTAGAGGAACTAGGTGTAAAGCTTCCAGAGAAAGAGAAGCGTAAAGACATGTTTGCAGGATTAGATGAACAGGCGAAAGAAAAAGCGAAGTCCATTTTAGAGCAAGAGAAATCTGGAAAATTAACACGTGAACAAGCGCAAGAGGAATTATCAAAGTTAGGTGTGAAAATGCCAGAGAAAGGTAAGCGTAAAGATATGCTTGCTAATTTAGATGAACAGACGAAAGAAAAAGTGAAGTCAATTTTTGAGCAAGAAAAATCCGGAAAATTAACGCATGAGCAAGCAAAAGAAGAATTAACGAAGTTAGGCGTGAAACTCCCAGAGAAAAAGAAGCATGAAGACATCTTTGCAGGATTAGATGAAGCAACAAAAGAAAAAGCAAAAGCGATTTTAGACAATGAAAAGAAACAATTAGAGGCATTGAATGTTGATTTACCGCACCATAAGTTTTTTATGAAAAAAGAAGATAAATAATTGAATGAAGTCGTATCTTTCGTGTGGGCAACAGGAAGGTACGTGCAAGGGCCGATTTCTATAAGTAGAAATCGGTCCCTTTTAATGAGGCATTGAAATTCTTTTTATTGTTAGTATGTATCCGAAGACGCAGTAGAAGATTGCAAAACCGATAAACACTTCCGTATATTGATATTTACCCAATACGTAGAAGGAAACAGCTGGTATAATAGCTACCGCTAAAATGCTATAACCAGGATACTTGTTTCGATACATGATAGCGAATAGAACAGAGAGAAACGTAGCGATGATACAAAAGACAGCAATCATTATTAGTACACCTCCTAAAAGAATTATACCATTTTTAGGGAATTAGAGAAGTTTTGTATGTTCTGTTATAATATAAGAAGAGAAATATTTCCTATGTTATATAAAAAAATATATTGATTTTTTCTAACAATTCAATATAATGAACAATAACTACAAAATTCGACATCAAGAAGTGATGATGAGGACATGATCAATTTTTTACGATTCTCAGAGAGGGAAGCCTTTGGCTGTGAGCTTCCTAATACGGAAAAATGGATTACCACCTCTGAACTGCAGCAGTGAACGAGCATCTAGTAATTGCTTGCCGGCAAAAACCGTTATTTAGACTTGAGAAATTGGTGAAGTGTGTTACTTTGCGAATTGAAACAAGGGTGGAACCACGAATACAACACTCGTCCCTTTTTTAGGGAGGAGTGTTTTTTTATTTCATTTTTGCATCACACTAGGATTGGAAGGAGGATACGCAGCATGCATCATGATGAGAAGAACAAAATTGGTTTAACAGTAGCACTTTCTATCGTAGTAGGAACGATTATTGGATCTGGTGTGTTTATGAAACCAGGGAGCGTATTAGATTACTCGGGGAGTTCTAATATGGCCATTCTTGCTTGGGTAATTGGTGGTCTGTTGACGCTAGCAAGTGGTTTAACAGTAGCTGAAATTGGAGCGCAAATCCCGAAAAATGGTGGGTTGTATACGTATTTAGAGGAGATTTACGGAAGTTTTTGGGGATATTTATCAGGTTGGATGCAAACAATTGTTTATGGACCTGCTATTATCGGAACATTAGGTTTATACTTTAGTTCTTTAATGATTAATTTTTTCTATTTAGATAAAGTGTGGAATTTACCAATTGCAATTGGAACGGTTGTGTTCCTTGGCGTTATAAATAGTATGGGAACAAAATACGGAGGTATCGTCCAAACAATCACGACAATCGGGAAGATGATTCCGATCATATTAATTGTCGTGCTAGGTTTTTGGAAAGGGAATAGCGATATCTTTAACGTAGTAGTGCCGATATCAGAAAATCAAAGTATCGGTATGGCAATTTTAGCAACGTTATTTGCTTATGACGGATGGATTTTACTTGCTTCGATTGGCGGAGAAATGAAGAATCCAACAAAGTTATTACCGAAAGCAATGACAGTGGGGATTTTAATCGTAACTGCTGCTTACGTATTAATTAACTTGGCGTTATTAAATGTATTACCAGCAGCGAAAATTGTAGACCTTGGAGAAAATGCGACAGCGACAGCTGCGGGTATGTTACTTGGAGAATATGGCGGGAAAATTATTAGTATCGGTATTATCGTTTCTATTTTCGGCTGTTTAAATGGAAAGATTTTAACATTCCCACGTATTCCAATGTCTATGGCAGAACGTGGACAACTTCCATTTTCTAAGTTTATTGCAAAGGAAAGTCCGAGATTTAAAACACCAGCAAATGCGATTACTGTTGAAATCATTTTAGGAATTATTTTAATGATTATTAGTGATCCGAATAAGCTATCTGAGATTTCCGTATTCATTATTTATATTTTCTACGTAATGACGTTTATTGGTGTCTTCATCTTAAGAAAACGTAATAAGAATAAAGAGCGTGCATATAGTGTACCGTTATTCCCGATCGTACCAATCGTAGCGATTTTAGGTTCGTTCTTTGTAATCGGTAGTGCGATTATTAACGATCCGGTAAGTTGTTTCTTATCAATTGGAATTGTCTTTACTGGACTGCCGGTGTATTGGTACTTAAATAAGAAGAAAGAAACAGAATGATGGAAGGGTAGGCGTATAATACGCCTACCTTTTTTACTGTAAAAAAATTATACTTGCGTCCACTTTCTATTTTGGTTACTATAGTCGTAGTAACCAAAATAGAAAGCGTGGGGAAAGACTTGAATTTTCGTGTTTATATTTTAGCTATCGCGGCTTTCGTAGTCGGAACGGTTGAGTTAATTATAGGAGGAACGCTCGATTTAGTTGCCAATGATTTAGGAGTATCTATTAGCGCAGCTGGTCAGCTTATCACAATATTTTCGGTAGTATTTGCTTTGTCAGGTCCAGTTTTATTAGCTTTGACAGGGAAGTTTGAAAGAAAAACATTGTATGTTGGAGCATTATCGATTTTCTTAATCGGAAATATTATTTCCGCATTTAGTGTGAATTACGGAATGCTAATGTTCTCAAGGGTTATTTGTGCAGCGAGTGGTTCATTAATTATTGCACTATCTGTAACACTTGCGTCTAGTGTAGTAGAACCGCATTTTCGTGCGCGTGCAATTGGAATCATTTTTATGGGAATTAGTGGATCACTTGTACTTGGAGTACCGCTTGGTCTTGTACTCGGAAATGCATACGGATGGCGTGCACCATTTGTATTAATTTCTGTATTAACAGTTATGGCAATTGCTTGTATTTCATTGTTCTTAACGAAAGTACCACCGACATCGGTATTATCAATAAAAGAACAACTTGCTACTTTAAAAGATAAAAAAATTGTAAGTGCACAGTTAACATCATTTTTGTTTTTAACGGGTCATTTAACATTGTATGCATATTTAACACCGTTTTTAAAAGATGTTATGCATGTTGAAGCAAACTGGATTAGTGTGTTTTACTTTATTTTCGGAATCGCAGCAGTAATTGGCGGCGGGTTCGGTGGATGGCTTGCTGATAAATGGGGATCGAAGAAAAGTATTATCTCGATTATTATCGTATTTGCATGTGCAATCTTCATGTTGCCATTAATGACATTCTCATTCCCGCTCTTCATCATTATGATGGGACTTTGGAGTATGCTGAGCTGGGCGATTTCACCAGCACAGCAAAATTATTTAATTGAAATTGCACCGGAATCAGCTGGTATTCAGCAAGGTTTAAATAACTCTGCGCTTCATTTAGGAATTGCACTTGGTTCAACAGTAGGTGGAGTTGTTATTGAAAAATCATCTGTTATATATAATGCTTGGGTAGGCGGTGGCTTTATTATATTAGCACTGCTTTGCGCTATTTTCTCGATTACGAGAGGACGCTCTACTCAGTTCGTGAAAGAAGAATCTATCGTTTGATAGGTTCTTTTTTATTTGTAAAAAATTGCAGGTTTTAGTAGGTAAATGGAGAAAAGGGTATATAGCGAGGTGAGGTATATGTATTCGAATTTTTCAATTATTGGTCTTCTAATTTCAATGCTCCCTTTGTTTCTTATTATTCTTGCACTTAGATGGATTCGTTTCATCTATCAAAATTCAGAGAAACAGGTAGAGCAAAATGAGAAAATCATTGAGCTGTTGATGGAGATAAAGGAACAAAATAAAAAGGAGTCTAAGTGAAAAACTAGACTCCTTTTTATTATTTAATTAGTATCTTAATTTCATTAACAAACTCTTAATTTCCTCATCTTCCATAAAGAGATCATGATGTTTCTGAGTAATCTTTGCAAGTGCAACGTCGTGATAGAAAAATTCTGTAAAGAACTTTACGAAAGGTTGTGACATTGTTTTCATCGCTTGCCATGATTCTTGTTCTACGCCAGCAAATAAAATTTCACGATCGTCAACGATGAGTAGCAAGTAGCGCTCTAATGCATTAGGCTCTTCAGCTGGGATTAGAAAATGCATGTTTTCTAAGTCTGTTTCTACTTCTCCAACAATAAGAGATTCAATTTGAACACCTTGTTTTGCTTTTTGTTCTAGTAAAGGGAGATATTCTAAAAGAGTATCATTCCAAGCTGAAATACGGATTGATTCTTGTGCACTTTCAATGAGTTCTTTACTTTGAACTCGAATAGAAGATTGCATTTTTAAGCTCCACACACGGTCATCTGTAAATGATTTTTTTGATATGTTTGTTTCCAGTTCTTTAATATTTGATTGGAATTCTGTCGTTAATTTTTCAATTGCTAGTTTTAGTGGTAATGCTGTATACAATTTTTTCTTTTCTGAAACAGAATCCATTACCATTCCTTTATCGATTAGGCGTGCTAGTACTTCATATATTTTTGCTTTTGGAACACCTGAATGCTTCACAATTGTTGTAGCATCTAATGGTTCATTGCTTGATACGACAACTTCATAAGCTTGGCTTTCATATTGTGAGAAACCGAATTTTTGTAACATAGTTCCCTCCGAACGAATGAGATTATATTTTAAGGATAATGAACTATTTGTTTTTGCACAAGTGGTAGTAAGTTTTCTAATTGTATTAAGGTGAGAATTAATTTCAATTTTTTAATTTTATCTATTATACTTAATATAATGATTAATAAGATTTTAATTTAATACGAAGGGGATGCTTGGGGGAAAATGTTAAGAAGTTTACGTTTAAAAATTGCGGTAGTGTTTTCAGTACTTATTTCTATGATGTTCGTAATATTGGGTACAGCTGTGTATCAATTACAGAAAGAAAAGGAAGTGCGTTCCTTAGACGAGTATTCTCAAAATGCGATGGATCTTGTGACAGAGCAACTTACGACATTTGTTCAAAGAACGGATGAAGATATGGGGTATTACGCGAACAGTGAGATGATTCGTAATATGCTTCAAGGTGGGGTTACTCCGGAAGAGGAAGCGTTTTTAACGAAAGAGTTTGCGGAGTATAAAAAGAATCATCCTGGTATTTTAGATTTATATATTGGTACGAAAGATAAAAAAACATTAAGTGCCAATCTTGCTGAAGGTGGGCAAGTGCCAGAAGGATACGATCCAACGACAAGACCATGGTATAAAGATTCAGAGGCTGATGTAAAAAAGGTCCATTGGGGACAACCTTCTTATGAAATTGCAACAGGCAAGTTAAGTGTAGGTGTTTCTAAAGCAATTACAGCTCAAGATGGGTCTGTATTAGGCGTTGTTGCGATGGATGTATCGCTTGGGACGATTCAGAAGTTGCTTCACAATATTCAATACAATAATGACGGAGAAATGTTTATTATAAATGATAAAAATATGGCTCTTGTTTATCCAGAAAAGATAGGAAAAGATGTTTCTAAAGAGCCACTTATAAAGAGCTTAAATAAAGAGGTAACAAAATATGCGGTCACTACAATAAAAGGTGAAGATGTAGTTGTTTACAGTCAATCATTTGATACGATGAAATGGACGATAGGAATCTTTTATCCGAAAGAAACGATCGATGGGCTATTAAATAGTACGAGAAATACAGTTATTATAATGGCATGTATTAGTTTATTAGTTGGAATCGTAGCTTCCTACTTATTCTCAAGAAGATTAGCAAGACCACTGCAACTATTAAAGAATCACGTGCAAAAAGTAGCAGAAGGCGATTTAACGCTGCGAATGAAAGTGACAAGTAAAGATGAAGTTGGAGAGTTGACGAAGCACTTTAATGATATGGTTGAACAAATGAATGAAATGGTAAGTAAAATTAAAAACAGCGTATCAACGGTGCAACAATCAACAAATAGTTTACATTATTTAACGAACGAAACAGTGGCGGCTAGTAGAGAAGTTTCAGGAGCAATGGATGATGTGAGCGGAGGAGCTTCTACTCTTGCGAATAGTGTGGATGAAGTTTCTGCTCAGCTCGAAAATATGGCGGAGTCAGTGGAACAAATGAATAGCTCTGTTGATGAAATAAAAGGAGTGGCTGGCAAAGCGGAAGAGGCATCTAAGCAAGGATTAAATACAATGAGGAATTTAATCCGTACGAGGGGACAATCATCTTCGATTGTTGTTCATACAGAAGAAGCATCGGATAAGTTAGAACAAAGAGTTGGATCGATTCAAAATGTTGTTGAGCTTATAAAAGGCATTTCGGATCAAACAAATTTACTTGCTTTAAATGCTTCGATTGAAGCTGCCCGTGCAGGTGAGCAAGGTAAGGGATTTGCGGTTGTTGCTGAAGAGGTTCGGAAATTAGCGGAACAATCAAAAGAGGCTACCGGAGAAATCACAACGATGATTGGTGATGTGCAAGTAGAAGTAAAAAGAGTTGTAGAAGTTGTAAGTAAATTGAAAGACATTGCAGATGTGCAAAATAAAGTGACGACAGAGGCAGAAATGGAGTTCCGCACAATTATGTCAGTTGTAAATACGATTAGTACTTCAGTTGAAAAAATTGTAGAAGAGGTACATAACATAGGTTACGAGCAAGGAGAAATTACAGCGGTAATGCACACAATTGCTGGTACGAGTCAAGAAAGTGCAGCTGTTTCCGAAGAGGTACATGCTGCAACGGAATCACAGGTGAATCATTTAGAAAAGGTAGCTCACACGATGGAAAGTTTGACAGAACATATGAGAGATTTAGAAAGATTAGTCGAGCAGTTTAAAGTGGAAGAGTAACATATTAGTAAAATGATGAGGATTTCGGTAAAATAGACAATGGATATATAAGAAACGATTATAGGAGGAAGACTACTATGGCAATTGTTGATGTATCGATTATTCCAGTAGGAACAGGTAATCCAAGTGTTAGTGAATATGTAGCAGAAGTACAAAAGGTGCTAGAGAAAAATGCGGATCGCGTGAAGTATCAATTAACACCGATGAATACAATTATTGAAGGAGATCTTCCTGTCATTCTAGAAGTAATTCAACAAATGCATGAAGTGCCTTATACGAAAGGTGCACAGCGTGTTGCAACAACAATTCGTATTGATGATCGTCGTGATAAAGTAAGCACAATGGAGAAGAAATTAAACTCTGTTCGATCAAAATTATAAGAAAAAGCAGCGATTTTCGCTGCTTTTTTCATATAGGAGGTAAATGAAATGAGTGAAAAGTTTAACGAGCAGTTTGACGGGTTACTAGAGAAATACACTGAGCTGTTACTTGGTGAGAGTAGTGAAGAGCGAAAAGAACAGGTGCAGAAGTGGGCACTTTATTCTTACATAGCGAAGACGATGCCAGCTTTAGTGAAGCATTGGAATGAGACTTATCCAGATGCGAAAGAAGAGATGGTGCAGTTAATTACGGATATTAAAAGGCTGAATGAAGAGAAGCGAAATGAGCAGTGAGAAAACTTGAGGTGAATGTTACCTCAAGTTTTCTTTATTAATATCCTTATATAATTTACATGGAATATTAAGGGTTTTATAAGCATGTCGAATATTTTCGACATACCTATTTTATGCCTAGTAAACCCGTTTTTTCTAAATGTCGAAAAATATTCCCTTCATATTTACATGCGAGAATATAGGTTTTTAAATGTTTTTATAGTATTTTATAAATTATCTAAATAATTATTTGTATCCAATAATTTTAAACAATGATATAATTTTGAAGAGGGGTAAAAAACAGATAAATTACAGTCATAGGGGTGAATTACATGGAACAATTAATGCGAAATTCGTTTCTTTTCTTGTCAAAAAATAAAGCGCTAACAAAACTGGCTAAAAAGTACGGTTTGCGCTTTGGTGCAGGTCGCTTCGTCGCAGGGGAGACGATTGAATTAGCGACAGCTGCAATTAAAGCATTAAATAAGCAAGGTCTTTGTGTAACGATCGATTATTTAGGTGAATTCGTTGATAACGAAGCGGAAGCAAATGAAATGGCTAGCGAATCGATTGAAGCGATTCGTGCAATTGGAAGAGAAGGTCTTAATTCGCAGCTTTCTTTAAAAATGACTTCTATGGGATTAGATATCTCTGATGAAATCGTAATGAACAATATGCGCCGTATTTTAGAAGCTGGAAAAGAAAATGGTGTGTTTATTACAATTGATATGGAAGACTATACGCGCTGCGGGAAAACAATTGAGATCTTTAAACAATTAAAATCTGAATACGATAATATTGGTACAGTTATTCAAGCTTACCTATATCGTACAGAAAAAGATATGGAAGACTTAAACGCTTATAATCCTAATTTACGTCTTGTAAAAGGGGCTTATAAAGAACCTGAAGAAGTGGCGTTCCCGGACAAGAAAGATGTAGATGACAATTATAAAAAAATTATTAAAATGCACTTATTAAATGGGAATTATACTGCAATTGCTTCACATGACGAAGCGATTATTGAATATACAAAAAAACTTGCCGAAGAACACAACATTCCAAGGGATCAATTTGAATTCCAAATGTTATATGGTATTCGTAATGAGCGTCAACTTGAGCTAGTAAAAGAAGGTTACAAAATGCGTGTTTACGTACCTTATGGAAACGACTGGTATGGCTACTTCATGCGTCGTCTAGCAGAGCGTCCAGCAAACGTTGCGTTCGTATTAAAAGGTATGGTTAAAAAATAACCAAGGAGAAAATACTCCTTGGTTATTTTAATTGCTGAAATGCGTAATGCGCCATTTTTTTCGTATCAGGATATAGTTGCGCGCGAGTAGAAGATAATACGACGTTAATGACGCGTTTACCGTCTTTTTCATCCACTGTTACGACTGTATATTTGCCGAGTGCTGATAGACCGCTTTTACTTCCAATCGCATATGGATCGTCATATAGTTCTTCTCGTCCATAGTTTGCGATGTTTGGAGAGCGTTCTGAAGTATGTAGAGTTGTACGTGTTGAATTCATATATTCTAAAACAACTGGATACTTTAATGCTTCTTTCGTAATAATAGCAATGTCATATGGTGATACTTTATTCCCAATTGCATCAGCACCACTTGCGTTCTTGAAAGTTGCATGCTTTGTACCAAGTTCCTTTGCTCTAGCATTCATCATTTTCACAAATTCATTTTTTGATCCTGCGATATGTTCTGCAATTGATTCAGCTATTGGATCTGCACTAATGATAAGCATAAGTTTTAATGCCTCATCACGCTTTAATTTTTCTCCAGCACGAAGTTTAATTTTCTTGCTTTGACTTTCTGTTTTAATTGCATTTTCTGTAACCGTAATTTCTTCATCTTCTTTTACATTCTCTAGTAAAAGAAGGGTTGTCATCATTTTGGCTATACTAGCCGGATAAGAACGTTCGTCTTCGCGTTTCCCATACAAAATATTCCCTGTGTTTGCATCGATTGTAACTCCATATTGCCCAGTAATGTTAGGTTGATCAGCTCTTACAGCTTGTTGCCTTTGTGCATAAGAGAAGAAAATCATCCCTGTAAATAGTGTAGCAATCATTACAATCATAACTATTGTTCGTTTCATCATCGTTCCCTCTTTTGTTTTCCATATGTACAAATAAATTGGGCAGAAAAAGCAGCCATTAATCATTATGCCACGTTCTCTGCCCAAAAATATAGCGTTATTTTTCGCCCATATTATGCTTCTTATATTGTTGGTTATTACCTTGGCGTCCTTTTTCAACACCGTGATTATGTGGACCTGCGTTTCCAGTTACACTAGCTGCACTAATTCCAGCCTTTGAAGGGTTCTTCTTAAGTTTTGCCATATATATTCCTCCAGTTTCGTCAGATTATAAAAAGGAAAAGTGCATTTAAACAAAGAAAATACACATGTATAGCATAGCCAAATGAAAGAAAAATATTTATTTCAGAAAATTTTATCAATAAATATATTGCGAAAATTTAAACAGTATCATATATTTATTAGTAGAGGCTCACTCATTGATTGCGACTTATGTCGAAAAATTGAATGAGCATTCATTCAAGAATAGGGGGAGAATTGGATGTTCCAAATTAAAAAGGCTGCTGTTCTAGGTTCAGGCGTAATGGGTTCGGGAATTGCGGCACACTTAGCTAATATTGGTATTCCGACATTATTGCTTGATATTGTACCACCTGCGCTTACGAAAGAAGAGGAAGCGAAGGGACTTACATTAGAACATAAAAGTGTGAGAAATCGTTTTAGTAATACGGCTGTACAGAAACTATTGAAGCAAAAACCAGCTCCTCTGACAGTGAAAGGAAATCTAGCACTGATTGAAGCAGGTAACTTAGAAGATGATCTTGAGCTTCTTGCTGATGTAGATTGGATTATTGAAGTAGTAGTTGAAAACTTAGATATTAAAAAGAAATTATTTGAAAAAGTAGACGCTGTTCGTAAACCGGGTTCTATTGTAAGCTCGAATACGTCAGGCATTTCAGTTGAAAAAATGGCAGAAGGTCGTTCAGACGACTTCCAGAAACACTTCTTAGGCACACACTTTTTTAACCCACCACGATATTTAAAACTTCTAGAGGTAATACCGACGAAAGAAACAGATCCACAAGTATTAAGCTTCATGAAACTATTTGGCGAAGACGTTCTTGGAAAAGGCGTTGTTATCGCAAAAGACACACCAAACTTTATTGGAAACCGCATCGGTACGTACGGTTTATTAGTAACTCTTCAAGAGATGATAAAACGCGGCTACAGCATTGGGGAAGTTGATTCTGTAACAGGTCCATTAATTGGTCGTCCGAAGAGTGCAACGTTCCGTACATTAGATGTTGTCGGTTTAGATACATTCGTACACGTTGCAAATAACGTATATGAAAACGTACAAGAAGAAGAGCGTGATGTATTTAAAGTACCAGCTTTCATGCATGACATGCTTGATAAAAAATGGCTTGGAAGCAAAACAGGTCAAGGCTTCTTCTTAAAACAAGGAAAAGAAATTTTAGAACTAAATCCTGAAACGATGGAATATGAAGCGCGTAAAAAATTAAAAGCTGCATCCGTAGAGTTAAGTAAACAAGAAAAAGGATTAGCGAATAAATTGAAAGCGCTTGTATACGCAAAAGACCGCGCAGGAGAGTTATTATGGAACATCATTACACCAACTCTTTTATACTCTGCAAAACTTCATAAAGAAATTGCTGACGATATCGTTGCAATTGACCAAGCGATGAAGTGGGGCTTCGGCTGGGAGCAAGGACCGTTTGAAGTTTGGGATGCAATCGGCGTTGGAAAATCTGTTCAAAAGATGGAAGAAAACGGCGTAGTCGTTCCTACTTGGGTGAAAGAAATGTTAGAGAAAGGTTTCACTACTTTCTATAAACATGATAACGGCGATAGCTACTATTACGATAATGGCGAATATAAGCTAATCGAGCGTAATAAAAAAGCAATTTCTCTTAAGCAATTAAAAGCGAAAAATGGTGTATTAAAGAAAAATAGCGGAGCGAGCTTAATTGATTTAGGTGACGGCATCCTTTGCTTAGAGTTCCATTCGAAGAGCAATGCAATCGGTATGGATATTACGCAAATGATTAACTACGCTGTTGATGAAGTAGAAAAGAATTATAAAGGTCTTGTTATCGGTAACCAATCGAAGAACTTCTGTGTTGGTGCGAACCTAGCAATGATCTTAATGGAAGCACAAGACGACAATTACTTTGAAATTGAGTTGGTTGTGAAAAACTTCCAAGATGCAATGACGAAAATTAAGTACTCTTCTAAGCCAGTTGTAGCAGCACCATACGGTATGACGCTTGGCGGAGGTACAGAAGTTTGCTTACCAGCAGCTAGCATTCAAGCTTCTAGTGAAACGTATATGGGCTTAGTAGAAGTTGGTGTTGGCTTAATCCCTGGCGGAGGCGGTAATAAAGAGCTATACATTAAACACTTAAATAAAATGCCAAACGGTGTAGAGTTTGATCTGCAAAAAGTTGCGAATAAAGTGTTCGAATCTGTAGCGATGGCGAAAGTTTCTACATCAGCACAAGAAGCTGTATCGAACAACTTCTTAGGCGATAAAGACGGTATTAGTGTGAATGGTGATCACTTACTATATGATGCGAAACAGAAAGCACTTGCTTTATATGAAGCTGGCTATAAAGCACCGATTCGTAAAAAGATACCAGTTGTTGGTGAAACAGGATATGCAACTCTTGTACTTGGTGCAGAAGCAATGCATTTATCAGGTTACATTTCTGAACATGATCTTCACATTGCGAAGAAACTTGCATATGTCATTGCGGGCGGAAAAGTGCCGTACGGAACAGAAGTTGATGAGCAGTATTTATTAGATGTAGAACGTGAAGCATTTATTAGCTTAGTAAGTGAGATGAAATCACAAGCAAGAATGCAGCACATGCTTGTAAAAGGAAAGCCATTACGTAACTAATAACGAGGGGAGATATCGTTCATGAGAGAAGCTGTCATTGTTGCGGGAGCAAGAACACCAATTGGAAAAGCAAAGAGGGGTTCATTAAAAACAGTTCGTCCTGACGATCTAGGGGCGTTAGTAGTAAAGGAAACGTTAAAGCGTGCAAATTATGAAGGACCAATCGATGATTTAATTTTCGGTTGTGCGATGCCAGAAGCAGAACAAGGTTTAAATATGGCTCGTAATATCGGCGGACTAGCAGGACTTTCTTACGATGTTCCAGCTATTACAATTAACCGTTACTGTTCTTCTGGTTTACAAAGTATCGCTTACGGAGCAGAGCGCATTATGCTTGGTCACTCTGAAGCTGTATTATCAGGCGGAGCGGAATCAATGAGTTTAGTTCCAATGATGGGACACGTTGTTCGTCCGAATAGTCGCCTTGTAGAAGCGGCTCCGGAATATTATATGGGTATGGGACATACAGCAGAGCAAGTTGCTGTGAAATATGGAATTTCTCGTGAAGAGCAAGATGCATTTGCAGTAAGAAGTCATCAACGTGCTGCCAAAGCATTAGCGGCAGGAAACTTTGCTGATGAAACAGTATCTGTAGATGTGACGTTACGCTCGGTTGGCTCAAACAATAAACTGCAAGAAGAAACAATCATTTTCGCACAAGATGAAGGTGTAAGAGCAGAGACGACGCTAGACATTTTAGGTAAATTACGTCCAGCATTTAACGTTCGCGGTTCTGTAACAGCTGGTAACTCTTCACAAATGAGTGACGGTGCAGCATCTGTACTATTAATGGATCGTGAAAAAGCAGTGAGCGATGGCATGAAGCCACTTGCGAAATTCCGTTCATTTGCAGTAGCTGGCGTACCACCAGAAGTAATGGGAATCGGCCCAATCGCAGCAATTCCAAAAGCGTTAAAACTAGCTGGGTTAGAGCTATCTGATATTGGCTTATTCGAACTAAACGAAGCATTCGCTTCTCAATCGATCCAAGTTATTCGTGAACTTGGTTTAGATGAAGAAAAAGTAAACGTAAACGGTGGTGCAATCGCACTTGGACATCCACTTGGCTGTACAGGAGCAAAACTAACACTATCTCTTATTCACGAAATGAAACGCCGCAACGAACAATTCGGTATCGTAACAATGTGTATTGGCGGCGGAATGGGAGCAGCGGGAGTATTTGAATTATTATAAAAAGTGGAAGCGGCTTGTTCAGAACGAGACGACGCTAAAGCAAAGAATGGAAGCAACAAAGGTTTATAAAAAATAAACGGGAGAGCCAGCTTCTTTCAAAAAGAGAGAAGCTGCTCATGAAAATATGAAGGAGGAAATTTTCATGGAAAAAACAGTAGGAAATGCGGTTAAAGGCGGTAGCTTTTTAGTTGATGAGATTACGATTGATCAAGTGTTTACGCCAGAAGATTTTTCATCTGAGCATAAAATGATTGCAAAAACGACAGAGGACTTTATCGTAAATGAAGTTCTTCCAGAGCTTGAATATTTAGAGCAACATGAATTTGATCGTTCAGTTCGTCTTTTAAAAGAAGCTGGGGAGCTTGGTTTATTAGGCGCTGACGTACCAGAAGAGTACGGTGGGATTGGTCTTGATAAAGTAAGCTCAGCGTTAATCGCAGAGAAATTCTCTCGCGCTGGCGGCTTTGCAATCACTCACGGTGCTCACGTAGGTATCGGATCGTTACCAATCGTATTATTCGGTAACGAAGAGCAAAAGAAAAAGTATTTACCATTACTTGCAACTGGTGAAAAATTAGCTGCATACGCATTAACTGAGCCAGGTTCAGGATCTGACGCATTAGGCGCAAAAACAACTGCACGTTTAAATGCAGAAGGTACACATTATGTATTAAACGGTGAAAAACAGTGGATTACAAACTCTGCATTCGCTGACGTATTCGTTGTATATGCAAAAATTGATGGAGAGCATTTCTCAGCATTTATCGTAGAGAAAGAATACGCTGGTGTATCTACAAGCCCTGAAGAGAAGAAAATGGGTATTAAATGTTCTTCAACTCGTACGTTAATTTTAGAAGATGCGTTAGTACCGAAAGAAAACCTACTTGGTGAAATCGGTAAAGGTCATATTATCGCATTCAACATTTTAAATATCGGTCGTTATAAATTAGGTGTTGGTACAGTTGGATCTGCAAAACGTGCAGTAGAAATTTCAGCACAATATGCAAACCAACGTCAACAGTTCAAGCAACCAATCGCTCGCTTCCCATTAATTCAAGAGAAACTTGCGAATATGGCAGCAAAAACATATGCAGCTGAAAGTTCTGTATATCGTACAGTAGGTTTATTCGAAAGCCGCATGAGCACATTATCTGAAGAAGAAGTAAAAGACGGTAAAGCAGTAGCAGCTTCTATCGCTGAATATGCAATCGAGTGCTCTTTAAACAAAGTATTCGGTTCTGAAGTATTAGACTATACAGTAGATGAAGGTGTTCAAATTCACGGTGGTTACGGATTTATGGCAGAATACGAGATTGAAAGAATGTACCGCGATTCTCGTATTAACCGTATTTTCGAAGGAACGAACGAAATTAACCGCCTAATCGTACCAGGTACGTTCTTACGTAAAGCGATGAAAGGTGAATTACCACTTCTTCAAAAAGCACAAAAATTACAAGAAGAGTTAATGATGATGATGCCAGAAGAAGTAGGCGATGAGCCATTAGCACTTCAAAAGTATTTAGTAACTAATGCGAAGAAAATAGGCTTAATGGTAGCTGGATTAGCTGCTCAAAAATACGGTAAAGCATTAGATAAAGAGCAAGAAATTCTTGTGAATATCGCTGACATCGTAAGCAACCTATACGCAATGGAATCAGCTGTTCTTCGTACAGAAAAAGCAATCAAAACAACTGGTCTTGAAAAGAATAAACAAAAAGTGTTATACACTGAAGTATTCTGCCAAGAAGCATTTAACGAAATCGAAGCAGACGCGAAAGAAACACTTATCGCAGTTGAAAACGGCGACATGCTGCGCATGATGTTATCATCATTACGTAAATTAACTCGCCACACACCACTTAACGTAATTCCGAAGAAACGTGAAATCGCTGCGAAAATTTTAGAAGATGAGCGTTACACAGTTTAATATCTTTAAAGAACAGTAGTCGTTTATACGGCTACTGTTCTTTTTTTTGAAAAAAAGAAATTTTTAGTGACATAAAACTAATACCATTAGTATAATAAAACTAATGGTATTAGTTTTCGTGAAAAGGGAGATGGGACTATGAGGATGATACATGAAAAAACGTTATATCAATTGTCATTTTTGCCAAGAGCGTTTCCTGTAAATTGTTACTTTGTAGAGGAAGATGATGGTTTAACTTTAATTGACGCGGCTTTGCCATATAGCGCAAAAGGTATTTTACAGGCGGCTGAGAAAATAGGAAAACCAATTACTAAGATTGTATTAACACATGCGCATGATGATCACATCGGTGCATTAGATGCATTAAAGGAAGTACTTCCTCATGTTCCAGTCCATATTTCTAAGCGGGACGCAAAGCTGTTAGAAGGAGATACGACGTTACAAAAGGATGAACCGAATATACCGATAAAAGGCGGTGTACCTAAAAAAGTAAAAACGGTACCTGATGTTTTATTAGAAGATGGCGACCGAGTTGGATCGCTTCTTGCAATTATGACACCGGGACATACACCAGGATCCATGTCGTTTCTTGATGTACGAAATAAAGCTCTTATTGTTGGGGATGCATTTCAAACAAGAGGAGGTATGGCTGTTTCGGGACAAATGAAATTTTGGTTTCCGTTTCCAGCGATGGCAACGTGGAGCAAAGAAATATCATTACAAAGTGCACAGAAGCTAAGCGAATATGAACCTTCCTTGCTTGCGGCAGGGCACGGAAAAATGATAAAGAATCCAGGGGCCGTCATAGAGCTTTCTATTAAGGAAGCGAAGCGGAATATAGAAAGTAAGAAAGAGGGGTAATTTATGTCACCGAGAATCGGACTTACATTGCAGAAAATTGTAGAAACAGCTGCAGAAATTGCAGATACAAATGGAATACAAGAAGTAACGTTAGCTTCATTAGCGCAAAGGTTAGGGATACGTTCGCCCTCACTATATAATCATGTAAAAGGGTTACAAGATGTACGGAAACATCTTGGTATTTACGGAATACAACAGTTGCATAACAAACTGGAAGAAGCGGCCGAGGATAAACAGATGGATGAAGCAATTCATGCATTAGGAGAAGCATATGTAGCATTTGTCCGAAAACATCCTGGACTATATGAAGCAACTTTTTTACGAGATGAAGAAGTAAGAAAAGCAGGTGACGGAATTGTAAAGCTTTGTCTTCAGGTTTTACAACAGTATGGCTTAGAAGGAGAGAATGCACTTCATGCGACACGTGGATTTAGAAGTATTTGTCATGGGTTTGCGTCAATTGAACAGCAAGGTGGATTTGGTTTGCCGTTAGATTTAGATACAAGTTTACATGTATTATTGGAAACGTTTATTAAAGGATTACGTGAATAAGAAACGAGGCAAACAAAAACCTTAGAAGTGATTCTAAGGTTTTTTAGTGCATATGATTCGAAAAGAGCGGTAGGCTTTTTCTCATTACATGATATTATTTAGCAGGTTTGAAAAATGTGTATATAGCTACGGAAAGGCAAACGAAAATAAAAGCAATAGGATCTTGATATGGACTAGGCTCAGAGCCCTTCTGGATTCCTGTAAGGAAGTCATGTGTTTTCATGTTCATTGCTCCTTTAACTAATAAATTTTATATGATGCGAGAGTTATGGTGGATAGATAAGAAATTTTTGGAATTTCATCTAATAATTATTCTATAGTAATCTAATTCCAAAAACTATATAATACAAAGCTTTCATGATATGTAAAATTGCATATTATTCTTTTTGAAAAAATTGTTATATTATCTATATATTTGTATTAAAGGTTTTTTGTTAAGGTAATGAAAACAAATGGAGGAATAGTATGAGAAAAACAGTATTAGACGCGTATAATGCAGAAAGAGAAGTAGATAACATAACATATAAAAATCTAGTTGTAACGATTGCAAGCATTCTAGGGTTCTCACTCTTAGGGGGATTATTCCTTGCTTTAGCCCTTGGAATTTTTGGAGAAGAGGTATTACGTGCTAATTTAGAGGGATATTATTTACTTCTATTTGATGCAGCTGTTGTTACTATTGTTTTATTTGCGTATAAACCAGTGCTTCATTTTATTAAGAACATATGGGATGTATCTATTTTAAAAAATGGGAAAACCTACTTGTATTTATTAATAGGTTTTATCATCATTGCATTAACTCAGTATGTAATGTTAGAGTTGTTTAGCTTTGAAAGTGCAGAGCAGCAACGAGATCAATTAGGGAGCTTAGGGCTTCAAAATAGTCTACAAAGTATTATATATGTGTTAAGTGTTGCTATAATTACACCAATTAAAGAAGAAATTTTATATAGAGGTATTTTGTATCGATTTTTTGAAAAGAAATATAGTTTTCTAGTTGGTATCATTATTTCTTCCTTTATCTTTGGGATTCTTCATGGTGGTTTTCCGGTTACGGCAATGATTATGGGGATTGTATTTGCTATGTTATACAAAAAGACGCAATCTATTATACCTAGTATTATTTTACACATTATATGGAACTTACTTGTGAGTATAAGTATGATTGTTTCTTTATAAAATTGAATGAATATTTAGCATAAAAGATGAATGGCCTAGCTATTCATCTTTTATTTTGTTTATATGTGGGAAAAGTTGATGAATACAATCCAAAAAGAACCAAATACTAATGATGAATGAACAAAGAAAGGCGGGTATGTTATATGCAAAACTTAACAGAGCTTGAAGTAGAAAACTTACGTCATTTAATTGGTGGACATGCAACGATTATTAACAAGTTGGAGCAGTATGCACAGACGTGTACAGATCCACAACTGAAACAAATGCTACAAAAAGATGCGCAAGATGCACGAAATACGAAACAGCAATTAATGACTTTCCTAGGATAGGAGGAAGAGAAAGATGAATGAAAAAGATATGGTAAATGATTATTTAGCAGGATTAAATGCAAGTTTAACAAGCTATGCAAATTATATTGCTCAGTCTGATAATGAACAGTTACATCAAACGTTAATTCAAATTCGTAATCAAGACGAGGCGCGCCAACGTAATATGTATGAGTACGCAAAGCAAAAGAGTTATTACAAACCGGCAGCACCTGCTAATCCGATGATTGTACAGCAATTAAAAAGTCAATTAAGTGCGGAACAATAGGGAAAAGAAAACGAGCGAATCTATTCGTTCGTTTTCTTTTTGTATATGTCAATAAATACATAATAAATATTTTTCCAGTTGTAACAAATATGACGAAAATGGAATATGACAATTCACAAAAAGGACAAAAACTTTGCTCAATATTTCACAAAGTATCCATGGTTTCTATCGTGAGAACCTCTATAATTAGGAGTGTAAAGAACAAAAGAAATAGATTATATGATCACTTAGGAGAGATTGCTATGAAAAGACATACAAGAAAAATTGCAATTATCGGTACTGGATTAGTTGGATCAAGTTGTGCGTATTCTATTGTGAATCAAGGTATTTGCGAAGAGCTATTATTAATTGATATAAATCATGAACGTGCAGTTGGGGAAGCAATGGATTTATCACATTGCATTAACTTTACAAATACAAGAACAAAAGTATATGCAGGAAGCTATGAAGACTGCAAAGATATGGACATTGTTATTATTACAGCAGGGCCAGCACCAAAACCTGGACAAAGTCGCTTAGATACTTTAGGAGCGAGTGCGAAGATTATGGAAAGTGTTGTTGGTGGTGTAATGGCAAGTGGATTTGATGGTATTTTCTTACTTGCATCGAACCCAGTTGATATTATTACATATCAAGTGTGGAAATTATCTGGATTACCTAGAAATCGCGTAATCGGTACTGGTACATCACTAGATTCTTCTCGCTTAAGAACAATTTTATCTGAAATGCTACATGTAGACCCTCGTAGTATTCATGGGTATTCATTAGGAGAACATGGTGATTCTCAAATGGTTGCTTGGTCTCATGTAACTGTTGGTGGAAAGCCAATTCTGCAAATTTTAGAAGAACAAAAAGAACGATTTGGTGAAATAGATTTAGATGAAATCGTTGAGAAGACTGCAAAAGCCGGATGGGAAATTTATAAACGTAAAGGAACTACTTATTACGGAATCGGAAATTCTCTAGCATATATTGCAAGCTCAATCTTTAATGATGATCACCGTGTCATTGCTGTATCAGCCATTTTAGATGGTGAGTACGGTGAATATGATATTTGTACAGGAGTACCCGCTATTATTACTAGAGACGGTATAAGAGAAGTTGTAGAACTCAATTTAACAGAGGATGAAGAATCTCGATTCGCAAAATCAAACGATATTTTACGTGATTATATGAAAACAATTGGTTACTAACTTATAGGAGAAGGTGAAACAAATGAAGGAATATATAATGTCTCGTGTATTTAAAGCATCTGCTGGTATCGCACAAGGTATTTTCGTATCCCTCGGAATTGGTTTACTAATCGAAAATATAGGAAGAATTGTTGATATACCATTACTTATTACAATCGGAGTTGTTGCAAAATCACTAATGGCACCAGCGATTGGTGCCGGCATTGCTTTTATGCTCGGTGCAAACGGTCTTGTAATCTTCTCGGCGATGGTAGCCGGAGCGATTGGTGCCGGATCCATTTCAATTACTGAAGCTGGTCTAATTATTAAAACAGGTGAGCCAATCGGTGCATTATTAACAGCAACTTTAGCTGTATATATTGGTAAACGTTTAAGCGGAAAAACTGCTTTAGATATGATGCTCGTTCCATTTGCGGCCATATTAGGTTCTGGTTTAGTTGGTATTTGGTTATCTCATAATATTACTCCTGTTTTAAATGCAGTTGGAGCGTTCATTAAAGATAGCTCAGCTGGTAGCCCGTTTATCGCTTCTATCGTCATTGCAGTAGTTTGGGGACTATTACTTATCTCTCCAGCTTCATCAGCTGCGTTAGCGATCGCACTTAGCTTAGACGGTGTTGCAGGTGGTGCAGCTCTTGCCGGATGCGTTGCTCAGTTTATCGGATTCTCTGTCATCTCAGCAAAAGAAAACAATTTAGGTGGCATATTAGCTCAAGCTCTTTGTACTCCGAAAGTACAGTTGCCAAATATCACTAAAAATCCAATGATTCTCGTCCCAACTGTCGTCGCCAGTGCTATAGTCGGTCCGGTATCCGCATTAATTTTCCAACTGGAAGCAGGAAAAGAAATTGCAGGTCTTGGATTAAGTTCTCTTATCGCACCAATTAATTTAATTTCCAGCGAAGGATGGGAAGTTCTCCCGGCGATGGTAATTACTTATATCGTCATTCCAGTAGCTGTTTCTTATATACTTTACATTGCTCTTAAAAAAGCAGGTCGTATTCATTCTGGTGATATGACTGTACCGCAATCTTAAATTGAACATCTCCTTAATAATAGATAAAAGCAGACTGAGAAGCCACAGTCTGCTTTTTTTTCATGTTACATTCTATGATTTTGTTTTACTGGAACTCTTATTGATTCTTTGGCCAATAAGAGTTGAACGCCGAAGTAAAGTATGCTTGCGAGTGTCATTCCAGAAACGGCATCTACAAAGGCATGTTGCTTCGTAAATAGCGTTGATAAAATAATAAGTGTACCGAAGAAAGTAAGGATGTAATATTCAAAAGCATGTTGCTCTCTACGCTTAAAGGCAGCTAACATAATTACAAATGTAGTAAGAACGTGAATGCTAGGGAAACAGTTTACCGGTTGATCGATACTATAAATATAGCGAACTAGTTCAGAAAATACATCTGTTCCAACGACAGTCGGACGCGGTACAGTTGTTTGCCAAAAATAATAAATAGAAAAACAAGCAAGCTTTCCAAAAATAACACTACTTAAAGTGACATAATATTGCTTTCGGTCAGCGAAGCAGTAATAAATAAGTGCGCCGTATAAGTATGGAAACCAAAGTAAATAAGGAATAATAAATGCTTTTACAAATGGAATCCAATCATCTACTACAGTTGTAACGTCTACTGCGTGAACAGTCGATTTATTTAATACGTCGTAAAGGGGACTTACGAGTACGAGTAGAAGTATATAACTTAACGGAAGAAAAGATGAAAGTTTAAATTTCTTCATGTTGATCTCCTATGTTTAGTAATGTAAGTAAATTCAATTGATTATAATATAGAAACGTGAATTGGGCTATCGATTTTACTTACATTTTCTTGAATTAACCTTACGTTTTTGTCACTTGACTAAAAAGAAGGGTGAGGGTGCTAAATGAAGCGTTTATCATATTTTTTAGTTTTTATATTGTTATGCCTAGTAGGTGCTGGGTGTGCAAAGAATAACGAAGGAGAAAAATTAGAATATAACGGAAGAGCACTCGTAATTGGAGTTGTTGGAGAAAAGCCGAAAGATACGTTTAGGAATGTAAAGTTTGAAAGTATAAAGTTAGAAGAAATGCAGGAGAACTCAGCAAAAGTTGATGGTTTTTTCGTTATGAAAGAATACTTTAAAGAGGCATCAAAGGAGCAGTATACGGACTTATTTTTATCGTTAAAGAAGCCGGTATTTTTTATTGGTTTGCAAGATAGACCGTATTTAATTTTTACTAACAAGGATTTAGATTATGATAATACCCCGAAGGATAAAACGATGACGTATACGCAAGGGTTTGTAAATATGGGGAACCCTGAAGGTCAATATTGGGGTATGGGATTATATAATGATACTGTTTCCGATCGAAATATTCATAATATGTATATAGTCGTATTTCAAACCATTTCGGATTACTTAAGTCGATGATGAAGGAGCCTGTAAAAAAGGCTTCTTATTTTTTAAAAATAAACGTTTGTTTAAGCTGTATGCTCGGTAGAAAGAAACTCATGTAGTTCAAAGGTTAAGAAAGAAAAATAAGAAATTAATCAAACGTTTGTTTAAGCTGTATGTTCGGTAGGAAGAAACCGATGCAGCTCAAAGGTTAACAAAGAAAAATGGAGAATTAATCAAACGTTTGTTTAAGCTGTATGTTCGGTAGAAAGAAACTCATGTAGTTCAAAGGTTAACAAAGAAAAATAAGAAATTAATCAAACGCTTGTTTAAGATATATGTTTGGTGCAGAATCTAAAAAAATTTATATATTTATTTTTTTCTTAACAAATGGCGGAAAAATAAGAAAAATTCGCAGGATTATTAAAAATTATCACGAAATAAGTAAAAGTTTAGCGAATAATGGTTTGAAATAATAAAACGTTTTCTATATGATAAAGGTAAAGGTTAGTAAAAAAGTAGGTGAATTTATGACAGTAACATTTTATTCATATCCAAAGTGTGGCACATGTCAAAAGGCAAAGAAATGGTTTGAGGCAAACGATGTAGCATATGAGATGATTCATATTGTTGAAAATCCACCATCAAAAGAAGATTTACGTAATTTACATGAAAAAAGTGAATTACCATTAAAAAAATTCTTTAATACAAGTGGAATGCGTTACCGTGAACTTGGTCTGAAAGATAAGTTGAAAGATGCAAGCGAAGACGAAATGTATGAGCTTTTAGCATCTGATGGCATGTTGATCAAACGTCCAATTGTAACAGATGGAACGAATGTAACACTTGGTTTTAACGAAGAGCAGTTTGAAAGTGTGTGGAAAAAGTACCAATAAGGTATTTTTACATAATTAATACATTCACTGGAGGTACAGTCATGAGCATTCCAAATAATTTACGTTACTCTGAAGAACACGAATGGGTAAAAACTGAAGGTAATGAAGTTGTTATCGGTATCACTCACTTTGCACAAGGTGAGCTAGGTGATATCGTATTCGTTGAACTTCCTGAAGTAGGTGCAACAATCGAAGCTGACGAGCCATTCGGAAGCGTAGAATCTGTTAAAACAGTTTCTGAGTTATACGCACCTGTAAGCGGTAAAGTTGTAGCAGTAAACGAAGAATTAAGTGACCAACCAGAACTTGTTAACGAATCTCCATACGAGGGTGCATGGATGGTTAAAGTTGAACTTTCTGATGCAAGCCAAGTTGAGAAGTTATTAACTGCAGAAAAATATGCAGAAATGACAAACCAAGACTAATTATAGTCGACTAAAGGACAGCCTTTGTGCTGTCCTTTTTTATTTTGTGTAAAATAATGAATGTAGAATCATATACTAATTATCGTGTAGGAGAACGTTTTTTGAAAAAACTTTTTCGTTTAATCTTTATGCAGGTCTAGCCGTTTTTGTTTTTCGTTGTCTAGCTCCAGCGACTAGATTGTTCGGTGGCTTCGCTTCTTCCTACAAGGCAAAAAGCGCCTCTACGTCAGAAGCTCCATCCCCCTCACAATCTAAATGAGCCGCTTGCGCTTTTCATTGTCTAGCTCCAACTCCTAGCCCTTCATGTCTAAGAACCTTCCGCACGAGAAGACAAAAAGCGTCTTCTGTACGGAAGAACCTTAGCCAACAGGGCTAAACAGTCGGTTTCGCTTTTCTTTTGCAAAAATAAACAGGAAACAACATGAAAATAACGAATATACTATATACTAAGTTCAAGGTTGTATAGTATATGGTGATCGGGTGATGACATATGATTTATGTGGAAAAAGTCATTATTGTAGAAGGTACATCAGATAGAAGAAAGATTGAATCTATTATTCGTGAACCAGTGGAAATTGTTTGTACAAATGGTACAATTGGTTTGTCGAAAATGGATGAGCTCGTTGATCAGTTTTTTGATAAGGAAGTGTATGTGCTAGTGGATGCTGATGATGCTGGAGAAAAGTTAAGGAAACAATTTCGAAAAGAATTTCCGCAAGCCGAGCATATCTATATTGATCGCTCGTACCGAGAAGTGGCAACTGCGCCATCTACACACTTAGCAAATGTATTATGGGGAGCCGACATTGACGTTTATACAGAATATTTACGGTAAGGAATGATAGAAGTGATCGATTGGACAGGAGCCGAAGCTACAGCCCTAATAGAGAATGAAGAAAAAACAGTGTTATATGTATATACTCCAATGTGTGGAACATGCCAATTAGCAAAAAAGATGTTAACAGTCGTTGAGATGACAATTGAAGGCCTCAAAATTGGGATGTTAGATTTAAATTATGCTCCGCATTTAGCGAAAGAGTATGGGATTGAAAGTGTACCTTGTTTACTTGTTTTTGAAAATGGGACACTGATGAAGAAGATATATGCATTTCATTCGGTTGAATATTTATATACGGAATTAAAGTAGGCGGCAAAATTTTTGCCGCCTCGACATATTTCTTGGGAAATATGTCGAGATGCAGGATGGATACAGTATTTGTCGAGCGAAAATAACAGGATTGCTCTTTAGTGAGAGGGAATGGTATGTAATAGAAAGTGATATGAAGGATGTGATTTAGGGTGAGATTATATTCTTTGCTTCAATCATTTGTAAATTACGCTAATGGTCAATATCATTTAGAGCCACTTTTAAGACAAGAAGAAAAAACTGTTAATTTCCGCTTTAGAGATGAAAGTTGTTCGTTACAAATTTCAAGAGATTATATAGAGCTGGTACATGAGGAAAGAGGAACGGAACAAATCATTTGCTTAGACGAAAAGGATATAGAACAATTGGTGAATGGAAATGTACGATTGCAAATGTTAATGAATGATGGACGTGTACAATATTCAGGAACGTACCGAACGATGTTATTAGTGGAATCGATGTTTCATATATGTAAACCGATGTCAGTAGGTGCTTAAAATTCTGAAGTTTCATTTTTTACGAAAATTTCTGTTGACATGGTGAGTGTATATTGATACAATTCAAGTCATAAAATATAGACAATTTCATAAATTTCAAATCAGACGAAAATTGAATCTGATTTCTCTTATCAAGAGAGGTGGAGGGACTGTGCCCTGTGAAGCCCGGCAACCGTCAACTTATGTTGAAATGGTGCCAATTCCTGCAAAGCGAATGCTTTGAGAGATGAGAGAGAGGGATAATGTTGTTATATACGCATATAAACCTTTCTGCTTCTCTAAAGCAGAAAGGTTTTTTTATTGTTTGAATGTGGAGGACATTCAAATAATAAAAGTAATGATAACAGTGGACTACACGCATTAAAAATAAAAAATTGCGGAGTCGACCTAAACAAAAAAGGGGTGAACATCATGATTCTATTAGAGAATGTAAGGAAAATATATAAGGCGAAAAGCGGTGATGTCACTGCTGTAGATAACGCCAATTTAAAAATAGAAAAAGGCGAAATATTTGGTGTTATCGGATATAGCGGCGCTGGGAAAAGTTCTTTAATCAGATTGTTTAATCAGTTAGAGAAACCGACTTCTGGCCAAATTACAATTGCGAATCGTGTTATATCAGCAATTACAGGAAGTGAACTTCGTAAGGCAAGGCAAGAAATCGGAATGATTTTTCAGCACTTCAACTTACTTTGGTCACGAACTGTACGTGAAAATATAGAGTTTCCACTTGAAATTGCAGGTGTTGATAAAACGAAGAGAAGAAAACGTGTTGATGAATTAATTCATCTTGTTGGATTAGAAGGAAGAGGAGACGCGTACCCATCTCAGCTGAGCGGGGGACAAAAACAACGCGTTGGGATTGCAAGAGCATTAGCTAACAACCCACAAGTACTTTTATGTGATGAGGCAACGTCAGCTCTTGATCCAGAAACGACAGATCAAATTTTGGATTTACTATTAGACATTAATAAGCGCCTTGGTTTAACAATTGTACTCATTACACATGAGATGCACGTAATTCGAAAGATTTGTAATCGAGTGGCGGTAATGGAGAGAGGAAAGATTGTAGAAACGGGTCCAGTACTTGATGTATTCCGTAATCCGAAGCAAGATATTACGAAACGATTTGTACAGCAGTTAACAGATTCTGAAGATACAAATGAAACGATTGAAAGTTTAATTGAAAAATATCCAGATGGAAAAGTGATTCGTTTGCAGTTTATCGGTGAGGCTGTAGAAAGACCAGTGCTTCAACGATTGATGCAACGCAGTGATATAGAAGTTAGCATTTTGCAAGGAAATATCGCACAAACGAATAACGGTTCTTACGGTAGTTTAGTTGTTCATTTAAATGGTGAGGAAACAGCGATCCAGCAAGCAATAGAAGGAATTCATCAAGATCAAGTAGAGCTGGAGGTGATTGCACATGGATAAGTTACTCGCAAATGTTGATTGGAATCAAATGTTAGAAGCAACTGGTGAAACGTTATATATGACGGCAATCGCAGCTCTTGCGACATTTGTTTTAGGACTAATTTTAGGATTGTTACTCTTCATGACAGCGAAAGATAATTTATGGGAAAACAAATCAATTAATACGGTGATTGGAGCATTCGTAAACATATTCCGTTCTATACCGTTCATCATTTTAATTATTTTATTAATCCCATTCACAAAGATTCTTCTTGGAACAATTCTTGGAGCAAGTGCAGCGCTGCCAGCTTTAATTATTGGAGCGGCACCATTCTACGCGAGAATGGTTGAAATCGCACTTCGCGAAATTGATAAAGGTGTAATTGAAGCTTCAAAAGCAATGGGAGCAAAAACAAGCACAATTATTTTAAAAGTATTGATTCCAGAATCGTTACCAGCATTAGTATCTGGTATTACAGTTACGACAATTGCTTTAGTAGGCTATACAGCAATGGCGGGAGTTGTTGGTGCTGGTGGTCTTGGAACACTTGCTTACTTAGAAGGATTCCAGAGAGGGAATAACGATGTAACAATCGTTGCGACAATTTGTGTATTACTAGTTGTATTTTTAATTCAGTGGATTGGTGATAGTTTAACGACTCGAATAGATAAACGATAATAAAAAACGGGAGGATGTTTCAAATGAAAAAATTATTACTTACGGCACTTATTTCAACTTCAATTTTTGGTTTAGCTGCTTGTGGCGGGAAAGATAAAGATGAAAAGAAACTTGTTGTTGGTGCGTCTAACGTACCGCACGCTGAAATTTTAGAAAAGGCAAAACCGTTACTTGAGAAAAAAGGAATTGAGTTAGAAATTAAAAAATTCCAAGACTACGTATTACCAAATAAATCGTTAGCGGATAAGGATTTAGATGCAAACTACTTCCAGCACATTCCGTATTTAGAAAAAGAAATTAAAGATAAAAAATATGACTTTGAAGTAGCAGGAAAAATTCATTTAGAGCCAATTGGTGTATATTCTCAAAAATATAAGAGCTTAAAAGAACTTCCGGACGGTGCAACAATCATTATGAGTAATTCAGTTGCTGATCATGGACGTGGTTTAGCGATTTTACAAAAAGAAGGCATTTTAAAGATTAAAGACGGAATAGATCCAGTTAAAGCAACTCCAAAAGATATTGCAGATAATCCGAAAAATCTAAAATTCAAAACGGATATCGAGCCTGGTTTATTGCCACAAGTGTATAACAATAAAGAAGGCGATGCTGTTTTAATTAACTCTAACTATGCAATTGATGCAAAGTTAAATCCGGAAAAAGATGCCATTGCAATTGAAGGAAATGATTCACCGTACGCAAACATAGTAGCTGTTCGTAAAGGCGATAAAGATAAGAAAGAGATTAAAGCTCTTGTAGAAGTATTACATTCTAAAGAAATTGAAGACTTCATTAATAAAGAATATAAAGGGGCAGTTGTTCCTGTAAAAGAATAATTGCTGAAAAGGGCTGGTCTGATGCCAGCTCTTTTTCATAACTACATAACTATTGGGGAGAAGGGGACATCATATGAAAAAGATTCTATTGTCAGTTGTTACAGCGCTGTCTGTATTTACATTAGCTGCTTGCGGAGGGAAAGATGAGAATAAGCTTGTTGTTGGAGCTTCTAACGTGCCACACGCTGTTATTTTAGAAAAGGCACAGCCGATATTAGAGAAAAAGGGTATTAAATTAGAAATTAAAAAATTCCAAGATTATGTGTTGCCGAATAAAGCGTTAGCGGATAAGGAAATTGATGCGAACTACTTCCAACACATTCCTTACTTAGATAAAGAAATCCAAGAAAAAGGATATAAAATTGTAAACGCAGGAAAAATCCATTTAGAGCCAATGGGCATTTATTCTAAGAAATATAAAAGCTTAAAAGACTTACCAGATGGCGGGACAGTGATTATGAGTAATAACGTAGCGGAGCGTGGCCGTATGTTAGCATTGTTACAAAAAGGCGGCGTGATTAAGCTTAAAGATGGTGTAGATGTGGTTAAGGCGACAGTAAAAGATGTAGTCGAAAATCCGAAAAACTTAAAATTTAAAACAGATGTTGAACCTGGACTTTCACCGAAGTTGTATGAAAATAATGAGGGAGATGCTTTATTCATTAATTCGAACTATGCAATTGATGCAAAATTAAATCCAACGAAGGATGCAATTGCGATTGAAGGAGCAGACTCTCCGTATGCAAACATCATTGCAGTTCGTAAAGGTGATGAGAAGAAAAAAGAAATTAAAGAGCTAGTAGAAGTGTTACATTCAAAAGAAATTCAAGATTTTATTAATAAAGAATATAAAGGTGCTGTACTTCCAGTAAGTGAATAAATATAAGGAAAGGACTGGGAAATTACCAGTCCTTTTTTCTTTATATAAATAAGAAGAAAGGTGTATCATAGAAAGATGTAAAGGAAATACTTATATACATTTGTGAAAAAACGGTTACTTTTTTTCGTCGTTTGCGATATCATTTTATTTGATATAAAATTAGAATGAGAATAAAATGAGAATATGAACGTTTTAGGAATTTTTAAAATGTATATATAGGATTAATGGAGGTATTGAGATGGCTGGTTCTACATTAACGGTTAAAGACTTACACGTATCAATTGACGGCAAAGAAATTTTAAAGGGTGTAAACCTTGAAGTAAAAGGTGGAGAAATCCACGCAATTATGGGACCTAACGGAACAGGTAAATCAACTTTATCTTCTGCAATTATGGGTCACCCAAAGTATGAAGTAACAGAAGGTAGCATCATCATTGACGGTGAAGATGTATTAGAAATGGAAGTAGACGAGCGCGCACAAGCGGGTCTATTCCTAGCAATGCAATATCCAAGTGAAATTAGCGGAGTAACAAACGCTGACTTCTTACGTTCTGCAATTAACGCACGTCGTGAAGAAGGCGATGAAATTTCTCTTATGAAATTTATCCGTACATTAGATAAAAATATGGAATTCCTAGAAATGGATCCAGAAATGGCACAACGTTACTTAAACGAAGGTTTCTCTGGTGGAGAGAAAAAGCGTAACGAAATTCTTCAATTAATGATGATTGAGCCAAAAATCGCAATCTTAGATGAAATCGACTCAGGTCTTGATATCGATGCATTAAAAGTTGTATCTAAAGGTATTAACCAAATGCGCGGCGAAGAGTTCGGTTGCCTAATGATTACGCATTACCAACGCTTATTAAACTACATCACTCCAGACTTCGTTCACGTTATGATGAACGGTCGTATCGTTAAATCTGGTGGCCCTGAGCTTGCACAACGTCTAGAAGCTGAAGGTTACGACTGGATTAAAAAAGAATTAGGTATTGAAGACGAAACAACAGAGCAAGAAGCGTAAGAGAGGAGCATAAACATGACAATCGGTACATTACCTTTCGATCAAGAAACAATCCGTCAACGCGCAAGCGAAGTAAACGAAGCTGCTTGGTTGACTGAGTTCCGCTTACAAGCTCTTGCACAAGCAACAGAACTTCCAATGCCAACGCCTGATAAAACGAAAATTGAAAAATGGGACTTTATCGGAAAAGGCGACGCTGCTAAGCAAGAGCCTGTAAGTTCTTTAACAGAGCTTCCAGAAGCAGTGAAAAACTTAATCGATGAAAATAACAGCGTATTAGTGCAACGTACTGGTACAACTGCGTTCGTTTCTTTAGCAGACGAAGCAAAAGACAAAGGTGTTATTTTCACAGATATCGTAACAGCTGCAACAGAGCATGCTGAACTACTACAAAAGTATTTAATGAAAGACGGCGTGAAAGTAGACGAGCATCGTCTAACTGCACTTCATGCTGCATTAATCAACGGCGGTGCATTCGTATATGTTCCGAAAAACGTTGTTCTTGAAACTCCACTTCAAGCTGTATTCTTAGTAGACGGCGAAGAAGCTAACGTATATAACCACGTATTATTCGTAGCTGATGCGAACAGTACTGCAACTTATGTAGAAAACTATGTTGCAAATGAAAATGCTAAAGGTATTGCAAATATCGTAGCAGAAGTAATCGTGGAACAAGGCGCACAAGTGAAATTCGGTGCGGTTGATCTATTAGCAAAAGACGTAACAACTTACGTTAACCGCCGCGGTGTTGTTGGACGCGACGGCCGCATTGATTGGGCTCTAGGCCTTATGAATGATGGAAACACAATTTCAGAGAACGTTACGAACTTAATGGGCGACGGTTCATATGCTGATACGAAAACAGTAACAATTGGCCGTGGTAACCAAACACAAAACTTTACAACTAAAGTTGTTCACTTCGGTAAACACTCTGAAGGTTGGATTTTAAAACACGGTGTACAAAAAGATAGTGCAACATCTATCTTTAATGGAATTGGTAAGATTGAACACGGTGCATCTAAATCAAATGCACAACAATCTTCTCGCGTTCTTATGCTAGACGAAAAAGCTCGCGGTGATGCGAACCCAATTCTTTTAATTGATGAAGATGATGTTATGGCAGGTCACGCAGCTTCAGTAGGCCGCGTAGATCCGTACCAATTATACTACTTGATGAGCCGTGGTATTCCAAAACGCGAAGCAGAACGTTTAGTCATCCATGGATTCTTAGCACCTGTAGTTAATGAGCTTCCAATTGAAGGAGTAAAAGCACAGCTTGTTGAGGTAATTGAAAGGAAAGTTCGCTAATGAATATTCATGAAATACGCAAACAGTTTCCAATTCTTGATCAAAAAGTGAACGGCAAACAACTTGTTTATTTCGATAGTGCAGCAACTTCTCAAAAACCAATTCAAGTCATTGAAACGTTAGAACGTTACTATAAAGAATATAATTCTAACGTGCATCGCGGTGTTCATACGCTCGGTACGAAAGCTACCGACGCGTATGAAGGTGCACGTGAGAAAGTTCGCAAGTTTATTAACGCGAAATCAATGGAAGAGATTATTTTCACGCGCGGAACGACAACTGCATTAAATACAGTAGCAGCTAGCTATGGTCTTGAAAATGTAAAAGAGGGCGATGAAATCGTTATTTCTTACATGGAGCACCATAGTAACATCATTCCGTGGCAACAAGTTGCGAAGAAAACTGGTGCAACTTTGAAATACCTTCCGCTTCAACCAGACGGTACAATTTCTTTAGAAGATGTTCGTCAAACTGTTACACCGAATACAAAAATCGTTTCTATTATGCAAGTATCAAACGTACTTGGAACGATTAATCCTGTAAAAGAAATCGGAGCAATCGCACACGAAAACGGAGCAATTATGGTCGTTGATGGTGCACAAAGTACACCTCACATGAAAGTGGATGTACAAGATTTAAACTGTGATTTCTACGCATTATCTGCTCATAAGATGTGCGGACCTACAGGTATCGGCGTATTATATGGTAAGAAAGAATTGCTAAACAATATGGAGCCAATTGAATTTGGTGGTGAAATGATTGATTTCGTAGATTTACAAGAATCTACTTGGAAAGAGCTTCCGTGGAAGTTTGAAGCAGGTACACCGATTATCGGTAATGCAATCGGACTTGGTGCGGCAATTGATTTCCTAGAAGAAATTGGTCTTGATAATATTGAAAAGCATGAGCATGAATTAGCGCAATACGCTTTAGAAAGACTATCAGAAGTAGATGGCGTTACAATTTATGGTCCAAAGCATCGCGCTGGTCTTGTTACATTTAATATTGAAGACGTACATCCTCACGATGTAGCGACTGTATTAGATGTAGAAGGCATTGCAGTTCGCGCAGGACATCACTGTGCACAACCGCTTATGAAGTGGCTAAAAGCTTCTTCAACAGCACGTGCGAGCTTCTATTTATATAATACAAAAGAAGAAATTGATACATTTGTTGAATCGCTAATCAAGACAAAGGAGTATTTCACAAATGTCATTTAATAATTTAGATACGTTATATCGTCAAGTTATTATGGATCATTACAAAAATCCTCGTAACCATGGCGTGTTAGAAGATAGTGTTACCGTTAACTTGAACAATCCAACTTGCGGCGATCGTATTCAACTTACGATGAAAGTAGAAGAAGGTATTGTGCAAGAGGCGAAGTTTGAAGGCGAAGGATGTTCAATCTCAATGTCTTCAGCTTCAATGATGACACAAGCAGTAAAAGGTAAGAAAATTGAAGAAGCACTTCAGCTTTCGAAAATTTTCTCTGACATGATGCTAGGAAAAGAGTACGATGACAGCATCGATTTAGGAGATATTGAAGCATTACAAGGCGTATGCAAGTTCCCTGCACGTATTAAATGTGCAACATTAGCGTGGAAAGCGTTAGAAAAGGGCTTAAACGAAGATAAGTAATGTTAAAGGTTCCTAAAAATGAGGTTATCTAAGGAGGGACACACCAACATGGCGAAGCAACTGCCAGATATCGGCGATTACAAATATGGTTTCAAAGACAAAGACGTTTCGATTTTCCGTGCTGGACGCGGTTTAACAAAAGAGATCGTTGAAGAGATTTCACGTATGAAAGAAGAACCACAGTGGATGTTAGACTTCCGTTTAAAATCACTGGATAAGTTCTATGAAATGCCAATGCCACAATGGGGCGGCGACTTAAACGACTTAGATTTCGATGAAATTACGTACTACGTAAAACCATCTGAGAAATCTGAGAAGTCTTGGGATGAAGTACCTGATGAAATTAAAGCAACATTTGATAAATTAGGTATTCCAGAAGCTGAGCAAAAATATTTAGCTGGTGTATCTGCACAGTACGAATCTGAAGTTGTATACCACAACATGAAAGAAGACCTAGAAGCTCTAGGAATCGTCTTCAAAGATACAGATAGCGCATTAAAAGAGAACGAAGATATTTTCCGTGAGCATTTCGGAAAAGTAATCCCACCAACAGACAACAAATTCTCTGCATTAAACTCTGCAGTTTGGTCTGGTGGATCATTCATCTACGTTCCAAAAGGTATTAAAGTTGATACACCACTTCAAGCGTATTTCCGTATTAACTCTGAAAATATGGGACAATTCGAGCGTACGCTTATCATCGTAGACGAAGGCGCACACGTACACTACGTAGAAGGTTGTACAGCACCTGTTTACACTACTAACTCACTTCACAGTGCGGTAGTAGAAATCATCATTAAAAAAGATGCGTATTGCCGTTATACAACAATCCAAAACTGGGCGAACAACGTATACAACCTAGTTACAAAACGTGCGGTTTGTGAAGAAAACGCAACGATGGAATGGATTGATGGTAACATCGGTTCTAAATTAACGATGAAATACCCAGCAGTTATCTTAAAAGGCGAAGGCGCTCGTGGTTTAACATTATCAATCGCGATTGCTGGTAAAGGCCAACACCAAGATGCTGGTGCGAAAATGATTCACTTAGCACCAAACACGTCTTCAACAATCGTTTCTAAATCGATTGCGAAGCATGGTGGTAAAGTAACTTACCGTGGTATCGTACACTTCGGACCAAAAGCGAAAAACTCTCGCTCTAACATCGAGTGTGACACGTTAATCATGGATAACCAATCTACATCTGATACAATTCCTTACAACGAAATCAAAAACGATTACGTTTCACTTGAGCACGAAGCGAAAGTATCGAAAGTATCAGAAGAACAATTATTCTACCTAATGAGCCGCGGTATTTCTGAGCAAGAAGCTACAGAAATGATCGTAATGGGCTTCATCGAGCCATTCACTCGCGAACTTCCAATGGAATACGCAGTTGAAATGAACCGTCTAATCAAGTTTGAGATGGAAGGTTCTATTGGTTAATAGATAAAGTAGAAGCGCCCTGCTGTGCAGGGCGCTTTTTTGTTTTGCGGATTTGTCTTGGCTTGGGAGAGGATACCCGGGTGGGTGTTCAGCTAAATATATCAACGATTTTTCAAATATATCGATCATAAACGGGAATATATCAACGATTATTTCAATATATCAACGTTTCGACAAGGAATATCGATTTGTCGACAAGATAAGACAAAAGAAAATCCTCACATACCCCAAACATTTTATAAGAACAGAGAACGACTAGGTTTAAGACAAAGATACTGACAAATCCACTTGAACAACCACCCACTGAATTCTCTATTAAACTTTTTGACAAATCCACCCCTCCCTCCACTATCTGGAATTCTTTCCTGCATTAGCAAAAGTTTCTCATATGAAAAGGACAATCTTTTGCTTTTTCCCTCAATGCGAGTACAATGTAAAATAGCAAGAAAAGACGAAAAGTATTTACAGGATTATTGCGTACGCGTAGCGTAAATGGCAGTAAGGAACTGAGAGGAGGTTTTTTCTCTGAATATAAATAAAGAAACAATCATCCACCTTTATCATACAAACGATATACATAGTCATTTTGAAAATTGGCCGCAAATTTCTCGGTTTGTTCTAGGGGAGAAAAAGCGAAGACAGGAAGCGGGAGAGACTGTTTTGACGGTTGATGTCGGTGATCATGTGGATCGTTTTCATAGTATTTCGGAAGCGACAAATGGCCTTGGGAATACGAAGCTTTTAAATGAGGCGTTATATGATTATGTAACGATCGGAAATAATGAAGGCATTACGTTAGCGAAGGAGCATTTGAATCGTCTATATGATGATGCTGGATTTGAGGTGCTCGTTGCGAATTTATTTGAAAAAGAAGGGGTACGTCCAGCGTGGGCGAAGCCTTATAAATTGCACACAACGACGGATGGGATTACCATTGCTTTTATCGGATTAACGGTAGCTTATCCAGAGTTTTATCATATGCTCGATTGGCATATTGAAGATCCGCTTATCCATTTAGAGTCTATTTTAGAAGAAGTGAAAGATGAGGCACATATTACCGTTGTCCTATCTCACCTTGGAAAAAGTATGGATGAGTATATGGCAGAGCATTATGATATAGATGTTATTTTAGGTGCACATACGCATCATTTATTTGAGCGTGGTGTTCTACTGAACAATACTTTACTTTGCTGTTGTGAAAAGTGGGGACGTTACGTTGGCCACGTTCAGCTTACTGTGGATAAAGAGACGAAGAAGTTGTTGGAAAAGGACGGTAGAGCGATTAAGACGGAACGGTTAGGTGCTTATAGCGAGCCGTTATCCACAATTGAAATACTGCAGGAAGAAAGTAATCATATAATGGCAGAGCCTGTCGTTCATTTAAAAGAGTCATTACTGGTTGATTGGTTTCAGGAGACGCCGTTTTCTCATATGTTAGCAAGTGCGCTGAAAACATGGTGCGATGCAGAGATTGGCATGGTGAACGCCGGTGTACTTCTTGAAGGGCTAGAAGAGGGTGTTGTAACGCGCGGAGATATTCACAGAATTTGTCCACATCCAATTAATCCGTGTGCTTTGAAAGTTCCAGGAAAGATATTAAGAGAAGTTATTTTGAAAGCACGTAAGCCGAATATGGAGAATCTTGAGGTGAAAGGATTCGGATTTCGGGGAAAAGTGATGGGGAAAATGATTTATGCTGGTGTAGAAGTCATTCCAGATACGATTCCTGGCAATAAAATTTTATTAGAAGATGTATTGATTAACGGCGAATCGCTGGAGTTAGACCGTATATATACGGTAGGAACAATCGATATGTTTACGTTTGGATACTTATACCCAGAGCTATCCACACTTTCTGGCAAACAATATTATATGCCAGAACTACTTAGAGATGTGTTAACGGATATGTTAATAACTCATACAACTTCCGTTAAACTATAGGCTAGTTAACTTGTAACACTCATTTTTCTCTTGTCATACAGATAAGAAAGAGAGGAGTGTGAACTATGGTTAATGTGGAGCCAATTATAATTGATAATTATACGTTTATTGCGGTTAGCGTGAAACTTCCAAAGACGAATTTGCTAGCTGTAATGAGCGATAAAGGATATATTATGTGTGGTGCATTAGATGTAGGTCTTTTAAATGAGAAATTAGGTGATCGAGGAATTATTGCTGGCCGTGCGGTTGGTGTAAGAACGATTGAACAACTTCTTGAAGCGCCACTAGAATCGGTAACGACTGGAGCTGAAGCGTTAGGCATTCCAGTAGGAACGATTGGAAAAGAAGCATTATTAAAAATGAGATAAGCATATATCGTCCCTCCTTCTTGCATAGAAATGATATAAGAAGGAGGTTTTTTTATGAGTATATTTCGCTCGAAAAACTCGCGGTTTCGAAGGGGACCTATTGCCTTTCGGTATATACTGCTTATGTCGTTTATTCTTTTTGTTATATTACTTACGCAAGGGTTGTGGATTGTGAACAGCAGCATTCAGCCGACCTTAATTAAATATGGGGAAGTAGAGACACATAAAATGGCGACAGCAATTATGACGAAGGCGGTAAAGGATAGAATTAATGAAGGATTCGATGTCGATTCATTAATGAAAGTACAGAATGATAAAAACGGAAAAGTATCCACAATTAATTTAAATACGAAGCAAGTAAATGAAATCGTAACGTCAACGACCACGTACATAGAAAAATATTTGCAACAAGTAGAACAAGGGAAGTTGAAGGAGCTAGGTATTTCTGAAAAAAACGGGGCGACTATGGCAGTTCCTTTTGGACGTGTAACTGATAATGCACTTCTTGGTAATATAGGACCAGATATTCCGATTCATTTCACGCCAATTGGGCATGTGAATACAGATATTAAACAAAAAATTGAGCCGCATGGAATTAATACTACAGCGATTCAAATTGTTATGGAAATGGAAGTAACATTGCAAGTAATTATTCCATTTCATACGAAAGAGATAACTGTGAAACAAAATGTTCCGATTGCGACGCGTATCGTTCAAGGGGAAGTGCCTACGTATTATGGAAGCGGAAGTGTTGCTGTACCTGATAAAAAGAAAACAGATAGTTAGTTGCATATAAAGTGAAACTCGGCTGAGCCGGGCTTTTACTGGATAAAAAATAACCGTAGCAATGCAGCTACGGTTATCTTTTTGTATTTGCTCGTTCTTTTCGTTCCCAAAGGCTTAAATGCATGTATGGATCGAAGGCCCATTCTGTATAGCCATTGTCTTTATATATGCCAAAATGTAAGTGGGGTGGGAATTTTCCGGCTGTACCAGGAGGTCCATAACCAGTGCTACCAACAAATCCAATTACTTTTCCTGGCTCAACAATTTGTCCAAGCTGTATTTCTTTTGAGAACCCGCCTAAATGAGCGTAATAATGGTAATTGTTATGAAGGTCACGAATACCAATGCGCCATCCACCAAGGCGGTTCCAGCCTTTTGTTTCAATAATGCCATAGCAAGTAGATCTTACTGGTACACCATAGCCTGCGAATATATCGGTTCCTTCATGAACTCTTCTTCCCCCAAAACTTCTTCCAGCGCCGAAAGTACTACGGTAGCTATGGTCACTACGAATCGGAAGAGGAAAAGCATTTCCTTCTAAATTAATACGTCCATAATGTTTATAAATTTGGGCGTATTCAGTAATTAAATCAACTGTTTTTGCACGTCTATAATATTCCCAAAGCATAATTTTAATACGGTCTTCTGACGTTCCTTGTTTCCTTAAAATAGTCGCTGCGGTATGCAGAAGATCACGGTCGCTATTTGCATTTGCAAATCCATCTTTGTCACCATCTAAACCTATTCCGCCAAATAGAGAAATTGTATGGGGGAGAGTATCGTTACTATTAACAGGTCCAGCCCATATTTCTGGTTTGAAATAAAGGGAAATGATGGCATCTGGTTTTTTTGGAATATCTTTTCTTACGCTCCGTATATTTCTTTCATATTGATCCATTGCAGCTAAGTAATACCATGGAATGCCTGAAGACTGCTCGGTTTTTTTATATAGTGCCATGCGCTTTTCGTATATGCTTTGCTGATTATCTTCACCGTAAGCGATGTTTTGGTGGAGAAGAAAACAAATAGAAAGCAAAAGAGAAATTTTTCGAAGCATGAAATAGACTCCTTTCACAACATCACTCTTTTTAGTGTGGGATATACGGAGTATTTCATTATAGGGAACGATTGGAAAAAATCTTAGAATCTTCATTTGAGCAAATCGCTTTCATACGTTAGAATAGATATGTTACATTGAAAGAAGCGAACACGGTAAACTATTTCATATTGTGCGGAGTTGATAACCATGACAAAACAAACAGAATATAAGCGCAAGCCCGAATGGTTGAAAATTAAGTTAAACACGAATGAAAACTATACAGGCTTAAAGAAAATGATGCGTTCTAAGAATCTTCATACCGTTTGTGAAGAGGCAAAATGTCCGAATATTCATGAATGCTGGGCTGTAAGAAAAACAGCAACATTTATGATTTTAGGTGCGGTTTGTACACGTGCTTGTCGTTTTTGTGCGGTTAAAACAGGCTTACCAACTGAGCTTGATTTACAAGAACCAGAACGCGTAGCAG
This sequence comes from Bacillus sp. S71, assembly GCF_016625265.1. NCBI lineage: Bacteria > Bacillati > Bacillota > Bacilli > Caryophanales > Bacillaceae > Bacillus > Bacillus sp. S71. The sequence continues at coordinate 78,095 of NZ_JACVUW010000005.1, read as the reverse complement.
ATTCAGTAGTACAAATGGGCTTAAAGCACGTTGTTATAACAGCGGTTGCACGTGATGATTTAAAGGACGGCGGAGCAGCTGTTTTTGCTGAAACAGTACGAGCAGTACGTCGTAAAAACCCATTCACGTCTATCGAAGTATTACCATCTGATATGGCTGGGGTAGAAGAAAACTTAAAAATGTTAATGGATGCAAAACCAGATATTTTAAACCATAACATTGAAACAGTACGTCGATTATCTAACCGAGTTCGCGCTAGAGCAAAGTATGACCGTTCATTAGAGTTTTTACGTCGAGCAAAAGAAATGCAGCCTGATATTCCAACTAAATCGAGCATTATGGTCGGCTTAGGTGAAACAAGAGAAGATTTAATTGAAGCAATGGATGACTTACGTGCAAACAATGTGGATATTTTAACTCTTGGACAATATCTACAACCATCTAAGAAGCATTTACCAGTTATTAAATATTATCCACCAGCAGAATTTGCAGAGCTTAAAGAAATTGCACTTAGCAAAGGATTTAGCCACTGTGAAGCTGGCCCACTTGTGCGTTCTTCTTACCATGCGGACGAGCAAGTACGTTCTGCAAAAGAAAAAACAGCAGAAGCTAAATAATGAAAAAAGAGAGCTAACGATCAGCTCTCTTTTTGTTTGTACTCTAAAACGGTATTTGTACATGTTAATAAAATCTTTTTTAATTCTTCTGTGGATAATTCAATTGTAAATTCAGGTACACCAGGTGTAATTAAAATTTTATCGTACGTATAAACGGAACTGTCCACAATAATTGTTACTTCTTGTGAATAACCAAAAGGAGCTACACATCCTGGAGTACAGCCAGTTTCCATTCTTAGTTCATCAGGAGAACAGAGCGATAAGCGTTCTCCCGTTATTTCTTTCATCTCTCCGCGGTTAAGCCGATTTCCTTCTAACGTAAAAAACACATAAAAATTTCCAGATGTTGATTTTAAAAATAAGCTTTTACTTGGAGTACCTTGTAAGCCAAGTCTTTCACGTACAATCCGATCTGTCTCATAATCGAGTACCGGTTCGTGTTCGAACTTTTCATAAGAAACATTTGTTTTATGTAGTAGAGCAAGTACGTCTTCGTACATATGAAATAATACCCCTTTCTATTGTTAGAACAGTCTCTTCTCGTGGCGTCAACTGAATGTTTTGGAAAGGGATATTACTTGGACGATGCTTCCCATAAGCGTGTTATGATACATTGTTCGTCGATTGTAATTTCGTAAATATCAGGATTCGTTAAATTTCTCCATTCATTAAAACCAATCGTATGATCAAAATGCTTTAAAATGAGTGTAAGTAAATTGCCATGTGTAACAAGTAGTGTTGTCGTATGGTTTAATTGTAAAACGTCTTGAATAAGCGATATGGCACGGTCTGTTGCTTGTTTTGTGGACTCTCCGCCTAAGAAGGCAATATCTATGTTCGTAAAAGTGGATTCTAGTTTTTGCATCCAATCATCCATTGGAACGTTGCTCAATATGCGTTCAGTTAATCGTTCATCTTCTTGGATAGATAAGTTAGCTTGGAGCGCATAGGGCCGAATGGAATCGATAGCTCGGACAAATGGGCTTGAAATAATATGATCGATTTGTAGAGTATTTTCTAAGAGGAATGTGGCAAGGGTATTTGCTTGGTCTTTTCCATCGGTCGTTAATTCAGCATCACATTCTTGCCCAGTTGCTGAACAATGTCGTATTAAAATAATTTTCTTCATAATTCATCCCCATCTTTCAAGTTGACGCTATATACTTCGACAAATGTGGAAATAATTCCTTTTTATTGGAAACAGCATATGGATTTAAATATGTGGAAAAGTAATGTGGATAATAAAAAATTGAGGTGCAATGATGAAAAAAATGATATGTATCGTATTCATTATTTGTTTTCTTGCGCAATTGTCCACAACATATGCAGAATCCAACCGAAAACTAAATTATCCAAGCAATCAAAATAAGTCATTTGTGAGTGAGGATGCTTTTTATAAACAGTTAGATAAGAAGATCTATAAAGAATACAAAAATGCAGCATATAGTGTTCGGAAAAAAATCTTATTTAAAGAAGTGCCTGATGAAGAATTTTCTTTCCTACAAAAAACAGCTGTCGGTTGTCGAAGTAGAGTGGTGCTTCAAGATTTTTTTGTTCACCCTGATCGCCAAGTTTATTTTTTCGCTTCTTTTACTCAAAATGAAGTAGAAGCGTTTCATAAGTACATCGTTATAGATGCAGAAACAAAGAGGGAGCTGCAAGAGGGCAAAAGTTATCATCCATATAAAAAATAAACCACCAATTTTGGTGGTTTATTTTTTACTCCGGTACACTCATTAATTTCTCTTTCATTTTGCGAATAAGAACGACAGCGCCAATTGTACACAGAAGTGTAATTCCTTCGGCAACGAAGATGTTGATTGTTTTTGTTTGGTAAAGTGCCGCGAAAAAGTCTACAAATGCGTGGAATAGTATAGCGTATACTAGGAAGATGTATTTCTTCTGTTTTACTGCGTATAAAACAAGCATTGTAAAGGCGATTTGAAGCACGAGTGCCATAATTCTTTCTAAGCTACCAAGGAAGTATAAGTAGGCAGGTTGCTGAATTAACATGTCCTGTAAAATGCTGAGATCGGGTTTTTGTTCAATCAGTCGAGCGAAGCTACCATCGTTAATAGAATTAGCAAAAATTAATGCTTGTAATGCAGAAAAACCGCCAATTAAAATAGATTCAATTCCGCCGTGACCAATTCCATAAGCGAAGCCATCTTTATATTCTAGATATTTTTTTAGTAAGAAGAAGAAGGCAACGAAGCGTCCTAATTCTTCAAAAATACCAGCAGTCAATCCGCCATAAATTGCGAAGACAAACGGATTTTCTAAAAATGGAGCGATTGTTGGATTACCGCGCATAAATAGGTGGAATGGTGTTTCAAGAATTTGGGTGAATCCGATAAAGATAAGAACACCAACGCCGACCACTTTCCAATTAATATTATATTTTTTACGGAAATAAACGAGTACGATAATTGGGACCAGAATCGAGACAATGAGTTGAAAAATGATGCTGGCAATTACAGTATTTGAAACCATACTTTCACCGCTTTCTAATATATGTACATATCTATTATGCATGAAATAGGGGAGAGATGAAACTTTTAGAAAGAAAATGAATTTACTTATTGACTCTAACGTTGCGTCATACTTTATCGTATGTACTAAGGGGGAGATACAAATGACAATGAGAGTAAAAGAAGTAGCTGATTTAGTTGGAATTAGTGTGCGCACACTGCATCATTACGATGAAATTGGGTTGTTAACCCCAGATGAGACGACAGAGTCTGGATATCGTCTGTATTCCAATGAAAATTTAGAGACATTGCAGCAAATTTTGTTTTTTAAAGAGCTTGGCTTCCCTTTGAAGAAAATTAAAGAGATTATCATGAGTCCATCATTTGATCGCGAAGAGGCACTACAGCTTCATAAGAAGATGCTTCTTGAAAAGCGTGCCAGATTAGATAAGGTGATTGCGACGATTGATAAAACAATTCAGCATACAAAAGGAGAGATTGAAATGACGAATAAAGAGAAATTTGAAGGATTCGATTTCAGCCATAACCCATATGAAGAAGAAGCACGTGAAAAATGGGGAGATGCAGCTGTAGATAAAGCGAACGAATATGCAAAAGGTATGTCAAAAGAGAACCAAGAGGAGTTTAATGCTATTTATAGAAATTTAGCAACGCTTAGACACGATGCACCAGATTCTAAAGAGGCGCAGGCAGCTATCAAAGTATGGTACGATTACTTGCAAAACTTTAGTCACTATTCATTAGACGCTTTTAAGGGACTCGGTCAAATGTACGTCGCTGATGAGCGCTTTACGAAAAATATCGATAAGTTTGGCGAGGGGTTAGCGCAGTTTATGTGTGATGCGATGGAGATTTATGCGGATCGTAATAAAAAATAAAAAGTAAAACAGGTGGAGGTTCTCTCCACCTGTTTTACTTTTTAATCATATTATTTAAAGTCTGATCCCCCGTATTGTTCAAATGAGGATTTTTACTCATTTCACGTTTTAGCATATCGAGGCTTTGCGTATATTCTGTATCATTTAATGCGCCAGATTGAAGCCCTTGAATTTGAGAAATCAACTTTTGGTCTGTTGATACATATGCTTTATAATAGCGAGGGACGATGGACAAAGCGGTTTTATATACTTGATCTGCTACGAGTTTTGGATCCGTTGTGTTTGCACGGTATACAACAAATACTTCATCATCGGTAACGAGTGTAGCAGCGTTTGTAACGTCAGGAAGTTTGACTGTCATGCTTGTAATCATTTCAGCGACCTTCTCGCGATTAATGGCCCCTACTTGTTTGTTAGATACTTCATGTTTTTGTTTAGATGAATAACCGACTCTTGTGAGCCTTGTATTTGTATTTTCTGTATGATACATGTCGTTTTTATTGGAAACAAGAACACGGCTTCCTTCTTCGCGCTCCATTTCGGCTTTATTATTTGTTTGGCAGCCTGCAAATAAGGAAAGAGTGAGAAGGGAAAGTAAAATTTGTTTTTTCACGATGTATCACCTCCTTCTCCATAGCATGTACTAATTTGCAATTTTTTGTATTTGAAATTGTTGGTTGTTATGCTTTGTGATACGATAAAAAGAAGAATGCTTAGAGAGGAAGTTAATGATGGAGCAAAAGCAAGAGCAAGAGATTCATGCTACGGTGAGCATTAATAATGTTCAGTACGAAGTAATTAAAAACTTTCGTGACGGTTTTAGTGAAGAAGCATTTAAAGAGCGCTATGCAGAAATTTTAAATAAATATGATTATATCGTTGGAGACTGGGGATATGAGCAACTTAGATTGCGCGGATTCTTTGATGATAGTAACCAACGTGCGACATATGATACGAAAATTAGTACGTTAACGGAGTATTTATACGAGTACTGTAACTTCGGTTGCGCACATTTTGTATTACGAAAAGTGAAGAAATAAAAAAATCCTCTTACAATTGTAAGAGGATTTTTTGCATATTTTTGCTTACAAACAAATCGAGATATGATCGCCTTCAGAAAGTATTGTATTTGGCTTCATTTGTTGTCCGTTCAATTGAATATCCCCATTTTTAATTTTATCCACAATGCGTGTACGGCTCCAGTCGGAAATATATGTGGATAAGGCTTTATCGATGCGGTGGGAACCGAAAACAATATCTAATACGATCGTGATTTCGGTTATGCCGCTTTCTTGATGTTGCGTAATGGAAATGGTAGTAGTTGTTTCTGGCTGATCCTGCTGCGTCATATCGACTGTTTCAACGTGATCAGTAAATGCTTTATAAATACGAAGTTTTTGATTCCACGTATGGTCTTTCGGACATTTATAAATGGCAAAGCGGTATATGTTTTTTCCGTTGGCGTTATGCCTACGAATATTTGTGTCGGTAAATAGGGTAGTACGTCTGCAATTTTTACAATATTTTTCGATTGTGTTTTGCTCGTTTTCATATAAACTCCAAGAAAGTTGTACTTTCTGCATTTTCCTTCACCTCTTATAGTAGTGGTAAAGGAACGTAATACAGCTATTTGGATGTCTTGTAGTATGAAGGCATGAGAAAAAGACAAGAATAAAAGGAGGTCCCCAAAGAGGAACCTCCGTAAACATCATACTACAGATGCAATACGCTCCTTTGTAATGGGAATGGGCAGACTACTCCCTTGAAAAAGCACGGTGCTTTTTTGAGAGTAATGCTATCCAATTGCTGGTCCATTACAAAGTAGTTGTTGGCATACGTAGATAACGTCCTTTCTATCCAAATAGATTTATTCTTAATTATAACACAAAAGATTGAAAATTCTAAATACTCGTGATGGAAAAACACCAGCTAAAATAGCTGGTGCATACGATAAATTATATAAGTTCAAATAAAAATGAGCGTAATTCTTCTGCAATTTCTTCAGTCATAGAAAATGCGTGCTCTAAGTAGCCTGGTTCGTTTAAATCGTCAGCACCGATAATTGCAAATTTATTACTTTGCATATCAAGTACAATTGTTTTACCGTAATGACGATCGGAGTATAAAAGCGCTAAATCGTGACGCTCATTTTCTCCCATAAAGCTAACGAAACGAGTTTTTGTAGCGACAGTGTCGTCGTACAGAAAGAAACGTTCTTCCATACACATGGCTCCTTTATTAAATATCTAAGTTTAAGTGTGGTTTATGATCTAAATGGTGATGCGTTTTAATGAATCGTACTGTTCTTGTTTTGTAACGCATTACGATAGAGTATGTTTCAGCTAAATCTCCGCCAAGGAATTTAACACCGTCTAATAACTCACCAGCAGATACACCAGTTGCTGAGAAGATTGCATCATCCCCAGATACTAAGTCATCTAACATAAGAAGTTGACGAGGGTCTTCTAATCCCATTTCACGACAACGAGCTTCTTCTTCTTCGTTCATTGGAACTAAGCGAGCTTGCATTTCACCTTCAAGGCACTTTAATGCTGCTGCAGAAATAACACCTTCTGGAGCTCCGCCAATACCTACGAATAAGTCGATACCCGTTCCAGGTAGTGCTGTTGCGATTGACGCACCAACATCACCGTCACCAAATAATTTTACGCGTGCACCTTTTGCACGAACACGGTCAATAATATCTTGATGACGTTCACGTTCTTGAACGATAACCGTTAGATCACGAATCTTTTTATTGTTAGCTTCTGCTACAATTTCAATTGTTTTTTCAATTGGATCATCTAAGCTAATTTTACCAGCTGCTTTTGGACCAACCGCGATTTTTTCCATGTACATATCAGGAGCATGAAGAAGGTTCCCTTTGTCTGCGATTGCAATAACTGCCATTGCATTTGCAAGACCTTTTGCAACGATGTTTGTACCTTCTAATGGATCAACGGCGATGTCTACTTCCGGACCGTTACCTGTTCCTAGTTCTTCACCAATATACAACATCGGTGCTTCATCAAGTTCTCCCTCACCAATTACAACTGTACCTGCCATGTTTACTGAATCGAACATATCACGCATTGCTGTAGTTGCTGCATCATCTGCTTCATTTTTCTTTCCGCGGCCCATCCACTGTGCGGATGCTAAGGCTGCTGCTTCTGTTACACGGACAATTTCTAGTGCGAGTTCACGTTCCAAGATTCCATTCCTCCAATTTCAAAAATCATACAAATATAACTATAACAAATAACGGAGAAAAGGTGAATTCGAAAAATTGTCGATTTTTTCAGAAGAAAGCGTTACAATTAAAATGTAAATGCTTTAATTTCCAGGTAGGTGACATTCATGTATTTTGTAGACAGAAAGAAAATAGAACAAATGCTAGTATGTTTAGAACGAGCAACAAGTACATTTCAAGAGAAAAAGATATATGAAACCGAGTTTGAATTTTACGCATTAGAGCGCATAGCCCATCTGATTATTGATACTGTATTAGATGTAGGAAATGCGATGATTGATGGATTTATTATGCGCGATCCAGGAAGCTATGAAGATATTATTGATATTTTAATGGACGAGCGAGTGATAAGTGAAGAAGATGGACAAGGGATGAAAGAAATTATCCTTCTTCGAAAGATGCTTACGCAAGATTATATTCAAATGAATCATGACGAATTATATAAGACGATTCAAAAACATATTGCAGTGGTAGAAAAATACCCAGCAAATATTCGCAGTTATTTAGAAAAGGAATTAGGACCTGTATCTGCATTTGTACCAGAATAATTATGCTTATAAGATCCCCAGAGAATGCCTTTTGGGGATCTTATATTGTATGTGAGAAAGAAAAGGGAGAAGGGTGAAGTATGGGGGAAGCACGTACTACGAAAGACGAGATTGTACAATTGTTGAAAGTAAAGGGAGAGCACACAGTAGCTGAACTAGCTGATGTTTTAGAGATTACAGAAATGGCAATCAGAAGACATTTAAGTAATCTTGAGAAAGACGGACTCATTTATTCTAAGATGGTAAGGCAACATGTCGGAAGACCAACTTATTTGTATGGATTAAGTGAAAAGGGAGAAGATACATTCCCGAAAGAATATAAGCAATTTGCGATTGATATGTTAGAAGATTTAGCTCGAATGGGCGATGAAAAAATACTTCGTTACGTTTTAAAAGAGAGAACGAAGCGAATGGAAGAACAGTTGCAAAAGAGAGTAAGTAATCAAAAGAATTTAGCATATAAAGTGCAAGAGATAGCAGCTATGCAAGAGAAAAATGGTTATATGGTTCAAATAAAGAGAGATGGAGAGAACTCTTTCGTAATTGAAAAACAAAACTGTCCATTAAAAGAAATTGCAGAGAGATTCCCGCAAGTATGTGAAGATGAAAAAGAGATGTATAATCGTTTATTTACGAACGCAGAAGTGAAAACGCTAGCAAACATGTGCGAGGGCGATTGTAGTTGTTCTTACCAAATAAAAGAGAAAAAATGAACGTTATGGGGCGCTTTAAGGTAAAGCGTTTTTTTCTTTGGAAAAAGCGGGTAATATAAGAGTGGTATGATAGGTGAGAACGTTAGCATAGAAGGAGAGACATAATGATGTATAAAGGTTACTTAATTGACTTAGACGGTACGATGTATCGCGGAGAAGAACAAATTGAAGAAGCGAGCGACTTCGTAAAAGCTTTAGGAGAGCGCGGCATTCCTTATTTATTCGTTACGAATAACTCAACGCGTAAACCAGAACAAGTGGCAGAAAAACTTGTTCGTTTCGATATTCCAGCGAAAGCAGAGCAAGTATTCACAACGAGTATGGCGACTGCGAACTTCATTTATGAACGTAAACAAGATGCAACTGTATATATGATTGGTGAAGAAGGCTTACACGATGCACTTGTGGAAAAAGGATTTGAACTTGTGGATGAAAATCCTGATTTCGTTGTTGTTGGTTTAGATCGTGACATCACATATGAAAAGTTAGCAAAAGCGTGTCTTGCTGTGCGTAATGGTGCAACGTTTATTTCCACAAATGGGGACATTGCCATCCCAACTGAGCGCGGGTTATTACCAGGTAACGGTTCATTAACATCGGTTGTAGCAGTATCAACAGGTGTGGATCCAATCTTTATCGGAAAACCAGAATCAATCATTATGGAACAAGCTTTAAAAGTTCTTGGTATAGGAAAAGATGAAGCATTAATGGTTGGGGATAACTATGATACAGACATTTTAGCAGGAGTAAATGCTGGTATGCATACGCTTCTTGTCCACACTGGAGTCACAACTGTGGAGAAGTTAACAGAATACGAAGTTCAACCGACGCAAGTTGTGCATAACTTGACGGAGTGGATTGAGAAGATGTAATGAAAAAAGCTGTTCCAAACTTTGGAACAGCTTTTTTTATTTCGTTGTGACTAGTATCGATTTTTGTCGGTAAGTCGATATATTTGAAAAATAGCCGATATAATCTGAGTTACGCCGATATATTTAGAAAATCGCTGATATAATCTGAGTTGCGCTGATATATTAAAAAAATCGCTGATATAATTTTATTAGAATGCACGATTCACAACGTCTTTTACTTCTTCAAGATATTGTTTACGCACATCATTATCCACAGAAGGGACACTTGTATAGAATATATGCTCAAGTGTTTCAATACCTGTGAATTCAAAAATACCAACATCCGCTGTTTTCTTCATTGCATCAAACATGCCGCCTGCTGTGTATGCTTCTTTCGTATTGCCCATTGTAGATAATAACAATCCTTTTTTACCGCTTAATAACTTTTCAATGCCGTTTTCACCGTAAGCATAAGCAAATCCATGGCTAAACACACGGTCAACGTATCCTTTTAAAATAGCAGGAAGTCCCGCCCACCAAACTGGATAAATAAATGTAATGCTATCAGCCCAAGAGATATGCTCTTGTTCTTCTTTAATATCTTCGGGTGTGTTTCCTTGAGAAAATGAGATGAAATCGGAAGCGCCTAATACTGGATTGAAGTTTAATTCGTATAGATCGCGAACGCGTACTTCATGACCTTTTTCTTCTAATTCAAGTTTTACCGTTTCTAAAATTGCATGGTTGAAGCTTTCTGTATTTGGGTGTGCATAAACGATTACATGTTTCATTGTTCTTCCTCCTATTTGTGGATATGTGAATAGCTATTTGTATATCTGTAACCATTATGGTTACTGATTTTATAGAAGTCAAGTAATACATATGTAGGTATAAAAAGACGCTCGAAAATCGCCTTTTTATACCCCGCTCATACAAAGTACAAAGAAGACGAATAAAATGATAACAATACCAATGCCAAAGTTAAATACGAGAGTGCTATCCATATATGTAGCCTCCTTGTTTGAAAGTAAAAAGCACTCTAGTTAAGAGTGCTTTTTTTATTTTGAATCTACTTTATAACTTTTAGAAAGTGATTCATGCGTGTAATGATTTACATTATTTTATGTATTTATACTTTGAAATGAGTAAGTCCTTGTTGGATATAGAAAAAAAGACACTCGTTCGAGTGTCTTTTAAGATGACAAAATGTGCCAATTGCTTGAGGTTGATAAGACGCTAATTTCCGTGTTAACGCCTTTTCTTTAATCAAGAAGTGTAGCAACAGCGATTCAAATAAATTGTACCATCTGTTTAATCGCGGTGCGTATGCAATTGTGCATATTATGATCATGAGGTAGGTAATGAACTGTGAATAATTTGAAGTGATTTATTTACGATTTCTTCTGCGGCATATATGCCGATTGCGTCTGTTTTTAAAATATGGGGTTGTAAGTTATCATGCATTGCCCCTAACTCACCATGAAGTGGTGCGAAGGCATGGTTCGCCTTTTCAAGCATGCATAAATCAAGTAAAGAATCCCCAGCTGTAATAATCGTATCTATTTGCAAAATTTCTTTTATATATTGCACGGCGTCCCATTTATTAATTGGTTTTGGTACAAAGTATAGCTTTCTACCTTGAAGTGAATGATTCCAGCCTTGTTTGTCTAACCAGGAAGTGAAGGATGATAATTCATCATAAGGAATGTTCTCCCGTTTAATAATGCAATAATGGAATAGATCATCAGCTGTTTTTTGTGATATAACCCAATCTTTATGAGCTATTTGTCCAAATTCCTTTAGTATGTCGTTTCTCTCTATACATTCAACCGATAGTCTTTCTTTTACTGTCCTGTTCCAAGTACCATCTTGTTTCCCGTTATGAAGGATATTGCCGCCGTTACTTGTAATGGCGTATTCGGGAATGATTTCGTTTTGGAATAAAGCAATACGCTGAAACTGCTCAATAGTTCTTGTTGTAACTGGGATGAAATGTGAGTGCAGTTGTAATTTTTTTAGTAGTGAAATGGTTTTATGTGATATGAAAGAAATTTCTTTTCCATCTAAAGTTTCAATGAGTTGAATTGATGCATCTTCTATAGGGGCACGAAACGATTTCCGGGAATAAATAAGCGTTTGATCAAGATCACTGGCGAAAATCATATTGTTTCCCTCCTAAGAGGCTTAATGAGCCCACAACATGAATAAGCCATATTCTCATAGATTTCAATAGGGACATTCTTTTCTTTAGCGAGAAGTAAAATATGCTTTAAATCGGGATTGTTTTGCTGGCGTATTAAAATTTTCCACGGTATTCTCCGGAGTAATACGCGAGTTGTTTCACCGACTCCTGGCTTAATTAAGTTAATATCGTCAATTTTAAAGTGATTTTGGATAGACTGTATATCTTTTAATCCTTGCCAAGATGGATCAGTGTAAGTTGAAGTAATATAACGTAATTGATTATCTATATGAGAATGAACAGAAGGGAATAAATCTGTTACCTCATCAACGAAGAAATTTGATAAGTCTTCTTGTTCTAGCTCTTTATAATATTTAACACCATGAAAATCATTTGGACCGATATAGGTGTCATTTAGTACAGTGCGGCTAATTAGTCCAGAGACTGTTGCATTTAAGCAAGCGCTAGGAATAAGAAAATCTTCACGTGTACCGTAAATTGAAGTACAGTAACCGGGATCAGCAAGCACAGCCATACAATGAGAAATGTGTGTATTATTCCGTTCGTTAAATGTGTGTACTGCATATTCTAATTCTTTTTTTATTGCACCTTTTCCAGTCCACCCATCAATGAATTGAATTGTTTCTTTAGGGTGATGTTCCAAAATATAATGGAGTGCATTTTCATCAATACCGCGTCCGCGAACAATAGAAATACAATAGTGAGGTACATCAAGGTTGTATTGATAGCGTATGTAGCGTTTGATAAGAATGCCAATAGGTGTACCAGCACGAGCTAATGAAATGAGGACAAGGTTAGTTCCTTTAGTTTGTATAATCTGTTCGGCTACAACTCCAACAGCGATGGCTAGTTTGTGTTTGTATTGTTGCAGGGAAGAAAAGAATAAATCCATATACGCTTTAGATGGTTTATATTCCATTGGTAACATTTCGGAATAATGTGTGCCAGCTTGAATTGCTTGTTCTCTAGTTTCCGTGGAACTTTCTTTCATTAAATCACTAATATCTTTTAATAGAAAAATAGCATCATTTGGATTGTAACTACTAATATGAGAATTTACTTTTACCATAATTATCAACCTTCCTTTTCTATGCTATTTGAAAATGAGACGATATGAATAAAGGGAATAACTGTTTGTAACTGCTGTAGAAGAGGAAACAGGGCTTCTTCTCCTAAATCACGCTCAATAAAAACAAATACTTCATCGTAATCATGAGGTGAAATATTATAAAAGTAATTTGTAATAGTAGAATCTTCAGGACTTGGATATGAGAAATGATTATGAATGGCATAGTTCATATCATTTGAAACAGGATGGATAGGGCTTCTTGTTGTAGATTGATATAAAATATTTTCACCCATTTCAGCAGCAATTTTCATTGGGATATACATAAATTCACCCGTTCCGAGACAGAGTGTTCGTTTTCCAATTCTTTCTCTTTTTAAAGTTTTTCCCGCTTCTTTAGCGAAAGAATGAATGGGCTTTTGTTCATATGCTGAAATGCCAAATCGCCCAGTATATTTTATATAATTTGATGTATAGGTTGATTTTGGGCAGGTAAGGGTATGCTTTTTGAAATCAGGTTTTGTTTCTTTAATTTGAATATCTGTTTTTGCAATATTTAATGGTTGGCCAGTTGTATGAATACTGCCTTCTAATAAAGAAATAACATGAATCTTAATTTGAAGTTCTTCTTCTAATTGTTTAAATTGTTTTCTATTAGTATGAGAACGCCAGTCTAATAAAGAAGCAATTATATATTCTTCTCTTGGGAATTTATTTTGAATAGATCTAATAATATTTAATGCTGTTTTTCCTGTTGTCATCTCATCATCTACGAGAACAATTGGATTGTTGTTTTGAAAAAAACTTTCATCTACATAACAACGGTGCGATGTTGCATGAGAATGTTCTTCCTCAAATGTAATGACAGATTCTAGGTGGGGTATCGATTCCCTAGTTGTATGCACATACTTTGCATTTTGAAAGCATTGAAACATAGAATGACCAAGTGCTGTCGCTGTTTCAGCGAATCCGATGAACAAAACTTCTTCTTGCAGAGGATATTGATAACGAAATACTTCCTCTGGGATTTCATGAATTTCTAATGAAATGAGATTTAAAATTTCTTTTTGAAATGGATGAGAAGTATTATGTAGCATTTCCATATATCTTGCAGCGAGAGCAAATCCACTTGATAGAGAGACTGCAGGTTTAATAGGAAGATGCTTTCCAAGGATTGTACTCACAAATAAAAAACTACGTTTCTTATTTATTCTCGCAGCCATTTGAAACAGCTTGTCTAGCGCTAAATTATATGGATTATCACGTACTTCTACATGAACTTGTATATTATTTAAAACGTTATACGTGTTGCTTTGCGTTTGTAATAAGGAGATCGGTGAATTGTTTGTTTTCATGTAGCACCCCGTAAATATTAGATTTTAAAATGGTTTTGCGAGCCCAGCCATAATGAGGTTTTACTTCATTCATTTTGTTAGAAAAGCTGCTTTTTAGCACTCCATTATACGTATCTGCATTTTGTAAAATGGATCTCGCATCTAAATAATCTTCCATTGTGACAATATGCATTGCCTGTACAACTTTAATATGAGATGGGTGAATAACTGTCTTACCGATTAATCCATTTGCATGGTCGAGTGATACCTCTTGGATGAGCCCTTCTTCATAATCATTAGAAAAATATTCCCATACACATCCTGAAATAATATATTCATTTGTTGCCCTTGAGAAAACGTTAATAATGTCCGAAATACAATCACGAACAACAGTAATATGATAGATAGGTGTGTATTTATTACGCCGAATACTAAATATACTTGAAAAGTCAGTAGCACCAATACGTACATTTAAGATGTGATCACGATAGGAGTCTAGTAAATCCTTTATTTGTAATAATGATTCTATCCGTGTTTCTTTATACATAATTTCTGGTGATTCTAAAATCGGCATTCCATAAAGTGATAATGAGTATAACTCGTTTATATATGCAAGCTGATTGATATAAGCCTTTCCATTAATCGGTGTGAATTTTGGAAAGACAAAACCACATAAACAATGAACAGCACTACCTAATTCAGTAACAATTGTCTTCATTTGACTTGGCTGTCGAACTCTAATAAAAAGAAGTGGGATGTCTGCTTGATTTAGTATGTTGGCACTGACTAAGTTGGCGATTTGCTGTATTTGAACGACGATGTTTTGCTCTGCAAGTTTTACTTCTTCATCGCTGATAGCGTCCTCTAGACAAAGAATAATTGAGGTAGCATCCACATGTTTCTTTCTAATTATATCTTCCGCAATCGTTTCTTTCGTGCCAGGAGTATATAGTGTGGCGCCTAGTGCGTAAGCTAGTTGTTCTTTCCCTATATTTTTTGAAAAACTAAGAGGTTCTTTATAGAAAAAATTTTGCCGTTCTTCTAAGGAGAGGTAAGAAAAGTAATTCAAATTGTCACCACCTTATTTGTAATGATTCTGTTTAATCGTAACATAATAAGAAAAATCTTCCATAAAAATGAAGCGAGAAATTAAAAAAATATATTGAGAAAGATGAATTATAAGATGAATATCGAATATTGTTAATAGAAATATAATAGGGGGAAAGAGAAAGTGGATATACATAAGTTAACAGAGGAAGAGGCAAATGAGATAAATACGTGGACGTACGAGGAACCATATAGTTTATATAGTTTTTCAGGCGAGAAAGAAGTAATAGAAGAGCTATTAGATGGAACGTATTATGGCTGTTGTGTCGATCAAGGAGAGTTCATCGGCTATTTTTGTTTTGGAGAAAATGCACAAGTACCAGGTGGAAGAGATGCTAATTTATATGGTGGAGAAGATGTGATTGATATCGGACTTGGCATGAAGCCGGCGTTAACTGGGAAAGGAATGGGGAAAGAATTTTTCCAAGCTGGAATAGCGTTTGCCACGAAAGAGTTTAACGCAAACATGTTTCGATTAAGTGTAGCAACATTTAATACAAGAGCGATTACGTTATATAAAAATATCGGATTTAAGCAAGGGCTTATTTTTTTGAGCCGCGGAAGAGAATTTATGCTTATGGAATACGAAAGACCGTCAGCATGAAACTGACGGCCTAGAAAACATTATTATTCTGAGTGCTCAGCTCGGTGCGCTAAACGACTTGATGCAGCGGCAGCGATTCCGCCAACGATATCATCAAGGAACGTGTGCACCTTTCCAGTTGATTTATCATTTAAGTATTCTAAAATACCAGGTTTTAATTTATCAATATATCCAAAGTTTGTGAAACCGATAGAGCCGTACACGTTCACGATAGAAAGTGCGATAACTTCATCAATTCCGTATAAGCCTTCATCACGTTTTACAATATCTTGTAACGGTTCACTTAGCATTCCCTTTTCAGCAAGGACATCAAGTTCGATACCTGTAATCAGTGCGTTTTGTACTTCACGTTTTGATAGTACACGTTCTACATTGTAACGGCATTCTGACATCTCTAAATTTGGATGGTATTTTTTTTGAAGAAAATGAACAAGTTCAGCAATATCGTCAATTGTTACACCGCGTTCTTGTAATAGTTGTAATGCTCTTTCTTGTAGTTGATTTGATTCTTTCATGTTTATCACCTTTTTTTCTTTTTAGTATTTGTATACGTTTCGTTGCTTTATCATGTGCATAGGAATGAAAGGCGAGCACAAGCTCATATATATAAAGAAAAACCATAGGTGGCGACTGCGATGATTCAGCATATTTATGAGCATTATCACATGCATGTTAAAGAATTAATCCCCCTTGGCCCCTATAAAAGCTTTTGGATTCGCAACAAAATTTATGTACTTGTTCCAATTGGAGAAATGGAGGAAGAAGTACTTGTAGAGATGAAAAAGCTCAGTGATTATATGAACCAGCAAGGGGATATAACTGTAGCGACTTTCGTTCCGACTATACACGGCTACTATGTAAGTGAGATAGAAGAACAAAATTACTGCTTATTAAAAGGTATGCGCACGTTAGAACGACATGCTATGTCATTAGGAAGTGAACTTTCTATATTCCATAAACGAGGTGCATTCTTTCCAGAAGAAATCGAGCAATTAAGCCGCATTGGTGAATGGAAAGCGTTATGGGAAAAGAGACTCGATCAGTTAGAAAAGTTTTGGCAATCGCAAGTGATGAACCACCCTACAGACGTATTCGATCAATTGTTTATTGAATCCTTCCCGTATTACTTAGGAGTTGCAGAAAATGCCATTCAATATGTTGTTGATACAGAAATGGATGATACGCCGCAACTAACGGATGCAGCGACAATTTGCCAAGAACGATTCACACCTTTATTATGGCATCAAACGAAGCGTCTCAAACTCCCTTTTGATTGGGTGTATGATCACCCAACTCGAGATATAGCAGAATGGATTCGCTATATGATGATTGAAAAAAAGAAAGACTGGGATCAAACAATCGTTCAATTTGTTACAGATTATGAACGAAATTACTCGCTGTCCTCATTTGGGTGGCGCTTATTATTTGCAAGGCTCCTGTTCCCGCTTCACTATTTTGAAACGGTCGAACGATATTACCAAACTGGAAACGAAGAACAAAAAAGCATATATAGAGATCGCTTAGAAGCCATTTTACACGATGTGAACCGCTCAGAGCAATTTATGAAGCATTTTTATGGCTCACTTCGTTTACCAGTAGATAAGCTCGGGATTAGAAAATTAGATTGGCTATCCTAAAAATATAAAAAAGAGACCGAGTGAGGTCTCTTTTTTATATACCACAATTTTATGTAATACATTATGCCCCTACCTGCTGATCTGTACATATATTTAAAACGAATTGATGCCTTTCGAGCTTTTCATTTACTTTACCTAATAATTCTTGCTGGATTTCTTTAAATAAAAATTGATAGCTTGTATTCCATGTTGGTATAACGGATGAAAGGCCTAATAAATACTCTTTTTTCTTTTCTAGTTCTTGAATTGTTACAAAAGTGTTCCCCATTTTTGGCATTTGTCGTCCCCCTATGTTTTTTTACTGTATATGTGTGAACGATTCACTATATAGTATTAATTATCGCATTTTTTGAGAGGGATTTCCAATTTTGTTTTATGATGTTAACGGATAAATGTGATTTGAATAAAAAAAGGAGACCAAATTTGGTCTCCTTTTAGAAGGCGATTCTGAGCGAGCCGCTTCCGCTTTTAGATTAATATCTAGCTCCAGCGGCTAAAATGTTCGGTGGCTTCGCTTCTTCCGTCGAGGCAAAAAGCGCCTCTATGTCAGAAGCTCCATCCCCCTCACATTTTGAGCGAGCCGCTTCCGCTTTTAGATTAAAATACTTGTTCTACTTCGATAACGCCTGGTACTTCTTCAAGTAACGCGCGCTCGATACCAGCTTTTAGTGTGATTGTAGAACTTGGGCAGCTTCCGCATGCACCCATAAGGCGTAGTTTTACGATACCTTCTTCAATGTCTACTAATTCAACGTCTCCGCCATCGCGAAGTAAGAATGGACGTAATTTATCTAATACTTCTAATACTTGTTCTTGCATATGTGGGTTTTCCATTTTTATCGACTCCTTTCATCAGTTTTATTATAATCAAGATAGAGGGGAAAATCTATTTTTTCTCTTCTTGTTTTATTGTCGAAATATTGTATCGTGTTTTTTCAGTATAGAGGTATGGAATAAGTTTGTAAAATGATGTGCTTATGTAATAAGACATCTGAATATACTGTTGGGACAAGAAGTGGGGGAGAAGAAATGGTTAATGTTCAAGTGTATGGGACGAAAGTAATTTGTGCGAGCTGCGTCGGAATGCCATCTTCAACAGAAACGTTTGAATGGTTACAAGCGGCAATTGGTCGTAAATATGAAGGACAAGAAAATAAATTTAATTTCGAGTATATTGATTTCCAAGAAGAACAAGAAGATGCAGATAAAAAAGCATTCGCAGAGCGCGTAGTGGAAGAAGATTTATTTTATCCGGTCGTTCTTGTAAATGGAGAAATTGTTGGAGAAGGAAATCCTCGTTTGAAGGATGTTTATGAAGAAATCGAGAAATATTTATAAAACAAGAAGTCTTTGCGAATTTGCAAAGGCTTTTTTTATTGGAGGGATAGATATGAAAAATGGAGTGAAGCATGCGTTACCAACGGAAGTACAACAGTTAATGGAGCGGTACACAGTAGAATTAAAAGAAATTTTTTTAGATGAAAAAATAGTAGGGATATATATTTACGGCTCCATCGCACTTGGTGCATTTTATGCAGAAACGAGCGATGTTGATTTTGTTACAGTAATAAGTGATTCCGTGAATGAAGCTGAAAAACAGCAGCTTGTGGAACTACATAAGAAACTTAGTGATAATACGCTAGGTAAAAGAATGGACGGTATGTATATTCCGCTTGCTGACTTAGGGAAATACAATGATGAAATGAACGAGTACGTGTATTGTGCAGATGGTAAAGCTAATGTTGGTCATTGGGACATTAATGCGGTCACATGGTGGACGTTGAAAAATCAAGGCATTACAGTTACAGGAAAAGAAGCAGAAGATCTTCCGCTGCAAATACAATGGAATGATGTAGTAAATACGATGAAATACAACGTAGAACAGTACTGGAGTGAAAAGGTGAAGAAGCCATATTTATTTTTTATAGAAGAGTGGGTAGAATCAGCTGTCGTTACGATGGGACGCATTTTATATACACTAGATTATAAAACAATCGTTTCAAAAGATAGAGGATTGCAATACTTGTCAGAACGTTCAGCGGAAGAATGGGAGCTCTTATTAAAAGAAGTAGCGAGAATACGGCACAATCCAAAAGAAAAGCGAATGCTCTCAAGGTGGAGAAGAGCAGATATGACGAAGAGGTACTTACTGCATTTAATTGAGACGTGTAGAGAGAAATGGTAGGGAAGAAAATGGACAATACAGTGGGGTGTATTGTCTTTTTTTATGTTGGATTTGGTATATAATGGTTTAAAAGGTTTAATTATACTGGAGGGGATAGGATGAATATAGAATTAGCTACATATGAAGAAAAGAATGAACAAATGAGTATGCGCCAAGTAATTAGCATTCTATTAATTATTTTTGGGGCCATGCATGGAATTGGTTTTTTGAACCTTTTATATGATTCTTCCTTATATCCATGGTATGTAGATCATCTTATTCCACCTTTCACGTTTTGTATGATTATCGTAATGTATGCACCGGCAAGAAATTGCTGCTTACATTTAATAAAATCATTACAATTCAATAATTTTAAACACTATGTAACGATAGTAATGACAGCGATTGTAATGCTTATATATCTTGCAATATTAAATTTAGTTTTACCACATGGGATTGGTGTGGACGAGTCTAGTATAGTAATAAAGCCTACTAAAAATGAAATCATTTTATATGTAGTTGTGCTCACCATTTTTGCACCGATTTGGGAAGAGCTTTTATTTCGAGGGATACTTTTTAAGAAATTATCTCAGCGTTTTTCTACACTTACTAGTATCGTTATAAGTGCTTTCATGTTTACTTTTGGCCATCCCCTTACAGTAGGTAGTATTTTATATATTTTTGGTATGGGTATATGTTTAGCATACACATATAAGAAAACGAAGAATTTACTCGTTCCAATTGGGATTCATTTATTAAATAATTCGTTTTATTTATTAGTAAATTTTCAACTATAAAAAGACGCCTTTTAAAAAGGAAGTCTTTTTTATTTTGTAGTAGATAGAAAAGTATTTACAAGTATTGTGTAGAGGAAAGATAATAGAAAAAAATATGCGCATGGGGGAAGATGATGAGTAAATATAAATTACATATAGATAAAGAACAACTATGGAAAGGCTGCGTTTTAAATTCGATTGCCCATGCAATTAATGTAGCGCATTGTCCAGATTTCTCACATGAAAGTTCATGGGATGGATTTAACTATAGTATGCAAGATAGCCAAGGCGGACAAGGCACAATTACGTTTCATCCGAATTACACGATTATATGTCTTCAAGATGTGAATAGCGAGAGAATTGATGAGTGGATTGATGCGAAAAATTATTTTGAAGGGGCACCTTCGGAAGTAATAGATATTGCGAAAGAAGAAGCACTTCAATACGTATTAGAAGAAGTAGAAGGCGAAACAGTTCCTTTTATTACAACTGCATTTTGGATTGAGGATAGTGGTGCGTATTCAATTGATTCATTTGAAGAGATGGAAGAGCACGGCGGATTCTTATTAGAAATTCCATTACTTGATACAGAATCAGCAATAGAAAGACTGGAAGAAGAGTATGAACTGACAGAGGAACAAATAGAGCTTTTACAACTCGTGTATAAGAAAAAAATCCAAAGTCCAAATGAGGAAATTAAGTTGTCTAAAGAAGAAATAGCAATGATTGGAACGGAAGATAGCGAAGGATTGGAAGTTAGTAAGGACTCATTTGAAGAAATGAATATTACTTGGGAGTTGTAGGGGGAGGATAAAATATTTCTGATTTAAAAAGTCACAAAAGGAATATAAAGCACTAGTAGAAAGTACAATGTGAAATTACATTGTACTTTCTACTAGTTTTTTCATATACATATCAACTTCGTGAAAGAATATGGGCTCTTTTTCCTCGGTATTCAGATGCACGGTGCAATGTAAATATTGCTGTAAGTAGCGATTAGCTTGTTCGTACTGTTTTAATTTGTAGAAAGAAAAACAGGTAAGAAGTAGAAACGCTTTTTCTTCTAATATTGGAACGACAGCTAGTACCGGAGTAATGGAATGTATATTTATTTCCACTAAATTTTCATAAGATGCCCACGTTTGAAACCAGTCGAAAATAGTAGAAAGGTAATTCGGAATGTTGATAGTTTCATGTGAAACATTGTGCAATAGCTGGTTCTGTTTGATATGTATAGGCTCTATTCTCGTTTGTAGAATGCAAGCGAATATTGAAATGTTTTCTTTTATTTGTAATTGGTTCGTAATAAGCTGCGGGAGACCGATAGGGTGAACTCCTATATTTATATAAAAATCATCTCCAAACTGGCTTTTTTGTATGTTAATGAGCTTATAAAATCCGTTTTCAGCTTTGAAAAATGTATGTCTTTTTTTCTTAAAGCCGAGTGGTTTTAAAGTGGCGTGTAAATTTGTAATAAAATCTTGCTCCTTTTTAGAGCCAGGCTTATTCTTCGTCATATTCATAAGTAGTTAAGTTTTGTAAGAAACTTTCAAAGTTAGGTGCTAATTCAATAATTTCCTCAAACTCATTATCGATAAATATAACTGGAGGATTTTCAGCTACATTTCGATAGTCTAATGCAATCCATGTATGTCCATCACCAGATAAAAGTACGATATTCTCAGGCATTTCCCATTCTCGAATTAAATAGCGGCTCTCTAAAATACTAGATTCATTTTCATTAAAAGAAATACCATATAAACCAGATACATTAACGTGATCGTCTGCCCAAGAATTTGGCTTTGAAGTAGGGTGAACATCGAGACGAAGAGTTCCCCCATTTTGTTCTTTTAGAAGGGTTATATATGATTCTGGAAGCTTTACGTTCAGTACTTCTTCTGCTTTTTTGATTAGTTCATCGTTAATGGGTGCTAGTTTTAAATAGTCATCGTCTGCCCAAATTG
Source organism: Bacillus sp. S71 (assembly GCF_016625265.1). Lineage (NCBI taxonomy): Bacteria > Bacillati > Bacillota > Bacilli > Caryophanales > Bacillaceae > Bacillus > Bacillus sp. S71. The sequence continues at coordinate 55,891 of NZ_JACVUW010000005.1, read as the reverse complement.
TACTCTTCATATTCGGTCACCTCAAATAATAGTTTTAAGAATCTTATGTCATATATTATAGTTAGTTTAGATAACACGCAATAGAGGGAGGGACGGAGTATGGATGTGTATGAATACCTCGATCACGTAAATTCTAAAGAAGATTTATTAAAATTTCTTGTATACCTCCAAAAGGATTTTAAAGTGAATAAAGATGAATGGGAGAATGTAGAGGTAGAGACTTATTTAGAGGCATTAAATAGTTGGTTAGGTTCTTGTGAATCGGTTTATATAAATCAAGGAGAGAAGTTTCCAGAAAATATTTCATGGAAGTTTATTGCTCAAATGTTACTTGCGGCAGCTCATTATGAATAAAATTAGATTTTTAAAAGATAGAATGGAGAGGATATCATGATTAACCATAATAAAATTAAACAACTTTTAACACATATAGATCGTGCTGAGGATAATGAAATTGAGCTAGAGTATGAATCTGAACCTATGACGATAGAATTGTTTAATAGTGAAGAAATAGAAGAAGGGCAACTTGGTTATAGTTTTGATGAAGAAGGACAAAGCTTAGTCGGGAATGAAGAAGGAGATTGGAAAGAAGGATGGATTGTAATAGGGATAGATTCATATCTTGGAGACCCGATTTTTGTAGATAGTAATGATGAGAACTGTCCAGTTTATACAGCTATGCACGGTGAGGGAGAATGGGAGCTGGAATGTATAGCGGAACGTATAGAAGATATTATTGAGAAAGTGAAGGGGAATGTGGGGGAAATAAAATAGTATTTCAATGTGATTAAGAGGGAGGAAATAATGAAAAAGTTTCAAATCGAACTAAATAAACTGCCGACAGAAAATGCTGGAGAAATAGTACTTAGTATAGATGAGAGAATTGTGTTTGAAGAAAAAACAGACATAATAGGACCGATTTGTCAGTTGTTTGATGCTTGTATCGAGGTTTTTAAATATGATGACGCTACAATTTTCTTAAATGAATATGAAAAAAAGATGGAATTTAAGAAGAAAGATGGGGAGTTTCTCATTATTAATCAGAGAGGCAAGAAGTTAGCTAGTGTTGATAGCGAGCAATTTTTACGAGTACTCTTTTCGTTTCTTAAAAAGGAGATAGGGCAGATTTACATGAGTGGAGTTGATTCTTTTCGAATCAAAGATGCTTACCATAGAATGTTAGAAATTGATCCATTTGTTCCTAAACTTGTAAATGGAAATGACGAAATTATGTATCGAACTTATCATTCTACAAGTGACAAGTATGAATTAAAATGGAAGTATTTAAAAGGGAGAGAGGTTGAACCGATATTTACTCCGGTACTATCTCATGATAAGAAGAGTATCTTTTATGTAGAGGAAAATAACCATAGAATTCGTAAACTCGATAGTGAAACGAAAGAAGAGATTTGGCAGTGCCGTATTCCAATAGTAGAAGATTGTAATTGCGTTACTGTGAATGGTGTCGTAATTATTTGGCATGCAAATAGATTTGGAGAAAGTATTGCGAAATTGTATGCTATTTCATCAAGTTGTGGACAGCTTTTGTGGGATTTAGAAATAGAAGGGCATATTATACAAGATGTAAAAACTATGGGAGAAGAGTTACCACGTTTACTAGTTATTACACAAGAAGGCTACAATGTTTTATTAGAGCTTGAAAGTGGAGTAAAAGTATGGGAAAAGAATGTTCGAGTCGGAGGAGAAAAATTGCAGTGCCATCTTGGCCCAGATTACTATGTATTAGCAGGGAATCCTTTTGATGAAGATGGGGAAGTTGATGCATATAGTAATGTTGCAATTTACATTCAATTATTAGATGCTTCTACACGATGGAAACAAATGATGGAAGATTGTAATCCAAATGAACCAGTTACTTTAACTAATGAACATTTTATATGTGTAGCAATAGATTCATTACAAAAGTGGGAATATGGAAAAGAAGGCTGTAACTTAATTTTTGAAAAAGCTTTTGATGAGGTATGGTACTCTTGCATTGAATCAAAGGAAGCGAAAATACTATTAACAAGAACTGAGTATGGATATGAAGGGGTAAGTAGACAAATACAATGTTATGACCATAAGATCGGTCAAAAGTTATATGAAGTAAATATGTCTTTTGGAATTGAATTGCCTCCATTTCTTATCGGAGAGATGATGGTATTGTCCTTAGGAGAAGGCAGAATTTGTGGTATTAATATTCAAACAGGTAAAGTGCTTTGGAATAATACTACTCTACATGATATTACAGAGGTTCTGTTATATAAAGATGGAGAAATTTACATTGCAACTTCAAATTTAGAATTGATAATACTTGATGCTGAATGTGGCGAAGTAAAAAATATAATTAAACTTCCTAAAAATGTTGTTGTAATAGATTTTATTGTATCAATTGAGGAAGTTAATAATGGACTATTCATTAGTTGTGTAAGTGGAAATATGTTTGAAATAGTAGAAGGCTAATTTGTGAGTTTTCTTAAGTCGAGATGTTTGTTTTAAAGTAGTAGTATATATTCACTAAAAAAGATGTATAAAAATGATTTTGATGCATCCTTTTTAGTGAATATATAAAATAATTAACTTAGTGTATTAAAGATATGATACATGATTATTTTAATATAATTAAAAGTAAAATGAAATAAGAAACGGATAATTGTCGGAATATATTCGATTTCCGTTCATTTTTATGAAATATGTGTACTTTTTGTTAGATTCCTTCATTTTGTCCATATACAATAAATGTATATAGAAATAAGAAAAGGATGATGTACGTGAAGGACACTGTTTTACAAGAAACGATTTCTCCACAAGAATTACATAAAGTTGTTCAAAAGAATACAGCTTATTATGATTTTAAGTGGGGTAAAGTAGAAAACCCTGCGCAAGGGAATACGTGGAATTGGGTAGCCTTTTTCTTCCCAACCTTTTGGTTAGCTTATCGTAAAATGTATAAGTTATTTATTATATTTGCGTTATTGGCTATACCTAGTATAGTTATACCCCCTTTTATAGATATTCCAGATGGGATTTATGTAACATTTAGTTTAGCTCTTCAATTAGGAATGATGATATTTACTGGATGGCAAGGAAACCGTTTATATTATAAGCAGGCTGTTCGTGTTTTTCATAAGGGAGAAGATGCGTCTGATCATGAGAAGGCGTATTTCTTACAATCTAAGGGTGGCGCTAGTGTAGCTGGTATGATTGGTTTACAAGTTATAGTCGGGATTGTGTTTGGCGGAGCTATGCTCGGACTTTCTCTTTTACCAACTGAGCCGAATATTAAAAACGTTGTTCGTTCAACTGGTGAAGGGGTTACTTTAGAGATTATGACTGATAATCCAACCTGGAAGTTTGTGAAGAAAGAAAAAGATTATGATGTAGTAGAGTTTACTGGTTATGATTATACAGAGAAGAAAAACGTGAAAATTAAATTTGCTGTTTATTTCGATGAAGATTATTTCGAGTGGCAAGAGGTATATGAAAATAATAAGAAGTTAAGTGAAGAAGAAGTAGAAGAATATCAAATTTACATTGAAGAAAATAATTGGGGTTTCTAGAGGGAACTCGTTCATTTTGAAAAGAAGAATCTTGTGAAGATTCTTCTTTTGTTTATTAGGGGGGAGAGAAATAATTTCAGCATTAATAGAAGCTCTAATAGGATCTATTAGTTTAAGTACGGGTTTACACACGAAAAAGATTGATGCTAACATACTTTACTTGCAGCAGTATGAATGGTTTCGAATGATATATGAAGACGAAAAGTATCGAAAGTTATTTATTACGAACTACAAAGTTCGCTCATATTTACAAAGTAAGTTAAGAGTTCGATTGCTCGTAAAAAATAAAAATGCACAACGAAGATTTTTAAAATTAGTAGAAGAACAAATAGAAAAAAGGCATACGAATTGAAATTTTGTAAAATACAATAAAAAATGAGAATTTGAGGTAGGCTTGTCAATAACGTGAGACTATGGCACTATAAAGAAATGCTATACAAATTTTATTTATCGAGATGTAAACATCAATTTTGATTTTTACGTATAAATAATGAACGGAGGAAATGAATTTATGGCTACTTTACCAAATTGTCCAAAATGTAATTCAGAATATACGTATGAGGATGGCGTTCTTTTCGTATGTCCAGAATGTGCTCATGAGTGGGGCCAAGAAGCAGAAGCTGAAAATAATGATGGTGCAAGAGTTGTAAAAGATGCGAACGGAAACGTTCTTCAAGATGGCGATGCAGTTACTGTTATTAAAGACTTAAAAGTAAAAGGAACTTCTTCAGTTGTGAAGATCGGTACGAAAGTAAAAAGTATCCGTCTAGTTGATGGCGATCACGATATCGATTGCAAAATCGACGGTTTCGGAGCTATGAAGTTAAAATCACAGTTCGTTAAGAAGGCGTAAGACAATAAAAAGAGGAGGCGAATAGCCTCCTCTTTTTATTATGTCACTTTTGTCGGTAAATCGATATTTCGTACAAAATCGTTGATATATTCTGAGTTATGATAGATATATTTGAAAAATCGTTGATATATTGCAAGTTATGATAGATATATTGAAAAAATCGTTAATATAATTTCATTCATCGTGAACTACGCACGATTCACCGTGCACCATAGTCAATTTCTTTCAACTGACATCGCTTATTAAAGAACGTTTTATATCCAAGCTGTAAAAAGATAATGACAGCAAAGGCAGTACTTCCTGAAATACCGAGTATGATAGCGATTTGATATTGAATGGCTGTGAATGGTGATACACCGGATAATATTTGACCAGTCATCATGCCTGGTAAGCTTATAATCCCCATTCCGACCATAGAATTAATTGTTGGTAAAATAGCAGAATCAAAAGCGTCTCGAATGAGCGGAGCAGCAGCTTCTTTCGGTGTTGCTCCGAGCATAAGTGCACCTTCAATTTGACCTCTTTGCGACTTCATATTGTTTAAGAACGTATTTGCACCGAGAGAAACACCAGTCATGGCATTCCCAACTAACATGCCTGTAATAGGGACGATATATTGCGGAGCATACCAAGGGTTATGACCGATAATAACGAAGATAAATAGTAGAAGTGGCCCAATTGATCCGGCGACCATGGAAAGGGCGGCTACTCGTTTTAATTCTTTAGACATCGGGATGTTAACTCGTTTATAAATATTAAAAATTGCAAAGGTAGTAATAGAAGTAATGAGAGCAATTGTATAAAATGGATTACTGTTTTCAAATACGTATGTAAGGACATATGCAACAAGTACGAGCTGAATGGTCATACGGAATGTTGCGAGCGCGATTTGTTTTTCGCGAGGTATTCCTTTTAATTTTACAAGTCCAATTAAAATAAGAATAAAAATATAGGCAGCTGCAAGTTGCCAAATTTGGAGTTCAATAACGCCCTTCAACAGAGAGCACTTCCTTTCTAGTTGCACCGTTTGCTTTACTAATCTCAATAATGTCGTCTGCAATTTCTTCTGGAAGTTGTTGTGAGTGTGTGATGAAGATAATTGTTTTTTTCTTTTTTCGTGCTAGTTCAGTAAATTGTTTCATAACGCGGCGTTCTGTATCACTGTCTAATGCTGAAGTGGGTTCATCTAATAAATAAACAGGCGGATCCATAAGTACGATACGTGCAAAGGCAAGTCTTTGTTTTTCACCGCCGGATAATGAGGAGGCGCTATCTTCTAATTGCTTGTCTAAGCTAACGGTTTGTAGTGCGCTCCGCAGGGCATCATCATTTGGAAATGGTTTTTCAGAAAGACGAAGTCCCATTAATAGATTTTCTTTAACGGTTCCATCAAAAAGAGGTGGAGTTTGCCCAAGCATAACTACGTCACGACGTAATTGAATAGGCGGATAATCAGAAATTAACTTTCCGTTATATTCAATTGTGCCGGATGTTGGAGATTGTAAATCGTTTAACATGCGAAGCAATGTGCTTTTTCCGCTTCCGCTTTCACCGATAATGCAAGTGATCTTTTCTTTTTGAATCTGTAAATAAGGAATGTGTAGTATATCTTTATATATAACGTCTTTTAATATAAACATAAATCGCTCCTTTCTGATTCTAGTTATATCGTATCAAAAAAGAGGGGGAAATGGTTATAACGAACAACGTTTTTTCTTCGTCTTGAGTTTTATTAATAAGTTAAGTAAACGATCTAATTCTTGGCTGAAAGAAATCACTTTATCATGAGTGAATCCGTATCGTTCAACGAGATAGATTAACTCTTTCTTTTTCGCTTCTATTCGATTGTTTAGTTTCGATAAGTTCATAAGTGGAATGTAATGCCTCCTACAAAAGTATTTATAACATAAAAAATAAGACCGAATGAATTCGGTCTTCAAGGAAATAATAAAATAACTTACAAATAGCATACACTGTTTATCAATAGTTTTTAATATAAAAATGAAAAATAAATCATTATACATATTGAGAAAGATGTGTCTGATAATTTTTAAAAACTGATGCAAAGAAGCTGCCTACATAGTAGACAGCCTGTAAAGTATTAACCTTTATGATATTTGTACATCCAAAGAAGGCCGGATTTTAATAATCTTGGTACACGTCCCATTAACGGTTGATTTGCGAGTAAACCGAATCCATGCTTCTTACCAAGAGATCCTAGAACACCTTTTAATTTAATAACAGGTAGTTCATCAGGGAGTGGTTCATTATTCCAACGTTTTAATAATATTTGGACAATTTGTTCTCCTTGACCTTCAGCAAGTTGGGCAGATGGTGCATGTGGAAGTGCTGCGCAATCTCCTACAACGTAAACGTGCTCGTTGTTTGGAATATTGTGATATTTCGTTAAGACAACCCGTCCGCTACCATCTTGTTCAACTGGAAGGTTTCGAACAACTTCATTTGCTTGAATACCAGCTGTCCAGACGATTGCATCACATTCAAGTGGTTCATCGTGGTTATACACAATATTTGGTTCCACTTTTGTAATGTTAGAGTTTCTTATAATATTAACTTTATGTTTTACGAACCATTCTTCTACGTATCTACTTAATTTCTCTGGATACGGGAATAAAATTCTATCTTTTCGATCAAATAAATAGATTTTTAAATCAGAACGGCTTTCGCGAAGTTCACTTGCAACTTCCACACCACTTAAGCCAGCACCAACGACAGCTACTGTTGCATTTGGTTCTAGACTATTTAATTGTTCATATGTTTTACGTGTTTGTTCAATTGATTGTAGACTATGTGTATATTCCTTCGCCCCAGGAACGTTATGATATTTATCTTCACAGCCAAGTCCGATAATTAAATCATCATATTGGATTGCTTCGCCGCCATCGAGATGAACCGCTTTTTCTTCGAGGTCAATATTTGTTATTGTGCCGTATTGAATATTGAGGCGTGGGTGCTCAGGAAACGGTATACGAATATGCGTTTCTGAAATAGTACCCGCAACTAATGCATAATATTCAGTTTTGAAGCAATGATATGGTACTTTGTCGATTAATGTCACTTGTACATCATCTGGAAGTTGGTTGCTTGGAAGTAGCCTTTGTAGAATTCTCATTCCACCGTAGCCGCCACCTAGTATTACGAGGTGTTTCATGATGGATTACCCCTTTTCTGTTGAAATATCCCCTAATCATAAAATTTTATATTAATAAAATATTTTGACTTTACTCAATCAAATTATATCGAATTTGTGAACAAATAACAATGCATGAATGAATACTCTGTTGTACAATAAGAAGAAAAGTAAAGTAAACTGTTTTGCCCTTTTAGTTACTATTTCATTGCAAGTAGCATGTTATATAAAATAAAATCATCTACTTTGAAGTGAAATAGTGAAGTAACTAAATAGTTTAGGATGTATAACGAAAACAACAAGAGACAGCTTAGTTTTCTTCTTATAGATGAAGTCAGAAGGTAATTTGTTTTGTAGTACAGGGGGGAGAATTTTGATTAAACCATTAATTGAATTTTGTGTAGGTAACCTTGCAAGTGGTTCACAAGCAGCTCTAGAAAAATTAGAAAAAGATCCGAATTTAGATGTAATGGAGTATGGTTGTCTAGGGTATTGTGGTATTTGTTTTGAAGGACCGTTTGCACTTGTAAATGGTGAAGTTGTACAAGGTGCAACAGTAGAAGAGCTTGTTAATAATGTATATGAGTATTTGGATGAAAATCCAATGTTTTAAGGTGTTGCGAATGAGCAACGCCTTTTTCATTTTATTTTAGATAAAACGTTATTTTGGAGGGTAGTTTAATACTATAGATAAATAAAAAAAGGCCCTTTTTAGAAGGGCTTTTTTCTTACACAATGTGTGTAAGAGTGGCTCATCGCCAAACGTTGTCAAATATGAGAAACGGGGGACATTCATATTGTGTTCTAAAAGCATGCATTCTATACTTAAAATAACAAATTATTTTTGGAGTGAATACAAATGAGCCAATTTTCTTTTACAAAAATGCATGGTCTTGGCAATAGTTATATATATGTAAATATGTTTGAAGAGCAAATTCCTGAAGAAGATTTAGCCCTTGTGGCGGAAAAGGTTTCAAATATTAATACTGGTATTGGAGCAGACGGAATGATTTTAATTTGTCCGTCTGATGTAGCTCCGGTGAAAATGCGTATGTTTAATAATGATGGATCAGAAGGAAAGAGCTGTGGTAATGGTTTGCGCTGCGTAGCGAAATATGCGTATGAGCATAAACTAGTAGAGGAAACAGTTTTCACAATTGAAACGTTAGCTGGCATTGTAACGGCTGAAGTAACAGTAGAAGATGGTTTCGTGACATTAGCGAAAATCGATATGGGAGCACCGCGTCTAACACGTGCAGAAATACCGATGCTCGGTGAAGGTGAAACACCATTTATTCGTGAAAACTTCTTATATAATAATCATCGTTATGCATTTACGGCTGTTTCAATGGGGAACCCGCACGCGGTTATTTTTGTTGAGGATGTAGAGAAGGCACCTCTTACAACACTTGGTCCAGTTCTTGAGACACATGAAATGTTCCCAGAGCGAGTGAATGTTGAATTTATCGAGATTTTAAACGATGAAGAAATGAATTTCCGCGTTTGGGAACGTGGTTCAGGTGTAACGCAAGCTTGCGGAACAGGGGCATGCGCTGCCGTTGTAGCTGCTATTTTGAATGGGAAGATGGAACGTGGTAAAGAAATTACAGTCCATTTAGCTGGCGGCGATTTAATGATTGCGTGGACAGAAGAAGGAAACGTGTTAATGAAAGGACCTGCGGAAGTAATTTGCCGCGGAGTGTATGAGTACAAGATAGAAGCGTAAAGATGTATAATAGAATGAGAACAGAAAGGATGGTGTATTTCATGATTGAAGTAACAGAACAAGCAGCTTTTCAAATTAAAGATATGTTAAAAGATGCTGAAGATGGAGAGAAGTACGTGCGCCTTGCTGTACATGGCGGCGGATGTACTGGCCTTTCTTACGGCTTAGGATTTGAAGTAGAACCAAAAGAAGACGACACAGTTCTTGAGTTTTTCGGTGTTGAATTTGTTATCGATACAGAAAGTGCTCCAATTGTTAAAGGAGTAAAAATTGATTATAAACAATCTATGCTTGGTGGCGGATTCACAATCGACAATCCAAACGCAATCGCATCATGCGGATGCGGATCATCTTTCCGTACAGCGACGAATGCCGGTAAGCCAGAAGAGTGCTAAGTTTTTAGCCGAAATAGAAAAAGACCTTTTTAGCGATGGAATAAAATCGTTAAGGAGGTCTTTTCTTTTGCCGTAAAAGCCCGATTACCAAGGCTAATCAATATTTCACTTTATCTTTGCATAGATGCAAGTATCAGTTAGTTGTTTGCCGTCAGCTGAAAAATCTTCATTACGTAATATCCCTTCAAGTTCAAAGCCTAGTTTTTCAGGGAGTGCACGACTTTTCGTGTTATTACATTCACATCGTATTTCAATCCTTCTAAATTTGAATAACTGAAATCCAAGGTTTGCTAACGCACTTACTGTTTCTGTCATATATCCACTGCCACTAAATTGCGTGTTAATCCAGTATCCAATTTCACATTTAGAAACCTTCCAATCAATTCGATGAAGGCTAGCTGTTCCAACAAAATCATTCGTCTCTTTATGATAGATAAGATAGCGAAAGCTTTCTCTTTTCAAAAAATCTATATGTGCATTTCTCAGAAGAATTTCCGTTTCTTCAACAGTAGGAATGGACTGAAATAAAGACAACCATTGCTTTAATTCATTAATGGAATCTTTAATAGCTTGTTGTACTATATCCCCTTCACCAGCTTGAAGTGGTGCTCGAAGAATGAGTCTGTCTGTTTCTATTTGTAACGGAACATCTAATAAAATAGGGTTCATATCATTTCTCCTCTCGAAAACTTTAAATTAGGACAGAATGAAACTTATATCATAAAAAACTTTCACCCAAAAGAAATAATTCTGGGGGACGAGAGTTGCAATTTATAATAAATGAATTGAAAAATACTTTATCTCACTAATAGAAAATCACGTCACAGCATCACCATTAGTTATTATAGAACTGTGCGAAGTACAGGAATATAGTAAAGCTTATCTCCCATAAAGGAACCTCTCAAAAACGCGTAAACAATAAATATATATTCAATTCATTATTTAGAAATCCCTTTTCACATATTGAAAACTAAACTATCAGTTGGTACAGCAACATTAGGTTGTTAAACTAATGAATAGGTTAATTGAATAAGAAATTATTATTTTTTAACCTGCTTTAAATTGAATGCATAATTCACGATTGATTATCTAAACGCAATCGCATCATGCAGATTTGGATCACTTTTCCGTACAGCGATGAATGCTGGTAAGCCAGAAGAGTGCTAAGTTTTTAGCCAAAATAGAAAAGACCTTTTTAGCGATAGAATAAAATCGTTAGAAAGGTCTTTTCTTTTGGCGTTAAAACAGAAAATGCATGTAAAGTTACTTTAGAATTTAATTTGAATGTTATTATATAGAGAATATATGATAATTGTTGTGAATTCGACTTTCATATTGTTCGTTTAAGACAAGATTATGCAACAGAAATGTAAATGAATAGAAGAAATATACTATTTATTAGTTATATTTAATGTTAATATTTGTAACGAAGATGATTGGTGAGGGCTGATTAAAGTTTCACTTTATATAAAAAAGGTGCATGAGAGAGAAGGCTATAGCAAATTGTATAGAACTGAATAGTTCCGTATTAATTAAAATACGTTGATTACTAGATATTAAAAAATACCGGGGGGATTAGAGTGAAGTCATTTAAGAGAGTACTTATAGTAGGGATGGCGTTGACTACAGTATCGATTTTGGGAGCTTGTTCTAGCGATACAGACGTATTAACAAAAGTAGGAGCAAAGCAACCAGCGAAGGCGGAAGGTGACGTACTAAAAGATCAGAAGAAAACACCTATGACTACGAGTAAACGTGAAAGTATTAAAAATGAGGACGCTTCATCATCACAGAAGCGTTATATTTCTCATGATGAATCTCAAAAAATTGAGGAAGGTATGACGTATACGGATATTCTTAATACGATTGACTATGGTGGTGAGAACATAAAATATTATAATAACAATGAAAAACGCGTATTTTATACTGAAAAAGATACGGATGGTACATATGAGATTATGGTTGAATTAAATACATATGGTTACGTTGTGAATATTGAACGTACTGCTATAAAGGATAAAGATAAAGAGAATGAGGCATCTACGAAACGTATTGAAGAGCCTGTAAAGGAATATGAAGAAAAAAACGATCGTGTACCGTGGTATAAAGATGTAAATAACAATTCGGCAGCAGTAAGTTACAATCAATATTTGAAAATAAAAAAAGGTATGCCCGCGAATCAGGTAAAAGCTACAATTGGACAGCCACATGTGATTGAGAAATATAAATCTTATTCAGTATATGACTATACTGGTTATGGTGGAGAAGGATCATTACGTGTAATCTTTGAACCGAATGGAACTGTTACGGATGTAGTGGAAGACGGTTTACCACGATAATAAATTAGTTACGGGAAGAGTTGTAGTAAAGTTGTCTTTGATTTTATAAAGTTTTTGGGAGCATCTCCGAATATAGGTGAAAAAATAATTCTCTTAGCCATGTTAACTATAGTATTAGTATTTACCGAAGTTTCTTCCAAATTCAATAGCGTTATTGTGGATGTTGTTGTCGTATTATTTTTGTTGATATATACCGCAGTAGGGCAGCAATTGTAATTGGACGTAAAAGGACGCGGAGGAGTAGCAGCTTCCTTTTGAAAGAAGGAGGAAAATATGATGGAGGATATTTTTGAATTCATAGGGAGATACGTAATTAAACCTATTATTAATTTAGTAAGATATCTTGTAATAGAGATTATAATTGAGGGCATAATAGAAGGCGTAATAAACGGTATAAGGAAATTACGTGATAAGTGGCGAAATTGGCGTGAAAGACGTTATTGGCGGTAGTGTAGCTGATGAGCGTGCGAAACAAAAACGTTATACAGAAGTTATGAAGAAGTTTAATGAAATGATAGCAAACGACCCGCATTTACAATCTGTACTGGTTCCAATTGGTGATAGAATGATGATTTCTAAAGTGAAGAAATAATTATTATCTTACAAAAGTGTAATGTTCATGTCATGTTTTTGAATTTCTTCTTTAAGCTCTTGGCTTTAAGATAAGAATATAAGAAAAAACATATGAGGTGAAGGAAATGAAAAGATACATTGCACTGTTTAGTATTTTAGTTGTATTTGCAAGCTTGTTAGTTGGTTGTGATTTAAACCGTATGGGTAAAGATGAGTACTACGTTCAAATTACAGTAGATGGAAAAGAGTATAATGGTAAGTCTAGTAATGGTGAACCATATAAAGATTATCAATATAAACTAACTGGATTTGATAAAGAAGGTAAAGAAAAAGAATTAGAATTTACAGCTGTGAAAAATCTTCGTAAAGAAGCATTCCTACGCGTATATCACTCAGATAAAAAAGGTGTATCAGCTTGGGAAGAAGTAAAGAAAGACGAGCTTCCTGCGAAAGTGAAAGAAAAATTAAATGTGAAATAAGACAGATAAAAAGGAATTGACGAACAGGGTCAATTCCTTTTTTTGTTTTCAAATTCTTCTTCTGAAATGACTTTAAATCCGTGTCTTTTAAATAAAGCAGTAGTTACCCCGTAACCAGTTTGCTTATTGCCGTTAAATTCTCCAGTGTAAATCGTAGAACTGCCACAAGATGGACTACGTTCCTTTAAAATAATATATTCTGGGTGTAAATTTTTAATTTGTTCTAATGCTTTATAAGCACCATTTACGAAAGCTTCTGTGACATCTTCACCATCTTTTGTCATCACTTTCGCTTTTCCGTCCAAAACGTCGTCGCCATTCCCGCCAATAATTTCAGCAGAAGGACGAGGTGTTGGCAGTCCTCCTAATACTTCAGGACAAATGAGGACTGTATCTTCTTTTTGCAAAAGCTCCTCTATTTTTGAAACGAGATTGTCATTTCCGTCATATCGACAAGCTATACCACCTAAACAAGCGCTAATTACGATCATATTTTCATCTCCATTAAAAAAATATTAAATTCCACGCCAAATTCTCTTCCTGCCTCTTACTTATAAATGAGGTGATATAAATGGGAAGCTTATATAATTTAATGAAACCATACAGTGAATTTCGAAGTAAAGAAGAGTTTAATACATATCAAAAACAAGTTTTGAAGTGCTATCGATTTCAATTGAATAAAACGGATGCTACCATTATTCATTTTTTAGGAAAGTATGCGGTGAATGAGAAACAAAAAACAGTAGGAGTCGCCTGTCCGTTAATGGAGACGATTGCGAAGAATGTTGGAAAGAGTATTCGTACAGTACGCCGTTCAATTGCAAAGTTAGAGGAACTAGGAATTATAAAGCGTGTTGCGACAAAAGAAAGACATAGGCGCGGCGGATATAGTGCGAACTTATATGTATTTCTTATATCTGCAATTGACCGCATGGATGACCGTATGAAAATGTCCGCATGTGAAAGTGAGGATCGTGCATCTGGCTGTAGTAAAAATGTGCAAAAAAATGAGGGTGAAACAATTCTTTCTAAAAACATTCCACAAATAAAAGAGAATAGAAAAGAAACGTACGAGCTTGATGAGACGTATTGCCGTCATGATATACCGAAGCCTTTTATATACGCACTGGTACCGATGACGAGTAATCCGAAGAAAATTAATATATTTTGGAGTAAGGTCGAGCTTGCGTATAAAAAGAGCGGGTTACTAGAGCAAGGTGTTTTACTAGAGCAAATATTAGCTGATGAAGAAGTGTATGGAAATTTCATTTGGCGAGTGAAGAGTGTTGTGAGAGCTTATAAATATGGGGAAATCCGTAAAAATGTGAAGGCACTTTTATATAGTACAGTGCGAGATTTATTTTTAGAGGTTGGATTAGAATGGGGAGCAGCTGTGAGAAGAAGTAAGGGGATAGCGTTATTTGATCCATTTAAAAAGGAGCCATGCGTATAATACATGACTCCAAGTAGCTAGTCGAACTTTCTTACAACTGGAACACGAATCGCTACAAATAGTACGAAGACGATAACAGCAATTGCACCGCTTTTCATAACGGTTACGATTGGAATTCCCATTGCAAGTGCGATTGATGTGAATGCATAAGAGAGCGGGATAAAGCCCATTGATGATAGCATAAGTAAGCTCATTACGCGTCCCATCATTTCCTCTTTTACTGTCGATTGAATCATCGCCATAAGCGGAACGATAGCCATTGCAATTGTAATACCATAAAACATGCCGGCTAATAATGCTTGCCAAAGTACGGTGCTAAAGTTGATGGATAAGAAGAATACACCAGACAGTAGCATCATGATAATGCAAAATAGTCCGCGTCTACGATTAATATTTTTTAAACCGACAATGACAGCGCCTATTGCCATTCCGCCGCCTACAGATGCTTCTAAGTAACTGAAATGGAGCGAGTCACCGTGCAGAACATTTTTAACGAAAAGCGGGAAACCGACTTGCATCGGACCAATTAAAAATAAATTTAAAAAGGCGCTACAAAGAAGGAAAGTTGAAAGGAATGGCGATTCCTTTACATATAAGATTCCTTCTTTAATGGAAGTGAACATACCTTTATCTGTATCTTTTAGTTCTGGCATCGTAAATTGTATTTTTTGAACGAGTATGGCTGCGACAATCAGTAATAAAATTGTAATAGAAAATATTGTCTCGTAGTTTGTAAATTTGATCAGAATTCCGCCAAGTACAGGGCCTAAGATGACCGATGCTTGGTTCGTCATTTGTGTAAGTGAATTCGCTTGTGTTAACCGGCTTTTTTCTACCAATTCAGGTAAGATAGATCCATCTGCTGACCAGAAGAAAGCATCAGCAAGTCCAAAGAATAAAGCGAATAAAGCAAATGTATATAGTGTTACATCACCAACGATAAACCATGTGAGAATGGTTGCGACAAGAATCGCTCGAATAATATTGGAGTAAAACATAATGTTTTTTTTCGGGAATTTATCAGCTACAGCGCCGCCGATAATCATAAAAATAAGCCTTGGAACACTAAGAGCTACGAAAACAACACCGAGTGAAGCTTCAAGGTTTAATGTTTTTGCTATGTACCACGTTTGTGAAAAAGTAAAAAAGGCTAAAGCAAAGCTTGAAAAAAGAGTAGCTGCCCAAAGAAAAAGGAAATTCGTATTTTTTAATAACGGTTTTCCGCTTCCTTCTAAAGCAGTTTTATTTTGTTGTAGTTCCTCCATATTGCTTCCTTTCTATGTGACAAATTTAAACTAAAAAAACAGTAAACGCCCGATTGGTGAGGGCTAATACTCAATGGGAGATGCCCTCCGCTGAGTATAGTTTCACTTTATACAGTTTCTAATATTTCTATACTGCACTTTCTCATTGTAGACAATAATAATGGATTTGCCCAGTAGCTATTTAACGACAAAAAAAGATGCCGAATGGGCATCTTTTTTTAGGCTAACGCAATATAAATATCCAATTGTGCATGATTTGGGTCTAATGCTCTTTCGGCGTAAAGTTCAAAGTCTGTTGTGAAGGCACGTTTATTTTCTTTCGACCATTTCCAAATATATTCCCAAGCTTCGCAAACGACTTCAGCAACTGGTCCCTTTCTCGTTGTAAATACCGCATACGTAGCGGCAGGTATTGTTAAAGTTGTCATATTTTCAGGAACATCTTCTAATGAAGAAACGGGCATACCGATTGTAAATGTATATGTACCGGTTTCATCTGATTCGTAGTTGGAGTAGAAAGCGAATGTTTCTTTCGTTTGTTGATTTGGGATGTGATGCATCATTTGTTCTTGAAAGTATTTGTTCCAAAGCCCGGGGATTTTTCCTTCAGGAGATGCCTCTATTTCATTAGTTGTCGTAACCGAAACGCCGATTGCTTGGAAAGCTTCTTTTTTTACGATAATGGGTTCGTTTATCATTACAAATTCCTCCTTTAAAATAAGAACATACGTTCTTTAATAATATAACATATTTTTACATGTAACGGTTATTGTTTTTTGAAAATTTTAATCATAAACAACAAACTGAAATAACTAAAAAATGGTAAAAATTCTATTGTATGTATGAATAGGTTAGGGAGTATGTTAAGATTTTTATGTATCCTTTAACTGTTATATAAGCCTATGCAGTAGAACGTTTTTACTATATTAAAAATGGTAAAGGTTTGTATAAGTGTCCGATATATATGCTATTTTTGATAAATTAAAATAGTAATATTCTATGAGATTTATATTGTTGACATTGGGATTTCAACGATACATTTTCGTAGGACGGATTGTTGCGAGTGGATATATATTGCTATGTATACGGCTACGAAATTAAGTAGACGGATAGCAAGTATATAGAAAGGAGAAAGGTAGAAAATATGAAGCAAGTATTGAAGTGTTTTAATGTCGTAACGATGATCACACTTCTCCTATCCATCATATTGCCTTCACCCAGTGCTTTTGCTACAGAGATAAATAAAAAAAGCTGGGATGAGTTACAAGGAAATGATGTGAAAATTAAGGCAGAGCAAGTAAATGCTGAAATATATAAGGGAGAAGTAGCGGAGAGGGAGCACGTATTTCAATATACGATTGAAAATACGGGAGCTACACCAATTCAAGAATTGGTGCTTAAACAAAATAATGAAAATGAAATTACGTTCCCTTCGCAATCTGTGAAAGTAAACGGAGAGAAGTTACCTGAAAATAAGGTAGCGGATTTCTATGTAGAGGAAAAAGATAAGGGAGGAAAGGTTCTTTCTTCTAATCTTAAAATTAAAGATTTAAAATCACATAAAAAAATGACTGTGTTAATAAAAGCTCGTCGTGCACAACATTTTAATAAAGAGTATAAGCAAAAAATTAGTGTGCAAAAGGATCAACTACAAATAGGGAACATGTCTGTAGATGTTGAGGGAATCCCTTCTGAAGAAAAGGTAGCAGCTAATGCCGATGAGGAGGCTGACAGTAGTAAGAAAGAAGTTGGCCCATCAGCTAATAATACAATTAAAAAAGTTGATGAAAAGCTAAAAGTATCTGTAGAAGATAAAAATAACCCTACATCAAAAACAGAACCACCAAAACAACCAGTAACCGAAGCTGAGAAACTAGAAAAAGAAGCGGAAAATCAGAGCGATGCAAAAGTACAAGCTGCATCAGAGAATGCTTCGAAGGTTCAAATGCAAACAGGGGATAAGCAAGGATTTGGAGATCCACTGTATTCTACAATTACTGCTGGTAATTTAGTACAGACTGGTAATGTAACACTTGGTTTGACGACCGATCATTATGGCAGACAAAGTCTGGGGTATAAGACGAATAAAATGACTGTGGACGTTGATAACGATGATAGTACTTTTAATTCGTCAACAGGAGCTTTTCCTAACATTCCTGCTGGAAGTAAAGTGAAAAAGGCTTATTTATTTTGGACAGCAGCTATGGGGTTACCAGGAAATATTGCTGATAGAAAGGTTACCGAGGATCAAGTAAGACAACCAGTCAAAATGAAAATGGGAAATAAAGAATATGCAGATGTAACTGCTGATAGCATACGAAAAGCGGATTACCTACCTTATATTTCTAATTACTCAGGTAGTGGCGCAGGATATGTTGCGTATGCAGATGTAACAAATGTAATTGCACAGCAAGGGATTTCACAAACGTTGACAGTTGCAAATGTGCCACAAATTAAAGATGTAACAGGTGGCGGCTATTACTGGGGTAACTGGAATCTTATATTAGTTTATGAAAACTATAAAGAAACAGTAAAAGACATGAAGATTTGGGAAGGGCTAGTCTCTCAAAAAAGTACAGCCTGGACAGATATTAGTGTTAATAAAATAAACACACCAAAAGAAGGTGCTTTTAAGGCGAAATTTAGTTATTTTTCATCGCAAGGTGACCCAGCTGAGAAAGATGGATATGCATATGATTATGGAGAATATGATTTTGGTGCTGGATATATAAAGATAAAAAATATTAACGGTAAAGACAATGATGCGAATGATTCGTCTATGACAGAAGTACAAGTAGACGGTACTAACGAGTTTGTTACAAAAAAATATCCAGGATATAACCCGGATTGGACAAATTCATTCAGTACTGACATTCATACGTATCATCTTGAAGGACCTACTCAAGTAAAAAATGATTTAAAAGAAGCAAAAATGCGTTTTAGAGCAAATGGTGGCGGTGGTGATATTTACGTATTAAATAACGCTACATTCGTTACAGAACATAATGCTCCAAACTTACAAGTTGATAAAAAGGCATTAGATAGTGCCGGTAAAGAAGTTAAGGAAATTAAATCTGGTGAAGAGTTTACGTATCAAATTGAAGTGAAAAATGATACGAAAAATAACCAAGCACCTGTATCTAATGTAAAAGGTTTTGATAAATTAGATGATCGTTTAGAGTATGTTCCGGGGTCTATACAATATATTTCTGGAAGTAATAAAGGAAATAAAACAGATAATGCAAGCGATGATGAAGCAGAGTTTGTAAATAATCAAATTGATTTCCGTATTGGTGAAGGGGCAGATGCTAAAGACGGCGGTGTTTTAAAACCTGGTGAAAGTGCCATTATTACATTTAAAGTAAAAGTGAAAGCTTCTGTACAATCAGATACAACAATAAAAAATATCGTTGCTGTAAAGGGAAAAGATAGTACCGAGGTAAATTATGAAACTACAGATGATGCAAATGTTACGGTTACGCTTCCGAAAGAAGTTCCGGGAGAAATAGAGGCAAGAAAAATAGCTTCTAATAAAACACCGAAGCTAGGTGACGAGGTAGAGTATCGTATTACATTTAAAAATAAGACAAAAGATGGACGTCTAGATGTATTGACCATTGAAGATGAATTACCAAGCAATCTTGAATACGTGAAAGATAGTTTGAAAGCAGAAGGTGCAAAACCAGAGCCAGTAGAGCTGAAGTTTGAAAATGGAAAAGTAATTGCAAAGTATCCAGAAATTATGGATATGGAAGAAAGAAGTATCGTCTTTAAAACAAAAGTAAAAGAAACTGCAAAAATTGGTGAAGAAATTGTTAATAAAGCAACCGTTAGTGATAAAACAAATCCACCAAAGAATCTAGAAGAGAAGATTACACCACAGCATAAGGCCGGTAAAATTGCTGCAAAGAAAAAAGCAACAAATAAGAAGCCAAAGCTAGGAGAAGAATTTGAATATCAAATTAGCTTCCAAAATACGGTGGAAAACGGAAGACTAGATGCAGTTACAATAGAAGATGAAATTCCAGCTAACTTAGAATTTGTTCAAGGCAGTGAGAGAGCTGAAGGTGCTGAACCAAATCCAGTAGAGTTAAAAGTAGAAAATGGTAAGGTAATCGCAAAATATCCAGAGATTATGGATACAAAAGAGCGAAGCATTGCCTTTAAAGTGAAAGTAAAAGAAGAGGCAAAAGCCGGAGAAACGATTGTTAATAAAGCGGTTGTGAGTGAGCCGAATGGACAAACTGAGCATCCAGAAGAAAAGATTACGCCGGATTATAAATACGGTAAAGTGGATGTTGAAAAAAGCGTAACGAATCAAACACCAAAACTAGGAGAAGAAGTGGAATACCGAATTACATTTTATAATACGGTAGAAAACGGAAAACTAGAAAAGGTGCTAGTAGAAGATACACTACCTAAAGGTGTTGAATACGTGAAAGATAGTTTGAAAGCTGAAGGTATAAAACCAGAGCCAGTAGAACTAAAAGTGGAAGACGGCAAAGTAATGGCAAAGTATCCAGAAATTACGGATACAGAAAAAAGAAGTATTGTTTTTAAAGTGAAAGTAAAAGATTCGGCAAAAGTAGGGGAGGCAATCGTAAATAAAGCAATTGCAAAAGATCCGAAAAATGAGCCTGTTGAATCAAAGGTTGTTATTACACCGCAAAGTAAAAAAGGTGAAATTGCTGCTACAAAGGTAGTTAATAATAAGAAGCCAAAGTTAGGCGAAGAAATCGAGTACCGCATTAGTTTTCATAATACGGTTGAGAACGGAAAACTTGAAGAGGTGCGAGTGGAAGATACAATTCCAAAAGGTCTTGAATATGTAGAAAATAGTATCAAGGCCGAAGGAGAAGCACCTGGACCAGTAGAATTAGCTGTTGAAAATGGAATAGTCAAAGCTAAGTATATCGATATTATGGATATGAAAGAAAGAAGTATCGTCTTTAAAGTAAAGGTGAAGGAAGAAGCAAAAGTAGATAAAGAGATTGTCAATAAAGCAATTGTTGATGATACGAAAAATCCACCGATTGAGCCGGAAGAAAGAATTACTCCGCAATATAAGGATGGAATAATTGATTCGAAGAAGACAGTAGATAATCCATCACCAAAACTAGGAGAAGAAGTAGAATACCGAATTAGCTTTAAAAATACGGTAGAAAACGGAAAACTAGAAAAGGTAACGATAGAGGATACAATTCCTAACGGTTTAGAGTATGTAAAAGGCAGTGAAAAGGCTGAAGGTGATAAACCAGCTCCATTAAAGTTAAGTGTGAAAGATGGAAAAGTCATTGCTGAATACGACAATATTACAGATATGAAAGAAAGAAGTATTGTCTTTAAGGTAAAGGTGAAGGAAGAAGCGGAAGTAGGTAAGGAAATCATCAATAAAGCAATTGTTGATGATATGAAGCATCCGAAAGAACCAGAAGCAAAAATCACACCATTACACAAAGATGGAAAAATTAAAGCGAAGAAAATCGTAAATAATGAAACACCGAAGTTAGGAGAAGAAGTAGAATACCGAATTAGTATGAAAAATACGGTTAAGTACGGAAAGCTAACAGACGTGATAATAGAGGATACTCTACCAGAAGGTTTAGAGTATGTAGAAAATAGTTTGAAAGCAGAAGGTGCCGGAACAGATTCAGTAGAGCTGAAATTTGAAAACGGTAAGGTAATGGCAAAATATCCAGAAATTATGGATACAGAAGAAAGAAGTATCGTTTTTAAAGTGAAAGTAAAAGAAGAAGCAACAGTTGGTAAAAAAATCATTAATAAAGCAACTATTGATGATTCACAAAACAAGCCAGTTAATCCGACAGCGGAAATTATTCCTCAGTATAAAGATGGAAAACTTGAAGCGAAAAAGATGGTAAATAATGAAACGCCGAAGTTAGGAGAAGAAGTGGAATACCGAATCAGCTTTAAAAATACGGTAGAACATGGAAAGCTAACAGAGGTAAAAATAGAAGATGATTTACCAAATGGATTAGAGTATGTGAAAGATAGTGTAAAAGCAGAAGGTTCTAAGCCAGATCCAGTGGAATTGAAATTTGAAAACGGTAAGGTAATGGCAAAGTATCCTGAGATTACAGATACAAAAGAGAGAAGTATTACCTTTAAAGTGAAAGTAAAAGGTAAAGTGAGCGATTCAATTGTTAATGAAGCGATTGTGAGCGATACGAAACATCCGCCAGAAACACCGATAGCAGAAATTATTCCGCAACATAAAGACGGAAAAGTGAAAGCGAAGAAGACGGTAAATAATGAAACGCCGAAGTTAGGAGAAGAAGTAGAATACCGAATTAGTTTTAAAAACACGGTAGAAGATGGAAAACTAGCAGAGGTGAAAATAGAAGATACTTTACCCGAAGGTTTAGAGTACGTAGAAAACAGTGTGAAAGCAGAAGGATCTAAGCCGGATCCAGTAGAATTGAAAGTGGAAAATGGTAAGGTAATGGCGAAGTATCCAGAGATTACGGATACAGAAGAAAGAAGTATCACTTTTAAAGTGAAAGTAAAAGATGAAGTGACAGTCGGTAAAAAAATCGTCAATAAAGCAATTATTGATGATACGAAAAATGAGCCAGAAACACCGACGGCAGAAATTACTCCACAGCATAAAGACGGAAAAGTGGAAGCGAAGAAGACGGTAAATAATGAAACGCCGAAGTTAGGAGAAGAAGTGGAATACCGAATTAGCTTTAAAAATACGGTAGAAAACGGAAAGCTAGCAGAGTTAAAAATAGAAGACGATTTACCAAATGGATTAGAGTATGTGAAAGATAGTTTACGAGCAGAAGGATCTAAGCCAGATCCGGTAGAACTGAAAGTGAAAGATGGAAAAGTAATCGCAAAATATCCAGAAATTACGGATACAGAAGAAAGAAGTATCGTCTTTAAAGCGAAAGTAAAAGAAGAATTTAAGGTTGGTGAAGGCATTGTCAATAAAGTAGTTGTTGATGATACAAAAGATCCAACAACTTCAGAAGTAACAATTACGCCAGAATATAAAGACGGTAAGCTTAAAGCAGAGAAATTTGTAAACAATAAAAAACCGAAATTAGGAGAAGAAGTAGAATACCGAATTAGTTTTAAAAACACGGTAGAAAACGGAAAACTAGTAGAGGTTAAAGTAGAAGATGAAATTCCAGCTGGATTAGAGTACGTGGAGAACAGTTTACAAGCAGAAGGATCTAAGCCTAGTCCAGTAGAATTGAAATTTGAAAACGGTAAGGTAATGGCAAAGTATCTAGAAATTACCGATACAAAAGAAAGAAGTATTATCTTTAAAGTGAAAGTAAAAGAAGAGGTAGAAATAGGTAAGGAGATTGTTAATAAAGCAATTGTAGTAGATACAAAAAATAAGCCAGAAGAGCCTCATGTGGAAATTACTCCGCAATATAAAGATGGTAAAATTGCTGCGCAGAAAGTGGCAAATAATCATAAACCGAAACTAGGAGAAGAAGTAGAATATCGAATTAGTTTTAAAAATACGATAGAAAACGGGAAACTAGCAGAGGTAAATATAAAGGATGCCTTACCAAATGGTTTAGAGTATGTAGAAGGCAGCATCACAGCAGAAGGTTCTAAACCGAAACCAGTAGAGCTACAGGTGAAAAATAATAAAGTAATGGCAAAGTATCCAGAAATTACAGATACAGAGGAAAGAAGTATTGTCTTTAAAGCGAAGGTAAAAGAAAGCGCAAAAGTGGGAGAAGAAATCGTAAATGAGGCAATTGTAGATGATACAAAGAATCTACCAGAAGAGCCTTATGTACCGATTACACCACAATATAAAGATGGAAAAATTGAGGCAAGAAAAGAAGTAAGTAATCGTGAACCGAAGTTAGGTGAGGAAATCGAATATCGAATTATTTTTAATAATACGGTGAAAGATGGAAAACTAGTAGAGGTAAAGATAGAAGATAAAATTCCAGCTGGATTAGAGTTTGTAGAAGGAAGCGAAAAGGCTGAAGGTGAAGAGCCAAAACCAGTGGAGTTGAAAGTAGAAAATGGTAAGGTAATGGCAAAGTATTCAGAGATTATGGATACGAAAGAAAGAAGTATCGTCTTTAAAGTGAAGGTGAAAGATTCGGTTACAATAGGTAAGGACATTACAAATAAAGCGATTATCCACGTTGATGATCCGAACCACCCTATAACTGAACCGACAGCGAAAATTACACCGCAATATAAAGACGGTAAAATTGCTGCTCATAAAAAGGTGAATAATCATAAACCGAAGCTAGGTGAGGAAATCGAATACCGAATTTCATTTAATAATACGGTGAAAGATGGACAGCTGGCAGAAGTGAAAATTGAGGATGAAATTCCGTCTGGTTTAGAGTATGTGAAAAATAGTCTAAAAGCAGAAGGTGATAAGCCAGCCCCAGTAGAGTTGAAAGAAGAAGCTGGTAAGGTTAGTGCGAAGTATGAAAATATCACTGACATGAAAGAAAGAAGTATTATCTTTAAAGTGAAGGTGAAAGATTCTGTTGAAGTGGACAAAGCAATTGTAAATAAAGCAATTGTTGATGATACAAAAAATCCACCAGAGCGACCGGAAGTAGATATTACACCGCAGCATAAAGCTGGTAAATTTAAAGCTGATAAAAAGGTAAGCAAAAAAGATCCAAAGCTAGGAGAAGAAGTAGAGTACCGAATTAGTTTTAAAAATACGGTAGAAAACGGAAAACTAGCAGAAGTGAAAATTGAGGATCAATTACCAACTGGCTTAGAGTATGTGAAGGATAGTTTAAAATCAGAAGGTAATGAGCCAGCGCCAGTAGAGTTAAAAGAAGAAGCTGGTAAGGTTAGTGCGAAGTATGAAAATATTACTGATACAGCTGAGCGTAGTATTCGCTTTAAGGTAAAAGTAACGGAAGCAGTAAAAGTCGGTAAGAAAATCGTGAATACGGCAATTGTGGATGATGATAATCCGAAGAATCCGCCGCAAAAACCAGAAGCGATTATTACGCCGGAGTATAAGGACGGAAAACTAAAAGCTGAGAAAACAGTAAATAATCCAGCTCCAAAATTAGGAGAAGAAGTAGAGTATCGAATTACTTTCCGTAACGTAGTAGAGCATGGAAAAGTAGCGAAGGTGAAGATTAAGGATGAATTACCAACTGGCTTAGAGTTTGTAGAAGGTAGTGAAAGAGCCGAGGGAGAGAATCCGAAACCGTTGTATGTGAAAGTGAAAAACGGCACAGTACTCGCAGAATATCCAGAAATTACGGACATGAAAGAAAGAAGCATCGTCTTTAAAGTAAAAGTGAAAGATAAAGCTAAAATTGGCGAAGCGATTGTGAATACGGCGGTTGTGGAAGATACAATAAACCCACCAGAGAAACCGAATGTCGCTATACAGCCTCAACATAAAGATGGTGCATTACAAGCAGAAAAAACAGTAAGTAATCATGAACCGAAGTTAGGAGAAGAAGTAGAATATCGAATTAGCTTTGAAAATACGGTAGAGAACGGAAAACTAACTGAGGTAAAGGTAGAAGATGAAATTCCAGCCGGTTTAGAATACGTACAGGATAGTATAAAGTCTGATGGGCCGGAACCAAATCCAGTAGAACTTAAAGTTGAGAATGGAAAAGTAACAGCAAAGTATCCAGAAATTACGGATACGAAAAAAAGAAGTATCATCTTTAAAGCGAAAGTACAAGAAACGGTACAAGTAGGAAAAGAAATTATAAACAAGGCGGTTGTGGATGATAATAATCCGACAAATCCACCGGTTGAGTCACTTGTACCAATTACACCGCAATATAAAGATGGGAAACTAGAGGCAAGGAAAGAAGTAAGTAATCATGAACCAAAGCTAGGGGAAGAAATCGAATATCGAATTACTTTTAACGGCATAGTAGATGGCGGGAAGTTAGTTGATGTAAAGATTGAAGATGAAATTCCGTCTGGTTTAGAGTATGTGAAAGATAGTCTGAAGGCTGTAGGTGATAAGCCTGTACCAACAGAACTTAAAGTTGAGAATGGAAAAGTAACAGTAAAGTATCCAGAAATTACGGATACGAAAGAAAGAAGTATCATCTTTAAAGTAAAGGTAAAAGAATCAGTAAAAGTTGGAGAGGAAATAACAAATAAAGCGATTATTCACGTAGATGATCCAAATCATCCAGTTATGGAACCGACAGCGACAATAAAGCCAGAATATAAAGATGGTAAGGTAAAAGCAACGAAGACAGTAAGTAATAAAGAACCGAAGCTAGGAGAAGAAATCGAATACCGAATTAGCTTTGAAAATACGGTAGAAAACGGAAAATTAGCTGAGGTAAAGATAGAAGATGAAATTCCAGCCGGTTTAGAGTACGTGCAAGATAGTATTCGATTTGAAGGGGCTGAACCAAATCCAGTAGAGTTAAAAATGGAGTTTGGAAAAGTAATAGCGAAGTATCTAGAAATTACAGATACGAAAGAACGTAGTATTATTTTTAAAGCGAAGGTAAAAGCAGCACCAAGTAAAGGGATAACAAATAGAGCGATAGTGGACGATAGAATAAATACACCACTTGAGCCTACAGTTACAATTTTACCGAAAACAAAAGAAGATTTTAAGATACCGGAAGATCCGAAAGAACCAGAAGTGAAACCGGAAGATCCGAAAGAACCGAAGGAGCCAGAAGTGAAACCAGAGGATCCGAAAGAACCGAAGGAGCCAGAAGTGAAACCGGAAGAGCCGAAAGAGCCGAAGGAGCCAGAAGTGAAACCGGAGAAACCGGAAGTAAAACTTGAAAAGTTAATTAAAGAACCGCAAGTAAAAGTAGAAAAAGAATTACCGAAAACAGGGGCAGCACATCCATGGATGATGTCAGTTGGTGCGGGAATTTCATTCTTAGTTGGCGGAGTATTATTCGTATTAGGTAGAAGAAGAAAACAATAATTTTTGTAGACGAAAAGCACACTGAGTTCGATAGTTTATCGAATTCAGTGTGCTTTCGTGGTATATAAAATAAAAGCTCCTTCCGCGTATGGAAGGAGCTTTTATTTTTACATATTAAAACATGCTTGAGCTATGCATTGGTTGAAGTTTTGCATTTGGATCGAAGTAAGCTTTTGCATTGTTTACTGCTGTCGGTGCTTCGCCAAATCCACAAGCGATAAGTTTTACTTTTCCTTCATATGTACAAATGTCACCAGCAGCGTAAATGCCAGGAATATTTGTTTCCATTTTTGAATTCACAAGGATGCTATTTTTTTGTATATCTAAGCCCCAGTTTTTAATTGGGCCAAGAGAGGAAACGAAGCCGTAGTTTACAATTACATCATCAACATCGATGATAACTTTTTCTTCAGTTTTTACGTGCTGAAGAACGACTTGTTCAATTTTGTCATCACCAATGAGTTCAACTGGAACATACGGTGTACTTACTTCTGCACGAGAATTCATTAAGTTTTCGACGCTATGTTCATGTGCGCGGAATTTATCACGGCGATGAACGATTGTAACTTTGTCAGCAATCGGTTCTAACATCATCGTCCAGTCTACTGCTGAGTCGCCACCGCCAAATACTACGACGCGCTTGCCAGCAAATTTATTCATATCATCAACGAAATAATGTAAGTTTTTCTTTTCGTATTTTGCTGTACCTTCTAATTCTAAGCGGCGTGGTTGGAAAGCACCATTGCCGGCAGTAATAATGACTGATTTAGAATAGTGAGTTTGTTTATTCGTAACAAGTTTAAATATACCATCAGCTTGTTTTTCAAGCGTATCAACAGCTTCTTCTAAGCAAATGGTTGGATCAAATTTCTTCATTTGCTCTTTTAAGTTATCAACTAATTCTTGTGCGCGCACTTTTGGAAATCCAGCTACATCATAAATGTATTTTTCAGGGTAGAGTGCGGATAATTGTCCTCCAAGTTGAGGTAAGCTTTCAATGATTTTTACACTTGCTTGTCTCATCCCGCCATAAAATGCTGTGAATAGTCCTGTTGGACCACCACCAATAATTGTTATGTCGTAAACTTTTTGATTTTCTGCCACTTTCATTCCCCCTATAGATGGAATTTTGATATTGATTTCATATATTGTTCATATGTACACGAAAATCCTGCAAATGATGACACTTTCAAATAAATGATAGCATATTTGAGTTCATAATACTTCTGAAAACGACTGAATTGTGTGTAAGTTTTCGCATAGATGCTTTTTGTATTGTATAAAATATACAGAAAGGAAAATACATGAAAAAAAGGCTGAAAAACCCTTGAAAACGCTATGTTATTTTAAAATATTGATAATTCTCCAGAAGCTTGAATTCTGGAATAAAACCGACTAATATAGGGAAGTATTATGTTAAATTTCTATGACAAAATTCGTACGATTTTTTGACTGCGTTTTGTTATGATATAGAATGTGATAAATTCCACATTCTTGACAAATAGAGTTTTTAGTACTTGGTATTATTTCTCATTACTATTATATAAAGAAAAGGGTTGTGATTTGGTGAAGACTCCAAAAATCGTAGTTTTAGGTGCAGGTTATGGCGGGATGATTACGACTGTTCGTCTGCAAAAAGCATTATCTGTAAATGAAGCTGAAATTACGTTAGTAAACAACAACAGCTATCACTACCAAGCGACTTGGTTACACGAGAGCGCAGCTGGTACATTACAAGATGAAAAAATCTGTCTAGATATTCAAGACGTTATTGATACAAATAAAGTGAACTTTGTACAAGACACAGTAGTAGAAATTAAAGCTGCTGAAAAACGTATTATCTTAAAAGACGGCGAGTTAGAGTATGACTACTTAGTAATCGGTCTTGGTTTCGAATCAGAAACATTCGGAATTACAGGATTAAAAGAGCATGCATTCTCAATCGCTAACATTAATGCAACTCGTGAAATTCGTGAGCATATGGAAGCTAGTTTCGCTAAATATGCAGATGAAAAGCGCGATGAGTTAGTAACAATCGTTGTTGGTGGTGCTGGATTTACTGGTATCGAGTACGTAGGTGAGCTTGCAAACCGTGTTCCTGAACTTTGCAAACAGTACAATGTACCACGTGAAAAAGCACGTATCATCTGTGTAGAAGCTGCTCCAACAGCACTTCCAGGTTTCGATCCAGCATTAGTAGAATATGCTGTAAAACAACTTGAGAAAAAAGGCGTAGAATTCCGCATCGGTACAGCAATTAAAGAAGCAACTGAAGAAGGTATTATTGTTGCAAATGGTGATGATACTGAATTAATTAAGTCTGAAACAGTAGTTTGGGCTGCGGGTGTTCGTGGTAATGGTATTGTGGAAGAGTCTGGCTTTGAAGCAATGCGCGGACGTGTAAAAGTTGATGAGTACATGCACGCTCCAGGATACGAAGAGGTATTCATGGTTGGTGATGCAGCGTTAATCATTAACGAAGAAATTAACCGTCCTTACCCACCAACAGCACAAATTGCAATTCAACAAGGTTACAATATTGCACACAACTTAACTGTATTAGTTCGTGGCAAGGGCGAAATGAAAAAATTCGCATTCGATAATAAAGGATCTGTATGTTCTTTAGGTCATGACGATGCAATGGGCGTTGTTATGGGTAAAAAGTTAACAGGTTGGAAAGCTTCCTTCATGAAGAAAGTAATCGATAACCGCTACTTATTCTTATTAGGTGGACCTTTATTAGTTCTTAAAAAAGGTAAATTAAAGTTCTTTTAATATATAGTAGAAAAAGCAGAAACGGCTAAGCGCCGTTTCTGCTTTTTTTTCATATAATACATGTTTTCGATATAACAATAGAAAGATGGGAGAAATGTTTTATTTGAACATTGCCTTATCATGAAATGGATGAATCCAATGTTTTATTTTCTTCATAATTACATTTCTGCATCTTGATATTTTTTTGTTAACAGTATATCGACAAAATGGGTTTTTTCACTTTTTGAAAAA
Source organism: Bacillus sp. S71 (assembly GCF_016625265.1). Lineage (NCBI taxonomy): Bacteria > Bacillati > Bacillota > Bacilli > Caryophanales > Bacillaceae > Bacillus > Bacillus sp. S71. The sequence continues at coordinate 26,179 of NZ_JACVUW010000005.1, read as the reverse complement.
AGGAAATTTCACAGCGAATTAAAAAGTATAGTATAATATATAGAAAAGAAAGAATATTCTGTCCGTTCAGATAGAGGAGGATGCATCATGGGGAAGCGCGGGAAAGTATGGTTAGCTGTTAGTGGCTTAGTAGCTACAAAAGATGGCAGGTGGCTATTCGTTAAGAAGAAATACAGTGGATTAAAAGGGAAATGGTCTTTACCGGCTGGTTTTGTAAATGAAGGTGAGACAGTTGATGAAGCTGTGAAACGCGAAGTGTTAGAAGAGACAGGCATTGTCGCTCATGTGAAGGGGATCATTGGTGTTCGATCGGGTGTTATTCGTGATGAAATTAGTGATAATATGATTATTTTCCTTTTGGAGCCTGAAGGAGAAAATATTATTGTACAGGAGAAAGAATTGTCTGAAGTGGCGTTCTTACATCCAGATAAGATTGCGGACGATCCGAATACGTCTGTACTTATTAAATATTTGTTAGAAGGAAGATCAGAACTACATCTTGAAGTGGACAAAACATTAAATCCAGGAGAACCATTTGGTTATACAGCCTATCACGTATTTACGGCACGTGCGAAGGAGAGGGAGAAAGAGTGAGTATACCGGTACTACTTATTTCAATGATGTTATTTTTTATTTTGTTCTTTGGAATTGGATTTTTACTCAACATGATTTTGCGAGCTACTTGGGTAATGGTTATTGTGTATCCGATTGTTTGTATGCTTATTATTAATAAAGCGAGTATGTGGGATTATTTTTCAAAACCGAAAGAAACATTTTCTTCATTTGGGACAAGTGTATCGCACTTAGGACAAGCAGACGTGTTTATTCTATCTACTGGATTAGTAGGGGCTGCTTTAGCAGGAGTCGTGATCAAGAAACTTCGGAAAAGCGGATATCAAATGTTTTAATCTCCAACTAAGTTGGAGATTATTTTTTGCATATTCCTTCATCGTATAGGGAATGATTAACGATGAAGGAGTGTGGAATATAAAAATGTTAAAACGATATTGTATTCGCATTATGATGACTTGTTTACTTGCATTTGCATTATGCGTAACATGGAAGGCTTTCACTGGAGTTTCTTTATTAGAGATTGTAAAGACATATGAAGGAATGAGTGCAAAAGAAGTACATGCAGCAGAAGTTAAGAGAAATGTTGCTCCGAGTAAAGAAGTGATAAATGCTTTAGAGCAGGCAAACGACTGGTCTAAATATCGTTCAATTGAAATGACTGCAACAGGTTATACATCGGGGATTGAGTCAACAGGTAAGAGGCCAGGGCATCCAGAGTATGGTATTACATATTCAGGTGTTAAAGTGAAAAGGGATTTATATTCCACAATTGCTGCGGACTTACGCGTATTCCCGATTGGAACGATTCTCTTCGTGCCAGGTTACGGGTATGGTGTAGTAGCTGATAAGGGCGGAGCAATAAAAGGAAACCGTCTTGATTTATATTATGATACGGTGAAAGATGTTTATAGCCAATGGGGTAAGAAAAAAGTAAATGTGTATGTAGTAAAAGTAGGAAAAGGTAAGTTTACAGAAGAAGAGTTAACGATGTTAAATCAAGACGAAACGATGCAAGTGTTTCGTGGTCAATATTTAAAGCAAAGATAGTCTAGTCGTAATTACGCTAGACTTTTTTTCTTGGCTTATTTCATAATAGAGGAGATTTTACAGGTCATATAACTGTAGTTAGAATTGTCGCATTTTATCGAAAATAAAGTTATAATGGTGGTAGAGAAATTTAGGGGGTCTGAACATGTTTCAAGTACAAAAAGAATTAGCAGGTCACGAAGCAGTAATTGTCGCTTTATTTGAAGAAGAGAAAATGAGTAGTTTTGTACAAGAACTGGACAAAGCGTTTGAAGGACAATTACAAGTTTTACTAGAAGAGAAAGAATTATCTACAAAGAAAAAGGCCATTTCGAAAGTACATAGCTTAGGAAAAACAAATGTGAAACGGTATTACTTTGTTGGTTTAGGCAAGAAAGAGTCTTATACGACAGAAACGTTACGTGTGGCTCTTGGAAAAACGTTTAAAACACTACAAGCAGCAAAAGTACAAGATGCAGCAATCTTACTTGATTCTTTCATAACAGAGAAATTAGACGCGATTGATGTCGCTCATATTGCAGCAGAGGTACAAGGCCTTGGTACATATGAATTACAAACGTATAAATCAGATAAAAAGGATCGTGTAGAGTTAGAGAAGTTCACGGCTATTACAGCGGAAGATGCACAAGAAATTGAAGCCGCATTAACAGTTGGCTACGTACATGGACGTGCAACAAATTCAGCTCGTACACTTGTAAATATGCCGCCAAACGTATTAACAGCGACAAAGCTTGCTGAGTATGCTGTTGAGTTAGCGGAGAAGTATGATATGGACTATAAAGTTCTTGAAAAAGAAGAGATGGAAGATCTTGGTATGGGTGCGTTACTTGCAGTAAACCAAGGTAGTACAGAGCCACCCAAAATGATTGCTCTTATTTATAAAGGAAAAGAAGAGTGGACAGATGTCATTGGATTCGTTGGAAAAGGTATTACATACGATACAGGTGGTTATTCTTTAAAACCACGTGAAGGCATGGTTGGTATGAAAGGTGATATGGGCGGTGCAGCTGCTGTATTAGGTGCGATGGAAATTATCGGAGAACTGCGCCCAGAACAAAATGTGATCGCTGTTATTCCTTCAACAGATAACGTTGTAAGTGGTACGGCATTTAAGCCAGACGATGTAATCACATCTATGAGTGGAAAAACAATTGAAGTATTAAATACGGATGCAGAAGGTCGTCTAGCTTTAGCTGATGGTATTACGTATGCGAAAAAACTTGGCGCAAACTACCTTGTTGATGTTGCAACATTAACAGGCGGTGTAATTGTTGCACTTGGAAACCATACGACAGGCGCAATGACAAATAATGAAGAGTTGTTTGAGCAAGTACTAGAGGCTTCTATGGAAACAGATGAACCAATTTGGCAACTACCGATTTTTGATCGTGATAAAGAACGTGTGAGAAACAGTAAGTTTGCTGATTTAAATAACTCACCAGGCCGTGAAGGACATGCGGTTATGGCAGGTACATTCCTAGGCGAATTCGCTGAAGATACACCGTGGGTACACTTAGATATCGCTGGAACATCAGAAACAAAAGGCGCGCACGACTTAGGTCCAGCTGGAGCAACTGGTGCAATGGTACGTACACTTGCAACACTTGTGGAGCGTTTCGGAGAAGAATAAGAGTATAAGTGAAGACTGTTCCAATATTTTGGAACAGTCTTCTTTTTTATAGGTTTGTTTATCCCGCTATTTGCCGGACAGTAAGACCCTAACCTCAAAATTCAGTGGAAGCAAAGAAGTGAGGTGGGGTTGCCCGTAAACGCTCAATTGGTGAGGGCTGATTAAAGTTTCACTTTATAAAGAAATTGTATACAAAATCCCATTTAAAGCAAAAGAAGTACGGCCCGTTTCTTCAGAGACAACTAATATAAGTGCATCACTCTTTTCTGATAAGCCTATTGCAGCTCTGTGACGCGTTCCTAGCTCAGAATCAACTTCTGTACTTTTCGTTAAAGGAAGAATATTAGCAGCTGAGACTATATGATTATTTTTTACGAGAACGGCACCGTCATGAAGAGGGTTACCTGGGTAAAATATTGATTCGAGTAATGGCGCAGTTAAATGAGCGTTTAATGTCGTTCCAGTTTGAATGAAAGCTTCAAGCGTTTCATTTCGTTCCACAACGATAAGAGCACCATGTTTTCTAGCGCTTAAATGTTGGATAGCTGTCGTAATAAAAGATGAACTTTCCGTATAAGGTGATAAATATGCCTGAATATAGTATGTAGCTGCCAATGTTTGTACATTTGCCAACATATGATGAATATCTTCCATTTTGCATAAAATACATTCATCTTCTTTATCGATTGCGTTTCTCATAATCGATAGTTCTCTTTCAGCAATTTCAATCATTTGCTTTGTTTGTATTTTGAGCTCTTCTGACAAGCCCCATTCTTGCATAATCCTCATTCCCTTTAGTGGAGTATTTAACAATAGTGTATACAAATATTCCTAGTAAAATCCTGCTAGATTTTATAAAATATTGAGATACAGCATATTTTTTTCATATAATAAAGATATGACAAGCGGGAGGAGAGAGAAGAATGAATTGGAAACAAGAATTTAGTCGCTGGCTTTCTTACGCACAATTAGATGCAGAATTAAAAGAACAGCTAGAAAATATGAAGCAAGATGAGAAGAAAATCGAGGATAGCTTTTATAAAAATCTAGAGTTTGGCACAGGTGGTATGCGTGGTGAACTTGGTGCTGGTACGAACCGTTTAAACGTATATACAGTTCGTAAAGCAACAAAAGGATTAGCAAGCTTTATTGAAAAGTTAGGTGAGGAAGCGAAAAAACGAGGTGTTGTTGTAGCCTATGATTCTCGACATAAATCACCTGAATTCGCAATGGAGGTCGCTGCAACACTTGGCGCACGCGGTATCACAACATATGTGTTTGAAAGCTTACGTCCAACGCCAGTGCTTTCTTTCGCAGTTCGTCATTTACATACAGTAAGTGGAATCGTCCTTACGGCAAGCCATAATCCGCCTGAATATAACGGATATAAAGTATACGGTGAAGATGGTGGACAGTTGCCTCCAAAAGAGGCAGATGAGTTAATTAGCTACGTAAACGCAGTAGAAGATGAATTAACAGTTGAAGTCGCTGATGTAGAGCAATTAAAAGCTGACGGTTTATTACATATTATTGGACAAGAAGTAGATGATGCATATGCTGCAGAATTGAACAATGTCATCATTAATAAAGAAATGGTACAAAAGGTTGGTAAAGACTTAAAAATCGTCTTTACACCATTACACGGAACATCAAATATTTCTGTACGCCGTGGTTTAAAAGAAGTTGGATTTACAGATGTAACAGTTGTAAAAGAGCAAGAGTTACCAGATCCAAACTTCTCTACAGTAAAATCACCGAACCCAGAAGAGCACGCAGCGTTTGAGTATTCAATTCGTGACGGTGAAAAGGTAGGCGCAGATGTATTAATCGCAACTGATCCTGACGCAGATCGCCTTGGTGTAGCAGTTCGTAATCATAATGGTGAGTTCCAAGTATTAACAGGTAACCAAACAGGTGCATTAATGCTTGATTACTTACTATCTCAAAAGAAAGAAAACGGAACGCTTCCAGAGAACGGTGTCGTATTAAAAACAATCGTAACGTCTGAAATTGGTCGTACAATTGCAAAAGCATACGGTTTAGATACAATTGATACGTTAACTGGATTTAAATTTATCGGTGAGAAAATTAGACAGTATGAAGAAAGCGGACAATACGAATTCCAATTCGGTTATGAGGAAAGCTATGGTTATTTAATCCGTCCATTCTGCCGTGATAAAGATGCAGTACAATCTGTCCTATTTGCATGTGAAGTAGCTGCATACTACAAATCACAAGGGAAAACGTTATATGATGGTCTATTAGAAGTATTTGAGAAATACGGATTCTTCCGTGAAGACCTTGTATCGTTAACGTTAAAAGGAAAAGATGGAGCGGAACAAATCCAAGAGATGATGGCGACGTTCCGTGAGAATCCTCCGAAAGAAGTAGCGGGCTTAACAGTCGTAGCAGTTGAAGACTATAAAGCAAGCATTGTTACATCTTTACAAGATGGACATAAAGAAGAGATTCACTTACCGAAATCAAATGTGTTAAAATATCAATTAGAGGATGGTTCATGGTTCTGCCTACGTCCATCTGGAACTGAACCGAAGATTAAGTTCTACTTTGGTGTAAAAGATAGTTCTTTACAAAATAGTGAACAAAAGTTACTTACTATTAAAGAAGATATTATGAATCGTTTATAATATAAAGTAATTTTAAGTAGTAGGGAACAAAAGGGAGCGAAATCTCCCTTTTGTTTTATGTAAGGAAATGATCGTTATTGATTCTGACAGAAGAGAGGGTATTTTGTGATGAAAAAAGTAAGAAAAGCCATAATCCCAGCAGCTGGATTGGGAACACGTTTTTTACCAGCAACAAAAGCAATGCCGAAAGAAATGTTGCCGATAGTAGATAAACCAACTATCCAATACATCGTAGAAGAAGCAATACAATCAGGAATCGAAGACATTATTATCGTTACTGGTAAAACAAAGCGCTCTATTGAAGATCATTTTGATAATGCATTTGAGTTAGAGCAAAACTTATTAGAAAAGAAAAAGTATGAGTTACTTGAAAAAGTACAGGCTTCTTCAAAAATGGTAGATATTCATTATATTCGTCAAAAAGAACCAAGAGGATTAGGACACGCTGTTTGGTGTGCACGTAAATTCATCGGTGATGAGCCATTTGCTGTTTTATTAGGCGATGATATCGTTCAAGCTGAAAAACCATGCTTACGTCAATTAATCGAAGAATATGATAAAACGCTTTCTTCTGTTATTGGTGTACAAACGGTTCCAGAAAATGAAACACACCGCTACGGAATTATTGATCCATTAGAACAAGAAGGTCGTCGTTACCAAGTTCGCAATTTCGTTGAGAAACCAGCACAAGGTACAGCACCTTCAAACTTAGCGATTATGGGCCGTTACATCTTAACGCCTGAAATCTTTATGTTCTTAGAGCAGCAACATGTCGGTGCTGGTGGTGAAATTCAGTTAACAGATGCAATCCAAAGCTTAAATGAAATCCAACGTGTATTTGCTTACGATTTCGAAGGAAAGCGCTACGACGTAGGTGAAAAGCTAGGATTTGTTCAAACGACAATCGAAATGGCCCTGCAACACCCAGAATTACGTGATGACATGGTTGTAATGATGAAGAAAATTTTAGAAGAACAAGTGAATCAAGAGTCTTAATATAAAAAAAGAGTTATTGCAGCAAGCTGCAATAACTCTTTTTTATTATGAAATCGTCGAATGAGAATGCTGATAAGCAGAACGACGCACAGCATAGTATATGCGAGGGGCGATAATAGCACCGATAATTGTAAATACAATATCTTTTACTGCAAACCACATCATAATCATCCAAGCAGCTTTATAGCTCATATTACCGCCCATAAAGAGATTGACTGCCCCGTACATGTAAGTAGTACCGATTATATAAGTTAAAATAATTCCTGTGAAAGAGGCAATCGCGAATGTAATGAATGTTGGTCTTTCTTTTTGTTCTACTAGTTTCCCCGATACGTAAGCAACGATAATAAATGCGATAATAAAACCACCAGTAGGATCTAAAAGTGCTCCAAATCCAGCCTTGAAGTTAGCGAAAATTGGTGCGCCGGCTACGCCAACGAGCATATAAACAGTCATGGATAAAGCACCAAGTCTACTTCCAAGAAGAAGACCTGCTAAAATTGCGAAAAATGGTTGCATAGATAATGGGATACCTGCTACTTGAAGGAATGGTGCCCAAGATACAATATTTGCACCGATGGCCATAAGAGCAACGAACATGGCAGCTAATGCTAAATCTAAAACATGTAATCTTCTCATAATGTTAACCTCCTGTTGTTTTTAGGTTAACATTATCGTAGCTAAAATATTTACTTGTTGTCAATCAAAATATTTTGATAAGAAGGCTTTAAATAGTCTCTTAGCAACGTATATGGAATACGAAATTGCGGAATTCCACTTGAATACGGAGCAATCTCATATAAAGGGAAATAAATGACGAGATTGTCTGGCTCTAAAAAGAAGTGAAACTTTTTCATACTCATTACCTTTTCAGTTGCATCAGGAAAATAAATACTTTCATTTTGTTTAATTTGTCTTACAATCTCTGCACGGATTACATCTTTATATTTATCTTTTTGTTGAAATAAATCGTCTAAGTGCAGTAGCTTTTTTTCTTTTAAATCAAATGTATTTGCCTTCCACGTATAAAGACCGTGTGCTCCGCCAGTATATTGATAGTAATTCACATATAGGCTAAGAAAAGGTGGTTTGTTTAAAGAGACTTTATAATCAACATTTGCTACGTACGGATGAAATGGTGTACTAGATCCTTCTGTCTCTTTATAGTATTTTTTTGCTTCTTTTTCTAATTTGTTTTTAAATTTGTCAGTGGACTTTTTGTAGTATAAATTGAGCTTATTTTGAAATGTAGAGTCAGAAAAGTTGTGAAAAGAAGGCCTATTTATTTGATATTCTATATAAGGTTTCTTACCTTTTTGCGTTACAGTCTTAACATCGATTGTCAGGTTAGATGCTTTGGCTGTTATTGCACAATTTGGTACAATAGTCAGCAAGGAGAACATAAGCAGTAATATACAAAATTTCTGTTTCATTTAGGTGAAGCCTCCTTATATAAGTGTTATAAGTAGTTTGAAAATAAATAGGTAAAATTATACATTTAATTAAAGCAAGAGAAGGAGGAAGCGATATGGCAAAAACTTTAATGGATTCACTTGGAATTGAGTTGTTAGAGATGACAGAAGATAAGGTGGTTGCTACGATGCCTGTTGATGAGCGTACGCATCAGCCATTTGGATTTTTACATGGCGGTGCATCGGTTGCATTGGCAGAAACAGTGGCAAGTGTTGGTTCATACAATTTAATTGATCAAGAAAAATGTATTTGTTTCGGATTAGAAATTAATGCAAACCACATTCGCTCAAAGAAAGATGGAATTGTAACAGCGATCGGAACACCGATACATAGAGGACAATCGACAATGGTTTGGGATGTTCGTATTATTGATGAAAATGATGATTTACTATGTATATCAAGATGTACAGTAGCAATTAAAGAAAAACGTGAAAAGTAAAAAAGAGGCGCTCTTATGAGCAGCCTCTTTTTCTTATAATTAGAACTGGATTTTCTTCTCTAAGAAACCTTTTAGTTCGCTAATTGGCATACGAACTTGTTCCATTGTATCACGGTCACGTACTGTAACAGCTTTGTCTTCAACTGAGTCGAAGTCGTATGTGATACAGAATGGTGTACCGATTTCGTCTTGACGACGGTAACGTTTACCGATAGAACCAGTTTCATCAAAGTCTACCATGAAGTCTTTAGCTAATTCTGCGAATACTTCAGTAGCACCTTCAGATAGCTTTTTAGATAATGGTAAGATAGCTGCTTTGTATGGTGCTAAAGCAGGGTGGAAACGAAGAACTGTACGAGAATCGTTTTCTAATTGCTCTTCTTCATATGCATCACATAAGAATGCTAATGTTACACGGTCTGCGCCTAAAGATGGCTCGATGCAGTATGGTACGTAACGCTCATTCGTTTGTGGATCGATATAATTAAAGTCTTCGTTTGAGTGTTCCATGTGACGTTTTAAGTCGAAGTCTGTACGAGATGCAACGCCCCAAAGTTCGCCCCAACCGAATGGGAATTTGAATTCAATGTCAGTTGTTGCATTACTATAGTGAGATAACTCTTCTTCACCGTGGTCACGAAGACGCATGCTCTCTTCAGTCATACCAAGTGAAAGTAACCAGTTTTTACAAGTTTCACGCCAGAATGCGAACCACTCTAAATCTTCACCAGGCTTACAGAAGAATTCAAGTTCCATTTGTTCGAATTCACGTGTACGGAATGTGAAGTTACCAGGCGTGATTTCGTTACGGAAACTCTTACCGATTTGGCCAATACCAAATGGAAGCTTTTTACGCATAGAGCGTTGAACGTTTTTGAAGTTTACGAAAATACCTTGTGCTGTTTCAGGACGAAGGAAGATTTCGTTTGTGCTAGACTCTGTAACACCTTGGAATGTTTTGAACATTAAGTTGAACTGACGGATTTCAGTGAATTCTTCACTACCGCAATCAGGACATTTTACTTCATGTTCTTTCATTAAGTCAGCCATTTGGTCGAAAGTAAGACCATCAACAACCATTTCGATGCCTTTTGCATCTAAAGCATCCTCAATTAATTTGTCAGCACGGTGACGAGCTTTACATTTTTTACAGTCGATCATTGGATCGTTGAAGTTACCAACGTGACCAGAAGCGATCCAAGTTTTAGGGTTCATTAAAATAGCTGCGTCTAAACCAACGTTGTATGGAGATTCTTGAATGAATTTTTTCCACCAAGCTTTTTTAACGTTATTTTTTAATTCGATTCCAAGTGGACCGTAATCCCAAGTGTTTGCAAGACCACCGTAAATTTCAGAACCAGGGAAAACAAAACCGCGATGTTTCGCTAAGTTTACAACTTGTTCCATTGAATACATAAGAAAATCCTCCTTTTGAAAGTTAACGTATTGGCGATGACATACTCTGATACTTTGGAAACGAGCAGTATAGCTAAAAAGAACATAAAAAAACGCTCATCCCAAGGCTTATTTGCCTAGGGACGAGCGTTTGCCCGCGGTTCCACCCTAGTTGATACACAAAGGTGCATCCACTTTATCATGTATTGCTCGGGACTGCCGTTTCCTTGCGGCTTCAGGCTTTCACTATCCCTGAATCGCTTTTTATGCAAGTACTTATAAGTCCGTCATCGCTACTTATATTAGTAATAATGAACATATTCTAACACGTTCTTTTTTAAATCTCAATAGAGGAACGCGTCTATCTATGATAGAGTCTCGCCTATTTTTTCATTATTTATTCCGTAATTTTCTTTAATATGCTTAATTGCTTCACGCTTACTTAATGGAGCGAGCTCGTTGTTTTGCACGTATTCCCAAACTACATCCGGATTTGTTTTTGCATATTCACGAAGGACCCAGCCAATCGCTTTTTGAATGAAAAATTCTTTTGAAGAATGTAGTTGTCCAATAATCCAGAAAAGAAGTTCCTCATCCATCTTTTGTTTATATTTCAGTTGGAATAAAATGGCGGCGCGTTGTAACCATATGTTATCTGATGCAATCCATTTTGGAATATAAGCAGAAATCAATTCTGGGTGTTTTAAAAAGATAGTACCTAAGAATGTAGGGACGATGCTATCGACAGAGTCCCACCAAGATTTTGTGACAATAAGTTCTTCTAAGAAGGGGATATGAGTTTCGTTTATATGCTTTTTATATTTTTGCATAATATCAAGTGCGGCCGCTTGGAATTCACGTTCTGGTAAGTCCCAAAGCTCACGTACGATAATTTGGAAGTCTTTTTTATCTGGGAGAGTATGTATTTGAATGACGTCTTTTAATAATTGGCGTCTTTCCGGTGTTTGAATACCTAGAAATGGGAAGTGATTTTTCATATAACGAGCCATAGGTTCTGCTTTTTCAGGATTTTTATGAGCTGTGAAATGCTCTTGTAATGCTTTTACAAATGGATGCATAAGTGTTTCTCCTCTCTTATTCTCTTTCTTCTCTTATTATACAAAGAGTTTGGATAAATTTTAAAACATAACTTGCAATGTAATGAAATATGTTGAAAGTAGAGAGGAGAGGATAAGATGGAGGATCAAGGCGTACTAGCAGGTTTCTTTGCTCTTAGTTTTGCGTTTATTCTTGTTATATTGATTTGGGCAATTATTTCATATTTGTTAACGGCTTTTGCACTTTATTCGATGGCGAAAAATGATGGTGCAACGGACGGGGTGCTTGCGTTTATTCCGTTTTTGAATAGTAAGACATGGGGTGACTTAGCGAAAGATAAATTACCAGATTTTTTGAAAGAAGAAGCAGGGTGGAAAGTATTCGGTATATATGTTGCATGTTTCATTTTTAATTTCGTACCAATTATAAGTTTACTAGCAACAGCTGTATCGATTGTATTGTCTATTTATCTTATCTACGCTATTTTAGACAGATATGGAACGAACTCTATATTATTTACGATTATTCATGTAATCACATTTTCGGTGTTCTTACCGATTCATTTATTTATTATTCGAAATGAACCGGTGAGATATAAAGAGTAGATTTTTCGTTTTTGTTGATAAGTCGATATATTTTAGATATAAGTAAAAAAGCGCCCTGATTATCAGAGCGCTCTTTTTACTACATAAGGTAGCGTAAATAAATATAAATGTGAGAAATGATTAATGAAACGATCATAATTGGGAAACCGACTTTTAGGAATTCCATGTAACTAAATTTATGTCCTTCGCGGCTCGCAATACCTGCAACGATTACGTTAGCAGAAGCTCCGATTAATGTTCCGTTTCCACCGAGACAAGCACCTAGTGCTAATGCCCACCATAATACATCGATTTGTGCGTCAGATGGTGATAAGCCTAGCCCGACTGCCATATCGTTAATAAGTGGAATCATTGTTGCGACGAATGGGATGTTATCAATTGTTGCAGAGGCGATACCAGATACCCATAAAATAAGGATGGATGCGTAAGAAATATCTCCGCCTGTTATACCAATTACTTTTTGAGCTAACATTTTGATAAGACCGATATCGATAAGTCCTCCAACAAGTACGAATAGCCCTGCGAAGAAGAAGATTGTTACCCACTCTACGCTTGCAAATACTTCTTCAATTTCATGCTCTTTCACACCAATTAACATAAGTACAGTAGCACCAGTTAAGGCAATGATAGCCGCATCAATATGGAAAATAGAATGAGTCATGAAACCTACAATCGTAAGTCCAAGCACCGTTAAAGATTTTTTCATTAATACTGGATCTTTAATGTATTGTTTTTCATCTAAGCTCATTAATTTTTTAACCTGTACAGGATCGGCAATTAATTGTTTACGGTACATGAAGTAAAGTATTGTTGCTGTAACTCCAATAATAATAATTACGATTGGTGCTAGATTCAATAGGAAAGCATTGAAGTCTAAATGCTTATTGGCAGAACCAATCATAATGTTAGGTGGATCACCAATTAATGTTGCCGTTCCCCCAATGTTTGAAAAAATAATTTCAGAAAGTAAATATGGAACAGGATTTACTTGCAGTATGCGCGTAATAGATAAAGTAACTGGAACAACAAGAAGTACAGTTGTAACGTTATCTAAAAATGCGGAGCCAAGCGCGGTAAGTAGGGAAAGGGAAATTAAAATTTTAATTGGATTTCCTTGTGCCCCTTTTGCTGCTTTAATGGCAACGTATTGGAAAACACCTGATTTACTCGTAATGTTCACCAAAATCATCATACCGATGAGTAGCGTAATCGTTCCCCATTCAATATGTTTCGTAAAGGCGTTATGTAAATCGACGACCCCCATAATTACCATGAATGCTGCACCAAGAAGTGCGATGACAGCGCGATTAATTTTTTCAGAAATAATAATGGCATATGTAATTAAAAAGACTGCGATAGCAAAATAATACTGCCAGTTAGCGAGTTCTTGCGTTGTTTCGTGCAAAAATCTCATCTCCTTTCATTCATTTTTCTTAGTGTGTCAAATATTAACTAGATGAAACACACATAACGTCATTATAAAGTAGAAAAACTGCGGATGTAAATGCAAGGAGGGATTTTGTCATATTTTCTGCATAGGTCATTTTTTCTTATTTTTTAAAATATTTGTGGGCATTTGACATATATATAAGATACATCCAATCTGAATATTTAAAATGGAATTAGCATTCGAGCTTGTTCGTGTAGGAGTGTCAAATAGAAAGGAATGATAAAAATGATAAGGAAGGGATCGTATGGATGAACAACGATTTTTATTTTTAGACTTTGAGTTTACGATGCCCCAGCATAGAAAGAAACCGAAAGGATTTTTTCCGGAAATTATTGAGGTAGGACTCGTTTCAGTTGCTGGCTGTAAGGTGGAAGATACGTATTCATCACATGTCAGGCCGAAAACATTTCCCTCTTTAACGGATCGATGTAAGAAGTTTTTAGGAATAAAACAAGAAGTCGTGGATAAAGGGATTTCATTTCCTGAACTCGTTAAGAAGCTTGCGGAATACGAAACGAAATGTAAACCGACAATTGTAACGTGGGGAAATATGGATATGAAAGTGCTGAAGCATAATTGTGAAATGGCAGGGATAGCTTTTCCATTCTTCGGACAGTGTCGTGATTTATCGCTTGAGTATAAGAAGTTTTTTGGAGAAAGAAATCAAACAGGATTATGGAAAGCAATTGAGGCGTACGGAAAAGTAGGGACAGGGAAGCATCATTGTGCGCTTGATGATGCGATGACGACGTACAATATTTTTAAACTAGTAGAAAAAGATAAAGAGTATTTAGTAAAACCAGCACCTCCAACATTAGGAGAACTCGTTGATTTTTCAAAAGTGTTAAAGAAAGTGAGCACACAGTAACGACCAAATTGCACATTATGTAATTTGGTCGTTTTGTTTTTTAAAGTTTGTAGTCTTTCTTTAACTGTTCTAATGTTTCTAGACTACGCTCTGCAAAAGGTGAATCATCTTCAGAAAATGAATTCATTTGGGTTTCTAATGCTAATTTTAGTGACTCGGTATAATCCGGAATTTCTCCTTCATATTTTTTCACCATTTGCTCTGGAATGTTCGTCTGTTCACGGAAAGCTAAAGCGCGTCTTTCATGGAAAAATGGTACGTCAGCTTGTTTTACGTTATGTAAGTCACCTTGCACCGGATGTTTTAAAACAGCTAATACTTTTACGACGTAACTGCCAGGGCGGCTATTTGTAACTTCGCCGATGTATTTGCCAGTTTTATAAATGCCAGTAACGATTTCACCAATTTCAAATGTTTCTCTCATATTTTTCACCTCAAGTTTATAGTAAGGAAAGTAGGAGAAGGAGTCAAAGAAATCATTCGCTTTCGGAACGCCCCCTTGAGAATATGGATAGGTTCCACTATAATTTAAAGTTATATAACAGAAAATTCTGATGTTTTACAAATCCTATAATAAGGAGTGTTCTATATGATGCCTTTATATTTTCCGGAAGATAAAACAGAATATATTATTCCAGGGATTGTTTGCGTGCTATTTATAATTGGTGCCGTTGCTACGTGGCGTATGTTCATTCGTGTATCAAAACGCGAAGCAGAGCGATTACAGAAAGTTGAAGAAAAACTATTAGCTGAAAAGAAACAGTAACTCATTTTTGTATGTTTCCCTCTATGCTCGGACAATCTAAGGGCAGAATATATTTTGGAGGGAATAGAATGAAGAAGCGGCTTTTTTTCAGTTGTTGTTTATTATTTCTGATGGCAGGTTGTGACCAAGGAAAGCCGAAAGAAATTGAAGTGAAATTACATAATGCTTCAGGAGATGAAGTAGGGACTGCGAAAGTAGTGCAGCAAACAAGTGGCGTGAAAATTACGATTAAAGGAGAAGGTTTCACGCCAGGACCACACGGACTACATGTACATGAAATCGGAGAGTGTAAGGCACCTCGTTTTGAATCATCCGGGAATCATTTTAATCCTGATGATAAAAAACATGGTCTTCTTAATCCGAAGGGTGCAGAAAACGGTGATTTACCGAACGTAGTTGCAGATGGTTCTGGGAAGATTAAAGCGGAAATCGATGCACCTCACATCACACTTGAAGAAGGAAAAACGACGATTCATAGAAAAGATGGAGCGTCTATTATTATTACAGAAAACCCTGATGATGGTATGACACAACCGACAGGTAAATCAGGCGATCGAATTGCTTGTGGTGTAATTGTAAAAAAAGCAGCGGATATGAAGAAAAAGTAAAAGCTACCGTGCTGGTAGCTTTTTTTGTGTAGTATAAGTGAAAATATATCAGCGATTATTGGAATATATCGACTTACCGACAAAATATGGCAAAGGAGTCTGTCCAAGAATGATTAGGGGACAGACTCCTCTATTATTATGAAAACGTATGACGCAGTCTGTTCAAAATTTCTTCTAAAACAGATCGTGGACAGCCGATGTTAATTCGAATATGTTCTTCGCCACCTAACCCGTATTTCTCACCAGGTTCAACGATGATTTTTCCTTTTTCCTCAAGTAATGTAGTACGCTCGTTTTGAGAAAGCTTTAGACGAGAACAATCAATCCATAATAAAAAGCTACCTTCTGGCTTTGTTACGGAAAGAGCAGGTATGTGAGTTTTAATATATTCACAAGCAAATTGAGCATTATCTTCTATATATAATCGAATTTCGTTTAACCAATCATTACATTCTGTATAGGCACTTTGCATCGCTGTGTAGGCAAAGATATTTAACCCGTGGAAGCCTTGTCTATATTGGATAGCTGTAAAGGCGTGACGGAGTTTTTCGTTTGGAATGATAATAATCGAAGCTTGTAATCCAGCGATATTAAATGTTTTACTTGGAGCCATACAAGTGATAGTGCGCTCTGCTAATTCTTCAGATAAGGAAGCGAACGGCGTATGTGTATGGTCTGCATAAATGATATCGGAATGAATTTCATCCGCGACAACGATAACGTCATATTTAGTACATAACAATCCGAGCTGCACAAGTTCCTCTTTCGTCCAAACGCGTCCGATTGGGTTATGAGGGCTACAAAGAAGCATGAGTTTGACACCTTGCTGAAACTGCTTTTCTAAATGCTCGAAGTCTATCACATATGTATCATTTTGTTTCTGTAATGGACTCACGCATAACTGCCTGTTGTTTGTTGTGACCATTTCGAAAAATGGAGGATAAATAGGTGGTTGTACGAGAACGGATTCGTTTTCTTTTGTGAAAGCCTGTATGCTCGTACTAAGAGCTGGAACGATCCCCGCGCTAAAAACAATCCATTCTTTTTGAATGTCCCAGTTATATTGTTTTTTTGTCCAGTTACAAATAATATCTCCAATATTTTCGGGAGGAAGTGTATAGCCGAAAATAGGATGCTCAATACGTTTCTTTAAAGCAGTTTGAATTTGTGTTGGTACTTCAAAATCCATATCAGCAATCCAAGCATGGATAAGTTCTTCGTTTTTATATGTATCCCATTTTATACTATGCGTTCCACGTCGATTGATTGCTTTATGAAATAGTTGCATACGTTTGCCCCCTTCTTCTGTAAAACCAATAAGTTATGAAAGTTCTCTCTCTTCTTATAGAATAGCTGATGTGATAGGATAAAGAAAAGTATTAAAAAGTGAAAAGGCGGGAAGCGAATGGGTACATATGAAAAGATGATAGAGGTTGTGAAGAATTGGGATCCGTTTCAAATGGGACCGGAGTTTTATGAAACAGAAGCGAGCGATGTTGTGAACGTCATAAGTGTGTTTGATGATCCAAAATACATCGCAAAGAAGATTCAACATATATACTTTATGTCTTTTGAGGAAGTACCTGCGCTTGAAAAATGTGAGAAATTAGCTGTGGAATTACTTGTAATAAAAGAAGGCGGAAGCTGTTCATTATAGGCTGTCGGAATTTCCGACGGCCTTTTTTATATTATCCCGCTATTTGCCGGGCAGTAAGACCCCCACCTCAAAATTCAGCAGAAGCAAAGAAGTTAGGTGGGGGCTAATTAAAGTTTCACTTTATTGCGCAGAAAAAGCGATAATTTCTTCATAAACATGTTCAGGCTTTTCTTCAGGTAGTAAATGTCCTGTATTTTCGTAAGAAATAAATTTTGAATTCGGTAAATCTTTGTGTAGACGATGACCTACATGTACAGGGACGACGCGGTCTTTTTCACCCCAAATGAGTAGTGTAGGTGTTTCGATTTTTTGTAATTCAGTTGAAGATAAGTCACCTTCACGGTCTCGTATCATGCGAGTTAAAGCGGGAAATATACGGTCGTCATAAAAAGGAGCGGAGTAACCTTTTTTCATTTCATCGTCAATTAATGAGTGATCATGAACGACATTCATTAAGTTATGAACAATACCGCGTCTAATAATCCAGTTCTTTACGTATAAATGAAAGAACGGTAAATAAGAAGAGTATAGTAAAGGTAAGGTTGCGCGTGCTAAATAGCTAGAGCTGCATAGTAAAATCGTTTTTGAAATGAGTTCAGGACGTATACGGTTTACATAGAGAGAAATTTGCCCACCCATAGAGTGCCCAACTAATACAATGTTTGAGAGAGATAAATGTTCAATTAAATCAATAATAATCGTTGCTAAATTGTGATAAGAATACTTAAACAGATGAGACTTATCACTTTTTCCGAACGGTGGTAAATCAAGAGCAATCACTGTTCCTGCTTTCGATAGTAAGGGAATGAGACGACGGTAACTGAATGAGGAAGATAAAAAGCCGTGAACGAGTACGAAAGTAGGACGTTCTGTTTTGTTATCGTGTTCATACAATTCGTAATGAATAGTAGTGCCGCGAGTGGAAAAAGTGAAATAAGGACAAGTATATTCGTGATTCATTTTTTGTCACTCCATTGATTTTTGTTCATATCATCTCCAAGGAAGAAGAAAATATGTTAACAAAAAAAGGCAAGATGACGACGTCATCTTGCCTTTCGTTTATTCAGTATTACCCGCGAACAATATTAGGCGGTGTTTTTCCTTGTAATCCTGCAACTAAATTTTCAGCGGCGGTCATAGCCATTTGCTGCCTAGTTTTTAATGTTGCAGATCCGATGTGTGGTAAAGTCACAACATTTTGTAATGATAAGAGTGGATTATCTTTTTGAATCGGCTCTTGTGTAAATGTATCAATACCTGCTGTAAAGATTTTCTTTTCTGTTAAAGCATGGATTAACGCTTCTTCATCTACTGTTTTCCCGCGAGAAGCATTAATGAAGATTGCTGTTTCTTTCATTAATGAAAATTCCTTTTCTCCGATAAGGTGATATGTTTCATCTGTTAATGGAGTAAGAAGAACAATAAAGTCAGACTGCTTCAGTAGCGTCTGTAAATCACAATATGTAGCATCGAATTTTTGTTCAGCTTCTTCTTTACGACGGCGGTTATAGTAAAGAACATTCATATCAAATCCGAATTTTGCTCGTTTTGCAACGGCTTCTCCAATTCGGCCCATACCGATAATACCAATTGTGCTATGGTGTACATCTAGTCCGAAGTGTTCTTTTCCGATTTCAGCGTTCCATTCACCATTTTTCACGTAAGAATCAAGTTCGCAAACGCGGCGCCCAGCTGATAGCATAAGGGCGAAAACGAGATCAGCTACTGTATCATCTAATACGTATGGTGTATTCGTTCCGATAACATTTCGGCTTTTCATCGCTTGTAAATCAAAATTATCGTAACCGACAGAAATGTTGCTCACTACTTTTAAGTTAGGAGCCACTGTCAGTAATTCTTCATTAATAGCAGATCCGAAATTTAATAACCCATCTTTATCTTGTATTTTCTCTAATAGAACATCACGAGGTACTTTCTCATTTTGATCCCATTTTTCATAATCACAGTGTTCTGATAAATAGTTTTCTACAAATGTTGGAACTGGTTCAGCAATATAAACTTTTGGTTTCACGGTTCCATCCCCTTTCGCTTTATCACGCATTTTTCCGCTGATTAAAGTTTCACTTTATTTTGACATAATTCAATAGAAAAATCTTCTTTTCAAACTGGAAAGGGTATTTGTATAATTTAAACACAAACGAAAAGGAAGGATGATTTATATGGTGACAGAAAAAGAATTAGAATTATTAGCTTGTCTTGAAAAGAGTAGTCGATTATCTGTAGATACATTAGCGAAGCTGTTAAATATAGAGGTAGAAGAAGTAAAGAAGATGGTTGCGAGGTTAGAAAATGAAAAGATTATTGTGGATTATGTAACACATATTGATTGGACGAAGGTGAAAGAACATACAGGTTTAACGGCAATGATCGATGTGAAAGTTACGCCAAAGCATGGCGTTGGGTTTGATGCGGTTGCTGAACAAATTTATCGTTATTCAGAAGTGAAATCCGTTTATTTAATGTCAGGGACATATGATCTTTCTATTACATTAGAAGGGAAAACGATGGGAGAAGTAGCGATGTTTGTTTCTGAGAAATTAGCAACAATTGAATCTGTTGTTTCTACAACTACTCATTTCATTTTGAAGAAGTATAAACATGAGGGCGTTATTTATGAAAAAGACGATGATGATAAGCGAATTGTGGTGACACCATGAAGCAATTTGAACTATCTAGATCAGCAGAATCTTTAAAACCATCTGGTATTCGAAAATTTTTTGATTTAGCAGCAAATATGAAAGGTGTTATTTCCCTCGGGGTAGGAGAGCCGGATTTTGTTACACCTTGGAATGTAAGGCAAGCATGTATTCGTTCTTTGGAACAAGGGTATACGTCATATACAGCAAATGCAGGATTATTGGAGCTCCGTCAAGAAATAGCAAAGTATCTAAAAAAACAATTTGCAGTATCTTATGATCCAAGTGATGAAATCATTGTTACAGTTGGAGCGAGCCAGGCGTTAGATGTAGCGATGCGCGCCATTATAAATCCTGATGATGAAGTGCTCATTATTGAACCGAGCTTCGTTTCTTATGCACCACTTGTGACATTAGCTGGAGGAGTTCCGGTTCCTGTGGCGACTACGTTAGAAAACGAGTTTAAAGTACAACCAGAACAAATTGAAGCAGCTATTACAGCGAAAACAAAGGCAATTTTGCTTTGTTCACCAAATAACCCGACAGGTGCAATGCTAAATAAATCCGAGCTTGATGAAATAGCAGTGATTGTTGAGAAGTACAATTTAATCGTATTATCTGATGAAATTTATGCAGAACTTGTATACGACGAAGTATATACAAGTTTCGCGAGTATTAAAAATATGCGTGAGCATACGATTTTAATTTCAGGATTTTCAAAAGGATTTGCGATGACAGGATGGCGCCTCGGTATGATTGCAGCTCCTGTTCAATTTTCAGAATTAATGCTCAAAATCCATCAGTATTCAATGATGTGTGCACCGACGATGTCTCAGTTTGCAGCACTTGAGGCGTTACGCGCAGGGAACGATGAAGTAATTCGAATGAGAGATAGCTATAAGAAGCGTCGTAACTTCATGACGACATCTTTCAATGAAATGGGCTTAACGTGTCATGTGCCGGGCGGAGCATTTTATGTTTTTCCTTCTATATCTTCAACCGGATTATCTTCAGCGGAATTTGCAGAACAGTTATTGTTGGAAGAAAAAGTGGCCGTTGTCCCTGGTAGCGTATTTGGCGAAAGTGGTGAAGGATTTATTCGTTGTTCATATGCGACGTCGCTTGAACAACTTATGGAAGCGATGAAGAGAATGGAACGATTTGTAGAAAATAAAAAAAGGACAAAACGTAATACGTTTTGTCCATAAAAGGGGGGGAAT
Organism: Bacillus sp. S71; assembly: GCF_016625265.1. Lineage (NCBI taxonomy): Bacteria > Bacillati > Bacillota > Bacilli > Caryophanales > Bacillaceae > Bacillus > Bacillus sp. S71. The sequence goes on along the minus strand of NZ_JACVUW010000005.1, from coordinate 5,088 downwards.
ACTAGAAAGCCATGTGTTAGTATTCTATCCCAATATTGGAGAATTATACTTCTTTAAGGGAAATTTTTCATGAATTTTGAATGAGTTCTGTCATAGTGGTATAATTTACTAATATAAGGTATACGCATTCTAGATATCATTATCTAGAATGCGTACTAACCAATCGGATATTTAAAATAAATATATCTGCTTTGCTCTCTATAATTGTAGAGAGAATGGTAAACGTATGGGAGTGTTTCATATGTCAGAACAATATACAACAGGAGTGGTTGTAACAGGGAAAGTGACTGGAATTCAAGATTACGGTGCATTTGTAGCGTTAGATGCAGAAACACAAGGACTTGTGCATATATCTGAAATTACAAATGGATATGTAAAGGATATTCATGACTTTTTAAAAGTCGGCGATACAGTAGAAGTAAAGGTACTTTCAATTGATGAAGAGCACAGAAAAATGAGTTTATCGTTAAAAGCGGCGAAAAGAAAACAAGGAAGGATTCTTATACCGAACCCATCTGAAAACGGATTTAATACGCTGCGAGAAAAGTTGGCAGAATGGATTGAAGAGTCCGAGTTAACAAAGTAAAAGAGGAACGCATATGAGCGTTCCTCTTTTACTTTATCTTATGATATATATTTGCAAATATGATTGCATGCAATCATATTCGTATGTCGGAGGTGAAAGGACATACTGATTATCGAATTTCGTTTGTTTCTGGGTGCGTACCAAGATTTTCAGATGGTTTAAACAGTAAACCAAGGTTGATAAGCCCAGATATACCAACGATGCCGTAAATAATACGTGCAAGAGCTGAATTTTGTCCGCCGAAAATGGCTGCTACTAAGTCAAACTGGAAAAATCCGATTAGTCCCCAGTTCACAGCGCCAATTACAGTAAAGACTAATGCGATACGTTGCAAAGTACTCATGAAAAAGCCCCCCTTAATTGTGAAGCATGAGCAAGCGATGAGTTAATTAACTCTTTTATAGAATGGGGTAGTTATGTTGTTTTTATACATAAAAAATGTTCGAAAGATGATGTATATACATCTATACCGAAAAATGCGAATTTTTATGCAAAAAATGAACTTTTTCTAAAAAATATATATTGGTTACGTTTACAATGGTTGAATCGCTTGATTTACAACTTCAGTTTCGCTAAAGTGAATACAGAAATACATATCCATAATTGGAGGGAAAAAGATGAGTACACATGTAACGTTCGACTATTCTAAAGCGTTATCCTTCATCGGTGAACATGAAATCACTTATTTACGTGATGCAGTGAAAGTAACACATCACGCAATCCACGAAAAAACTGGAGCTGGGAACGATTTCCTTGGGTGGGTAGACCTTCCGCTTCAATATGACAAAGAAGAATTCGCTCGCATTCAAAAATGCGCAGAAAAAATTAAAAACGACTCTGACATTTTACTTGTTGTAGGTATTGGTGGTTCTTACCTAGGAGCACGCGCAGCAATCGAAATGTTAAGCCATTCTTTCTACAACACGCTATCTAAAGAACAACGTAAAACTCCACAAGTGCTATTTGTTGGACAAAACATTAGCTCCACTTATATGAAAGATTTAATGGACGTATTAGAAGGTAAAGACTTCTCTATTAACGTTATTTCCAAATCAGGTACAACAACAGAGCCAGCACTAGCATTCCGTATTTTCCGTAAGTTATTAGAAGAGAAGTATGGAAAAGAAGAAGCTCGCAAACGTATTTATGCAACTACAGATAAAGCACGTGGTGCATTAAAAACATTAGCTGATAACGAAGGTTACGAAACATTCGTTATTCCAGATGATGTTGGAGGACGTTTCTCTGTATTAACGCCAGTTGGTTTATTACCAATCGCAGTAAGTGGCTTAAATATTGAAGAGATGATGAAAGGTGCAGCTGCTGGTCATGATGACTTCGGAACATCAGAACTAGAAGAAAACCCAGCTTACCAATACGCAGTAGTTCGTAACGCTTTATACAATAAAGGAAAAACAATTGAAATGCTTGTTAACTATGAGCCAGCACTTCAATACTTCGCTGAGTGGTGGAAACAGTTATTTGGTGAAAGTGAAGGAAAAGATCAAAAAGGTATTTTCCCATCTTCAGCAAACTTCTCAACTGACTTACACTCATTAGGTCAATACGTTCAAGAAGGTCGTCGTGACTTATTTGAAACAGTTCTTAAAGTAGGTAAATCTACACATGAACTAACAATCGAATTAGAAGACAACGATTTAGACGGATTAAACTACCTTGCTGGTGAAACTGTAGACTTCGTAAACACAAAAGCATACGAAGGTACATTACTTGCACATAGCGACGGGGGAGTACCAAATTTAATCGTAAATATTCCTGAATTAAATGAGTACACATTCGGTTACCTTGTATACTTCTTCGAAAAAGCATGTGCGATGAGCGGTTACTTATTAGGCGTAAATCCATTTGACCAACCTGGCGTAGAAGCATACAAGAAAAACATGTTTGCTTTACTTGGTAAACCAGGATTTGAAGAATTAAAAGCAGAATTAGAAGAGCGTTTAAAATAATAAAAAGCGACCGGATTCCGGTCGCTTTTTATTATTTTATCGAAAAGTCCATCAGTATATTCAAACTAGAGTGGGTATGCTAAAGGAAAAGTCTTGGAGGGATGGGCTTGATTCCGATTCAATCAAATTTAGAAGGACGTACATATGCGTTATATAAATTAGAAGAGGTTATGAAACCACTTGGATATAGTATTGGTGGTAATTGGGATTATGATAAAGGATGCTTCGATTACAAAATCGATGAAGAAGATGGGTATCAATTTTTACGAGTGCCGTTTACAGCAGTAGATGGTGAACTAGATGTACCTGGTGTAGTAGTCCGTCTTGAAACGCCGTATATTCTTTCGCACGTATATCAAGACGAACTAGATGATAATGTGAATACTTTAACCGCGGGAACGAGTGGGATGGATCAATTTGCTGAACCGAAAGATCCAGATGCAGAAGTGAAAAGAAAATATATCAATATTGGAAAAGTGCTCATGCGGGAACTAGAAAAACATTTTCTTAATGGTGAATAACAATGAGTACGTCGCTTTCGATAAGAATGAAGGTATGGACTGGGTTAATCATATATTGATCGTCGCGCTTTATACCTAGTAAGAGAATGTTTTGTTTTAAAAGGGTATAGCTACAATTTGCAAAGGTTTGTCCGGTGCAGGACGGAGAAAGCTCCATCAGTTGTAATTTATTATCAGAGATTTCATCGTAAAGTGAGAATAGTACACCTGAAATAGAAGGGAATAAAAGAGAAGCGGTAAATACATAACTCGTTAATTTATTTCCTTCTATAATTTCTGACGCGCCAGCTCTCGTTGCATTTTGAATTTGTTCAGTAGTAAGTAGTTCTGCGATGCAGTGAATGTTTGGATTGAGTCCTTTTGCAGTTAAAATATTTAAAATGGATTGTGTATCTGCTAAGCTTTCGTTCTTTTCTTTATCAGCTGTTATTAATATGGTGTGTGCCGTTTTAATATTAGCTTTTAATAAAGTTTGATCGTGGTGCGGACAACCTTTTATAAATTCTAAATGATGAAATGGTTTTGGGAGTAAAGAAAGTGTTTCATCAATTAAAACGATATCAAGGTTTGGTTGTAATACATGCATTTGCTTTACAACATGTTTTGCACGCTCATTCCAGCCAACGATAATCATATGACCGTTAGAGGTAGCGGCTTCTTCACCTTTAATTTTCATATATTGTTTACTGATCATCTCAGTAGCGAATAGAACCATATAATAAGAACAAAAGCCAGTTCCTAATAAAATAATACTTATACCTATTAGTTTTCCTATCGTTGTATGGGGAGCAAAGTCGCCATATCCAACTGTAAAAATGGTAACGATTGACCACCAAATTCCGTCAAACCATGTAGTGAAATGAGAGGGTTCTAATCTATGTATAAGAAAACCAGAAAAAGCAGTGAATACAATAATAAAACAAATTAAACGAAAAATAATGGAATCACGAAATGTATCTACTAAATTCGGACGGGATTTCAATAGTAAATTCCTCCTTGTTTTGCAGGACTACATTCATTGTTACCATTATAGAAAAAAGAAAAACTCTCTAATTAAAGAGAGTTTGTTTTATGCTACATACTTTCCACTTCAGTTTGTTGGACACTTTCAAGATGTTGAAGAGCATAGTAAACATCAGCAGTAGGTCTTTTTTGATCAATGGACAGTTTAAGATGTAAATAGTGAGAACCGTTTTCTAATGTTTTAAGCTTCATATTCTTAACTTTTATATCCATTTCCTTTATTTCTTCAATTACGATTGGGATATTGTCCATATTTCGTACAACAAGTTTCACAGCGATATCACGTTGACGAAATGACCTAGGGCCTACATATTTCATCGCGAGTGGTATAAGTTCGACACTAATCATAAGGAAACACATTCCGAAAATCGCCTCGATATAGAAACCAGCTCCAACGGCAATACCAATACCAGAAGCACCCCAGATCATAGCGGCAGTCGTGAGCCCTGCAATGCTATCGTTGCCTCTTCTTAAAATTACGCCAGCACCTAAAAAACCAATTCCTGATACAATTTGAGCGGCAAGTCGAAGTGGATCCATATTCATATGATCGGTATGTGGTAAGTTATAAGCTGCTTTAATAGAAACAATCGTTAGGAGGCAACTAATAATAGAAATAACTAAACACGTTTTTAAACCAAGTGGTTTCCGTTTTAATTCGCGTTCTAAACCAATGGCAAACCCTAAAATAGCCGAGAGACCTAGTTTGATTAATAAATCGGTATAGTCCATATATATTCCTCCTTGTATGATATGGTATATGAATAAAACGCTTAGTATAGAAAGAAACGTTTTTTGATAGAGTAACTTTATATAAAATATATGTAGGAATTACTCATACATGAAAGAGATATTTCGTTTAAGTATATGATATTAAAAAAGAAATGTGGGCAGTTTTAAAAAAAGTTTATAAAAGGTGTTGCATTTCATTTTTCACCATGATATATTAATAACCGTCGCTGATGCGGAAACGCAGAAAACGACAAAA
>NZ_JACVUW010000004.1:0-491301 GCF_016625265.1 Bacillus sp. S71 | reverse complement strand
AAAAGACGAGTGTAATAAGAAGATTGGCGCTCTTTTACTTCGTCCATAATGTTTTGAATGTGTTGCTCACGTAAAATCTCTTTCTGTGAAAGTTTACGTTTTTGAATAGTGATAGTTAAAAAGAATGCTTTAAATTTCATTAGATTTATGACCCCTTTATAAGTGATTTAGAAAAGACGAGTGTAATAAGAAGATTGGCGCTCTTTTACTTCGTCCATAATGCTTTGGATGTGTTGCTCACGTAAAATCTCTTTCTGTGAAAGCTTACGTTTTTGAATGGTGATTGTTAAAAAGAATGCTTTAAATTTCATGAATATATTACCCCTTTAAAATATATTTTTAATACATTTGAGTGTAGTATGAACTTTTAATGTCAGTTATTTTATCAGTCAGTTGTTTTAACTGTTGTTTACGATTGATTTCAGTTTCAGATAAAGTATTTTTTTGAAGCACAGTCGTAAAAAAGAAAATATGAAAAGTCATAAATGAATTCCTCCTTTCGAAAAGGAATTACAGGTGATCACAGTAAAGTGCTTGGCGCTCCTTAACATCATTCATAGCTTTTTCAATTTGCTCATTATGAAGAATTTCATCTTTAGAAATTGTATTTCTTTGAATCGTAATACTTAAAAACAATACGCTAATAGTCATTGAATGTTGCTCCTTTCTTAGAAAAATAATGTAAGAGACTAAAAAATCGCGCAAAAAAACCACAGGAAGATACAGTTCTCCTATGGCTGGGCGTGAAAAAGCCACAGGAAAGTATACGACCTCCTGTGGCGAATTTATGAATTAAATGAAATAAAGTACGATTTTCAATTCTCCATTAGGGTGGTCGAATTCATATTTAATTGTCCAGAAAACACAGGTGCAGTTAACGCTAAAGTTAATGCATGTAATTGTAATTTCATCATTTCCTTCGACCTCCTTTTAGAATTTTTTTCTTACGTTAGTAAGTATATACAATTAATGGATAATTGTAAACATAAAAAATGAAAATTTTTAATTTTGATTAAAATGCGTATATTTAAAAAGGGATTTGAAAGTAAATATTGTAATTAACGAAATATCGATAAAAATGGGGGATGCTAAATGAAATATATGCATCATAACATGATCGTTATGCTAACAATTTTTTTATTCATTGCGGCTTGTTCTAACGGAGAAAGAATAAAAGATATATATGATGTTAGGTCAGATGATTTTAAGAAATATACTGGGACATACGTTGGTAATAATTCAGATGTGGTTGCAATTATTAATCATTTACCCGGTGGTGAAACAGTTCAAAGTATAAGTTTAGAAAATGAAAATATAAAAGTGAACTATGGTGCAAAAGAGAGTGGAGCTCTTACAGAAGAAATGATTGAGACGTATTGGTTTGATGAGAAAGATACGATGAAGAAGAATTTTCTCTTTAATGCTACCTATCTAGTAATTTTAGTACCAAACGCAAAAGCTTATGAGTTTCAAATAGAAAATAAAAACTTTAAGATAACGAGGGAAGAAATGTTATCAATTTTGCATAGGGAATTCGATGATTTTCCAAAAGAAAAAGATATATGGGATAAAAATAAAGTTATAAAGTTCTTTAACGGCAATGAAGAAAAAATTAAAATGCTTGTGGAAGATAAAGATTTTCGGAAATCTTTATTTGCTAAATATCCAGTGAGCCAGTTGAAATAATGGAGGGGAGAAGATGGAGTTAGTATACAAAATTTCTTATCATAGAATGCAGGATCATTATTTACCTAAATTAGTACAGGCAATTAGGCTCGTTAGTGAAGAAGATTTGTGGAAACAAGAGACCTCTGTTAATTCAATTGGTGGAATCGTACTACATATTTGTGAACATTTACAGAGAAATACAAGGCGTTATAAGGATCCAAATATAGTTTTTGAAAATGGAATTGAAGAATATTTTCCAGTGAAACAAATAAGCTCTGAAGCTTTGTTAAAAACTGTTGAAGAAATATTTGATGAGTGGGGCAAAGCATATATACAGGTCTGGGAAGAAAAAAGGCATATTGATCTTCAAAGTCTATTACATTTGGTTGAGCATACAAGCTATCATTTAGGGCAAGTAGTAGATCGTACAAAATGTATTGAGGGACAACAGTTTAATTTTTGTCAAAATGGTATAAATGAAAAGAATTTGAGAACAAGAGTTGAAACTTCGAATTTTTAGAAAGAGAGACATTCTTAATTGAATGACTCTCTTTTTTGTAAAAGAAATTTATGGAAAAAAATAATTCTATGTGATATGGTTAATTACATAAGTAATGAACCTATGAACCTAAGGTGGTGAAAATGTGAAGCCGACTCTAGAACAAAATAAATTAATATACATACAAATTGCAGAAACGATTGAATCTGATATTTTAAAAGACATATTGCTTGAAGAAGAACAAGTTCCATCGACAAATCAATTTGCGAAGATGTTACAAATAAATCCGGCTACCGCAGCTAAAGGGGTGAATGTATTAGTGGATGAGGGGATTTTATATAAAAAGAGAGGGATCGGGATGTTTGTTGCAAAAGGAGCAAAAGAAGTTGTACTAAAAAAAAGACAAAATACTTTTATGACTGAATATTTACCTAAAGTGTGGGAAGAAGCGAAAGTACTAGAAATATCAAAAGATGAATTGATGGATATGATTCAAAAGATTACGAAGGAGGGGAAAGAGGGATGATTGCACTTGAAACGAAAGATGTAACGAAAAAGTATAAAAAGAAAATAGCTGTAAATGAAGTAACGATTTCATTGGAAGAGAATAAAATATATGGTTTGCTTGGAAGGAACGGAGCAGGGAAAACGACTTTATTAAATTTACTAGCAGGACAAATTACTTCAAGTAGTGGAAGTGTATCAATATTTGGTGAAGATGTTTTTGAAAATAGTAAAGCGATGCAAAATATTTGTTTCGTTAGAGTAAAAGAAGAGTCTCATTTAAGTTATAGCGTAAAAGAAATTTTTAAGATATGTAACATGTTTTATAAAAATTGGGATCAGAAGTTTGCTGAAGAACTGGCGGGTAAATTTCAGCTTAATATAACAGAGAAATACCATAAACTATCTCATGGCATGCAAACAGTTGTAGGAATTATTAAAGGGTTAGCAAGCAGAGCGACAATTACTATTTTTGATGAACCAACTACAGGATTAGACGCAGCACATCGTGAGTTATTTTATAGTTTACTACTAGAAGATTATGGGGAGTATCCCAGAACAATTATATTATCAACACATCTGGTAGAAGAAGTAACCCATGTTATTGAAGAAGTAATTATCATAAAAGAAGGTGCACTTGTTGTTCAATCAACAGTGGAAGATTTATTGCAACAAGGTCATATTATTTCAGGGCAAAAAGGTAAAGTGGAGGAGTTCTTGATTAATAAAAAAATTATAAATAAAGAAATTTATGGGAATAAAGGTATTGCTGTTATATGGGAAGAGCTTTCTAATGAAGATTGTTACTCTCTTGAAAAAGAAGGTTTAGTAATTGATAGAATTACATTACAAAAACTATTTATTCACATGACTGGTGGTGAAGTGGAATGACGATGTTAATGAAACAATTGAGGTTACATATAAATTTTCATTATAAAGCAATTTTAATATTTTGGATTGTAGCTTTATTAATAAAAGGAGCTTTATATGCTGCTCATTTAAATGAAGCGAAAGTTGGTTATTTACCCGAAATTATCAATAATCCTTCAATTGCAATTATGATTTTTATAGTAGGGAGTGTTTTCATTGTTCAAGATGATGTATTTCGTTTAGCAGTTTCATTTGGTATAACGAGAATACAATATTTTATCGGAGCGATTTGTTATATCATATTGCAATCCGCAATGTTTTCGTTTCTTCAAATAATGCTTTTGCAAGATATAAAATATAATTTAGTAAATGTTAGTTTTGGGGAGCAATCGGTACAACAATTTATTTTGCACTTCTTATTTTATGTTACAACAGCATGTTTCTTTCAAGTGGTAGTAGTTTTTAAACAACGATTTCAGTGGATGGGTCTTATGATTGGTGGGACCCTTTTCTTATCAACAAATAGTGTACTTTATGGAGAAGCAGGGGTAACTGGTTTATTATTTACAAGTGATGGATCTTTAGTAGATATTCCATATTTTACTGTTATTTCAATTGGATTAACTGTTCTTTATATCATAACTAGTAGTATATTTATTCGTAAAGTATCATTTGAAAAAACAGTTTGAAATATTATTAGATTACTATAGAGAGAAGGATAACAAATGGGAGATACATCTCCACTCATTACAGTCTTTTTATGCATTGCACTACTAATATTTTGGCGTCGTTATCGCTCCATGCATAAGCCAATAAAGGGATCGGGAAAACGTATTTTATGGCCATTACTATTTTTAACACCAGGTATTGTATGGTTTTTAGGTCCCGTACATCCAGCTATATTGCAAGTAATTATAGCGGTATTCATTGGTGTACTTTTTGCTGTGCCGCTTATAGTATTAACAAATTATGAACGAAGAGATGATGGGAATATTTATACGAAAAAAAGTGCAGCTTTTTTAATTACTTTTATTGCAATTGTCGTTTTGAGATACGGTTCAAGAAAATATATTGTTGACTTAGATCAGCAAACAATAGGTTTATTATTTTATGTTGTTGCAGTATCGTATATTTTTCCTTGGAGAATTGCCTGTTATATAAAGTTTAGAAAAGTTTGGCGGGAAAATAATAATCATGCTATATGAAAACTTCTCATTTGAGAAGTTTTTTTATTTTTACAGGTAAGCAAAACAAGTTGTTGAAGGGCAGGCTGTCATAGAATATGATACATATTATAATGAGGAAAAGTTGAGGGGATAAAAATGCGTACAATTTTACTTTTTCTAAACAACATGTTCATTAGCGAAATCGAGGACATTAGGCAAAAACATGATCCTTTATTTGGATTAATTCCACCGCATATTACAATTGTATTCCCATTTGAAAGTTCGATTTCAAATGATGAGCTGAAATTACATATTATAAATGTATCAAAACCGATACAGAATATAGAAATTGAATTTAAGAATCAAATTACAAGTGAAAGAGAATATTTGTTTTTACGAGTTGAAAAGGGGAAAGAACAAATAGAGGAACTACATAATATTCTATATACAGGACCTTTATTACAATTTTTGAAAGAATACATTCCATACATCCCGCATGTAACAGTCGGAAGAAAAGAGAGTGCCGAATTAGCTGCTGAAGTAGTGAAGGAGATTGCTAGTTTTCATGGGAAGTTAAATTGTGTGATTGATAGAATAAGCGTGGAGCGAATTGGAGAGAACGGGGAATCAATTATTGAATTTGAAGTGCCATTTCTAAAAAGCTGACAAAAGTCAGCTTTTTATTTCGTAGCATGAAGTAATGCACCAATTGCACCGCTATTACCACCATCTTGTAAAAAGATTGGTGTTTTATTTTGATATTCGGTGTAGCTACTAATAATATGTTGAAGTTGTACGTTATTACATAAAGTCGAACCAATATAAATAATATGTTCAATGTTTTTTGTTTCAGCGAATTGAAGGCTTAATGCAGTAACGACTTCACCGACAAGTCCTTGTACAGTAGCTAGTATATCGGAGCTACTATTATTTGATTCTGTAATGGCTGCTTTTCCGAAGTTACTAGCAGTTAAGTTATTATCGATAGGGGAAAGAATACCACCATAAATATCTCCAACCGTAATATCTAGTTCTTTTCTAGATCCTACTTTTGTTAGAGGTATTATATCTTCAAAATGATCTATATTTGTTAACAATTTTGAGAGTCCCATAATAGTCCCACCGCCAACTCCGGTTCCACCAGCGCGAATATATTGTTCATTATAAACATAATGGATAGAAGTACCTGTACCGATATTGGTTAAAATAAAATTGTTTATAGTATGTTTTTCTTCTTTTAATATGTATCGGACACCTGCAAGAGTAGCTTCAAATTCGTTTAGCTCTATTATTTTATATGAACCTGTAAGCAGTTGCTGTAATAATTTCGATTTACCACCCGTAATACATATTTGTTTTATGCCATTGTTGTTTTTAATCCAATCTATTATTTTATGTTGTTCATGAGAATAAAATTTTTCAAAAGTTAATAGCTTTTTTTCGTTAAAATAAGCTATTTTCGTTAATGTACCTCCAGCATCGATACCGATAGTACGTTCCATTTTCCTGCTCCTAACTACGTAATATGTTTTCCTATTTACTTAATTGGTTGAGAATAGATATTTCCAACTGATATAAGGAACACTTTAATCTGCTTGATATATTAATAGTTTTTCTACAGTTACAATAGGCTTGTCGTTTACAGTTGCAATACCTTTACCAAGAACAAAACCTCGGCGATTGCGCGTTAGCTCATAATGTAAATCAAGTTTATCACCGGGATATGCTTTTCCGTGGAATTCAACTCCATCTAAAGAGGAGAGGAATCCTAGTCCTTCAGAATCACTTGTATGTACAAATGCACTAAGCTGAGCAAGTGCTTCTACAATTAACATATGAGGCATATGTTTGCGGCTATCATTTATAAACCATTCGTTATTTGTAATGAGTTTATATCCTGTAACGAATTCATCTTGTTTTACATTTGTTACTTTATCAATCATTAAAAATGGATAACGATGGGGAAGTGTGTCTTTAATATGCATATGAAAGTACCTCCAATTAATAATACCCCTGCTAAAGTTAAGCAGGGGAGTGGGAACTAATTTTTAACTAATTCATTTACTTTTTCAAGGACGAAAATGCCGCTATTCCTAATGTTTTCAACAACTTGTTGCAACACTTCTTTATCTTGAACGAGTGCAATACGTACGAAGCCTTCTCCGTGAGGTCCAAATGCATGACCAGGTGTAACAACGACATTCGCACGATCCATTAATGCATAAGCGAAGTCTAGAGAAGTCCATCCTTGTGGAATTTCAGCCCAGACAAACATACTACCGGCTGGCTTATCGACATTCCAACCAAATGTTCGGAATCCATCGACTAAAGTATCTCTCCGTTCTTGATAAATATCGCGGTTTTTCTCACAAAATGCCGCGCCATTTCTTAGTGCTGCAGATGCCGCTTTTTGAATTGGTAAAAATACACCGTAGTCGGTATTAGATTTAAATTGAGTAAGTGCACGAACAATTTCTTCGTTTCCAATCATATATCCAATACGGCTACCTGCTAAACTATAACTTTTTGACAAAGAATTGATTTCTACACCAACTTCTTTAGCACCATGTACAGAGAGGAAGCTAATTGGCTTATTACCATCGAAATAAAATTCAGCATAAGCAAAATCATGGACAACGATAATATTATGCTTTTTCGCGAATGCGATTACTTCTTTAAAGAAATCTTCATGAGCCATTGCTGGAACGGGATTCCCTGGGAAGTTTAAAATCATCATCTTCGCTTGATCGGCAATTTCTTCAGGGATGACTCCTAAGTCTGGTAAGAAGTCATTCTCTTTCTTTAAAGGCATGTAGTAAGATGTTGCACCAGCCATTTGAATACCTGTTTCATAAGCTGTATATCCTGGATCAGGAACTAATATAATATCACCTGGATTTGCATAAACCATAGGTAAATGAACGAGCCCGTCTTGTGAACCCATTAATAATAAAACTTCTTTATCCGCATTTAATAAAACGTTATGAGTGTTGTTGTAATATTCAGTTACAGCTTCGTGAAATTCTTGAATACCTGATAATGTATACCCGTAGCTCTCTTTCTCACTCGCTGTATGTACCATTGTTTCTCTTACAAAATCAGCGGGCGGCATATCAGGATTTCCGATGCTCAAATCAATCATGTTATGACCTGCTGCAATTTTTTCTTTTTTATAGGCTCCTAATTCACTAAATATAGAAGATTGGAATGCTTTCATTCTAGTTGCTAACGTGTAAGTCATCAAAACCCCTCCTAAAACAGTGCTTTCATTCTGCGTTTTTAATTATTCTGAAAACACATGTTTATATTTTATCATTTTTTTATGAAAATTAAAACGATTGATAAATTTAGAGGAAGGATTAGCCTATTTTGAAAAAGTATCGATGTAAATAGCGTAGACGTGTTAATTGAAATGTCTATTATAGGATTCATTTTATATAACTTAAGTTATTTTATAGTTTTTATTAAGTATTTGTGGAAGATTTCTAAAGTGAAATAACGCAGAAAATATTTTCTGCGTTTCCTCTGAAATGTAATCATTTCTTTTTATACGTGCATAATTTTTCAGCTGTCAAAAAGTATACATTTAATGTACCGTCGGCAACTTTTAAAGTTTGCTCTGATGTAAATGAATTACCATAATCAATGTGATATACATTAGAATTTTTGACAAATGAGCCTTTATATAAATCGTCTTTATTCTTTGTGGTTTGCATTTCTGCTAAATTTTGCACAATTTCCTCTTTATTTTCTTTTTTGACAACTGTTTCAAATTTATAATATACAGGGCATTCACCATTTTTATTGTCAACGACTTCCCAAGAACCGTATATATCGTTATTGCTGCATCCACTAAGTAGGATGATTAGTATAGGAATTGTAAGTAGAACCTTTTTCATTTTGTGCTCCTTTCTTTTAAATTTGAATAAACGTGCGAATACGATAGGGATATTATAATAAATAAAGTTTAAATTTTTTTAAAGAATTATTTAATTTCATATAAAAATTTAGGAGAAATTAAATAAGCATGAATCTAGTGTAAAGTCAGATTCATGCTAGTACCATAGCCTATGTTATGTCTTTTTTGAGGATAAATAAAGAGGAAAGCAGAAGCACTATTCCATTTAATATATATACGCTTGCGATCATAAAGGCTAACGTACCTGCGCCAAATCCTGCTTTATCGAATATAGAAGCAAATGTTGCGATAGTCAAAAAGATAATGGGAGTCAGTAGTAAAAATATGAAACCTGCCACGATTCTTTTTTTAAAACTATGTCCAGATAAGGAAATGGCTAAAAAGTTTAGGATGCTAAACAGCGCAATTGCAAAGAGCAGGACAATAAATACTTCAATGCCATCAGACATTTTACCACTCCTTTTATAAAGAGTACTTTTTATAATCTATTCGAAATAAAAGAGGGATACTCCTTTAGGTAATTTCAATAAACGTAATAAATAGGCGTATTATAAAACAAAGAAGTATGGATTCAATATTATATCCATACTTCTTTGTTTATTTTATAAATTCGCAGATTGCGAATGCTGTTTTTCATAATGTTTCTGCTTAGAAAGGGAAATAGAAATAATCAATAATGAAACGACTCCGAAGATGAGAACCATATATTGTAACCCAATTGTATCTAAGAAGAACCCTGTGCCAAGTAAGACGATTTGGAACATAACCCTCTCAAACATATTACGGAATGAGAAGAGGCGACCGTGATAACTTTTTTCAACTTTCGTTTGGAAAATCGTCGACATAATAGGGAAGAAGCAGCCAACACTAAACCCAAACAAACCAAATGATGTAAGAGCCATCCATTTTATATCGCTAAAGAACAATGATAGGTGTGCAAAAGCAGTACAAACTGCGAAGAAATATAGTAATTTTTCAGGTTTGAAATGATCAGATAGACGTTTAATTACGAAGGCACCTAACATAAATGCGACACCTTCAATTGTATATATGAACCCTTTAATCGTAGGATCATGTTGCATTTCGCTAATGTTAATAACCATTAAATTAAACCCAGCTATAAATAATAGAGGGATAATACTTAATATAAGTGCTGTAAAAGCAATAGGAATTCCTTTTAAAATACGAAATACTTCCATAAAGCTATTATCTTTTGCAGCTTGTTTACTTGGTGTTGTTGATTTCTTATCTTCGAATTGCAGGAAGAAAGTCGAGAGGAATAATAAGGCGTATGCTGCCATTGAGAAGGCATACATGTACTGTAAACTCATCACAACTAAAAGAATTCCACCTAGTGAAGTACCTGCAATACGAGCGATTGTACCAACATTCATATGTACACCGTTCATTTGTAATAACTCATGCTCACTTACGATGAGTGGAATCACAGATTGTAATGCAGGGAAATAAAATGCTGCTGAAATTTGAAGAGCAACCATAAATGCAATCATAAATGCGATACTTTCAAATTGAATAGCGAAAAACATGAAAATAACACTTAAAACTCGACCAAACCCAGCGTAAAGAAGAACTTTTTTCTTTTCATACTGATCGATGACACGGCCAGCCATAGGTCCAACTAGAACACCGGCTAATAGTCCGATAAATAATATAACTGATTTCATGAAATCAGAAGGGACATATTTTTGCATAAATTCAAGGTTGCCAAGAATACCAAGCCATAATCCTAGACCTGCAATAAACTCCCCAACTAGAACAATCCAAACGTTTTTATTACGCCACATAACATAAAACCTCTCCGTCTTTTAAAATGAAAAACTCGTATATAAAACCTCCTTATTTATGTAGTATTTTTATACGAACTTTTTTAGAGTCAGAGTCTATATTACGTGTTTCATAATTGGATTTCAATCTTTTTGATTTGTAAAAAATTTGATGTATTAATTGATGAAATAAGTGAATCAAAACGTAAAAAATTTATGATTAAAGCTAGTAGAAAGTAAGGATAAATATAAAAAAGCAAGAACGTATAACTACGTCTTGCTTTTCTCAAGTGCAAAATTAAAAATTAATTTCACTTAGCAACATTTACGCTCTTGTCCAATAGCTAAAGCGCTAAAAGATAGTGGGCCAACAACTTCTGCGCTTGCACCACTAGTAAGGTTTTCTACAGTTAATGAATATTCGTGTGTTCCACTGCCAACGTTTTGATCTATAGCTTGAAATGTTTGTACATAAAATTGTTCAGAATCTGTAGATTCAATACCTACTTGTGCATTAAAAATTTCAATGTTATCACGGAAAATTCGGAATAAAACTTGTGAAGTCCCAGTTATACCTTCTACACCAATTGTAGCGATTAATTCTACTCGATTATTACGTGAATCTCTACTTGAAATTCTCAATTTCAAATTTGCTAAAATTGCTTTATTTGGAGAAGAGGGGATTGCAAAAGTTGTTTCACTAGTTTTACTTATAGGTTGAGTAGCTTGGTAATCAATGATATGAGTCATATTCGTCACCTCCTCATATACTAGAATATAAGGAGGTGACGAATTAGCTTGGACAAATACTAGATTATTTAATAGAGTCAACAACAATTGTTGAAAAGAAGCAATTTACATAAAAGCATTAAGAATATATCACAATAAGATGATATTTTTCTTAATGCTTTTTGTAATTAAGCGGAATATTCTTCTTTACGTACTTCAAAAAATTCATTACGTCGTAAGTAATTATAGATTTTCTCTGAAACCTTTTCTTCTTCAGACACTAAGAAACGATGATCAAAAGCGTAGAATGATTGACCTTTAATTAATTTTACGTAATACATATTAAACGCCTCCTGACACTTGATTATTACTTGCTTCATATTATGATGGCCTATATGTCTGCTAAAAATACTTGGAGTTTCAAAGGGGGGGAAGTAAAGGGATGAAAGAGCTTACAATTCTGTAAGGTTTATGTCACCTTTTTCGATAGTTTACATTCACCAATTTCTTCTATACTACAAATAAGTTACATAAAATAAGGGGGTAAAAAGATGGATGAAGTAATTGGAGAAGTTGTAGCAGGTATTTGTGAATTTGTAGTGGAAGTAACAGCAGATGCTATAGGAAGTTTAGTTTCCGGAAATGATGAGGAAAAAGAAACATTATAATAATTTGTAAAAGTATAAAGTTGATCAAATTATAAAGGCTGATTTCTAAAGGGAAGTCAGCTTTTTTATTTTTTACATTATATTAATCTGATTTGAATATTCATTTGTTATTATATTGAAGAAACCTATATAAGGAGGTGAATAAACAAATATGTCGAATTCGGGGGCTGATTTATCTGTTTCTCGTTTGATTGTGGCAAATGTAGAGGAAAAGGAATATCATTTTATTGTTCGTGAACATCCGATTGTAGGGAAATTTATATCGCTATTTGAAAATGGAAAAGAATATGGTTTACTAGATAAACAAATCGCTAATAAAGATAAATTTATTACATCGGAGCTTACTAAATTAGATTATTTTAACATAGATGTTTTATATCATACACCTGGATGGATATGGATTGGTATGGATCAATTTGGATTACATGCTCGTGAGGCTACTTATAACGAAGTAGATGTTATTATGAAGTTGAAAGAGGATTTATATTATATAGACGTATATGAAGAAATGAAAATGTAATAAATATTTAATCAGGTTAGGGGAGAAGTTCCCGTAGCCTTTTTTGTTTAATAGTAAAAGTAAAATTTATATTATGTTGATGATAGGACAGCACGATAAGAAGTGAGATGAAAAGAGGATTTGAAAATACATGAAGAGAATTGTAATAATTATATGAATCGTATATGTAAATTACAATAGAAAGAAGATGATAAAATGAGTAAAGAGGAGCTTGTGAAAAAACAGTTTGGCAGTAATGCAGATAAGTATGTGAATAGTAAAATACATGCTAAAGGACAGGACTTACAGCATGTAGTTCAACAAGTTGAATCTCGCCATAATAATCGTCTTCTTGATGTTGCTACTGGTGGCGGACATGTTGCGAATATGTTAGCACCTATGTTTGAAGAAGTAGTTGCACTTGATTTAACAGAACAAATGTTAGAAAAAGCAAAAAGTTTTATAAAGCAGAATGGTCATGAAAATGTGTCTTTTGTAGCAGGAAACGCAGAGGATTTACCATTTGCAGATCATTTTTTTGATACAATTACATGCCGGATTGCAGCCCATCATTTTACGAATCCGGCTCAATTTATTTATGAAGTAAATCGTACGTTGGAGGATAATGGATTATTCATCTTAATAGATAATGTTTCGCCAGAAAATAATGAATATGATACATTTTATAATTTTATAGAAAAGAAGCGGGACCCAAGTCATGAACGAGCTCTAAAAAAGACAGAATGGCTTACTTTATTAGAAAAAAACGGTTTGCAAATGCAGTCATGTCTTACTTTTGATAAGAAGTTTGATTTTGACTGGTGGTGTAATATGATGGATGTCCCTGTACAAAAGCGTGAAAAATTAACAGAATGTATGATGAAAGCACCAAACGAAATGAAGGAATATTTTAATATTCAACTTAAAAATAATAAAGTAGATTCGTTCTATACTGAAATGGCTATGTTTATATGTAAAAAAAGTACAACATTAAAAAGATAAATGTGTTGCAGTCTTTCTGAAGTACGATATACTTAGTACAGAGAAACTGTGAATTGAGGAATAGTTATTATGATTCGTGTACGCATTGAAGGTACTGAGGAAGAAATGCTTGAATTTATGGGGAAAATGCCAGACATTCCTGGATTTGAAAAGACACATATGAGAGAGCCAAGAAAAGGAAATAACCCGAAATACGATTCAAGTAAAAATGTACTAGCATATTTGTCTTATAAAAAGATTGAAGTCGCCAATAAATAGGCGGCTTTTTTAGTTTGCGCTGTTTCACCGCCTTGTCTTTTTCACATAATAATAATAGTAGATTATGCTGAAGAGGGGTGAGAATAGTTAATAAGAAAATCATCTTTTTTGGAGACTTTGGTATTGATGACGCCGTAGCGTTAATTTATGCAAATAAAACATGTAAATTAGATATTCTAGGTATTGTTGCAGAGTACGGGAATGTATCACGAGATATCGTTACGGAAAATGTTTATTTTTTAGAAAGGTACTATGCTACACAAGTGAAAATTATTGAAGGTGCGAGTAGGCCGATGACAGCTGAAGAACCTTTGTTTTTCCCTGAAATCCATGGCGATCATGGTTTAGGTCCTATTATTCCACCTGAAATGAGAATTTGTAAACGAGAAAATTTTTGTGAATTAATCAAATTAATCGAACCTTGTCCAGAAGATATTATAATTGTGGCGACAGGAAGACTAACGACGCTTGCTACGTTATTTTTATTGTATCCAAATATAATGGATCGTATTTGTTCGTATTATATAATGGGCGGCGCTTTCCTATTTCCAGGTAATGTTACACCAGTATCTGAAGCGAATTTTTATGGTGATCCAATTGCAGCAAATATTGTTATGAAATATGCGAAAAACGCTACTATATACCCGTTAAATGTAACACAGGGTGCGCTTATTACGCCTGAAATGGCCAATATAATAGATAAACAAGGAACTGGACAGGCGAAACTCATTAAACCAATGATTGATTTTTATTATGAGAATTTTTATAAAAAAGAATATCCAGGTATTGGTGGAAGTCCCATACACGATTTACTACCGTTTGTCTCGTTTATAAACGATAGTATTTTCGAATATAAAAAATCGGCAGTGTGGATTAGTACGACAAATGATGTGACTAGGGGCCAAAGTGTAGCTGATTTTAGAAAAATAGCTGAACCAACAAGGTTTGATGATCGGCCGATTCAGAGAATTGCTGTTGGTTTTAACTATCCTGCTTTTAAAGAAGAGTTTATGCGAACAATATTGAAGCCAGATTGTCCTTAATGTGTGTAATAACAAGTCGGATAAATCGTTAGTTCGAAAAATAGTTTATCGGTGTGTATTATTCTCAAAAATCTTATAGTTGAGCAGCATGAATAACTTATGAAAAATGTCACATAACTAATGGTAAGCAATTGTTTCTAATTATATTTTGATTGGTTAAATATAAAGGAGGTTATTATATGATTTGGTCTTTAATCGTTGGTGGTTTATTAGGATGGTTTGCAAGCTTAATTACTGGAAGGGATGTACCAGGTGGTGTAATTGGTAATATTATTGCTGGTATTATCGGTTCTTGGATTGGTACGAAATTACTTGGTAGTTTCGGTCCTGTAATAGGCGGATTTGCAATCATTCCTGCTTTAATTGGTGCGGTTATTTTGATCTTCATTGTGAGTTTTTTACTACGAGCAATGCGGAAATGAATGTAGCAGGACTGTTTACATTTGTAAGCAGTCCTTTTTATATGTTATGCTAGTATTATACAATCAGGAGGTGTCAGCATTGAAATCATTTACAGTAAATTTCCATCAAGAAGATAATGCAAAAGCAACAACAGTACATAAATTAAGTGAAGAGGACTTCAATAAAGCAACTGAAAAAGGTACTCGTCATTTATTTGATTTAGACACAAACGTTGGCTTCTTCGTATTCTTTGATGCAGAAGATGCAGAAGGAAATGATCAATACTTAATGTTACAATATGAAGGAGATCATGAAGAACCAACTGCGTGTTATGGATTTGATTTAAAACTATACTATCAATTTTTAGCACTATACTTAAATGATCTGGAATACCAAGGGGAAACAGATGAGGAAGAGGAAGAATATGGTCCAATTCATCATTTAGCTCACTTACTTTATCATATTGTTGAAGACGGTAAGTCAATCGAAGTGTAATATACATATTTAAAGCTGTCCTTTTGGGGCAGCTTTTTTATATGACATTGAAATGGTGTACTTTGAGCTAAATAAAGTGAAGCTTTAATCAGTGGGGGGTTCATCCCCACTGATTATTAGCCCTACCAATCGGGCTTTTACGGGCAGCCCTTACCCCCATCTAACTTCTTTGCTTCGACGTGGGGATCTTACTGCCCGGCAAATAGCGGGATAAATTAATAATAGAAATTTATTTATTAAGTAGGATTATTTATTACTTTCATGTTAGTATCGTAAAACACCTGTTATAATGATTGTAATTAAATTCATGGAGGCTAATTCTATGCTTGTAGATGTAAAAGCTTTTATTAAAGCTGCAGGTTTAACATGTATTTCATCATTAAGTGGAGATAATACATTTGCTTATAATTTTGAAACTGTAAAAAGCACTATCGCTACATTTTTTAAGAAACTAAGATTTACCGTTTAATTTCATTTCAACCAGTAGGAAAAGAGTAATCACTTCCTACTGGTTTTTTTCTGTTTCAAGGAGCTGTTGTGACGGCATATTTTCAGCTATAGATAGAGGATATTATCATTGAGAAGAGAAGGTTTAAATAAGGAGATGAATACAGTGATTAACAATATAATTCCAAGTTTTTTAAAATTATGGGAAAGTGACGATTTAGAATTAGAACTCCTTAATCGATACTTTACTTCGCATTCAGAGATATTTGAAGAATACTTTAAGTATCATTGTCCTAAAACGAAAGAACGTCTTTCTAATGCCATTAAACAATATCCCGCAAAAATAGAAGATATTCGTATTATTGCAGAATCATTACCAATCATTATTCAAGAGTTAACAAATGAATATCGTAATAAATATAACTTTGATGTAAATATGAAATTCCATTTATTCGTTGGAGGATTTGGTTCAAATGCATTTGTAGAAAGGGAAATCATTGGAGACATATTTTTTGCGGCAGAAAAATTATCTCCAGATTTGAATCATCTTCGTGTTATTGCTGCTCACGAAATAGGTCATATATATCATAATGTTATGCTACAAAATACTGGAATGGATTGGACTAGGGCTGAATGGACCGATGCGTCGGTAAGTTTGTATCGTGAAGGTGTTGCAACTTATTTATCAAAAAAAATCGTTAAAGATTTAAATGAGTCTGTTTACTACTCATATAATAGTGACGGTGATCCATGGCTACAATATTATAAAGAAAATGAAGAGAAAATAAAGAAACGTTTTTTACAAGATTATGTTGAAGGATGGACAGATGAAAAAGAGAAAGAATGGTTCCGTTTATCAGGAGGTAGTTACTTCGGATATAACAGACTTGGTTACTGTTTAGGAACAGCTTTTGTAACATATGTTGTACAAGCCTTTGGAGAGAATGAAGCACTGACTTTTTGGAACAAACATAATTTGAAAAGTAGTGTAATGGGTTGGTTATCGAAATGAATAAGATGCAATAGGGGGGTAAAATGATGAAAGGGTATTTGAAAATAGTTATGTTGTTTTTGGCTATAGCATGTATGTTTGCGCTAGCAGCATGTAATGAGACAGACGAAAAAAAGGAAACAAATCCAACCTTGGAAAATAATAAAAATGAACAAAGCAATTCTTCAGAAGAACAGAAAAATCCTGAAGCAAAACCAAGTAATGAAAAAACAACAAAACCATCACCTGAGCCAGATTCGAAAAATAGAACACTTAATCAAAAATCAATTAACCACGTTAAAGATTTGTTTGAACTAGCAAAAGAAGGAAAAGTACCTAATGTACCATTTGGAGCCCATACAGGGGATATTGAAGAAATTGAAAAAGCGTGGGGAAAAGCAAATAAAACCGAATATGCAGGGAACGGAATGTACGCAACTTTTACAAATAAAAATGTTGTTTTCGGATTTAATAAAGGGTCACAAGTTTTTGATGTACGCTCATATCATGCAGAACTAAAATCGATTACATTACAAGAAATTGAAAAAGCGTTAGGAAAACCATCTTCAGTTAAAGGGAATGGTGAAGACAAAATATATGTATACAAAGTAAATAACCAGTATGAATTAAAATTTGTCATTCCAAAATCGACTGGTAAGGTAGATCATATTTCCGTATTTTCACCAGAGGATAGTATTAATAAAATGGCAGGATAAGAAATTAAGTGATTTCAAAAACACCTCACTTTATTGAAGTGAGGTGTTTTTAGTTGTAAACAAGGAACGTCTCCTTTCATATGCGAAATACTTCACTTTTGTTTTTTAATATTCATCCAATAAGAAATATTGATCTACTGAAAAAGTAGTAACCTATAAATTATGTGTAGGCTGGTTCATGATTTTTTTACGTTCTAAATTTTGAACAAACAGTGCTTGAACAATACCTCCAATTAATAAGAAACTAGCACAAATATAAAACAGCATACTTCCATTTAATTTACTTAATAAAACTGCACCAATAACAGGTCCACACGTTCGAGATATATCCCAGTGTATACCGTAAATTGAAAAATATAAACCACGTTTATCATGAGGTGCAATTTCTGAAACGAATCGTAATAAATGGTTTAAAGCAATACTTTCTCCAATGACTAAAAAGAGTAAGGTGAAGAATAACGACAATATCGTCGTTGAATAACTAAAGCCAACTGCAGCTATTGTAAAGCAGGTATAAGAAATAAGGATGATTTTCGCCATAGAAAATCGTTCAGACCATTTTACGAGGAAGATTTGTAGAATGATTTCCAAAATGGCTTTGCATGTTGAAATAAATGCGAGTATGAATACGAGATTAGGAAATACATGTTCTGCGAAAATACGATAATTCGTCTCAGTTTGTGCATAAAAAAAGCTAATAGGAAGTGTAGAAACCATAAGACCGAATATGGCGTAATGTTTAAAAACAAATTGCTTTGGTGAACTTGCCTCAACTGTTTGTTTTGACTTACTTATAGGTGGAACGGTTTCTGGGAGCTGTGTCCAAACAACAACGGCATATATCGTAAGGGTTACACTTTGCACGATAAATAAATATTCTGGGTGAGTATTATAAAAACTTGCACCGATTAAAGGGCCGATTACGGATCCAATTGCTCCCATCGTTTGTAGAAGAGCAAAAATTTCTGCTTGCTGCTCTTTTTTTGTTAAATCAGCAATTTGTGCACGTTGAGCCGGAATATATAAGGAACGGCCAATGCCATTAATGACATATAACAGTGCAAATATAAAAACGGATTGAGCGAAAACGAAACTACCGATTGCAACACTTTGTAGCAATAAGCCGAGTAACATAATCTTTTTCCGGCCATATTTATCAGTAATTCCTCCAGCAATAAGTGTAAATAAAATGTCTGAAAGTGGCTGTAATCCGAAAATCAGCATAGTTATTATTACATTGCCGTTTAACATTTTATTAACGTAAATAATCATAATGATAGCTAGCATAGATTCAGTCGTTCGGGTTAATAATTCACCACACAGTCTAATAAAAATAGGTTTATTGTAACGAAGTAAGAGATAATTCAATATTAATTCCTCCTTTCTATATTGAAATGATAAGATGAAAGAAGAATTGGAAAAAGGGTAGAAACAATAGGGAGTATTTTTCACCTTTTAGGGGGATTATGATGTTTATTTTAGATCAATATATTGAACTATGGATTGCTTATGGAAAAGGGAAAAAAGAGGGAGAACGATTGGAAGTAACAGTGCAAAATATATCTGAAACATTATTTTGTACAGAGCGTAATAGTAAATTAATTATAAAAAAATTAGATGAGTTAAATTGGATCAAGTGGTTTCCAGGTCGCGGCAGGGGAAATCGTTCTAAGTTAATATTTCAAAAGCACCCGATGTCTTTAATTTTAGATAGAGGAAAAGAAATAACGAAAAAAGGGGATGTGAAAAGCGGAAGCATATTTGTGGAACGCTATAGCTCGCATTTTCCGTCAGTAAAGGGAGAATATCACTGCTGGGTAGATTCAATATTTGGTCATAAGATTGAAATGACATCTGAAGGGAGAAGAGATGTACTCCGGTTGCAAGTACAAATGAATTTAGATATCACATTAGATCCTGTATACGCTACAATGCGTTCAGAATGTCATATGGTAAAACATATATTCGACACACTCGTGTATGTAGACGGTAATACAAACATTATAGAGCCAAGACTTGCATTTCACTGGGAATATAATGACGCTGAAAAAATATGGACGTTTTATTTACGAAAAGGAGTTCACTTTCATAATGGAAAACAACTTACTGCACATGATGTTATATACTCATTGAATCGATTTATGAAGCTGGAAAATAATGCACACGCATGGATGTTACAACACGTTGAAAGTATCCGTTCAGTGGATGACTACGTTGTCGAAATTCAATTACAAACGGAAAATAAAATGTTTTTACATATGATAAGTGCAGAACAGTGTTCTATCGTGAATGAAGATGAAGCAGGTGAGCTAATTGGAACAGGGCCTTTTCAATTATATAAAAGTAATGAAAATCTGTTCATTTTAGAAGGTCATTCTTTATATTTTCGTGAAAGACCTTTTTTAGATCGTGTTGAGTTGTGGAATGTAGAACAAGGTGTAAGTACATATGATGTTTTAGTAAAGGCGCAGTATAAAGATAAAGAAAAACATAATAAAGAATTGTCTCGGCTTGAGTCGAACGTGACATATATAACATGTAATCTTACGAAAGAAGGACCAATGCAAGATGAGTTATTTCGGAAAGCGTTATATAAAATCATTCATGGTTATACAATCGTTCAAGAACTCGGCGGAGAACGTGGAGAAGTGGCAAAGAAACTAATATTAGCAGGTGAAAGCATTGTAGAGATTGAGGAAGATGTAGAAAGTTTAATTAAAAGGAGTACTTATCATAATGAAGTGCTACAGCTCTACACATTTACAGGACGAGATCATATTGAAGATGCACAATGGATACAAAAAGAGTGTGCGAAGTACGGGATTCGTGTAGAAAATAATTTTCTTGATATAGAAGAGCTATTGGAAGTAAGTACGATACAAAAGGCTGATATGATGCATGATAGTGCCACAATAAGCGAACGAATAGAAGATAGTCTATTATATATGTTTCTTACAAAAAATAGTTTTATTCATGGACAAAGCAACATGGACTTTTATGAAAAGTTGTCTATTTATTTTAAACAAGAAGAATTAGAGAAAAGAGTTACATTGTTACGCGATATTGAGGATACTTTGTTACGTCAAATTCATATTATTCCTTTGTATCGTAATAAACAAGAGGTAAGTACACATGAAAAAGTCCAAAATATAATGATTAATTCACAAGGTTGGATTGATTTTTATAATATTTGGTTTAAATCTTGATATATAAGGGCTTTTGCGCATTTTCATAAGATGTGTAAGAGCCTTTTTTGTATGTAGGAATAGGTTTGTTTTACACATTGTTACGCTACTTGTGATAAAAGTCTATTTACAGCGTAACAGTGTTATGTTACATTGTTATCAGGAAGGAGTGTTATACAGTTGAGTACAGATTTGATTTCAAAAAAAGATTTATTAGAACTAACTGGCATTTCATACGGACAGTTATATAGGTGGAAAAGAAAAAATTTAATACCGGAAGATTGGTTTGTACGAAAGTCAACATTCACGGGTCAAGAGACATTTTTTCCGAAAGAAAAGATATTAGAGCGTATTGATAAAATCCAAACGATGAAAGAGGATTTATCACTTGATGAACTAGCGAATATGTTTTCACCGAGTGTGAGAGAAATTCTTTTAACAAAGGAAGACATTTTACGTAAGGGGATTGCATCAGAACCAGTTTTACAATTTTTCATAGAACAAACGAATAAAACAGCAGAGTTTCAATTTGTAGATATTCTTTATGTGTACATGTTAGAAGAATTATTACAATCGGGAGATATTAGTTTAGAAGAAGGAAAAATGGTCTTGCAAGTTTTACGTGAAAATTATGAAGCAATTAAACATAAAAATTGTGATTTAATCATTGTACGAAAGTTAGGGATTTCTACATGTTTATTAGTTTCAAACGTGGAAGATTTAATTTTTGAAAAAGGCACTAAAATCGTTTTACGCGAAGCGATTATGAAATATACCGAAGCATTAAAAACGAAATTGTTGTAGTGGAGGAGAAAGTATGCGTACAGATAATTTGATAATAAATGGTTACGGTTCATCGAATGGTGGCGAGTTTCATAAAGTGCAATTAAACGGAAAAGGTACTGTGAATGGAAATGTTGAATGTGACCAATTTGAATGTAACGGTTACGGTGCCGTTACTGGAAATTTGAAAAGTAGCAATGCAAGAATTAGTGGATCAGGTAAAATCGACGGTACAGTTCATGCTGAAACGATGCGAATTGATGGAAAAGCAACAATTACGCAAGATGTGAAGGCAAACAGTTTGAAAATTGCAGGAAAAGGTACGGTAGGTGGAAATGTCACTGGTGAAGAATTTAAAGTCAATGGTCAAGCGACAATTGATGGTAATTGTGAAGTGGATACGTTTTCTTCAGAAGGACAATTTACAATTGGTGGATTACTAAGCGCTGATGAAATAAATATTAATATTCACGGTACATGTCGAGCGAAAGAAATTGGTGGTCAAACGATTAAAGTAAAACATAGACTAAGTACTTTTAGTAGGCTGTTTAAATCAGTATTTGGTATGCAATTAGAGGCTGAACTATTAGAAGGTGACAATATCGATATTGATTATGCTCACATAAGAACGGTAAGAGGAAATAATGTTACGGTAGGACCGAACTGTGAGATTGAACTGATCGAATATACGGGTGTTCTTACTGTTGATAAAAGCGCAAATGTAAAAGAAATGAAGCAGATTTAATGGAAGGGAGAAAATGATATGGAACATCAACATAGTCTTACTGTTAATGGTTCTGGTAGTTCAGCAGGCGGAGATTATAATAAAGTGAAGATTCGCGGTGAAGGAACGATTTCTAATGACATGAGCTGTAATGAATTTAAAACGTACGGCACGAGTGAAGTGTGCGGTAATATGAAAGTGAAAAGTTATGTCGTGTATGGAGATAGTGAAGTACAAGGAAATGTAGATGCGGAATATGTAAAAGTATACGGAAATACACAAATGCATAGTGATGCTCATATTGAAAAAATAAAAGTAAGAGGTATGATAGAAGTTAAGGGGAAATTAACTGGTGATTTCGTAGACGTGAAAGGCGCTTTAAATGTAAAAGGAGATATTGAAGTTGAAGAACTGTCACTAACTGGTGGCCTTGAAAGTGATGGATTACTTAATGCTGAAAATATTGAAATTTCACTTCGTTATGAAGGTAGCAAAGTAAGAGAAATTGGCGGTAAGAAGATTACCGTTCGTAAAAAAGCGAGATTTATTCCATTTACAAATCATGCTGGAAGCCTCCAAACGTCTATCATTGAAGGAGATGAGATTTATTTAGAGCATACGATTGCTGAAGTAGTAAGAGGAAATAATGTTACAATTGGTCCCGGATGTGAAATTAGTGTTGTAGAATATCATACTAGTTTTAATCAAAAAGGTAATGCAGTCGTAAAGGAACATAAACAAATATAAGTAGTACGAGGGAGAGCAAGGTTATGGTTGAAAAGAATAATAAGCTCGGCTTTGTTGTAGCGGGCTTATTGCTAGGTATTTTAATGGCATCAATGGATAATACCATTGTCGTAACAGCGATGGGAACAATCGTTGGTGATTTAGGAGGCCTTGAAAACTTTGTATGGGTCGTTTCTGCCTATATGGTCGCAGAAATGGCAGGTATGCCGATATTCGGAAAACTATCAGATATGTATGGTAGAAAGAGGTTCTTTATTTTCGGTTTAATCGTCTTTATGATTGGTTCGGCGCTTTGTGGTACTGCTGAAAATATTACACAGTTAGGGATTTATCGTGCCATTCAAGGTATTGGCGGCGGGGCATTAGTGCCGATCGCGTTTACTATCGTTTTTGATATTTTCCCTCCTGAAAAGCGCGGGAAAATGGGTGGTTTATTCGGAGCAGTATTTGGTTTATCGAGTATTTTTGGTCCGTTGCTTGGTGCGTATATTACAGATTACATAAGCTGGCACTGGGTATTTTATATTAACTTACCGCTTGGCGTTTTAGCACTTATTTTTATTACATTCTTTTATAAAGAGTCACGAGTTCATAGAAAGCAAAAAATTGATTGGTTTGGCGCAATTACTTTAGTTGGTGCAGTAGTTTCTTTAATGTTTGCGCTTGAACTTGGCGGACAAAAGTATGATTGGGATTCTAACTTTATTTTAAGTTTATTTGGTGGATTCGTTATTTTAATTATTGCATTCATTTTTATTGAACGTAAAGTAGAAGAACCGATCATTTCATTTGAGATGTTTAAACAACGTTTGTTCGGAATGAGTACAATTATTGCTTTATGTTACGGAGCTGCATTTATGTCAGCAACTGTATACATTCCATTATTCATTCAAGGTGTATACGGTGGCACTGCAACAAACTCAGGATTATTACTTTTACCAATGATGTTAGGCTCAGTCGTAACAGCGCAGTTAGGTGGTTTTTTAACGACAAAGCTTAGCTACCGAAACATTATGATCATTTCTGCGGTTATTATGCTAATTGGACTATTTTTATTAAGCACATTAACGCCAGAAACAAGTCGTGCATTATTAACAGTGTATATGATCATTATCGGATTTGGAGTCGGTTTCTCATTCTCTGTACTAAGTATGGCAGCTATTCACAACTTCGGTATGGAACAGCGCGGATCTGCGACTTCGACGAGTAATTTCATTCGTTCATTAGGTATGACACTTGGTATTACAATCTTCGGAATGATTCAAAGAACA
This sequence comes from Bacillus sp. S71, assembly GCF_016625265.1. Classification (NCBI taxonomy): domain Bacteria; kingdom Bacillati; phylum Bacillota; class Bacilli; order Caryophanales; family Bacillaceae; genus Bacillus; species Bacillus sp. S71. The sequence goes on along the minus strand of NZ_JACVUW010000004.1, from coordinate 466,931 downwards.
GGTTTCCAAGATCAATTAGAAGAAGCATTTAAAGGTATGAGCGGGGGAATGAATACAAACACATTAGGGGATTCAAGAGCCATTTTATCAGAATCGGCAAGATCTCAAATCCCTCCGCAAATATTAGATAAGATTATTGATGCTCTTTCTAGTTCAATTGTTCAAACATTCATGTGGGCATTGGTACCAGCTGGATTAGCATTCATATTCATTTTCTTTATGGGAAATGAGCGCATGGTAATTAAGAAACAACAAAAGAATAAAAAGAGCGAAACATCAAAAGCGTAATGAAAAAGCTCCTTTCCAATTGGAAAGGAGCTTTTTCGTATGTATGGTGTTAGATTAGCCTTCGATAATTTCGTATTCTTCGTCTGCAAGTAATAAAATTTGTGTTTTCTTACCTTTGTTTTGAACTTCGATTACATCGTATGCACCTAAGTCTCTTACTTTGCTTTGAGAAGCGTTAACCATAACTTCCATAGAATCAATTAAGATATCTTCTTCAATGTATGATTCAGGCAATGCCATATCTTCAGTTTCTAATACACATGCGTATAGATTTTGTAAGTTTTCAGCAGTTGGGTTTTGTTCCTCAACATCAATGATGTTTTTTACTGCGTCCATATTTTCTTCTTTTACTTGGTATACTTTAATTTTAGCCATTGTTTTAATCTCCTTTATAACGTAATCGTAGAGGCTACACTTCATTATAACGTTTTTTTCATGAAAGATGAAATTGTTATATGTATTTATAGTAAAAATTATGTGTTATTACTCATTATTGGTGTAATTCCCTTACTAATATTATGAATAGGTAACGATATTCCTACGTTAAAGTTATATTGTCCAAGCTTTTTTGTTTTCCTTTCATATATATGTATTAGCTATTCTATATAAAGAAGGGATGGAGTGTAAGTGGATTGTGAGCCGAAACGTGATTGTGGATGTTGCCAAAATAGTATATGTGAATTTTTACAAAGTCTAGAACCGTATACTAAAGTTGAAAGTATTGTAATAGCAGGAAACGAAATCGTTGTATCCTATTTTCTTTCGTTTAATGTGATGAAAGGGATTGTATCATTTGTACAAGAAGACAGTGAGGTTATATTTGTAGATTGCTCAAAAATTGATGCAATCCGAATAGGAAAAGTTTGTAGTTGCAAATCGAAAGTTAAATATATTGAAGAGGACTTTAGCTTGCTAGGAAATGTGTGCCCGCAATGTTTAACAGAGGGGAGCACAATCTTTTTCGATTTTCATAATCCAGAATTAAATTTATCTTTACAAGCGAAAACAATTGATGCACCTATATGTACTGAATTTACAGATGAACTTGGGAATATAGTAAAGCAAGTTGCAATCGTAGGTGAAGCAATTGTTTCTAAGGATTTTGTTCAAGTACCTGAACTGTTAGATTTTCGATTAGTTTTATCGGATACTGCTGCGAACCCTTTGAAGTTTGGAATACTATTCATTAATTTTCCTGATATTACATTCATTATTCTTTTCGCATCTAGTGGATACTTAAACATTTCAAATTGTTTAAAAGTAGAGAGTGGAACTGGTAATATCGAAATAGAAGAGCTGAAAAAAATGATAAAGGATGACGATAACACGTACAAATCGGTTGTTAAATTGACTAAGATATATAAGAACGGTGAGACGGAATCTTTTATTTCTAATAAGGAGTTATAACGCATTTTTTGATAAATCCTCATACATTATGTTGAGGGTTTATACATACACGATGTATATTCTAAAGTTTAAAAAGTGAGATACTCTTTTTTTATTAGATGTTATAATAATTTTATATTTGTGAATAATTTATAATTATATAAAATTTTAGTTTAATAGGTGTTTGCTTATATGGTAAGTGGTTGATTGAAAAATTATATAAGTTGATTCTTAAAGATTTAGAATACGATTGATTTTGAAGAAGGCGGGAATGTAAATGATATATGAAGCGAATATACGTACAAGAAAAAAACTAGTTTCTATGTTTGATGATTTCAATAACGTTGTTTTACTTTCTTATTTACAAGGACATATGGGTACTGCTTGGGTAAATGATCTTGAAAATCCAACAGTAGCACAAGTTACGGTAGGAATTTTCACATTTTACGCTGGAGACCCAAATGTGCAAGAAACAGAAGAGTTATTACGTAATATTCCAGAAAGAATTTTAGTTATCGTAAATAGTGAAGAGTGGAAACAACGCCTAGAAACATTCCATGAAAGAAAAATAGATAAGTTTTTACGTTATAAATTCAAACGAAATCCAGAAGTTTTTAATCGTTCAAAATTACAATCTTTTATATCAACACTTCCAAAAGGATATGAGTTAAAAAGAATAGATGAGCATATCGCAAATAGCCCTACATTACATAAGATCTCCGAAGATTTTACAAGTCAATTTCAGTCGGTAGAAGATTATATAAACCGTGGTATAGGTTATAGCATTTTATATAACGGAGAAGTTGTATGCGGTGCAACCTCGTATAGTATTTATAATGATGGAATTGAAATTGAAGTTGCGACTGATCACAATCATAGAAGAAAAGGTTTGGCAACTGTAGTTAGTGCAGCTCTTATATTGGATTGCTTAGAAAATGGAAAGTATCCAAACTGGGACGCAGCGAATACTACATCTGCTAACCTAGCAGAAAAGTTAGGATATGTTTTTGATAAAGCGTATGATACTTATTTTGTGGATAATAGATGAGTGAAGGAATTACATACTAAAAAATAAATGCGCCCTAGTACGTAAGTCTAGGGCGCATTTATTAGTTGGTAAATATCTTCATAACAATTTTAACACATTTCATCTTTTGAATGTTCGGAATTAAAGATATTTATGTGACTTTTTGAAAAAATAAAAGAGCAGCTAGCAAAAGCTTACTGCTCCTCTCCAAGGGAGAATGGAGAAATACAATCATGTTACCTATAGTATTGACGGAACATTAAGTTTTAATCAGCCATTTATAAAAGGAGAGATAAAATATCTTTAATTAATCCTTAGGTTCCAATTAGGAGTACTGATAGAAAAACGATTGAGAATATACTTTGTTATCCCGCATTAACGGGCAGTAAAACCCCCACTGATTAAAGTTTCGCTTTATTACATTTACAATTTAAATAGTAGAACGTGTTTTTCGTAGTTCTCCAAACACCAATTATATTTTTTTAGAATAATTGGATGGACTGCTTCTTTCGTAGTATCGACTTCAGTATAGCCATATTTCTTATAAAAGTTTTCTAATTCCTCAAAAGGAAGACAATATACATCTTGTATTTGTGATTTTCTCGCAGTTTCTACTAAAAATGAAACAAGCTCACCAGCTAATTGTAGCCCTCTAAATTGAGGCAGAATAAAAATTCCACCCATTTCTAAAGTATCTGTATCTATTTGGACTAATCGTCCAACACCTGCATACTCATTGTTATATGTAATAATTGCAACTTTATCTCTCTTTAAATCACTTCGTACAAATCCTATCGATTCATATTGATTATTAATCCATTCTAAATCATTAGATGTAGCTAGTTGAATACTCATGTGCATCCTCCTTTGGCCAACTTGCGCTATTTTCATTATATAGAAAATAATTTTAGGAAAAAAGTAGTTGGAATCGCATAATTTTCATTAATAGTTCAAGTTTTGAAGAATAGTGCATACAATATAAAGTGTTTTCCTTTCTTCATTTAAGTTTTACGTATATAATTTAAAAGTACTATTTTTATTTTATTATTTTATATTTATAACAGAATAGAGGTTTAAAAATGGGTGTTAAAATCATTACGGATAGTGCGGCGGATTTACCAGTAGAATTGCTGCAAGCATATGATATTGATTTAATTCCACTCCGTGTATATGATGAAGCAGAAACAGAGTATTTAGATGGAGTAACATTAGAGTCAGTTACATTATTGCAAAAAATGAGAGAAGGCGCTGTTTATAGAACGTCATTGCCTTCACTTGAAACTTTCCAAGAAAAATTTGTTTCTTATGCAAAAGAAGGTAATCCTTGTATATATTTAGCTTTTTCATCTGAACTGTCTGGTACATATCAATCATCAGTTGTCATTAAAGAGGAAGTAAAAGAAACATATGCAGATTTAGATTTAGAAATTATTGATACGAAATGTGCTTCGCTTGGTCAAGGTCTTGTCGTTTTAGAAGCTGCTAAAATGGCAAAAGACGGCGCATCAAAAGAAGATATTTTAAACCGTGTCGATTTTCTAATGAACCATATGGAGCACATCTTCACTGTAGCTGACTTACAGTACCTTGTTAGAGGTGGACGTTTAAGTAAAGTAGCTGGTTTTATCGGTGGTTTACTAAACATTAAGCCAATCTTAAACGTGGAAGAAGGAAAACTTGTACCACTTGAAAAGGTACGAGGGAAAAAGAAAGTATTAAGCCGTATTGTTGATATTATGGAAGAGCGTGGTAAAGACCTTAAAGGTCAAACAATCGGTATGACTCACGGTGACGATTTAGAAACAGCTGAAGCATTAAAAGCATTAATTACGGAAAGATTTGGCTGTGAAGTATTTATCGTAAATACAATTGGTGCAGCAATCGGAGCACATACAGGACCTGGCGTTATAACGTTATTTTTCTTAAATGAAGTAGAGTAAAGGATTGATCTTTTGATCAATCCTTTTTTATTTTTTAATCTGTGATAATCGGTCGTTATGGTATTGATGAAGATAAAATCTTTGAAGTTTTCCTATATCAAATGCAATCTTGTAGAGGGAGTATTTTTTATATGTGGAATGATACTTAATGGTAGAAGAAAAGAGTATAAATAAGAATGTATTTATAGGAATCTGAATATTTAATGATATCGAAATTTTGTTATTTCATATATAATTGTGTAGGGAGAAATATCTGTAACTATTTGTAAAAATAGGAGGCGGCTATAAAAATGCAAGAAATTGCTAGATGGGATTTAAATCGACTGTATTTGAATGAGGATATTCTATTTCCGATTTTGGAGTTGAAAGAGCAATATTTTGTAACAAAAGATGTAGAGATTCTTTCAAAGCTTATACAAGCTATTGAAAAAGCAGAATACTATTTGTACTGTCAATCGGTTGAAGAAAGTGTTTCATCTGACCTTACTAAATTGACTGTGAAAGTGAAGGAACTAAAAAGTGAAGTACAGCAAGTAATAAAACATAATGAAGTGGAAACTTCAGATAATACTAAGTTAATAAAAGATGGGCTTAATGCGTGGGAAAATATGTACATACAATTACGGGATAGGATAGAAATAGAGCACAATAATAAACTATTATCCTTTGGACAAGCAAATACTATTGCAATGAATAGTGATAATGAAAAGGAAAGATTAGAAGTATTCGAGTTACTTACAAGTACTTTACATAAGGAAAAAGAAATCTTTGCTACTGTATTAAATCAAATAGGGAGATTGCGTAATATAAAGAGTAATGAAATAGAAGATAGAGAGATTTTAACACAATCTTTTCATGCGAATGGCATTTCAGAAACTGTATTATTACAAATGTGGAATGTGACAGAAGAAAATCTTGATAAATTAGTAAGTGCTTTAAACATGTATAAGAAAGGGAAGGCTTCGATTACATGGCATGAACTTATGACAGTAAAGGAAAGTAATGAGGTTACTATTCCTTTTTCAGTAGCAGTACAAAACGTTTATGATGCATGTAAGAATATTGATGAAGAATTAGCAGAATTTGCACGTAATGCGATAGAAAGTGGATGGATAGATGCTGAACCGAGAGAGAATAAACCATCAGGTGGGTTTTGTGCTCCATTTTTCAGTGAGAAAGAATCGAGAATCTCCATGCGTTATGATGGGAGTATAGATAGTGTAAGAGTGCTCGCTCATGAATTAGGACATGCTTGGCATTTTTATAATATGAGTTTTGAACAATCTACATCTTTTTTAGATGATTATTTGCCGATGAGTACGGCTGAATCAGCATCTATTTTCTTTGAAACGGTACTCTTAAATTATCTAATTGAAACAACGGATAGTAAAGATATGAAAAAGGCATTGCTTAGCTGGAAAATAAGAAATAGTTTTAATTATGTAATGGCAATACGAGCATCGTATCAGTTTGAAAGAACATTTTATGAAAAATGTAAAGAGGGTCCATTAAGTGCTGATGAAATTGAGAAATTATCTATAATGGCACAAAAAGAAGCATATGGAAATGCTTTAAGTGAATACCAGCCGTTTGTATGGATGAAATATATTCAATTTTATATAGCAGATGTTCCTTTTTACAATTATCCATACACATTTGGATATTTAGTAAGTTTTAGTTTATTAGAAATAGCTCAAGAAAGTAAAGGTACTTTTCATCCGAAATATAAAGAGTTTTTACGAGAAACAGGAAAGGCTCCAGTAGAGGAGCTTATGAAAAAATATTTTGAAATAGATATAAGGAATTATGAATTTTGGAATAAGGCTTTTATTCAAATTTCTAAAGACATTGATGAATATTTGCAGCTTATGTAAGGGGAGAGTATAGTGGATCAACAGTTTATAAAAGGTATACCTTTTTCAACTTTAGAATATGCAAAAGCTATAAGTTTATTAAAAGGTTGGCTACATGAGCAGCAAGAGAAACCAAGGTTTGTAGTAACTGCAAATCCTGAAATTGTTATGTCTGCAAGGGAAAATACGGAAAAAGCAAAGCGCTTTAAAAAGATGTTACTATCTGCGGATTTAATAACAGCGGACGGGATTGGTGTCATAATTGGCTCGAAAATATTAAAAGGAACTTTGAAAGAACGTGTTACTGGGGCGGATTTAACTCGTGATTTAATAAAATATTGTAACGACAATGAATATCGTGTCTTTCTTTTTGGAGCCGCTCCAGAAAGTAATAAAAAGGCATTAGAAAAATTAAATGAGCAGTTCCCAGGAGCACAGTTTAAAGGACAGCATGGATTTGTAAATGGTGAAGAAATAGAAAAAATAAAAATAAAAATTAAGCAATTCAAGCCGCATTTACTACTCGTAGGACTAGGTTCACCAAAACAAGAAGAGTTCATCTATGAAAACATACAAACATTAAACGTTCCGCTATCTATTGGTATCGGAGGCATGATTGATATAATATCTGGTACTGTAAAAAGAGCACCGAAAATGATGAGGGATACTGGAACTGAATGGCTGTATAGGTTACTCTCACAGCCGAAAAGATTGAAGAGGCAACTTGTACTTCCGAAATTTTTATTGTCGGTTATGTTAGAGAGTGTGAAAGGAATGCCAAGCTAAGAAAGGATAAGTAAGATGATAGAGCCGTTATCTAATGAAAAAGCTACAATGATTTTTCAAGAGCTGAAAGTAGAATGTGAAACTTTATTTGAATTTAAAATTCGAAATGCAATACCTATTCACCGTGGTTGGCTAAATTTGAAGTGGAAACTCGAAACGGATGCAGGGGATTTTGTATTAAAGCAATATAATCAAGAACGGTACAAAATGTATAACTCAGACCTTTTAATACAAGCATTACAACAACAGCAAAGATTACATAATAATGGTGTAAGTTGTCCAAGGGTATTAATTTATAAAAATAATGTAATGCATATATCAAAAAGTGATGAAAGATTTATAGTATTAGAACATAAGGAAGGTAGCTTAGTTTCACCAGGAAAAGTGAATCAAAAGGAAATTCACTCTCTTGGTCAGACGATAGGTTATATGCATAACTTGTTAAATGATGGCTCTTTAATAAAAGGAGAAAATCCTAAATTTGTTCCACCTACTAAAGAGGCGAGATTGAAACATTGGGAAGAAAAAATGAGAGAAGTAGAGAAGCTAGGAAAAGAGCACATTCTCCCTTATATAAAATTACAGCAAGAAGCAACACAATTGGTAAATACAGAACAATTTCATAATAGCCAACGGGGATGGGTGCACCGTGATTTATGGGTAGATAATTTCTTGTTTCATAATGATAAAGTATCAGCGATTCTTGATTTTGATCGCATGGATTACGATTATGTAGAGTTAGATATTGGTCGTGTAGTTATATCGTGCGCATTAAGTGACGGAGTATTAAATAAGAGTCTTGTTGCATCATTTTTAGAAGGGTACCGAAATGAAGTAGACTTTCCAGTAGGGAATATTGTTCGGGCAATTCAAATGCTTTGGTACATGGAGAGTACTTGGTGGATCCATGCCAATATGGATCGGCATAGTGTACCACCTTCACGCTTTGCAGATGAAATGAATTGGATAGCTGAAAATTATGGTGTATTACATAATATATTGGCCGACTTATAAATAAAGAGGAGACTACATACATGAACAGAATCGGCATTATTGGAGCAATGCAAATTGAAATAGATTTACTTTTAGAAAAACTAGTTATACAAGAGGAACAGACAATAGCGGGAATGCCTTTTTATATTGGAGAATTCATGGGAATAGAAGTAATTATTACACGTTCTGGTGTAGGGAAAGTAAATGCAGCTGCATGCGCGCAAACATTAATTCATAAATTTGATGTAGACTCTATCATTAATACGGGCGTTGCTGGCGGATTACATTCAGATGTAAAAGTCGGCGATATAGTTATTTCAACGAATGTTACTCATCATGATGTAAGTAAAACTCAAATGAAAAACTTATTTCCGTTCCAAGAGGAATTTATTGCAAGTAAGGAATTGGTAAAGTTAGCACGTAAAGCTTGTATTAGTAGTAGTTTACAGATTGCAGTTCATGAAGGAAGAATTGTCAGCGGTGAATGTTTTGTTGAAGATTCAAAGTTAAAGGCGAAATTAATAGAAGAATACGCACCTCATTGTACAGAAATGGAAGGGGCAGCAATTGGACATGTTGCCTATATAAATGATATACCGTTTCTCATTATAAGATGTATTTCTGACAGCGCAGATGATGAAGCTCAAATTTCTTATGATGACTTCGCGAAAACTGCCGCGAATTATTGCTCAGAAATTATTATTGAGATGCTTAAAAATATATCTGGTAAAACCATAGTCCAAAAGGAGAGATAGGAATGTTACAAGCATTAATTTTTGATATGGATGGTACGTTATTTCAAACAGATAAAATTTTAGAATTATCATTAGATGATACTTTTGATCACTTAAGATCATTACAATTATGGGATACAGTAACACCAATTGATAAATATAGAGAAATTATGGGTGTGCCGTTACCGAAAGTTTGGGAAGCTTTATTACCAGACCATTCTATTGAAATAAGAGAACAAACAGATGCATATTTTTTAGATAGACTTATTGAAAACATAAAAAGCGGAAAAGGCGCTTTATATCCAAATGTAAAAGAAATATTTACATATATAAAAGAAAATAATTGTTCCATTTACATTGCTAGTAATGGTTTGAAAGAATATTTACGAGCAATCGTAACTTATTATGCTTTAGACAAGTGGGTGACTGAAACGTTTAGTATTGAACAAATACAATCGCTAAATAAAGGTGACTTAGTTAAAAGTATTATGAACAAATATGATATAAAAGAGGCAGCCGTAGTTGGTGACCGGCTATCTGATATAAATGCAGCGAAAGACAACGGTTTACTGGCAATTGGGTGCAGTTTTGATTTTGCGCAAGAAGATGAACTTGCTCAGGCTGATATAGTAATAGATGACTTAATGGGGTTGAAGGGGATATTATCTGAAGTGAAGAATACGCACACTATGAATTAAATAAAGTAACAACCATAAAAATGCTCAGAATAAATGATTCTCGAGCATTTTTATATATTTTCGTACTTAGGGGGAATGGACTTGAAAGATATACATATTCAACAAATAGAAAATTTAATGGAATATGAATTCAGTCATCTCGTTCAAGAGAGTGAAGAAGAAGGTTTTAATTTCCTTATAAGGATAATAAATGAATATAAAAACAAAATAAATGTATTCAATAAAACTGGAGAATGTTTATATGGTGTTTTCCGAGGTGATATGTTAATTGGAGTTGGAGGTTTAAATGAGGATCCGTACACAAAAGACAATAAGATTGGGCGGTTAAGGAGATTTTATATTTCAAAGGATTTTCGGCGTATAGGGTTAGGGAACTTATTATTAAACCAACTATTATGTCATGCGGAAAAGTATTTTGAAGTGATTGTATTACATGCGGACACGAAGCAAGGAGATGCGTTTTATACTGCAAATGGATTTGTAAAAGAGGGATTATATAAGGGATCTAGTCACTACAAAGTATTATCGAGGTGGCTACCAAAAGAATAGACGGACAGGTATTTTAGTTGGTAAATCGATATATCTTAAAAATCGCTGATATATGAAGTTGCGATCCTTATATTAAAAAACAACTTTTATAATTTCATTTACTAAATTGTTATTATAAAAAAGAGCACCTTAGCTTTTAAAATTCAGCTTATAAGGTGACTCCTTTTCAGTCAATTACGTTTTAACGTTCATTTGTTTCAATAATAATCCTGGTTTACCTTTTACATAATAAAAATGCGGATTATTTTCATCATCATAAAGCATAATATAAGGCTTTTCATTTAGTGGGAGCAGTATAAGTACTTCGTCTATTGTAGTGTGTAACCATTGATTAGTAATAGAAACCGGCTTAGATAATGGGATTTTTATCATATAGCCATCTTTTGGAACGACATTTAAGTTTTTAAATGGACCAGTAATTGCTTTAGCGTATTGAACTGCTTCTTTTTGGACTATTGGATCTAAAGATTGTTTTTGAATGACCATTTCTTTTTGACAATCAAACACTTCAATTTGTTGATTTGTATTTGCTAATGCATTTGTTGATAATAGAAATAAAAGAAGAGAAATGACCCCGATTTTTTTTATCATAATACAACACCTCACCATTACTATCCCCTCAAAAGCTTTAAATATTTTTCTGTCACATTCATGTAACAAAGATGTTGTATGATACAATTGGTTTTTGTTTAAAAGCAATGGAGGAAAAAATATGAAAGTTTTAATTGCAGATGACGAACAAGATATGTTAAGAATTTTAAAAGCTTATTTTGAAAAAGAAGGCTTCGAAGTTTTATTAGCAAAAGACGGAGAGGAAGCACTTCAAATATTTTATGATGAAAAAATTGATTTAGCTATTTTGGATTGGATGATGCCAAAACATAGTGGTATTACTGTCTGTCAGGAAATAAAAAAGAATTCAAGCGTAAAAGTATTAATGCTTACGGCGAAAAGTGAAAGCGAAGATGAATTAGCTGCGCTTCAAAGCGGGGCAGATGAGTACGTGAAAAAACCATTTCATCCAGGAGTACTAATTACGCGAGCGAAAAAACTTATTCAGCATGATGATATTATTCAAGTACAAGATGTAAAGATAAATTTCGCCAAAAATAAAGTATATAAAAATGATATAGAGTTAGAAATTACAAAAACAGAGCTCGAATTAATAAAATGCTTTTTAAATCATAAAGGAACGATTTTAACTCGTAAAAAATTGCTAGATATTGTATGGGGATTTGACTATTTTGGAGAAGAGAGAACGGTTGATACACATGTAAGAAGGCTGCGTAAAAAAATTGGAGAAAATATTATTAAGACGCATCGCGGGTTGGGCTATAGTTTGGAGGAACAAAGTGAATAAACTTGGGAAAAAGTTATTTTTAAGTATTTCTGCAACTGTTATTCTCATCTTTATGATTTCATTATTATTCATTAACAATCTCTTACCGAACTATACTATTTATAAAACACGTGAAAACTTAAATAAATTTACAACACAAATACAAAATACAACAGTGGAAAATATAGAGGATGTTATTCATACAATTGAAAGTGAAAATAACGTTACAATTGCGTATACCCCAATTAATCAGTCAGAAGATGCTATGAACGAAGCGTTACGCATGCAACTTACGAAAAAGAAAGTAACTTTAAATAAGCTTTGGATTACGAAAGACGAAGTTATGAAAGTGAAGACGGAAGGGCAATCGAATAAACTGTACGATCAAGGAAAGGTAAAAGCGAGTTTTTTTGCTAAATATATTGCGAAAGATGATACGATAATTTTAATTGGGACTTCCATTGCGAATTCAAATGAAATTATAAATACGTTAAATACATTTTACTTATACATCGTATGTTTCTCGCTCCTTCTTATTATTTTACTTGTGTGGATACTTTCAAAAATAATAACGACGCCACTGAAGGAGCTAAGTGATGTGGCTCAGGATATTTCACATTTGCAGTTTAAAAGAACGAAAGTGAAAACGAATGATGAAATAGGAGAGTTGGCCAATAGTATTAATATCATGAGTGAAAAACTACATGAAGCACATCAAGACTTAACTGATCGTAATGAACATTTAAAACGATTTATGGGTGATGTAACGCATGAATTAAAGACACCGATCGCATTAGTAAAAGCATACTCTATGGGGATTAAAGATGGATTAGATGATGGGACTTATGTAGATACAATTATTAAACAAACAGATCAAATATCAAACTTAATTGAAGAACTATTACGATTTTCTAAACTAGAAAGAGATATTTTACAAAAAGAAGAATTCCCCATTGAACCACTGGTCCAGAGTATATTAGATAAGCATCAGATTGACCTGGATTCGAAAGCAATTGACTTACAAGTAAACTGTAATACGGGTGATACAATCGTTTATGCAGATTTAAATAAAATGAGAATGGTATTTCAAAATTTAATTTCTAATGCAATAAAATATACAGCAAATCAAAGCATAATAATTACTTTAGAAGATAGAAATAAAAGTATATATTTTCAAATAAAAAATGGCATTCATACGGATAAAATTAAAGATATCGAGAAAATTTGGGAGCCTTTTTACGTACTAGAATCTTCTCGTAGTAAAGAAAAATCAGGTACAGGATTAGGACTAGCGATAGTGAAAAGTATTTTAGAAAGACATGGTTTTGAATATGGAGTTTCCTCTATAAATGGAGAAATTCAATTTTATATAAATGTGAAAAAGGACTAATGAAAATTTAGTCCTTTTTGCAGCTTTAGAGGTTAGCGATACAGGATGAATCACCAAAATTTTCGAAATTGATGTATTAAATGGAGAATTAGCAAATGTTCTACTTTCATTAAATTCACGTGAAGTTCACAGGGAAACGTTATATTTACATAGTTACATTTGAATTTAATGAAGTGAGGTATTCGGATTTGAAAAGAAAGAAATTAGTAATTGGTAGCATTTTAATGGGGATGACGTTATCTTTATCTGCATGTGGTTCATCAGATAATATTGTAACTACAAAATCAGGAAGCATTTCAGAAAGTGATTTTAACAAAAAATTAAAAGAAAACTATGGTAAACAGAATTTATCTGAAATGGTAGTAGAGAAAGTATTAAATGATAAATATAAAGTTACGGATGAAGAGGTAACGAAACAACTGAAAGAATTAAAAGACAAGATGGGCGATAATTTTAATACATATATGGAATCTAATGGTGTGAAAAATGAAGATCAGTTGAAAGAGAAATTAAAGCTTACTTTCGCTTTTGAAAAAGCTATTAAAGCAACCGTAACGGAAAAAGATATTAAAGATCACTATAAGCCAAAGCTTCAAGTTAGCCATATTTTAGTGAAAGATGAAAAGACAGCAAAAGAAATTAAAGAAAAATTAAATAGTGGCGAAGATTTCGCGGCATTGGCTAAACAATATTCAGAGGATCCAGGTTCTAAAGAAAAAGGTGGAGAACTATCTGAATTTGGACCAGGTATGATGGTGAAAGAATTTGAGGATGCTGCATATAAGTTAGAAGTTGGTCAATTGAGTGAACCTGTTAAATCTTCTTTCGGATATCATATTATTAAGTTAACGGATAAAAAAGAGCTTAAACCGTATGAGGAAGAGAAAGAGAATATTCGTAAAGAATTAGAACAGCAACGTATACAAGATCCTCAATTCCATCAACAAGTTACTAGAGATCTGCTTAAAAATGCAGATATAAAAGTATCTGATAAAGACTTGAAAGATACCTTTAAAGAGTTAGAAAAATAATAAATGGAATGTAAGACAATCGATAGAAATATCGGTTGTCTTTTTCTCTATTTTTCCGGCTATTTGCCGGGCAGTAAGACCCCAAAACTCAAAATTCAGCGGAAGCAAAGAAATTAGGTGGGGGCCCCGCTGCCCGTAAACGCCCGATTGGTGAGGGCTCACTTTATATAGAAGCTGGGAGTGGGAAAATACTTTCACACCTGCATTAAATTTTATTTAACAAGAAATCTTTGAGTTTCTCAACTATTATAACAAAATAAAACTGAATTTTCAGTTATTTTGTTATATAGTAAAAGAGAACGAATAAGGGGAGGGAACATTTTGAGTAAAAAGAAAATGGCAATTACACTGTCAGCAATGCTATCTGCAACAATTATACCTAGCTTTACTATGGATGTGCATGCAGAGAAGAAAGAAGAGACTAAAAATACGAAAATTGAATTAGAAAACGGGATGACAAAGCCGATTTATTCTCTCGATGAAGCTATTATCGAAAATTTATATGTAGAGACAGAAGTTGATAGTGATCGCGACGGTAAGAAAGACAGAGTATCGATAAAAGTTATGCGTCCAAAGACAGATTCGAATGTGAAGGTTCCTGTTATTTATGAAATGAGTCCATATCGATCTGGATTAAAAGATGTTCCTGTATATAATGTAGATGAAGAATTGTATGCGTATGAAGGAAAACCGTATGGAGCGGTTAATCTTGGTTCGTATGGGAACTATTACGTGCCAAGAGGTTATGCAGTTATTCTAGGCGAAAGTATCGGTACTGGAAAATCAGATGGATGCCCTACAACTGGAGATGAACAAGAAATACTCGGTACAAAGTCTGTTATTGATTGGGTAAACGGTCGCGCGAAAGCATTTACAGAACAGGGTGAGGAAGTTCAGGCAAATTGGTCTACAGGAAATGTAGGTATGACTGGAGTTTCTTATAATGGTACACTACCAAATGCTGTTGCGACTACTGGAGTTGAAGGTTTAAAAACAATTATTCCAATCGCAGCAATTAGTAGTTGGTATGATTATTATCGTGCAAATGGTGCAGTAATTGCGCCAGGCGGATATCAAGGAGAAGATACAGATAATATGGCAGAAGCAGTACTGACAAGGGAAAATCCTGAAGTTTGCGGACAAGTTATAAAAGAGTTAACGGCTGGACAAGACCGAAAAACAGGTAATTATAATGATTTTTGGGATAAACGCAATTATGTAAAAGATGCTAAAAATGTAAAAGCAAGCGTATTTGTTGTTCATGGTTTAAATGATTGGAATGTTAAGACGAAGCAGTTCGCGCAATGGTGGGATGCACTCGGAGAAAATAATGTTCCTCGTAAAATGTGGCTACACCAAGGTGGTCATGGTGGGACATCAAGTAATAACTGGCAGCAAACACAAAATAAATGGTTAGATTATTGGTTGTACGGAATTGAAAATGGAATTATGGATGAACCAATGGTTGATGTGCAAAGAGAAAATAAATCGTGGCAAAAGATAAAAAATTGGCCAGATCCAGCGGCTGTACCTTCAAAAATCCGTATGTATTTAAGTAATAAATCAGTCAATTTCCCACTAAGTATGGGATCGGCTAATAAAGTTTTCTCATTCTTAGATGATGCACAAATGAAATCAAATCAATTAGTAGCAAACCCAGAATTAGAAGTAGCCAATCGATTAGTATATACAATGCCTGTACTTCAAAAAGATACACGCATAAGTGGTACACCAAAGATTTCAATTACAGGAAATATTGATCGATCTGTATCAAATTTAACAGCATTACTTGTTGACTATGGAGGAACGAAGCCGGAAATCGTAACGAGGGGCTGGATGGATCCACAAAACTTGAATAATATAGAAGATTCAACAGCGATTCAACCGGGCAAAGATTATACATTTATATGGGACATGCAGCCAGATGATTATGTCTTTAAAGCTGGACATCAAATAGGGGTCGTTTTAATTGCTAGCGACTATGATTATACAATTAGACCGAAAGCGGGCACGAAACTTACAGTGAAATTAAGTGAAGTGACATTGCCGATTGTGAAATAAATATTTTTTCCAAAGAGCTTACTAAAGTAAGCTTTTTGTTTTATAGTCTGAATTTTTAATTTTATATTTCAAATTGGAAGGTTATGTAATACAATATCATTATATTCTATGGAAAGTGAGTGATATAATATGACAGTAAGCTCTTTCGAAATCTCATTAAAACTAGAGGTACGAGAAGATTAGTTGAATTGGAATCTTCCGTACGTAAAAACGGAGGAGAAAATAAATGTTTAGTTTTTATAGTACACTTTGTACGGAACTGTATGATTACACAAAACCAGTCGGTTATTCTTTAAATGGTGATATTGAGTATTACAAAGAACGTTTAAAAGATTGTAGAGGTAGAATTCTCGAAGCTGCAGTAGGTTCAGGGCGTGTCATCATTCCGCTTCTAGAGGCTGGTTTTAAAGTGGATGGGATAGATTATTCACCTGAAATGCTTGATTCTTGCCGTAAGCGGTGTAAAGAGAGAGGCTTACATCCTAATTTATATGAAGGAAGCTTGCAACAATTTTCACTTCCGCATAAATATGAGGCAATTATCATTCCTACTGGATCTTTTTGTTTAATTGAAAATCGTGTGGATTCTATAAACGCATTGAAATGTTTTTATGAACATCTTAATCCAGGCGGACGATTAATCGTAGATATTATGCTTCCGAATGACTGGAAGACTGGGGAAATTCATACATCGACTTTTTCTTTGCCGAGTGGAGACGGAATCACATTAGAAAATAAATCAATTGAAATAGATTGGCTGAACCAAGTTACTGTATCATATTTGAAATATGAAAAGTGGAGTAAAGGACAGCTAGTACAAACAGAGTTACAACGTTTTGCGCTGCGCTGGTATGGAATAGTAGAGTTTAAACTCCTTTTAGAAAGTATAGGTTTCTCTAACATTACTTGCTCTGCTGAATATGTTTATGAAAAAGAACCGTCAAATGCAAATCAAATGATTACTTTTGAAGCTCTGCGAAACGAAAAATAGAGAACTATCTATGGAAACAAGGCAGTCAATACAAAATCGACTGTCTTGTTTCCATTGTCCAAGCATTCTCCTACTAACTACATATACTATTTATGTTAAAATCAGTCACTATTTTAAACAGGACTGCTATTTTAATATATATAACTATTCAGGGAAGAGGGGAGAATAAATTTGGAAAACGAAGAACAAGGTAGAATTGAAAATCAAGTGTATTCAAATCGTGTAGTAAGATCAGAATTTGATTCGAATTGGGAAACTTGTATATCAAAGAGTGGTTATGTAATTTATATAGCAACAAGTAATAATGCTGAAGTAATAGTACTTCTTGCAGATGGTTCAAGTAAATTATTAATTTTCGAAAAAGGTGGTAAAGTAGTAGTAGGTGGCGGTGGAACAAGTCATTACAGTAAGCCACATATTGCAAGAAATATTTAAGGTAAAACATGTTAATTGAGAAGAAGCTGGAAGACGGTTAGTCATTCATATTTAGAGAATGACTAACGGTTTTTAAATGTAGTTTTTGAAGAATTATATAACTAATATAAAAAGCATTTCCTATTTCGGGAAATGCTTTTTATATGTTATAGTATAATAGTGTTTTAAAACAATGTTATTTTAATATATTTCAAATTTTGTTATGTATTATTTTTATATTAAATTAGCACCTAAAGTATTTTTTTATATAAGGAGTAGTAATTAGAGAAATGAAAAATATAGACTTTATACTAGAAAGTGATGAGGCATTAAAACCGTCTGAACGATTAGTACTATTATTATTAGAGAAGCATAGAATGTTATATACGAACGATCTATTGGCATTATCAAATTTATCATATAAAACATTAACAGATTCATTAACGGCGCTTGTTTTAAAATCGTATGTGTTAAAGGAAACAGGTAAGGGAAGAAGACAGAATTGCTATAGATTAGTATGATAAGGCAGCTGTTTTAGAGATTTTTACATATGTTTTTTAATCGTAAGGCGAAAATGTGTTTTGGGTTTTCAAACGAAAAACTTACTATAAGAGGGGCTAAGATAGTAGTATTTCATTTTTGTAAGTGTAATTATTTCGTCATTGAAAATACTAAAATAAAATAAACCGCATAAAACAGAAATAAAAAAACAATCCATTTTTAAAATGGATTGTTTTTTTATTGGAATAATATTATTTGATATGTTGAAAGTATGAATAGCAGAATAAATATTACCTGTTTTAGTTCATGCAACTGAACAAATATGATGAAAACTATGTGTATAGTTTTTTTAATTGCTTTTTTCAGTAACTCTAATGAAATCATAGTCTTTATTGTTTAAAGGTATTATTTTTAACATTATTGCTATTCAACATTTAGTACAAAAGTAATTTATAATATTATTATGTAAACTTAAGTTTTAAAAGGAAAATGTAATAATTAATAGAACATGTAGAAGGGGATGCTTAAATATTTTGAAGGATAGGAGATCATTATGGAGCATTTACAATCAATAGCACAAGCTGTTTTAAGTGGTCATAAGGAAAAAGTAGTGGAGTTTATAAAGGCGAGTCCAAGTATTGTTAACGAATGTAGTGAAGATGGATGGACACCACTTCATTTAGCAGCTTATTTTGGACAGAAAGAAATAGCGAGTTTTCTTTTAGAAAGCGGTGCAGATATACATAGTAGAGCGAAAAACGAAAATGAAAATACGCCTTTGCAAGCAGCAATTGCGAACAAGCAAAGTGAACTTGTTGCTTTCTTAATTGAAAAAGGATCAGATGTAAATATTATGCAAAGTGGTGGCTGGACAGGACTTCACGAAGCGGCATTATTAGGAAATGAAGAAATAATTATGTTACTCCTTAAAAATGGAGCTAATAAGATGATAAAGAAATATGATGGGAAAACAGCGTATGATATTGCATTAGAAAAAGGATATGATCATCTATTACATCATTTGAAACAGGAAGTGAACTTATGATGAATAAATGGAGTGTTGGTATATTTTTATTTAATGAAGTAGAAGTGTTAGACTTTGCAGGGCCATTTGAAGTTTTTTCTGTAACTGAGGTGAATGAAGAAAAACCATTTACTGTTTATACCGTTAGCGAGAATGGGGAAATGATTACAGCAAGGAACGGATTGAAGGTACAGCCAGATTATAGTATTGAAAATTTACCACCAGTGGATATTTTAATAATTCCGGGTGGGCTAGGTGCTAGAGAATATGAAATAAAAAATGAAATAGTAATAAAATGGATTGGCCAGCAAATGAAAGAAGTAAAGCTGATGACGTCAGTTTGTACAGGAGCGCTATTACTGGCGAAAGCAGGTTTATTGGCAGGTTTAAAAGCAACAACACATTGGGCTAGTATTGAAAAGTTTAAAAATGAGTTTCAAAATGTTGAAGTTATAGAAAATGTAAAGTTTGTAGATGAAGGACATATTATAACATCTGCCGGAATTTCAGCTGGAATTAATATGGCATTTCATATTGTGAAAAACTTGTTAGGTGTGCATGTTGCGGAGGACACAGCGAAGCGAATGGAGTATGATATTAGTTTGCCAAATTAAAAAGCCCGGATTGGGCTTTTTATATTGAATGAATATAGTTAAGCTCTTCATCACTCAAAATAGGGCGAACAGATGCATTTGCATTTTCTTGTGCTTGCGTTCCTGACTTCGCACCAGGAATTACAACACTTACTGCCGGATGAGAGAGTACATAGCGAAGTGCAAGTTGCCCGAGGGTCTGATTTTTATTTGAGAGCAACCTAAGTTTTTCTACGGTTTGTAAGTCTTCTTGAAACCAAGTTTCATTTGGCCATTCTTTGCGTAAATCTCCATCTGGAAAAATTGTTTTATTTGTGAATTTTCCAGTTAAAATGCCCATTTTTAATGGACCACGAATAATAGCTCCTAGATTTTTCTCTTGTAAGAATGGTAATATATCTTTTTCTGGTTTTCGATTTAATATATTGTAATCAAGTTGTACGATATCAATTTCGTTGTTTTTATTGAAATGATGAATGTATTGTAAATCATGAGTCGAAACACCGACTGCTCTTACTTTGCCATCACGTTTTAATATGTCAAATGCACGTAGAAATGCTTCTGTTTCTCTACGATTATGCCACCAAATATGACAAAAATAAAGATCAATATAATCTGTTTGAAGACGTTGTAAACTTGTTTCGAATACGGCGATGATTTTTTCGGGAGTATCATATACAGGAACTCCATTAGGATCGTAGTGGTGTCCGATTAAACCACCTTTCGTTGATAGGATAATATTATTACGATGTCCTTTAATCGCGGTAGCTACCAACTTTTCACTATGTCCTAAACCATACACATCCGCAGTATCAATAAAATTCACACCACACTCAATTGCTTTTTTTATAGCAGTTATAGATTGTTTATCGTTAACAGGTCCCCATTCATCACCACCGATTGCCCATGCCCCAAAACCTATTTCAGAAACAGTTATTCCAGTTTTACCTAATGTGCGGTAATGCATATTTCCCCTCCTTGTAAGCATGTTATAACATGGATATGTGGGGAAGGAATTTTGTGTGTAAAAAAACTCTTCTACAATAGTAGAAAAAGAATTACAGAAACTACTATTTTATAGCAGCATGTATAAAAAAAAACGGTGTAAATGTAGAAATGTCGTCGAATGCTATCTTTAATTGGTTAATTTATGGGATATTTTTGTGAAGGAGTTTATTTTATAAGAATAGAATTTAGTTTAGTAAGAAAACGTGCCGATGGTAGTGAAAAATATGGGTTAGGGGGATTTGAATGAGGAAACTCAAACGAGTAAATGTTCCTAATATACCAGAACAATCATCACAACCTAGTGACAAGCGTAAGATAAATAAAAAGAAGTTAAGGCGTCTTATTTTAATGGTCCTTTTTATTGCGGCAACTACTCTGTACGTTCAATATATTTTAACGAAACAACAAGAAGTAATTGATAAAAAGAAAGATACGATTACGGATCAAAAGAAACAATTAGTATCTTTAAAGAAAGATAAAGGTTCTTTAAAGACTAACATAGAAAATTTAACAGACGATGAAGAAGAAATTTTGAAGTTTGCGAGAAAAGAGTATCAATTTTCTAAGTCAAATGAAACTATATTTGTGATGCCAAAGTAATGAAAAAACAGTTAGCCATAGCTAACTGTTTTTTCATGTTTAAATGTCATGGTACAAGGAACAATCACATATTGTAAAAATGAAGAGTTTGAGATATTTTCACAATTATGGAATATACACCGAAATAAATATTGTTAAAATTCTGTTAATTGTATTATAATACAAGATAAGCGGATACATTTTTTAATCAACGTTGAGTTCATCGCTCATACGACTATTAAGAAACCCGTTATCCTCGTATAAGAAAGGAAGGTAGCTGTGTACGCTTCAAATACAATTTATGTCGTAGGGGATGCGAAAGCACCTCAAAATAATCCCATTACTGAAAAGTTTAAAAGCTATTTCGTAGCATTTGTTCTTGTTAAGGATACAGGGGAAATTGTAGATGCAGATTGCTCAGCGACAATTGCATTAACATCTCAATTTGTTAAATATTTATTTTTACATAAAAATATAAATGACCCAGCGTTAGTAATGGAAGTGAAGAACCGTTATTTCGGTTCTTCTCAAAAAGCGTTACTTGTAGCGCTAAAAGATGCACAGAAAAAATATAATCAGATTGCTGCTTTGTCTACTCAATCATAGACAAAATCCAGCCGTAAGAATCATTCTTATGGCTGGATTTTTTTATTCCACATTAAAGTCCTACATCAAAAGCAAAGTAGAGAGATAGGAGAGTAAATGCTCAATAGGTTTACCTAATAATCTGTGGGTAATAAATTTCCGGTGGATTAAGATTTCACTTCATTGGAGAACGAAAGGATGAACAAAATGAAAATTACAGACGTAAAAGTAAATCGTAGACGTATAAAACTTCATACACCGTTTAAAACCGCGCTTCGTACTGTAACAGAAATTGAAAGTATAGATGTTTATATTCATACAGACGAAGGAGTGATTGGTAAGGGGGCTGCAGCCGCAACGCCAGTTATTACGGGTGATTTCACCAGTGGAATGGAAGAAGCGATTTTAGGACCGATGCGTTCATGTTTAATTGGTCAAGATATCATTCAGTTTCAGCAGTTACTACAGCGCATTCAAATGAGTTGTATTGGAAATTCAAGTGCGAAAGCAGCGGTAGATATCGCTCTATATGATGTATATTGCCAATATCAAAATGTGCCGTTATATGCATTGTTAGGCGGGAAGAAAGAAATTTATACCGATATTACAGTGAGTGTGGATGAGCCTGTATTAATGGCAAAAGAAGCGAAGAAACATATAGAAAAAGGATTTCAAACATTAAAGATTAAAGTGGGTAAAGAGGCGCATTTAGATTTGGAACGTATTGAGGCAATTCGAAATGTGGTACCAAGAAATACGACATTACGTTTAGATGCGAATCAAGGTTGGAGTCCAAAAGAAGCGATCTCTATCATTCAAGAGATGGAAAATCGTAATTTAAATATAGAATTTATTGAACAACCAGTACACGCGAAAGATTGGGATGGGTTAAAGTATGTCAAAGATCGTGTGCAAACGCCAATTATGGCCGATGAAAGTATATTTTCAGCAAGTGATGCATTAAAGCTCGTTCAAGGAAGATACGCAGACTTAATTAATATTAAATTAATGAAATGTGGTGGCATACGTGAAGCATGGCGTATTGCAGATATCGCAGAAACGGCTGGTGTGAAGTGTATGGTGGGAAGCATGATGGAATCTTCACTTTCCGTTAGCGCTGTTGCACATTTAGCGGCAGCGCATCCTAATATACATTATTTTGATCTTGATGCACCGCTTTGGTTAATGGAAGAGCCAGAAGGAATGACTTATTCTGGATCAAAGGTAAACCTTCAATCAACAGTGAATAGTAAGTCTTAGGAGAAGAGACTAATAAACTATTTTTTTAAGGGGGATATATATGAAAAAAGCAGGAACTGCATTTTTAACAACTTTATTTATATTTTCATCGTTTACATCGGCAAATGCTGAAGAAAAGAAGGATAATAAAGCATTTATAGATGTATCTGCTGCAACGTTATGGACAGCACCTGATTCATTAAGGTCAATCGATACACCGAGTGCAACAAATCCAGTGGATCTTTGGAAATGGACGAAATCAATGACACTTGACGAGAAACTATGGTTAACAAATGCAAATAAATTAGAAACACAAGCGTTACTCGGTCAAGAAGTAACTGTTATTGATAAGAAAGGCGAGTGGGTGAAGGTATTAGTGCATGGACAGCCAACACCACGAAATGAAGAAGGTTATCCGGGCTGGATGCCTGAAAAGCAATTAACATATAATCAAGAATTTGCAGATAAAACAAATGAACCTTTTGTATTAATAACAAAGCCAACAGCGATTTTATATATAAATCCTTCTGAAAAACATAAATCACTTGAAGTCAGTTATAATACAAGACTGCCGCTATTAAGTGAAGACACAATTTCATACCGTGTATTGTTGCCAAATGGTCAGAAAGCATGGCTACGAAAAAATGATGGAACAGTTTACCGTTCTCAAACTGATATTCCAAAACCGACAGCTGATGATTTAATTAACACAGGGAAAATGTTTTTAGGTTTACCGTATATATGGGCTGGTACAAGTGGTTTTGGATTTGATTGCTCTGGCTTCACGCATACGATCTATAAATCGCACGGCATTACAATTCCGCGAGATTCTGGACCGCAATCAAGAGCAGGAATTGCAGTTGATAAAGAAAACTTACAAAAGGGAGATTTAATCTTCTTTGCACATGATCAAGGGAAAGGTAGTGTCCATCACGTTGCAATGTATATTGGTGATGGCAATATGATTCACTCACCAAGAGCTGAAAGGTCGGTAGAGATTATACCGCTAAATACACCAGGATATATAGAAGAATACGCTGGTGCACGTCGTTACTTACCTTAAAAATAGAGGGGGTTTTCAAATGAAAAAAATTGTTCGTTACTCATTAGTTAGTACTCTATTAGCTTCTTCATTTTTAGTTGGCTGCGCAAAAGAAAAAACTGCAACAAAGCCGAAAGATGAGAAGAAAGTATTGCAGTTACTAGAAATAGGTGAAATTCCGTCGTTAAATTCAGGAAAAGTAACAGATGCAGTCTCGTTTAACGTTTTAAATAACGTAATGGAAGGACTATTCCGTTTATCGAAAAATGATGAAGTAATTGAGGCAGGCGTACAAAAATATGAAGTGAGTAAAGATGGAAAGACATATACATTCCAATTGCGTGATGCGAAATGGTCTAACGGAGATCCAGTAACCGCTCATGATTACGTATACGCTTGGAAGCAATTGATTAATCCAGATACCGCTTCTCAATATGCATACATTGCGTACGATGTGAAAAACGCTGAGAAGATAAATAAAAAACAACTAGGTCTAGATGAATTAGGAGTAAAAGCGAAGGATGATAAAACATTCGTCGTAGAGCTAGAACATCCTGTACCGTATTTTACGAAATTATTAATTTTACCATCCTTCTATCCAATTAACGAAAAATATGCGAAAGAGCAAGGTGATAAATACGGATTAGAAGCAAATAAAGCGGTATATAATGGACCATTTACATTATCAGAGTGGAAGCATGAAGCTAGCTTTACAATGAAGAAAAACGATAAGTATTGGGATAAAAAAGAAGTGAAGTTAGATGAAGTAAACTATCAAATTGTAAAAGAAATTTCAACTGCGGTAAATTTATATGAAACAGATAAAGTTGATAGAGCTGTTATTTCTACAGAATTCGTAGATAAATATAAAAATAATAAAGAGCTAAAACAATACACAGATCCAGTTATGTACTTCTTCCGATTTAATGAAAATGTACCGATTCTTAAAAATAAAAATGCAAGGCTTGCGCTAAGTACAGTTTTTGATAAGAAAGGACTCGCAGATTCATTTTTAAATGATGGTTCGGTTGCTGCAAATTATTACGTACCAAAAGGATTCTTAAAAGGCCCAGATAAGAAAGATTTTAGAAGTACGGCTGGTGAGTTTAATAAGACGAATGTAAAACAGGCGAAGGAATATTGGGAGAAAGCAAAACAAGAGACAGGTACAAATGAAGTGACGTTAGAACTATTAAATTATGACTTAGAAAACTTTAAAAAAGTCGGAGAGTACATTAAAGAGCAGCTTGAGAAAAATTTACCTGGATTAAAAGTGAATGTGAAATTACAGCCACATACGCAAAAATTAGCACTTGAGAAGAAGAAAGAATATGAAATGTCGTTATCACGCTGGTTACCGGATTATCCAGATCCAATGACTTACTTAGAAGTATTCCTTTCTGGAAGCAGTGTTAATAATACAGAATATGCAAACCCAGAATATGATGCGTTAATTAAGAAGATTAAAACAGAATTAGGTAATGATGAAAAGGCTCGCTGGAAAGCAATGCAAGATGCTGAAAAAATGCTACTTGATGATGCAGTAATTGCGCCGGTATTCCAGCGTGGATTATCTTACTTACAAAAACCATATGTGAAAGATTTATATGTACATCAATTTGGTCCATCTACAAGTTTAAAATGGGCAGATGTACAAAAATAAAAGAATGGGGAAACAGACTTCACGTGTGTGATAGTCTGTTTTTTGTACAGTTCCGAATGAAATATAGACATTTCATATGTTTTTTCACGACTTAAAAATAAAATTATTACTAAAATTCCAGTGTGAAATTTATGTAGAATCTTGTATAATTAACGTGTTTCTATGGAAACATTTTCTGGCGCTATTTATATAGGGCTTAATAGAACAAGGAAGGAAATACATACATGTATATAATAGATAAATAGAATGGAACATGTATAGAGAAAAAGGAGAGAAAAGATGACGTGTCAAAAACAAGGGTTACAAGTTAATAACGATAGAAAGAGGGACAGAAGATGAAAATGAAGCATGCTTTTGGTCCTATAATTTTAGCGTGTGTGCTTTTTTTCATTATCATTCTAATCCCATCGAAAAGTTTGGTATCGCTTATTAGTGATAAGAAGGTAGAAGATGCGGCAACTTCTTTACAAAAAGAGAAATTACAAAGTGCTTTCTTACAGCAAAAAATGTTAGATAATTCACAGTATTTACCGATGTACGGTTCATCAGAATTTTTACGAATGGATGCATATCATCCGTCTAATTATTTCAAAGTAAATCCAGCTGGTTTTACACCGTTTTTAATTGGAACTGGCGGTACACAAAGTTTAGCTCATATTTTAAATATGACATCTACTATGGATGAATTAGAAGGTAAAAAAGTAGTCTTTGTTCTTTCACCACAATGGTTTACAAAGACTGGTGTTTCACAAGGGGATTTCACTAATAATTTCTCCAAACAACAAGCATATCATTTTATTTTTAATGATGAGATAAATCCAGAAATGAAGAAGCAAATCGCGAAACGGCTATTAGATTATAAAGTTGTTCAAGAAGATGATATATTAAAAAATTCATTAGAAGGTATTGTATATAATGATACGAAACATAACATAAAAGCAGGTTTAGTTAAACCACTTGCTTATATGTATCGAAATATTTTAGATCATAGAGATTTATTTAACTCTTTATTTAAAATCGAACCGATGAAAGAGAAAACCAATAGCGGGCTTCGTTCAATTTCTTGGGAAGACGCACGTAAACACGCAGAACAAGAAGGGAAAGCTGAGTCTACTACAAATACATTCGGAATTGAAAATCCGTATTATCATAAGAATAATCTGAAGAAAAAACTAAAAGGTTTAAAAAACTTTAGAGCAAATGAAACATATGATGAATCACCAGAATATGATGATTTACAAATTATTTTAGATTTATTTAAAGAGAAAAATGTCAAACCACTCTTTATTTCTGTACCTGTAAATGGGCCTTGGTATGATTATACTGGCTTCCCGAAAGAACGCCGTGAAGTGTATTATAATAAAGTTCGAGAACAGGTTGAGAAAGCAGGATATCCAGTAGTTGATTTCTCTGGTCATGAATATGATAAGTATTTCTTAAAAGATACGATTCATTTAGGCTGGAAAGGTTGGATTTATTTTGATGAAGCAGTGCAGAAATTTTATTCTGAGAAATAAAGTATAGAAATCGGAATGGCTATGAGCCGTTCCGATTTTTTAGTATAGAGGATTTTGGTGAGGACAATTTGGGAATGCATGTATATCTTGAACCTGTCTATAATCATAATGTTTCATTGCGAACTGGGCTTGATAAAGGTATTCATACACATATAATTGCCCATCATGCGCTGAACATAATACACCTGAAGTTCCTTGCCCATTTATGAAGGAAATACCGATAGGGCGTCCGATTAAGTATGGTATTTTTTGCTGCCAATGCATAGGGGAATCACTCCTTTTTGAGATAATATACGAAAGGAAGGATCGAATGGTTGCTTATCCATGTAAATGTAGATGGAAAGGTGTTATATAATTCCTGGAGATTAATTCATATATAAATAGAAAACCGCTATAATTCCGAATGAATTTATAGCGGTTTTTATTATATTCTTAAGCAAGATTTTTGCGCTTTTTTGTCCATTTTTTTATAACGAAGTATAAAAGTATAAGTACGACGCCACCAATTGCAAATGATTTCACATACGGACCAGCAATATCGTTTATATTCTCCCAGTTTTCGCCTAGTTTTTCACCTAGATAAATGAAAATGATGGACCAAGGGATGATTGCGAGTGCTGTTAATGTAGTGAAACGTAGTAAAGGCATTTTTGTAATACCAGCAGGAATTGAAATCGCATGACGCACTACTGGAATGAAGCGTGCTGTAAAAATGACGCCAGTTCCGTAACGATTAAACCAATCTTCTGCAGCATCTATTTGTTTTTTATGTATGAAAATATATTTTCCATAACGTTCTAATATAGGTCGTCCGCCGTATCGTCCAAGCCAATAAATAAAGATTTGGGCAATAACACCGCCAATTGTACCGAATACAACAGCACCTATAAATGAGATACTTCCATTGAATACTAAGTATCCTGCATAAGCAAGGACAATTTCACTTGGGATAATCTCAATCATAAGTCCAAGCATAATGCCCCAATAACCTAATCCTTCAAAAAACGTTAATACTGAATGAATAAAACTACTTAACATTGTTGCACCTTCTAGTTTATGAATTTTTGAGTATAAGAACCATTTATTTAATGACATAAAAGGTTCACTATATGTAGATTATACCTTATTTACATAGGGGATTGCTATTTCAATTCTTTTATGTCTCTTATAAGTATTATAGTAAAGGATATAAGCCGCGTTTTCATGAAGGGTTAATGAAAAGGTTATTAAAAATTTCTCATAAAAAAATAGAAGCATTTCTGCTCCTATTTTTTTAAGGCTTCACATCTAAGTTCTGTAAAAATAAAGTTGCTGTTACGTAACGTTTTGCTAACATTTGTACATATGCGGTATGTACAGAAAGGGTCGCAATAATAATAGCGTTACGAATTGCTTCGCGTTGTTCGTTATTAATTTGATCGAACTTGCTTGCGATTTTATCAGCTTTTTCTTTTACGATGTTTTCAATTGTATGAACGGTATCTGTTGCATTTAATTGTAAGCAATTCCCTTGATTGAGTTCTTCAAATAGAGAAGAGTATGCTACATATAAATGAACAGGATTGATTAAATCATCACTTCGATCGGCTGGGTCATTTACAATAAGGCGTAATAGCTTACGAATGGATTCAAAATCAAGTGCTGTTTTTAAATCTTCGACAATAAATAGTAAGGCTGCTTGTTCAATTGAATATTTTTTCCCTTTTTGAGGAGAGCCAATCATTTCTTTTATATCTCGTTTCACCCAGTTTTGCATAGCAGTTACAGAGAAACTTGTGTTTTCAATCTGATTGCCAAGCGCAACTATTTCATTTAAAGAAAAACCGACATCAGTATCGTCAATTTTAATCAGCTTTTCAAAAATAGGTGAAAGTGCGGTAGTAATAAAAGCTGTAACGCTTTGTCCGCTTTCAATATCTTTTTTATGTGACTTTGCCCAAGCTTCTTGTAAAATACCGAGAGGCTTTTTCGTATTCCATCCTCTTAGTGATAGAAGAAGGGTAGCCATTTCGTTTCGTGTGAGATGAAATGTTTCCATCTTTTCACCTCCAAAATAATAAAAAGTTCTTATGAACTTATAATATGTTTTGTTTCATTTAAAGTCAATTCTGTTTTGCTTAAATTTTCCTTTGTCACCAAACTGTCGGAAGTAAATAATACTTGCATATTTCGACAAAAGTTCATATAATAAGTTCATAAGAACCTTTAAAATGTTCTTAAAAACAAATCTATCATTCTGAATTTACTAGAAAGATAGATTTCACATATATCTATATAAAAGGAGAATGGATATAATATGTTGAAAAAACTTGTAGCAGTAATGACAGCATTTATGGTTATCTTTGGGGCTAGCAGCTTTATGTTCGTAGATCATGCGGCAGCGAAAAGTTACAAATCTGGTAAAAAATCATTTACACCAAGTTCAGGTCAAAAGTCAAAAGTTGATTTAAACAAAAAAGACTCAAATGTAAATTCTCAAAAAACGACTCCAGATTCAAAAACGAAAGCAACAAACACAGCACCAAAAAGTAATAAAGGAAGCTTTATGAAAGGTTTATTACTAGGTGGTCTTGGTGGTTTACTAATGGGTAGCTTATTTGCAAATATGGGAGCTCTTGGTTCTGTATTAGCGTTTATGGTAAATATGTTAGTAATGGCTGGTATCGTAATGTTAGCAGTTCGTGCATTTAAATACTTCAAAGACCAACGTAAAAAGAAGGCAGATGAAGTAGCATGGAAACAATAAAAATTTCTGAACAAGAATTAATAAATGCGCTTTGCGTATATATAGCTGAAAAAAGACAAGTGGGTCCAGAAGAAGTGTTAGTTGAACTCATGTATGACGATGACTACGGTTTCTCTGCGGAAGTAGAGGTAAATGGTCGCCAGCAAATTTTAATTCAAGCAAACTTAATCGAAGCATTACGCTTATTGCTTGACAGAGAATATAATGTCAATTCATTCGCAGCGAGATTACAACTTGAATTAGATGATGAAGAAGGTATTTACGCATTAGCGAGATTTAATAACTCAGATGAGTAGAGAAAAGAGCTGTTGAGAATAATCTCAGCAGCTCTTTTTAGTATGTGCATATGTAGAAGAATAATCACGCCAAATTTCATTCATCTTTCGTCTACCGATATCTACCATCGGATTAAACTGAATTGCAGCTTTTTGACGAACAGAGTGAACGTTTTGCATGGCGTGATATAATTGTTGGTCGACTATATCATGTTTTTCACCTGCATATTTAGCAATTGATAGACCTGCAACAGTTCCTTGCGCCATCGCAATTTTTCCGCTTTCAATGCCTGTAATATTGCCAGCTACAAATAAACCAGGAAGAGGGGTTTCCATTGTTTCGGAATGGAGAGGAACGTGTCCGCCTAATTCTGAAATGTAATGGAAGGGACAACCAGCTACAGCTGCAAGTTCGGCAAGTGGGTATAATCCCCCAGCAATACAAACAAAATCTGCTTCATATATTTTCTCGGATCCATTAATAACATTTCCTTTAGAGTCAATATTAGCAATACGTACACCTTCAACTTGATCTGTTCCGATAATTTCAAGAGCTGCTTTCCGAAGGTGAAGTGGCGTTCCGTTTATTTTCATTCCGCTGTTTGGATAGAATGTTAATCCAGCTTTTCGAATCCAATCATATTTCATAAAGTGGCTACCTATTCGTAAAATAGCAGAAGGAGCGAGATGTGCTGCATTTAAAAGAGAGTTTAAAACTTCTTCAGGTTCACCAGCTTTTTGACTTAACTCGCTTTTTTCAGGGAGTACAATATGATCTACTTTAATTCCCGCTAATTGCAATTCACTTAAAATGGCGAAAGACAAAATGTTAGCACCAATAATGATTCCTTTTTTTCCAACTTGCACGCGATGAACATTTGTCATAACTTGAGCTGCTCCAATTGACATCACTCCTGGAAGTGTCCAGCCTGGAAGGGGAATAGAATATTCCGCAGCACCAGTAGCAAGTAGTACGAACGGTGCTTCTAACGTACCGATATTAGTATGTACAAACCAATTGTTTTCATCTTTATCTAAATTATAGACCGAAACACCGCACCTGATATGTACTGAAAGTGATTCTGCTTCTTCATGAAGTCGCTTCGATTCTTCTATTCCGTTCCACCATTCCCCAGTAGGCTCTTGATGCAACTGCCCTAACAATCTCCCGCCCGGCTTCATAAATTCATCAATAACGAGCACTTTTAGTCCGAAACGAGCACAAGAGATAGAAGCAGATAATCCCGCTGGCCCTGCACCGATAATAATTACATCACTCATCGTTTTTTCACCATCTCTCTCACGATATTCGGATGCTGTTTCCCGCTTTCAACAACCATGTTTTCTTCTACAACAGTTAAGCATGCGCGTACATTTGTTTGATTATTTACTGTTACGCGGCATTCAGAACAGTGCCCAATATTACAATAAATACCTCGCGGTGTCCCACTATCTTCATGAACTCTTAATGTCCGTATTTCATTTGCTAACAGGGCAGCAGCTATCGTTTCATGTTCATATGCTTCGTATTGATGACCGTTAAATTGAAAAGTAATACGCTCACTACTTTGTAAAGTCCCTAAAATAGGGTGATGTGTAATTCTACTCATTTACTTTCACCTACCGATCCAAAAGTAACTGCACGTATTGGTGGTTGATATTTTAACGGTAGTTCATTAAGAGTTACGTCAGGATTCGCATTTTCAATCATTCGATCTATCATTATTCTGCATGTACGACCACCGCAAAATCCCATGCCAGCACGTGTTCTTAGTTTTAATTCTCTTGCCGAGCAGTTATATTCAGCAATTGTCGATTGAAGTTGTCCGTATGTAACCTCTTCACAACGACAAACGATTAAGTTGTTTTTATTTGTCATGTGTATTCCTCCTCTAGTTCGGTTTGCACAAATTATATATGCAAAAATCATGCCAATATAGAGGAAGGAGAGAGAGCTACCTGTAAACGCCTAATCGGTGCATACTGCTTCTTTATTGAAGTCCAAGTTTTTTTAAACGGTTATATAAAGTAGCCCTTGTTACGCCAAGTTGTTTTGCACATTCTAATTTATTCCCATTTAAAATTCGTAAAGCCCTTTCAATAACTTTTTTCTCATGCTCATCCATCTCTTCTTGTAAAGAAAGGATTGTATTATTGTTGCTGAGTAATAGGGAATGAGCTGTATGGTTGTCTAAAGTTTCAGTCGTATGAAATGGTAAATATTCTTGTTTTATAATTCCGTCTGTCGCAAATACCACAAGTCGTTCAACAACGTTTCGAAGTTCGCGAATATTACCTGGCCAATTGTAATGAAGCAGTTCATGCATAATGCTTGAAGGTAGGTCACGAATTGGTCGGTTATAGTTGATCGAAAAATCGTTTAAGAATGAGTATGTGAGTTCGATAATATCCTCTCGTCTTTCACGCAGCGGTGGAATATGCAGGCTAACTACATTTAAACGATAATATAAATCTTCTCGGAAAGTTCCTTTTCTCATTTCTTCTTGTAAATCCCGATTTGTAGCAGCGATAATGCGGAAATCAATATTAATTTCTTTTTCTCCGCCAACTCGGTAATACTTTCGTTCTTGTAGTACACGTAACAGTTTTACTTGCATATCGAGCGGCATTTCGCCAATCTCATCGAGGAATAAAGTACCGCCTTGTGCGAGTTCAATTTTACCTTTTTTCCCTTTACTATTAGCTCCAGAAAACGCCCCACGCTCGTAACCGAATAATTCACTTTCAAATAATGCTTCTGGAATTGCCCCGCAGTTAATCGAAATAAAAGGCGCCTTCGCTGCTTCACTTGCTTCATGAATTGCTTTCGCAAATACTTCTTTTCCAACTCCGCTTTCCCCAAGTATTAAAACAGTTGATTTCACCGAACAAACTTTTCTAGCTAATTGTATTGTTCTTTGTATAACAGGACTTTTTCCATTCATCGCAAGGAAAGGGTCAGATTCATCTTTATACTTTGCCACTTCTTGTTCTAAACGGTGCATTTCATGTGACATATTAAATAGTTTTTCATTTAAAGCGACTTGATTTGTAACATCTGTTTCTGAAACGACTGCTCCTATAATTTCATCATTACAATAAACTGGATTTGAATTAATTAATACGAATAAATCGGGACGAGGCTGATGGAACTGAGCGACTATGCTTTTTCCATCATGTAAAGATTGTAAAATTTCCAAGTCTTTATAATCAAAAAAACGAGTAATCGGTTGCCCAATAATTTCATTATGGTTGACTGAAAATATTTTTTCAGCACCATCTGTCCAAGTTCGAACGCATTCTTTACTATCAATGACTGTAACAGAAGAGTCAGTTGTTAGTATTACGGTGTCATAAAATGCCTGTAGTTCATTGTAGGACTTATAAAGAAATGGAATCATTTGCTGAGAAGTTATACAGCATATCGGCTCATCGTTTTCGTTAAGGATGATAACAGCTAATTCATAAGAAAAAGCGTCAATTAGTGCAGTGAATGAGTCATCTACATAAATAATGGCGCAATTATATTCTTCTGTAGTAGAAGGGAGATAATAAAACCTTTCGTTTACTTGCTTAATGTGATTAAGGCTACATGTATGATCGATTAAAATACTTTCCAAAAACTCTTGTATAGTCGGAAATGAAAATGCCATAATATCCTCCTGTTATGTATAAAAATTTTGACAGTGATAAAAAAATAATACACCTATTTACTATAAATTTGAATTATTTTTACAAATAAAAATATTGTTTATGGAAATTGTATATGTGCAGAATTGGCACGTCAATTGCATAAAAGAAAGTGAGAGGTTTAGGGAAAGGAGGAGTATATTGTGAGGCACTGCGACGTTTTAATTATAGGTGGTGGAATAATAGGGTGTTCTATCGCTTATTACACTTCAAAATACGGAAGAGACGTAACAATCATTGAAAAAGGAGAATTTGTCAGCGGGACGTCTTCACGGTGTGATGGGAATATTTTGGCCATTGATAAAGACCCAGGGTTTGATAGTCAAATGTCTTTAGTAAGTCAAAAATTAGTAACTGATTTAAGTGAAGAATTAGAGCATTCATTTGAATATAGGGCACCAGGAAGTATTCTCGTATGTGAGTCAGACGAAGAGATGGAGGCTGCACAGCAATGGGTAAATCGGCAAAAAAAAGCTGGATTACCGTTTCGAATGCTTGATAGGCAAGATATAAGAGAAGAGTCGCCTTTTTTTGCTGATGATTTATTAGGCGGTTTAGAATGTGCGACGGATTCAACTGTGAATCCATATCTCCTTGCTTTCTCGCTTCTGTCAGAGGCACAAAAGTTTGGCGCAAAAGCCTTTAAGCAGACCGAAGTAAAGAGTATGAAAATAGAGACGAATGGTTCATTTGTTGTAGAAACTACGAATGGTACTTTTACAGCAAAACAAGTTGTAAATGCAGCCGGTGTGTGGGCTCCTAAGATTGGTCAGATGTTGGATATAAATATACCAATTGAACCGAGAAAAGGGCATATTATAGTAGCATCAAGGCAACAACATGTAGGGTGCCGTAAAGTAATGGAATTCGGTTATTTAATTTCTAAATTTGGCGGAAAAAGAAAAGTAGATGTTTTAACTGAAAAATACGGGGTTGCGCTCGTATTTGAGCCTACTGAAAGTCAAAATTTCTTAATTGGAAGTAGTCGTGAATTTGTAGGGTTTCATACGAGAATAAACAATGAAGTCATTAAATGTATCGCAAATAGAGCGATTCGCTTTTATCCGAAAATGGCAGATATGATGGTAATTCGTTCTTACGCTGGTTTACGTCCGTGGACAGAAGATCATTTGCCGATTATTTCACGAGTGGAACATATTCCGAATTATTTCATTGCCGCTGGACATGAAGGGGATGGGATTAGTCTTGCA
This sequence comes from Bacillus sp. S71, assembly GCF_016625265.1. Lineage (NCBI taxonomy): Bacteria > Bacillati > Bacillota > Bacilli > Caryophanales > Bacillaceae > Bacillus > Bacillus sp. S71. Next base: position 431,778 of record NZ_JACVUW010000004.1, on the reverse strand, counting down.
GCAGTTACTGGGAAAGTAATGGAAGAGTTATTAAATGAAAAAGAGACAATTATTCCTATTGAACCACTTCGTTTGAGTCGTTTTACAGAAAGGGTGTTAAACGGATGAGGTCACAAAGAGTCTTTACGACTATTGATACACATACGGGCGGGAATCCAACGAGGACATTAATTAGCGGACTTCCAAAGTTGATTGGAGAGACGATGGCAGAGAAGATGTTACATATGAAAAAGGAATATGATTGGATTCGAAAATTGTTAATGAATGAACCGCGTGGTCATGATGTAATGTCAGGGGCATTATTAACAGACCCATGTCATCCTGAGGCTGATATAGGTGTTATATACATAGAGACAGGTGGATACTTACCGATGTGCGGTCACGATACAATCGGTGTATGTACAGCGTTAGTTGAATCAGGTTTAATTCCAGTAGTTGAACCGATTACTTCTTTAAAACTAGATACCCCGGCTGGCTTAGTGGAAGTAGATATTGCTGTTCAAGATGGAAAAGCAAAAGAGGTATCTTTCTGTAACATACCAGCTTTTTTATTGAAAAATATTACTGTACAAGTTAAAGACATTGGAACTGTAGAGGCTGATATTGCGTATGGAGGGAATTTTTATGCCATTATTGATGCGAAGTCAGTAGGCCTAGAATTAGTACCAGAAAATGCATCTACAATCATCGATAAGGCGATTCATATAAGAAACACAATTAATGAGAAGTTTGAAATCATTCATCCAGAGTATTCGTTTATTAGAGGATTAACACATGTTGAATTTTATACAGATGCTACTCATGAATGTGCGCATGTGAAAAATACAGTTGTTGTACCACCAGGCGGAATAGATCGATCCCCATGCGGTACAGGAACATCTGCGAAGCTAGCTGTATTATACGCTCAGAAAGAAATCAAAATTGGTGAAGAGTTCATTCATGAGAGTATCGTTGGTTCTTTATTTAAAGGATATGTCATGAATACGACACATGTTGAAAATATTGAAGCTGTCATAACGAAAATTACGGGATCAGCTTGGCTTATGGGTATGCATAAATTTTTTTACAATGAAATGGATCCACTCAAAGAAGGATTTTTGCTAATTCCGCCGATGGAACATGAAACGGAGGATATAAAATGAACATTCAAAAAATGTATACAGCAGTAGACGTACATGTAAATGGCGAGGCATTTCGTGTAATGAAAGACGTACCATGCAAATACTACTACAGTTTGGAGCAATTAAATGAACAATTTTCAGGTGAATTAGCAGAAGAGATGAAGCTTTTATTAAATGAACCACGTGGTTTTATTGGTTTGAATGGGTGTATTGTTGTTCCATCTATCCATAATGAAGTGGATGCAGCTGTATTATTTTTTAATTATGAAGGTTCGATTCCGCTTCATTATGGGGGCATTGTTGCGGTAATAACGATGTTACTCGAAAGTGGGTATTTAAAAAAGAGAGAGTCCAATCAATACAAAATTGAAACGTTATCTGGAATATTTTTAGTTCATGCGTATGTAGAGAATGATGAAGTTATATCTGTTTCGTTTGAAAGCAAACTTTGCTATTTGATTGAGGAAAATTTACAGGTTGGTAATGTAAGTTATTCTCTCATACAAGCAGATAAAGTATATGCAGTTGTAGAAAAAGGTGCGTATTCGCCAGAAATTCGTGTTGAAAACATTTCAGAATTGAAAAGATGGGGAGAAGCTACACTGCAGGCTATACAAAAACAGTCGCTAATAAAAAGGCTTATTTTAGTAGATCCTTCGCAAAAAGAAAAGAACCATATAAAGTCGATTACATTTCATGAAGATAACTTTATCGTACGTTCGCCAGGTTTTGTTTCTACTATCGTTTCCTATGTTCATGCATTATTTAAAAATGATTATATGGCGGATAAACCTTTTAAAAATGAAAGTATATTTAATAGTTTTATAACTGTGGAAAAAGTGAAGAAGGAGGAACTAGGATACATTTTCCGTTTTGAAAGTAGAGGATTTATTACAGGGATGCAGACGTTTCTATTAGACCCTACGGATCCGTTTCCGGCAGGATTCTTATTAAAATAAAATGTGATAGGGAGAGATAAATATGCAAAAAATTAAAGGGGCATTTCCAGTATTAATAACACCGATGGATGAATTTCAGGAAATTAATTGGGATGGGGTAAAACAAAATGTAAATTACTTTATCGAACAAAAGGTTGCAGGTATTATCATTAATGGAAGTACAGGAGAGTTTGTAAGTTTATCAAAAGAAGAACGATTTAAAATGGTAGAAACTGTGTTGAAAGAAATTGATGGCCGTATTCCAGTCATTGTTGGAACTGCAGCAGAGACCACAAAAGAAACAATTGAATATACGAAACATGCAGAAGCGCACGGAGCGGATTGTGCATTAATTATAAACTCTTACTATTGTAAACCGAAGGAAGAGGAGATTTATTTTCATTTTAAAGAAATCTCAAACTCTGTAAATATACCAATTATGCTATACAATAACCCATTTACTTCTGGTGTCGATATGAGTACAGAGCTAATGCTCCGTATTGGAAAAGAGTGTGAAAATGTTTCACATATTAAAGAATCTAGCGGAGATATTCGAAAAGCGAGAGATTTAGTAAGACAAAGTGAAGGGGCTTTCCAAGTCTTCTGTGGTTCTGAAGATTTAGTTATGGAATCATATTTAGTTGGTGCTTCGGGATGGGTTTCAGTAGCAGGAAATATCGTTCCCGGTCTCGTTACAAAAATGTATGAGCATTTTCAAAATGGTGAATTAGAAAAGGCGTGGGAAATAAACGATGCTATTTTACCACTTTGCGAGTTTCTTGAAGGATCAGGGAAATATGTTCAAATCGTTAAACGTTCCATGGAATTACATGGGCAAGCGGGAGGACCTTCTCGCTATCCAAGACTAGGATTAACTGTTGACGAAGATCAAAAGCTTCAAACGATTTTATCAAATATTGCAGCTCATGCAGCTGTTTAAATAAGGAGGAGAACATAATGTTAAAGACAAATATTGAGCTGAAACCAAAAGTGGAAGCGTTTTTAAATGAAGAAATTAAAATGTTTATTAATGGCGAATTTGTTTCTGCTATTGGCGGAAAGACGTTTGAAACATACAATCCAGCAACAGAAGATGTTCTAGCAGTCGTATGTGAAGCGCAAGAAGAGGATATTGATGCTGCAGTAAAAGCAGCAAGATCTGCATTTAAATCTGGTCCGTGGGCAGAAATGACTACTGCTGAAAGAGCGCATCTTATTTATAAGTTAGCAGATTTAATTGAAGAACATAGAGAAGAATTAGCGCAACTAGAAGCTTTAGATAATGGAAAGCCATATCAAGTAGCACTTGATGATGATATTTCAGCGACTGTAGAAAATTATCGTTATTACGCAGGATGGGCTACAAAAATTATTGGGCAAACAATCCCAATTTCAAAAGATTACTTAAATTACACGAGACATGAACCTGTAGGTGTTGTAGGTCAGATTATTCCGTGGAACTTTCCGCTCGTTATGTCTTCTTGGAAAATGGGAGCTGCACTGGCGACAGGTTGTACGATCGTATTAAAACCAGCAGAGCAAACACCTTTATCCTTACTATATACAGCAAAACTCTTTAAAGAGGCTGGATTTCCAAACGGTGTTGTAAACTTTGTACCAGGCTTTGGTCCTGAAGCAGGAGCAGCAATTGTAAATCATCATGACATTGATAAAGTTGCTTTTACAGGATCTACTGTTACAGGAAAGTATATTATGCGTCAGTCTGCAGAAATGATTAAGCATGTAACGTTAGAGCTTGGCGGCAAATCACCAAATATCATTTTAGAAGATGCGGACTTGGAAGAATCAATTAATGGTGCATTCCAAGGTATTATGTATAATCACGGTCAAAATTGTAGCGCAGGATCACGTGTATTTGTTCATCGTAAACATTATGAAACTGTAGTAGATGCACTTGTGAAAATGGCGAACAACGTAAAACTTGGAGCAGGTATGGAGAAAGGAACGGAAATGGGTCCACTCGTATCTAAGAAACAACAAGAGCGTGTGTTACATTACATTGAGCAAGGGAAGAAAGAAGGTGCTACAGTTGCGGCTGGTGGCGAACGTGCGCTTGAAAAAGGTTATTTCGTTAAACCAACTGTATTCACAGATGTTACAGACGATATGACAATCGTTAAGGAAGAAATATTTGGACCAGTTGTTGTTGTACTTCCATTTGATTCGACAGAAGAAGTAATTGAACGAGCGAACAACTCATCTTATGGCCTTGCTGCGGGTGTATGGACGCAAAATATCAAAACGGGTCATCAAGTGGCAAATAAATTAAAAGCAGGAACAGTGTGGATTAATGATTATAACTTAGAAAATGCAGCTGCACCATTTGGTGGATACAAACAATCTGGTATTGGCCGCGAATTAGGTTCATATGCGCTTGATAATTATACAGAAGTGAAAAGTGTTTGGGTAAATATAAAGTAATAGGGTGTTTTACTGACAAAAATTGAGGGATGAAATAATGAAAGATGCGGACAACTAGAAAGTTTGATAATAGTTGTCCGTTTTCTTATATACAAAATTGCTTTTCCAAAGAATGATAAGGGGGATTTGGATGGAGAATTTAGTAGAATGGTTAGTAGGGCAAGTGTGGAGTATCGGTTTAGTTGTTTTTGCATTAGGGGCAGGCGTATATTTCACGATTGCAACACGTTTTTTGCAAATTCGTTATTTTAAAGAGATGATTAAACTATTATTTGAAGGAAAGAGTTCAGAGACGGGAATATCATCTTTTCAGGCATTTTGTTTAGCCTTATCAGGAAGAGTTGGAATTGGTAATATCGCAGGGGTAGCGACAGCGATCGCTTTCGGCGGGCCTGGAGCTGTATTTTGGATGTGGGTAATGGCTTTGTTAGGGGCAGCGAGTGCGTTTGTTGAATCAACATTATCTCAAGTATACAAAAGTAAAGTAGGGAATGAATATCGCGGCGGTACTCCATATTTCATTGAGAAAGGTTTAAAAATGAAATGGTTTGCAGTCATTGTAGCGGTAGTTGTAACACTTTCATATGGCATGTTATTACCAGGTATTCAATCTAGTAGTATCGCAGTTGGATTCGAAAACTCTAATGGTATTAACAAATATATAACTGGTATATTTTTAGTCGTGTTACTAGCGGCAATTATTTTTGGTGGTGTAAAGAGAATTGCTGGCGTTTCTCAAATGCTTGTTCCATTTATGGCAATTGGTTATGTAATTGTTACATGTATCATATTAATTGCGAATGTAACGGAGATTCCAAGTATGTTTGCTTTAATTTTCTCTAGCGCATTTGGTGTAAATGAAATGTTTGGTGGAATTGTTGGTGCAGCTATTGCATGGGGTGTAAAACGTGCTGTATTTTCAAACGTTGCTGGTGTCGGAGAAGCGACGTATAGTTCGGCTGCTGCTGAAGTATCGCATCCTGCAAAACAAGGATTAGTTCAAGCGTTTTCCGTATATATCGATACAATTGTTGTATGTACAGCGACAGCTCTTATGATATTAATTACAGGTATGTATAATGTTATACCTGAAGGGAAAAGCGCTATTGTAAAAAACATAGGAAATGTGGAAGCAGGTCCAATTTATACGCAACAAGCAGTTGAAACTGTGATGACAGGGTTTGGTCCAATATTTATTTCAATTGCAATTTTCTTTTTTGCATTTACAACGTTACTCGCTTATTACTATATCGCTGAAACTACACTTACTTATTTAGATCGTCAATTGAAGTATGGCTGGTTAAAACCAGTTTTAAAATTTGGATTTTTAATTATGGTTTACATCGGTAGTGTTGAATCAGCGTCGCTTTTATGGAATCTCGGAGATTTAGGAATCGGTAGTATGGCATGGTTAAACTTAATCGCGATTCTATTATTAAGTAAAATCGCATTAAAAGTGTTAAAAGACTATGAAACGCAGAAAAAAGAAGGGAAAGATCCAGTATTTAATCCTAAAAATGTGGGGATTGAAGGATTAACATTTTGGGAAGAAAGAAGTAAAGAGGTTGAAAGAAAAAGTTCTAGAGAAAAAGTTATTGTAGATGATAATTTAAAATTATAACGTAAATTAACTGAAAATTCTTAATTTAAAAGAAGGTATATTGCCTCCATTTCATCGCATACTACAATAGGTATGGATAATATGACTGGAGGGAATAAGATGGAACATGAGCAAGATAGTTCGATAAATGATATTCTACATCATTATAAAGAAGGTATAGGTAGTTTTACAAATCAAATTCCTGAAATCGCTGAGACATATAATGCGTTCACGCAAGCTTGTTTTCAAGAGGGTGCTTTAACAAAAAGAGAAAAACAACTTATTGCATTAGGAATTAGTTTAGCAACGCAAGATGAGTATTGTACAATTTATCATACAAAAGGTTGTCTTGATCAAGGATGTTCGGATAAAGAGATTCTGGAAGCATGTGGTGTTTCAGCAGCATTTGCTGGCGGAGCTGCGATGAGTCAAGCGGTAACTTTAGTGCAAGAGTGTTTAACAGAACTGAAAAATCAAAAGCATTGAATAAAAAACGTTTTAAACTTTATGTTTAAAACGTTTTTTATGTGAAATTAAATTTGAGTATAAAAATTATCTAGGATGGGTTCAATTTTTATCGTTTTCAATTTGTATTCAATTTAATGTTCTATATCTTCATAAATAGATTTTCCTACATCAGGAAGAATTGTGTATATACTCTTACCGATTAAAGCTTCTAATTCTTTCTTAATCGCATAAAACCCTTTCCAATGTAAAGATGTATGAGATGTTGTACCATGACGCAAACCAACGGAAATTAATCTTCTTTCCAGCGTAGTAAAGCCATCTGCGTCAGCAAGAGCGTCACAAAGAGTAATTACTTTATTATATAAGTCGTAGTTACTATGTTCATTCAATATTGCAACTAACCGGCTTTTCATATGGTCAGGAACGAGACTCCATTCCGCTGCGATATCTATATGTTCATTTTTACAGGGAAATGAGTGTGTCACACAAATAATGGCGTTTCCTGTATATCCTAAATCATTCATATACATATAACCATCATAGGAATGAATGACCGATTTGGTAAAACCTTTGTATCTTCCGATATCATGCAAAAGGGCAGCGTTATATGCTATGTCAGAATCTAGCTTGTACCCTTTTTTTATAAGTTCTATAATTATGTTTTCAGTTGCATGAGCAACATGTAGTGAATGTTCAAACCAAGGGCCCGGGTTTTGTTCATATGCCCATTCGAGTAATTCTTTTGCGTACGTTCTATCTAATATATATTTCATATCGTTATCCTTTCAAAAAAAATCATATCTTAATATAAATTCATCTTATTATTTCATTATTCCTTCTTTAAAAATTGTTACAATGAAACAAAAGGGGGAAAAGTAATGCGAAATTTAGTAATTGAAGAAATTAAGAAACTAGAAAATGATATGGAAGAACTTTCGAAACTTTTGAAAATGGTTGTAAATGATGGGGCATCAATTGGTTTTTTGCCTCCACTGGAACAAAAAGACGCAACAAAGTATTGGCAAACAGTATTAGCGCCAGAAGTGATATTGTATGTGGCTAAAATAAACAACGAAGTAGCAGGGAGTATTCAATTACAATTAGTTACAAAGCCTAACGGAATTCATAGAGCCGAGATTTGTAAATTAATGACTCATCCAAACTTTAGACGTAACGGTATTGGACGATCGCTTATGCAAAAAGCAGAGGAACGAGCAAAGCAAGAAAACAGGTCTCTTTTAGTATTAGATACTAGAGAAGGAGATCCTTCCAATAAATTGTATAAATCACTAGACTACCAAGAAGTTGGAACAATACCAGGGTATGCAATTTCTCCGAATGGAAAGTTAGATGCTACGGTTATTTATTATAAAAACATTTAAGGTATAATCAAACGGGGAGAGTGCTTAATTATTAGTAAGTGAATAATAAACGACTATTTTTAACACAGTCTATATTTTTCTGACGGTGTTAAAATAGTTAATTATAATCTAATTAACGCACTAAATGAATTTGAGAAAGTTTTTAGAGGGTTCTTTTAGTAATGATTCTCGTCTTATAATAAATGTAGAGAAGATGACTAGGCGACTATAGTTATTTTCGCTTTATTATTGGAAGGGGATGAAAGAATGAAAAAGAATAGTTTACAAAAGATGAAGAAAGTTATTTTAAGTGGTGGCGTATTACTTACGGGATTATTAACATTTGGATTTTCAGAAAAGGCTTCAGCTCATGGATATGTAGAATCACCAGCGAGCCGATCTTATTTATGTAAGCAAGGGGTAAATGTAAATTGTGGACCGATTCAATATGAACCACAAAGTGTAGAAGGGATAGGTGGATTTCCGCAACTCGGACCTTCTGATGGACAAATTGCAGGGGCTGGTCATTTTCCCGCTTTAGATGTTCAAACTGTAGATAGGTGGAAGAAAGTTACGTTAAATGGCGGAACGAATACATTCAAGTGGAAACTAACGGCTCCTCATAGTACAAAAGAGTGGAAATATTATATTACGAAAAAAGGTTGGAATCCAAATAAACCTTTAACGCGATCAGATTTAGATTTAGTGCCATTCTATGTGAAAAATGACGGTGGAGCTAGACCAGGGACAACAGTAACGCACGAAGCAAATGTACCAACTGACCGTAGTGGATACCATCTTATTTTAGCTGTTTGGGAAATTGCAGACACTGGAAATGCGTTTTATCAAGTTATAGATGTAAACCTTGTGAATAATGGCTTAGCTTCAAATTTCGCTTTTAACAACGTAGTGCAAACTCCTACACTATTTTAATTGAAACATATATTTCGATCATCTAATTCATTTTAGATGATTTTTTTTATGAAAATGATGAAAAATATAGAAGAAAGTGCAATTATTTATAAAAAAATATGTTTTAAATATTGTCATATTTGCTTCTTTAAGATATCCTTTTCATGAAGAGGTGGAAAACATGGAAAAAGTACTAGTTTTCGGGCATAAAAACCCAGATACAGATGCAATTTGTTCTGCAATTGCTTATGCAGAATTGAAAAAAGAATTAGGAATGAATGCTGAGCCTGTACGTTTAGGCGAAATCAGCGGTGAAACTCAATTTGCGTTAGACTATTTTAAAGTAGAAGGACCGCGTTTTGTTGAGACAGTAGCAAGCGAAGTGGACAACGTTATTTTAGTTGACCATAACGAGCGTCAACAAAGTGCTAACGATATCGAATCAGTTCGTGTGTTAGAAGTTATTGACCATCACCGTATTGCTAACTTTGAAACAAGCGATCCTATATACTATCGTTGTGAGCCAGTTGGATGTACAGCTACAATCTTAAACAAAATGTACAAAGAAAATGGCGTTACAATTCGTAAAGAAGTTGCAGGTTTAATGTTATCTGCAATTATTTCAGATTCTTTACTATTCAAATCTCCAACTTGCACAGAACAAGACGTAGCAGCTGCTCGTGAATTAGCGGAAATCGCTGGTGTAGATGCTGATAGCTACGGCTTAGAAATGTTAAAAGCTGGTGCTGACTTAAGCGGAAAAACAATGGAGCAATTAATCTCTCTTGACGCTAAAGAATTCCAAATGGGTAATGCGAAAGTTGAAATCGCACAAGTAAACGCTGTTGATACAAACGACGTTCTTGTACACCAAGCGGAACTTGAAAAAGTAATCTCTGCAGTAGTAGAAGAGAAAGGTTTAGACCTATTCTTATTCGTTGTAACTGATATCTTAACTAACGATTCTGTCGGTCTTGCGATCGGTAAAGCAGCAAACGTTGTTGAGAAAGCATACAACGTATCACTAGAAAACAACACAGCTACTTTAAAAGGTGTTGTATCTCGTAAAAAACAAATCGTACCAGTATTAACAGAAGCATTCCAAGCTTAATTTTATTGAGTACACAAAAACAGCAAGGACAAGTAGTCAGATTGGCTACTTGTCCTTTTTTATCTCTAAAAAACAGAAAATTAAAAACGGGAGGTTTGTGTATGTTGAATGATTTGGAGAGTAAATTACAGTCACTTTTAGAGCGAAATATTACGTCGGTTTCAGAATTAGAGAGCTGGCTTTCGGAGGAGCTGCGTTTAAACGCAGAAATAGAAGAAGAGTTAACGATCAATTTAATCGCTATGTATAGAGATACAAAAGATAGTAATATACGTGATATACATATGTATAACCAAAATGAAATTCAGCCACTTTTAAAAAGATACAATGCAAAATTTGACCAGAAATTTAGAGATTGTCCGTTTTCTGATTTATTAGATGAGCAGAAATATGGATTTATGAAAAAAGCAAGATTTGTGAAGAGTGAAATGTTTAATGAAAAGAACATAGCGCTTTCCGTTAAAGAGCAAGAACTTATTACGAAATATAGAGAAATAATGTCTAACATATCTATTAATTGGGAAGGCGAGCAAAAGACGTATGCATACGTAAAAGCAAGGATAGATAACCCAAATAGAGCTATTCGTGAAAAAGCTTGGTACGCTTTATGCGAAGCAAGAAGTATAGTAAAAATAGAAATAGATTGTATTATGAAGGAACTCGTACAATTGCGGAATCAGATGGCTTTAAATGCAGGGTTTAATAATTATAGTGAGTATGCCTTTAAACAAAAAAATAGAGATTACAGTATTGAAGATTGTTATAAGTTTCATGAGTCGATAGAAAAGTGTGTTGTACCAATTTGGAAACAGTTGGGAAGTCTTTTTAAAAAGAATCTTGATGTAAAAACGTATCGTCCTTGGGATCTTGCTCCTTGTAATTTGCAAAAATCTTCATTTGAAAATTACATTGATTTATTGGATGGGGTTGAAGAAATGTTTCGGAAGACAGATTCATGTTTTCATGAGGAATTTACTCATATAAGGGAAGCGGGATTAATTGACGTACAAGAACGGAAAAATAAAGCCTCAGGAGCTGCTTGCTTTACCTTACCTCATAGTAAAGACGTTTTTATTTATTCTAATTTTAGTCCTTCATTTTATGCAATTCATGCATTAATACATGAATTGGGGCATGCATTACATTTTTATAAACAATTTAACAATGAAAGTAGTATGCAGGAAAGATATCTGCGCGAAGAAGTGGCTGAGCTTTATTCACTCAGTCTTGAGTTATTAGTAATGGATAAGTTGAATGTTTTTTATAAGCAAGAGGATGAATATAAAGAAGTGCAGCGCGTACAATTATATCGTGCTCTGTCTTTATTAATGTCGTCAATTGCAGGAGATATATTCCAGCATTGGCTTTATGCAAATCCAAACCATACACCAGAAGAGCGTGATAAGAAATATGCCGAACTATGCAAAAGGTATCAATATTCATCAGTCGACATTGCAGGATTAGAAGGTGAAATCGGTGCAAGCTGGATAGAGTCATTTCACTATGTTCAGTTTCCTTTTTATAAAATTGAATACGCAATTGCACAAATAGGAGCGATGCAACTGTTTCAAATATATCGAGAGGACCCAGAAAAAGCGATTGCTTTCTTTAAAGAGGGAGCGAGTGCAGATTGGAATTTATCTATACAGGAAATATATAAAAATACAGGTGTTGCGTTTGACTTTTCGGAAGAAAGGATACAAAGTACTGCAAGGGCTATTTTAGATTTGATTAACGAATTAAAATAAGGATAGCGTTAGCTATCCTTATTATTGTTTATTCGTAAGATTTTTTCTTGTTTATATAAAATGTGATTATCGCAGTAATGAAGAAAATAGGTATCGCATACACTTGCCCAACAAATAACTTCCAGCCGACATAATTGTAGCCTTCAGATGCTGGGATGATAACGGAAATAACGCAAACGATAAAATAGACTAATAGTGCAGGGATAATATTTTTCATTTTTACGAACCTCCTTTTTAATTTTTATCCTTACATCATAATATTACAATTTATTTTTATTATTTTGAAGAAAAAAGAAAAATTTTTATGGTATTATAATATTTGCATTGAGAGTGATCCATAGTACTTATATGGTAAAATGTGTAATTGAAACTTTCAGAATTATTATATAGTATTTCGAGAGAAAAATGTACAAAATAATGGATTTTATTTATTGAAGTAAAGGGAGTAGAAATATATATGAAAAGGCTATGTATAATTCCATGTGGAAAAAAGAAAATTTGGGATAAGCATTCAAACTACGGACCGATGGAAGCAAAAGATGTATATATTAGTCCGTTCGGAAAAGCATGTCAGGCGTACGCATCCATGTTTTTTGAAAACTGGGTTATATTATCAGCGAAACATGGATTTTTAAGGCCAAATGATATTGTATTAAAAAACTATGATCTTGCATTTGATTCAAAAAGCGATGAGGTAATAAGTATAGAGAAATTACAAAAACAGATGGTAGATAAAAGTTTACTACAGTTTGACGAAATCGTCTTACTAGCAGGGAAGAAGCATAAAAAAGTAGTGACAAAGTTATATCCAGAAGAAATGATTACATATCCGCTAGAGGGGTGTAAAGGAATTGGGTATATGTTGCAGAGGTTAAAAGAGGCAGTGAAGGAGGAGGCGGAAATATAGGTATAGTTTCGGTCACCATAATCTTAAACTTTATTTAGGGAACTAAAACGTAAAATAGAGTTTTTAAGTATCGCCAAAAAGGTGATGCTTTTTTGTTCGTGTTACCATTCAAGTTAATACAATTTAGAGAATAAAGAATCCGATTTGTGAAGTGACATCTCTTTTTTAATCGAAAACGAATTGCCTTCACTTTTAGAAAATGTATGACGTATTGGTGCAGTTAAGATTGTAAGTGGGAATAGCAATGAGACAAGTTTTGAATAGGATATTAAGAAAGGAGATGTTGATGAATAATGGCCAGATATAGTTTGCACGGAGGACACAATAGTATTGTTCAAGGTGCTAATTTTGGGAATCGGAGAGAACACGTTCTGGATAGGCAAGTTAAAGATGCTGTGGCGGCTAAGTTAAGAGCCTTGGGACACACGGTTTATGATGATACGGACGAGGTAGGGACAACTCAATCACAAAATTTAAATAATATTATTCGTAAAAGCAATTCCCATGCTGTGGATTTAGTTATTTCTTTTCATCTTAATGCGAGCAATGGAAATGGACAGGGTGTTGAGGTTCTGTATTATGATCAGAAAGACTTGGCGGCTAAAATCTCAGCTCAACTAGCAAAAGATATTGGATGGCGTGATCGAGGTGCGAAACAGCGTACAGATTTAGCGGTATTAAATGGGACGAAAGCACCTGCTATTCTTATAGAATTAGGATTTATTGACAATGAATCCGACATGGCAAAATGGAATGTTGATAAAATCGCTAATTCTATTGTATTTGCTCTTACAGGACAAACTGGAGGAGGTGCAGTGGATTTGCTCAAAGTAAAAACTGGCGGTGTAGCATTTAGTAATTTACAAGCTTTGGCTCAAGCGATGGTTGATGCGGGTATTGATGGACAAATTGTCGTTCAGAAAGATGGCATTGGTTATGCTATAACGAATGGTTACCCGGCTGGAAATATCGATAAATTTACAGCTTGGTTAGATTCACGTAAGTGGTACTATGAGTATGTGAGATAAGACTAATTATTATATAATCTTCTAACTCTACTTATGATATGGAGAAAATAGACTAATATACAAGCCTTTGTATACTTTCAAACATAGAATATGATGAATTCTATTTAGGAGGAAGTATATTCATGAGGAATACTTGTCATTGTGGGCATTCCCGAAATTGTAATAAATTTTGGGATGATTTAATGTTTGGTAGATGTAGATGTAGATGTAAATGCAGAGATTTTCACGAATGTTGTTGCAAAGAGAAACCGAAATGTGAGTGTGAAAAATGTCATTGTAAAACAAAACCGAAATGCCATTGTAGGGATGAAGAGGAAGGGGATTAATAATAAAAAAGAGTACGATACGTACTCTTTTTTTGGGGGGAATTATAATCCATCTTGAATAGATTTCTTTACAATTACCCATGTGTCTTTCTTTTTAACCGTTATAGCTACATTAGTTCCATTAGATTCCTTATAAAAGATATATCCATTGTTTGAGTTTACATATGTTACTGGTTCGCCTATGCAATCTCGCGAGCAGGATTTGTTGACCAGTTCAATTAGGGATAGTTCGCTTGGATCGGTTTTACTTGCTTCTATAACAGCATCAAGGCTTGTTTTTCGATAACCTTGCAAGTTTATATGAAAAAGCTGCTCTATTTCTCCTGTAATGCTAGTGTTCATTACTTCTACTGAATTCTTTTTTTCTTGAAGAAATCCTTTTTCATAAAGTAATTTTGTATAGCCAATCCATGCTATTAACACTAGCATGAAAAACATACCCGTCAGTTTAAGTATTCGAAGTCGTTTGCTTATAATTGTTTCTGAGTATTTCATTCAGTCTAATCCTCCAATGTTTTTAATTTAAAATATGCTTGGATACATACTTTTAGAAGAGGATGAAAGTTAATGAGTTTTCAATAAAAAAGAAAACATCTAGAGTTAGATGCTTTCTTTTTTTTGTATTTTTCGCTATCTGTTCGTTACTTGTTTCATAAGTGGTCTTATTTCTTTAACTGGTGGTTTCTTATCATAGGCATCAACGTAAGAAAAGTAGTAGTTTAAGTTTCTTAGAAGACCTTTTCCTATTTTTGCACTTAAGAAAGGAAATACTTGTCCGGTATAATCATCGAGAGATTTACAGTAATATTTTTCATCTAAATATATACTGTATTTACATGTTAGTTCTACTAAAGGATTCCCTTCATCATCAAATACTTCTTTAGAATCAATAATATCTATTAGTGCAAATTTTTCATTTAAGTAAACTTTCTTTTTTTTCTCGTGTTTATTTGTAAGTATAAAAACGAGACCAATCGCGTTAATCAAACTATTTCCTCCTATAAAAAACGGATATTAATAAAATATATCGATATAAGCTAAATGTAAAGAGGAGAGGTGAAATATCATGGAGAGAAAACTAAATAAGCCGATTTATGTTTGGAAATCGACTTATTTTTATTAAGTATTACTTAGTAGTAATACCTACTCTGATTAAAGTTTTACTTTATTGAAATACTTGCGGGAATTGTTTTACGATTGCGTTTGTTATCATGTCGGCCATTTCTAATGCTTCTTTTTCAATTTTATCGTAAAGTTTTACTCCTGCTTCATAATCTTTATTTAGGAATGCCAGTGCTTCTGCCTTAGTTAGTGCTAAATGTTCATAAAACATTTTTCTAAATTCTTCTTTATCTATATATGGGTTGATACTGTTAAGAAATTGAGTAATTTCATCACCATTAGCGTACCATTTTTTCTCTATAGCGGCCGCTGCATTTTGATCACCAGCTTTTGCGGCTTTAACAAGATCCGCTGCAATTACTAAGTGATCTTTAATTAATGCACTATATTTTTTCACTGCATCCTCACCGTAAAATGGTTCAAGTGATAGACCCATATGTGTTGCGTTTTGTAGAAGCCGTCCAACAGTAACGTTAACATCTGGTAAATTAAATACAATACTTATAATAGCCAATCTCGTCCAAGCGACGTGTTGTTCCCATAAAGAACGCATATACCCTTTTAAAAAATTCTCGTTTTTACTAATTCGGTAGTTACGTACGGATAAATCATAGTTTACATAAGGATTATGGTAGGGGGAGTAATACGATTGCCAATAAGAATACATAAATAGTAACACTCCTTTGAACATGTATAACTCAAAGTATGATAAATATTTATTTTTAGTTACGTGTCCTAGATTATTTTTAGGGAATTTGAAATGGAGAAATTCAACGAATGATGTTGTGGTATATATGAATAAAATGAATATAAAGTAAAAGAGAGTCTGCAAGGGAAGTTGCAGACCCTCAAAAGGGTATTGCCGAGATGTCGGACTCGACTACGTAATGTTATCATAAAATTCTTTTGAAAAAACCTGGTAAATGTGTCCAAATGAAATTGGTACCGTCATAAAGTCAAAGGGACCTGCTTCCCGCGGCAGGCCCCATTAACTAGATAATGTCGATGAGCAAAAACTCATCTGGAGTACTTTTATAGTAACAAGTAAAATGTGTTTTGTGTATTGAGAAAGAAGAATTGCATAATTATATGTGAACAATTTAAATCCCAACGATTTATGATTATCATTAATTGTTGGGATTTAAATATAGTTATAAAATGGAGAAAAGCCTTGGAAGTGGGATTGAAGTGCACAGAAGTATGTAATCATGAAAAAGACTTGCTAATATAAGCAGGTCAATTTAAGGGGTTTATCCAACAGATTATTATATATGGTAACAACTGAATTGTAGTAAGTCTATACGTTTAATATTGAGAAAACTTCTGTGAATGATACATTTTTT
This sequence comes from Bacillus sp. S71, assembly GCF_016625265.1. Taxonomy (NCBI): domain Bacteria; kingdom Bacillati; phylum Bacillota; class Bacilli; order Caryophanales; family Bacillaceae; genus Bacillus; species Bacillus sp. S71. The sequence continues at coordinate 415,351 of NZ_JACVUW010000004.1, read as the reverse complement.
GCGCATATATTAACGTCTAAAAAGTTGAGAAAGAAAATGTAAAAGCTTTTTATAAGAGAATAATGGCTGGTACTTATAGTATGATTCATATTTCCACGCATCATTATTAGAGAATTGGAGTTGTGTTGTTTTCTTTTTTGTTGTGATGGAACTCATATTACGATGTTTCATATAGAAACCTCCTGAATTTATATGTATACGATTAGTAGTATTCAAGAAAGGGAAATAAAATGAATATTTAAATTGAAACTCTTCCTTCATGTGTACTGGATTTACGTTATAAATGTTGTAAAACATATAAAACACGGATGCTAATTCATATTAAATATAGAATAATGAAAAAACAATAAGCATTTATTCATCCCTTTCAAGTCGTATAAGTGATTGATATAATAGAAGTAGATGAAAGATAAAGAAAAGCAGGTGACTCTTTTTTGTTTACTAAAGCACAAGAACTTTTAGCGTCCTACTTTGGTTATTCTTCGTTTCGAAGAGGACAAGATGAAACAATTAAAAATGTACTAGATGGGAAAGATACAGTTTGTATTATGCCAACAGGTGGCGGTAAGTCGATTTGTTATCAAATTCCGGCATTAGTATTTGAAGGAACGACGTTGGTTATATCCCCTTTAATATCACTTATGAAGGATCAAGTAGATACATTGGTACAGAATGGCATTTCAGCTACATATATTAATAGTTCTATTTCTATTGCTGAAGCAAATCAGCGAATTCAATTAGCGAAACAAGGACATTACAAGTTACTTTATGTGGCGCCTGAGCGTCTTGATTCGATGGAGTTTGTTGACCAACTTATCGATATGAAAATCCCTATGATTGCGATTGATGAAGCACACTGTATTTCACAGTGGGGACATGATTTCCGTCCAAGTTATTTACATATACATCGCATTTTAGATTATCTTCCAGAAAAACCGCTCGTATTAGCATTAACAGCAACAGCAACACCGCAAGTACGTGAAGATATTTGTAACACACTTGAAATTAATCAAGAAAATACAATTATGACAACGTTTGAGCGAGAGAACTTATCGTTTTCTGTTATTAAAGGACAAGATCGAAATACATATTTGGCGGATTATATTCGTCAAAATCAAAAGGAATCTGGGATTATATATGCAGCTACTAGAAAAGTAGTCGATCAGTTATATGAAGATTTAATGAAGGCAGGAGTTTCTGTATCAAAATATCATGCTGGTATGAGTGATAGTGATCGAAATGAGCAACAAGAACTCTTTTTACGAGATGAAGTAAGTGTAATGGTAGCAACATCTGCATTCGGGATGGGTATTGATAAATCGAATATTCGTTACGTAATTCATTATCAGCTTCCAAAAAATATGGAAAGTTACTATCAAGAAGCGGGACGTGCTGGTCGTGATGGATTAGATAGTACATGTATATTGTTATATTCTTCTCAAGATGTACAAGTACAGCGGTTTTTAATTGATCAATCAACTGGAGAATCACGTTTTTCAAATGAACTTGAAAAATTGCAAAATATGACCGATTACTGTCATACTGAACAATGTTTACAATCATTCATTTTGCAATACTTTGGAGAAGAACCGAAAGAAGATTGTGGACGCTGTGGTAATTGTACAGACAATCGCGAGAGCATCGATGTGACAAGGGAATCACAAATGGTTTTATCATGCATGATTAGAACGAACCAACGCTTTGGAAAGCAAATGATAGCGCAAGTATTAACGGGGTCGAAAAATAAGAAAGTTATTGAATTTAATTTTCATACTTTACCAACGTATGGGCTTTTATCGAACCGTAGTGTAAAAGAGGTCAGTGAGTTTATTGAGTTTTTAATTTCAGATGAGTTAATTGCAGTTGAACATGGCACTTATCCGACGTTAAAAGTAACAGAAAAAGGGAAAGAAGTATTACTTGGTAAAGAGAATGTTTTACGAAAAGAACGAGTAGAGACAAGACAAATTGTTCAAGACCATCCTTTATTTGAAGTGCTTCGTGAAGTACGTAAAGAAATTGCACAAGGAGAAGGTGTACCTCCGTTCGTTATTTTCTCTGACCAAACATTGAAAGATATGTGCGTGAAAATGCCGCAAAGTGATTCCGAATTGTTGACGGTAAAAGGTATCGGAGAACACAAACTTGTGAAATATGGCTCGCACTTCTTACAAGCAGTTCAGCATTTTATTGAAGAAAATCCAAATTATGCTGAAACGATTAAGACAGAAGTAGTTTCAGAGCGTAAAAAGTCAGGAAAAGCGTCCGCAAATTCTCATTTAGAAACGTATGAAATGTATAAACAAGGTATTGATTTGAATGAGATTGCAAAAGAACGCAACTTATCAAGACAAACAATCGAAAACCATTTAATTCGCTGCTACGAGGATGGAATGGAAGTAGAGTGGCAAAGTTTTGTTCCATCAGAGTATGAATCTCTTATTGAAACTGCCGTTCAAAATGCAGAGGGTGGTCTGAAATCTATTAAAGAACAGCTTCCGAATGAAGTGAGTTACTTTATGATTCGTGCTTATTTACAAATAAGAAAGTAGAGACATATAAAGGGGATAAGAATTTATGTATCATGTTTTCGTTTATGGCACGTTAAGAAGAGGACAAACGAATGCTCATTATATGCTAGGTGCAACATGCATTGCAGACAGAGCTTGGACATATGGAAAATTATTTGATACGAACGAAGGATATCCGGCCATGACTTATTCGATTGAAGAAAAGGTGTATGGAGAAGTTTATGTAGTAAATGATGAGATATTGTGTAAGTTAGATGAACTAGAAGAATATACAGGTAATGCGGAGACTGATTTATATGATCGAATCACGCAAACAGTATATGTTGCTGATAGGGAAATTGAGGCATATGTGTATATCGCTCAAGATAAAAAGATGATATTGAAAGTTATTGATTCTGGTGACTGGATGGAGTATCAAAAAGAAAAATAAGAGTAGCTAAAGAGTAGATAGTGGAATAATCCATTATCTATTTTTTATACTTTCACTTTCAAAATTCTTATTATTTTGATAAATTGTAAGTGTAGGGAAATCAAAAGGAGGATTTTTCATGGGGATTAGAAATTTAGTTTCTCACCTGTAACAGAAAAATAATTTGCAGGAGGAGAATAATAATGAACGAATTAAATGTAAAAGAATTTTATAAAAAACAATTTGAACTAATGAGCTATGATATAAATAATGAAAATTGGTTACAGGAAGTTGCTAAAGAAGTGCAAGAACAAGTTGGATATCCAATTCAGACGATGTTAGAACTAGGAGCTGGAAATGGCGGATTTGCAAGGGCGATGTCTAATTTGAATGTAAAAATGACTACTGTTGAGCTTGTACCGGAGTTAGCTATGTTTGCAAAAGAACATTCTACTAATGACATTGAGGTTCATTGCGCCGATTTTTATAAAATTAACTTTAAAGAAAAGTTTGATGTTGTTATTTATTTAGACGGATTTGGTGTAGGAACAGATGAGGAACAATTATTTTTATTAAAGCGTATAAATAACTGGTTGAAAGATGATGGATGTGCACTTATTGATATTTATCAACCGTTATATTGGGAAAAAGCCAATGGACAAGAAATGCCGATAGGTTCTGCAATACGAAAGTATGAATATGATAGTGAAAATGCAAGAATGCTAGACCATTGGTGGGAAATAGATTCTTCAAATGATATCGTGACACAATCTTTACGCTGCTATGCTGTAGATGAGATTAGTAATTTATGTGCCGAGGCTCATTTAAGTATAGTTGGGATTTTCCCAGGAGGAGCGTATGATTTTGAAGCTGGGAAATATGAAGAGCAATCATCTTTAAATGAATGTTTATCATATCGAGTAAAAGTGAAAAAGAGTAGGGATTAAATCCTTACTCTTTTTACTTTTATTGTGTGAATAATTGTCGTTCTCTTTTTATTCTTATAGTTCTTAGTACGATTCCAATTCCGAGAAATAAAACAGTAGCAGCGACCCCGCTAATAGGATTTAACCAAAAATCACTACTGTTTGTAAGAGTAATAATCCCTGTTATTGTGACTAAAACAGTAGGAACAGCATCCTCGATCGCATGCATGATAACGCATGGCCAGACGGATTTTGTAAGTCTATATATTTCAACATACATAATTGACCAACAAACCATAAGGATACAGCCAGATAAAAGCATATTTAATCTTGAGATAGATTCAAAATATTCATTTGGCAAAAAGACTATATAATATGCAGCATGCCAAAGTGCCCAAATTAAACCAGAAATAATATAAATGTACCAATCGTTTAGATTTAGTTCAATCAACTTTGGAGTTAAATAACCACGCCAAGAAAACTCTTCAAAAATATTTTTAATAAAGTTACCAATAGTAGACATGACTATGAGTGACAATAACGTGGATATATCAAAACTAGCAATATGAGCTACTCCAAAAATGAGCGATATGCTTATCGTTATTACTGTAACGAATGGATAAATAAGTAGTGCAGTGAAATACCATATAAAGTTTCCTTTCAAATTTGGCTTGATGCCAAAATCATTCCAATCTCGGCTAATAACTCTAAGTAAAATGCTTACGAGGAAAGGTAATATTAGCCATAACCCCATACCTAAAGTATTTCCTTCAGGTTGATTTGTTAGAAGAGAATCTAGAAATACCCCAATCCATCCACTGGCCAAAACAGTTAATACAAAAATAAGTAAATATAACTTTAGTGATTTCTTTTTCGCGAATTTCATTTGAATAGACTCCTTTACTTTTATTTAGCCTACTATTTGTGGGCAGTAAAACCCCCTTATAAAATTTTCACTTTATGTATCTTTGATTTTTACATTGTTTGTCAATATATAAATTAAATAGGTCACAAATAGAAAGAGGTATCTTTTGTATGCATCACTATACTATATGTGTAGTGATGTGATTTAGATGTTGTATATATCTTTAAAATTAGAAAGATAAAAAGTAAGTTTTTTCGGAAAATTTAATTGGAAACTATTGACTTTACGATTGAATTTTTAATACAATGGTATTTCGACTGAAAAATTAGAACGGACAGGAGGGAATCGTCGAAATGAGCAACATATTTGAAGATGAGTTACAAAAAATGAAGGATACTTTACATACGATGGATGAGCAATTGGATAAGCTTGAAAAAATCCCAGTTTATTATGGAGAAGATTTTAAAGAGCAAATTCTTGAAAGTATGAGAGAGTCTAATAGACAAAATTTACGTATTGGTGTGCAAGAGCCGTACTTTGGAAGGTTAGATTTTCAGGAAAATGGTAAAGAAGCAGTTATGCCGATTTATATTGGAAAAGTAGGGGTTTCGGATATGGACACGATGAAACCAATCATTATTGATTGGAGAGCACCTGTCGCAAGTATGTTTTATTCATTTACCGGTGGAGAAGAATTAGCATTTTATCAATCACCAGATGGGTTAGTAGAAGGTGATGTGTATTTAAAACGAAACATTTCCATTCGAAAAAGAGAACTTGAACGTGTTGTTGATACATATGTAAAAGGAAATGAAGATGTATCGCATGCCGATGATTTTCTTCTATATCGATTAGGTGAGAATAAAGATAATAAGCTAAAGGATATTGTTTCAACGATTCAATCGGAACAAAATGATATTATTCGTGCGGAAAGAAACTTGCCATTATTAATTCAAGGGGTTGCAGGGAGCGGAAAGACAACAATCGCTTTACATCGCCTTGCTTTTTTAATTTATGAATATCGTGAACAACTAGAAGCAGAAAGAATGATCGTATTTGCGCCGAATAGTCTGTTTTTAGACTATATTTCGAGTGTACTTCCTGAATTAGGTGTAGGGAATATTAGTCAAACAACGTTTCCAGATTGGGCATTACGTACGTTAGAGGGTTCAGTGAAACTAAAGCAGACAGAAGAAAAATTGAAAGAAGCCTTTTCAATTAATCGCGATGAAAGAAAGCTTATGATCGGTAAATTAAAAGGTACGCTAGAATTTAAGGCGTTTATAGAAGAAAGAATGACTCAATTTGAAAATGATTTAGTGCCAACAAAAGATTTTGAGGCATGGGATAAAGCTGTTATTCCAGTGGAAGACGTTAAAAAATGGATGCAAGTGGAATATAAACATTATCCATTAAAGAAGAGAAGAGAACGTTTAGTCGGCCGTATGAAACGTTGGATTGAAATTGAACTTAAAAAGTATGGAGAAACAAACGAGAAAAAGTTACTAAAAAAAGAAGCAACAAAGAGATTGAACACCTATATGAATTTTTGGCCAAAAATGAGCCCACTTTCACTATACAGTTCAATGTTGAAAAGCAAAGAAATACTCGAAGTATTACCTGAAGAACTTGTTCAAGAAACAGAAAAGAGTTGTCGTAAAAAAGAAGTGTATGTAGAAGATTTACCAGCTTTAATATACATACATCATCGTATAACAGGGATTGAAATCGGACAGAAGTTTCATCACGTTGTTATTGATGAAGCGCAAGATTTTTCGCCTTTCCAAGTTTATGTATTAAAAGAAATTACATTAGGTAATTCTTTCACTATATTAGGTGATTTATCGCAAGCGATTTATGATTACCAAGGAATTGAAGATTGGAATGCTTTTAAGGAAGTATTCCAAGAAACCGGTTATTATGAATTGACAAGAAGTTATCGTTCTACAAAAGAAATTATTGAATTTGCAAATGAAATAATTAAAAATGCAGAAATCCCAGTAGGACTCGCAACACCAGTCTTCCGCAGTGGAGAAGATGTGAAAGTAATTCATGCAGAAAATCAATTTACTGAAATTGTGAAGACGGTAAAACATTTGCAAAATGCAGATGTGAAAACAATTGCGGTAATCGGAAGAACAGAAGATGAATGCCGTGATATATATGTGAAATTAACAAATGCAGGATTAACGGTCAACGTAATTGAAGCAAACCAAAGTAAATATGAAGGTGGTATATCAGTAGTACCTGTCTATTTAGCGAAAGGTTTAGAATTTGATGCGGTGCTTTTAATTGATGTGGATGAAGAACATTACAAAAACACAAAACATGATGCAAAATTACTATATGTCGGATGTACGAGATCACTTCATGACTTATGGATTTTCCATAGTGGGGAAGCGTCACCTTTAATTAAAGGATTAAAATAAAGTGGAACTATAATCAGTGGGGAGTTTTACTGCAAGCTAATGTGGGATAAATATAAAAAGAGGATTTTCTAGTACAGTATGAAGATCCTCTTTTTTATATTAAAATGGTAGACGAATTAATGACTTGAGCTGTTGTTTAAATGATATACGATGCTTTTTCTAATTCCTTAGTTTGTTCTTTTTCCCATGTACGAACAGCATCTACTGGAGTTTGTGTATGTTTTAACCAATCTAGAATAAGGTGTAGTTGTTCTTGTATTTGACCAATGTTTTGCTCCTTTATGTTCTTATTCTGAATTCTATTAATTAATTGAAGCATATAGGAAAGTTTTTCTATACATTCGCTTAAATCTCCGCAATAACCTGAAGGGAATTCATGTGTACCAAATTCTAAAGTATGGATGTAATTAGAAACTAGGTATATCATAGTTTCTTGTTCGGTATCACCACCTAATTCAATCGCTTTTCGAAGGAATTTTTCTAAATCGTCATCTTTATTGCTAGAGTCCATATAAATTCCTATCCATCTAAAAGGTCTTGAATCAAATGGGTTGTTTTCTGTCCATCTATATAGAATGTCTATTAGAAAACTATTTAGTGCGAAAGTTAAGACCTCATCTTTTTCGTTTAATGCATCTAAAATAGTAAACAGTGAAATGGCAAACTCTTCTTGATCTTTTGATTCCCATTTCTTTGCATTTGAAATAAATGTCTCTAAATGTTTATAAGCTAATTTTCGAAGTCCCGCTTCGCGATGCTGACAGTAACAAATAAAATCATGCCAATGCTCATTTGTATTCATATGTATAATAATAGTTTGTAATGTAGTGAGAGGTTTATCCATTATAAGTCCCCAATCTATTAAGAACGTGTTGAAAATTTAGTGTTATTATATCATTACATAAATTAAAAAGGGAGAGTTACTATGATTACAAAAGTAATTACGAAAAGTAATTGGGAAATCGCAAAAATAATTGGAAAAATTAATGAAGATTCCCTTATAGAAGAGGGATTTATTCATTGTTCATTAGTAGATCAAGCTTTAAGAGTTGCAGAAAAATATTTCAAGCATGAAGAAGATGTTTTATTACTTACAATTGATCCAGCCCTATTAAAAGCAGAAGTAAAATATGAACTTGCTTCAAACGGTCAAGAATATCCGCATGTTTACGGAGTAATTAATATTGAGGCGATTGTAGAGGTTGTTCCATTTTCTAAAGAAAACGGGGAATTTATATTACTTAAATCAGTTCGACTTTAGTAATAGGCGATGGAGTTCGCTATAATTGCTATATATAGCTAATGAATCCTATTGATAAACGAGATTTTTTGTTTATCAGTAGGATTTTTAATTTTATTCGAACAGACTTAAAAAGAGCACATTTGAATTGTGCTCTTTAAGAGAAAAGTGAATTAGGGTTTTTACTTCTAGATAATGTATGAGTGATTCATCATAATGTGACGATGAATCACAAAAGAGCAGTTAGAGTGGGAAGAATTTAAGATGGATTTTATTGGTCACGGGATCCAATCGATTGGTAATGAAGCAGTTCTAACAGGACTCATTATAGACTTTGAAGATGAAACGTAAAAAAAATTATTATGTTTATCTGAATGTTGAGGGAATACAAGAGTTTTATTTATCTAATTTTTAGAAAACATAGACTATAATATTAATAAATGGTATAATTTCCTTGTTATTGGAATTAAAATGAAAATATTAGAAGAAAAAGGATTGGGTTGGTTTTAATGGGGGATTCTGATCACAAAGAAACAAAGGCAATATTAAAGTTATGGTTTATTTATATACCACTTGCATTTGGAGAGTTTGTCTTTTCGAATATCATAGGTTATTTAAAAAAATAAAGATTTTGCATTTGAAAAACAATTAACCTAATTTAATTGTTTTTTTATTTTACTTTAATAAACCAAATAAAAATAGAGATTTTGAACAAGATGAAGTTTATGAAGGAAATAACGTTGATTAGGTGCTGAAAACAGTGTGAAATCAACAGTGCCTAAAGAATAAAACAGGAATCATTCAACCATGGTAATTTTCCGTTTTATTAGCTTCCTATAGTGATATGTTATGGTCACATCATATGTGTACGATACTTGTAACTTAATATAGCATTACTGGAATTTCAAAATTAGTAGTTAAGGTTGCTACCTTTTAGAGTGTTATAGATATATATAACTTAGCTAAAAAAGCACAAATCATATAATTTGCGCTTTTCATTATCTGTTTTTGGTAAAAAAAGCACAGTTTTTGTCACACTAATACTGTACGATACATAGTATAAAACACATACTGTATGACATATAGTAATGGAAATGAGGTGAGTGAATGGATACTTTATTAAACTCGTTAATTACTGAGTTAAGAAGAGGGACATTAACGTTAGCTGTTTTAAGTCAATTAAGAACGCCGCAGTACGGATATTCACTTGTCCAGTTATTGGAGCAATCAGGGATTACAATTGATCAAAGTACTTTATATCCGCTACTTCGCCGATTAGAAAAGCAGGAGTTAGTGACGAGTAGTTGGGATAAAACAGAGAGTAGACCTCGTAAGTATTATGTTTTAAGTGAATATGGATTAGAGATATTTTTACAATTGAAAAAGCAGTGGGTAAAGGATTCGAAAGAACTTTATAACTTATTAAAGGAGGAGGACGAAAATGAGTTTGATTGATATGTATGTCCATGAAGTTGCGAAGAGATTGCCTGAACAAAATCGTGAAGATATTACACTTGAACTACGGTCAACAATAGAGGATATGTTACCAGACGATTATAATGAGGAAGATGTGAAGAGTGTACTCGAAAAATTGGGAAGTCCAGTTTCATTGGCTAATGGTTATTTGGATAGACCGATGCATTTAATTGGACCACGTTATTTTGATGTATATACGACCTTGTTAAAAATGATTATACCAATCGCAGCAATCATTGCACTCATATCAATGGTTGCAGAAAATTTTATAGGATATAGTGGTGATCAAGCGGTATTAAATGTTATTTTACAATTGATAGGTAAAGGTATTGGGGAAATTTTTGAAGTGGGTCTTCATGTATTTTTCTGGTTGACACTTGTGTTTGCTATTTTAGAAAGAACTGATAAAGAAAAGGATCCACACCCATTAACAACAAGCTTAAAAAAATGGACACCAGATGACTTGAAAAATGTTTCGTATATCCCGAAGAAAAAGGCGATTTCAAAGTTTGAAGTTTTTGGAGGTTTAATGTGGACAGCAATATGGGCTACACTTTACTTTTATGCGAATCATCTTGTAGGCGTATATCATGGTACAGAAAACGGATTGAAGTTTGTCGCGCCAACGTTTAATCAAGATGTTTTGCTGCAGTACTGGCCAATCGTTGTAATTATGATCGTTTTTGAAATAGGTATATCCCTTTATAAATTAGTACAAGGAAAATGGACGCAAAGATTGGCGATTGGAAATGCTATTCTTCAAGTAGTCGGAACAATCATATTCATTGTAATTGTAGTAAATCCACATTTATTAAACGAAGGATTCATTACGTATTTGGCAAATGTATTTACTACTTCCCCAGAGGAGTTTAAAACGTGGCTCATTGGGGGAGGAATTTTCTTTTATATGTTATCTGCTGCAATAAATATATTTGATGGTTTCCGAAAAGCTAGTATTCGTATGTAGATAAAAAACGGAAATTTCGATAAAATAAAACTATTAAGAAAATAGTGAAATAAGATGAACATGATGAAAGGAAGAAAATAATGATAAGGGAAGCAACGAAAAGAGATTTAGCATACATTTTAGATATTTATAACGATGCGATACTTTATACAACAGCTGTATATGCGTATAAACCTGTAACCCTTGAAAATAGAATAGATTGGTATGAACAAAAAAAGGCTGAAGGGTATCCCATTTTCGTATATGAATTAGATAATAAAGTAGTAGGGTTTGCAACATTCGGCCCATTTAGAGCGTGGCCTGCTTATAAATATTCAGTTGAACATTCTGTGTATGTAGATAAGGCATATAGAAAAAATGGCATTGGGTCTTCATTAATGAAAGAATTAATCAAAATTGCGAAGGAAAGAGAGTATATGACCTTAATTGCTGGAATTGATGCAGAGAATGAAAAAAGTATTGCCTTGCATCAAAACTATGGATTTGCTCATGCAGGGACAATAAAAAAAGCTGGTTATAAGTTTAATAAATGGCTAGATTTAGCTTTTTATCAATTGGAGCTTAACGGGCCTGAAAATCCTATAGAAGAATAAATGTTTTTCGGTAGCAAGAAAAAATTCATGCTACCTTTTTCTTATTTTAATAGCTGATATGATCTGCTGAAAAGGTTTTTTATATTCGATATTGAATTTATTGGTATAATAGGAATGTTTAACGAATTTCCGTTTCTTTATGTTATTGGGGGAAAAGATTTACCTAGTCGACGTGAAAATAAAGAGGTAGATGAAGCTTTTGCAGTAGCTTTGAAATACATATACAAAGAATATAGTGAAAGCATGCTAGGAGTGAGCAATTGAAAAGAAACTTAAAGACTTCAACAATCATTATTTTAATTATAACGATTATTGCTCTTGAAGTTGGAATCGCACTATATGATCACAATTTATCATTAGATACAATTTACTTTGCAGCGATCCTTATTTGTATTGTATTGCTTTTTGGCACACGTGTTTCTGAAGAGAAAGAAAGTACATCGAAACGAGGACGAAGAAAAATAGCTGTAATATTTTGGCCATCTATTTTATTGTCTATCGCTTGTTTTGCAGTTATAAGTTACATAAGGGTAGGCTATGTCTCTGTACCAGGGATAATTGGCTTTTCATGCTTTGTTACATATGGTGGATTCGTATGTATTAGTATTTTAAAGAGAAAAAATAAAATGTAGCTTACTAAGATGAAAGGAAGCAATGTATATGAAACATATAGAGAGCGGTACACGTACTGAAGGAGAATATATTAAAAATAAAGTTATTCAATATAATATGTCCATCTTAACAGATGAGGCAAGACAGCCGATGGAAGAAGTAAGCCTCGTAGTAAAAAATGAAGAAGGAAAAATTTTTGGTGGTGTAACAGGTACGATGTATTTTTATCACCTTCATATCGACTTTTTATGGGTTGATGAATCAGTCCGTCATGACGGTTATGGCAGTCAACTGTTACATAAAATTGAAGGTATTGCGAAGGAAAAAGGGTGTAGATTAATATTGCTAGATTCATTTAGTTTCCAAGCACCAGAATTTTATAAAAAGCATGGTTACAGGGAGTATGGTGTCGTTGAAGATCACCCGAAAGGTCATAGTCAGCACTTTTTTGAAAAGAGATTATAAAGTGAAACTTTAATCAGTGGGGTCTTACTGCCCGTTAATGCGGGATAATAATATTATGTTTACTGGTTGATGGGAGAAAGAATATGTACACGTATAAATTGCAACAAGAACAACCAATCTGTGCAGAAAAAATAAAGAAGCTTTATGATTCTGTCGGTTGGTGGCCAGAAAGAAAAGAAGTCGATATTGAAAAAATGTTAAAGAATAGTATAGCCATTGGAGTATGGGAAGAAAATGAATTAGTTGGATTTGCTAGAGTCGTTTCTGATGGTGTTTTTCGAGCATACATTGAAGATGTTGTCGTACATGAGAGTGTAAGAAATAAAGGTATTGGAGAGAAGATGCTAACAATATTACTTCGAGAAATATCTCATATTGATATTGTTAGTCTATTTTGCGGAGAGAAGCTAATAAAGTTTTATGGTGAGCAACAATTTCAAACAACGAAGCAAATTGTGATGCATCGTAATCAAACAGGGAAAGAATAAGAGGTGCCAATTAAAATGAATGCAACAAGAGCGTACTGTTTATCGAAAAGAAAAGCGACAGAAGATTCTCCAGATGGTTGGAGTGCAACATGTATGAGGCTTAATAATAAAATATTTGCGATAGTAAATCATGAAGAAGGCGAAAAAGCTGCGATTACATTGAAGTGTGATCCAGAAGTCGCATTAAGAATAAGAGAAGATTATCCAGAAACAATTATTCCAGGGTATCATATGAATAAAAAACATTGGAATACCGTTTATATTCATAAGGATATAGAGCAGGAGCAAATAAATAAAATGATTGATTGGTCGTATGATTTAGTACTAGAATCATTTTCAAAGAAAAAGCAGCAGGAGTTAATGAATTAAAATGCATTAGGAGTGTGTGTAATGAAAGATTCGATTAAAGATACGTATGATAAATTAGCGAGTACATATAAAGAAAATCTAGATTTCGCAAATCCATATAACAGTTATTATGAAAGACCGGCGATGATGGAGCTTATTTCAAAGGAACTAGAAGGAAAAAAGATACTAGATGCTGGATGTGCAGCTGGATGGTATACTTCTCAATTCATAGGAAGAGGAGCAAATGTTACAGCAATTGACGTAAGTCCTGAAATGGTAAAAGCAGCAAAAGAATATATAGGAGAAGAAGCAACGTTCCTTTGTCATGATCTGCAAGAAACATTGCCATTTGAAGATAATACGTATGATGTGATTGTAAGTTCGTTAACTCTTCATTACTTAGAAAATTGGAATCAAGTATTTCAAGAATTTCGTCGCGTATTGAAGCCGGGTGGAGAACTTATATATTCTATCCATCATCCTTTTATGGATTTCACAAAGTTTCCATGTGAAAGTTATTTTGAAAAACAGCTATTAATAGATACTTGGGTTAAACCGAACATTACAATTGAAGTCGAATTTTTCAGAAGGTCACTACAAGACATAATAAATGAAACTACAAATTATTTTGTATTAGAAGAGATAGTGGAACCGAAGGCAGTTGAAAAGATGAAAGAAGTAGACGAAAAATCATATTACTATTTAAATACGAATCCACATTTTCTTATCATAAAAGCAACTAATAAATAGCTAGTAAAATAACTTTATTTTACTAGCTATTTACAGTTATACATTATATATTAGGAGACTTTAAAATGAATACGAAACGAAATAGAGTATTATATGCACTATTTACTATAGTTGTTATTATTTTAGGTCTTAGCTCAAGAAAGTTTTCTTTTGCACTACCACATCTATTAAATGATTACTTAGGCGATGCTTTATGGGCATTAATGATTTTCACTGGCTTTGGATTTTTGTTTCCTAAAACAGAGACGAAGAAATTGGCTTTTATTAGTTTAATGTTTTGCTACGGGATTGAAGTGAGCTAATTGTATCATGCGAAGTGGATAGATAGCATTCGTGCAACGACTTTAGGCGGACTCGTGTTGGGATACGGTTTTTTGTGGAGTGATTTAGTGGCTTATACAATTGGTGTTGGAGTGGGAATACTTTGTGAGTTTATGTTACGGAGGAAATAATCGATTTTAAAAAGGAGCCCTTTATGAAAAAAATAATATTAATTGGTTCTGGTGGTTCAGGAAAATCTACATTAGCAAGGCAGTTAGGGAATAAATTAAATATTAAGGTGCATCATCTTGATGCATTATTTTGGAAACCGAATTGGGAAGGTGTTCCGAGAGAAGAACAAATAACAGTTCAAAATAACTTAATTAAAGATGAGAAATGGATTATTGATGGGAATTATGGCGGGACGATGGGTATAAGACTGAATGCAGCTGATACAATTATCTTCCTTGATATTCATAGAACAATTTGTGTTTATAGGGCTTTTAAAAGAATTGTAAAATACCGAAATAAAACAAGACCAGATATGGGCGCGGGATGTGAAGAAAGATTTGATTTGCAATTTTTTAAATGGATATGGGAATATCCTAATGCTAAACGACCTACAATTTTAAAAGGGTTAGAGCAATTGCCCGAAGAGAAAAAGGTTATTGTTTTAAAATCTCCAAATGAGGTTCGGAAATTTTTAGAGCACATATAATAATAGAATGTAACACAAAAATTCTTTGTAGATCTTACCGATTAGTTTAATAAAACTAATCGTTTTTTATTATGAAAAATTTAACGCTTTTTGAAAATTGTATTTTGTAATGAGTATATGACTATAAGTTCATATAAAATGAACGTTTGGAGGAATAGAAAATGACTAACGATTTAATTCAACTAATCGATTCATTAATGGTCAATATTCCAGCTGGAGAGGTAGTATTAAGAGATGATCGAATAAAAAAAGAATGGCTAGTACAAATTCAACCATTTCTTCTTGCAAAGTATGCTGTAACAATGGAACAATATGATGCTATTACAAATAGTACATTAAATAATTTTGATAAAAATCATAAACCAGTTGTCAATATTTCATGGAACGATGCCATTGCGTTTTGTAATGTACTTTCAAAAAAAGCGGGATTAAAAGAATATTATTCTATTAGTGATGGTGGTCAAATTGTGAAATGTAATTTAGGTTCAAATGGCTACCGATTACCATCTGAGGCGGAGTGGCAATATGCATGTAAAGCAAGTACAACCGGATATGCATACGGGAAACTTCATGATATAGCGTGGTATAATGAAAATTCAAATGGAGAGATTCATGACGTTGGCCAAAAAGAACCGAATGTATGGGGACTTTATGATATGCTAGGGAACGTTTGGGAATGGTGTTATGATTTGTATGATGAAACAGTGTACGGATCATACCGCATTTTTCGTGGTGGTAGTTGGGCTGAAACAGCGAGAGGGTGCGGAGCTACTTGTCGTCGTCGAAGCCATCCTACATTTCATATAGATGATCTCGGTTTTAGACTCGCTAGGTCAATTTAGTAGGAACATGATACGAACAGCTAGGAAAAGAGTATGGAGAGAATCCGTACTTTTCCAACATAGAAATGATTTAACGTAAGGAGTGTTTATTATGGCGCGTGTTTTATTTATTAATGCTGGATCAGAAGGACATATAAATCCAACTTTACAGGTTGTAGATGAATTGATTTCTCGTGGTGAAGAGGTCGTTTATTTTTCAATAGAAGCTTTCAGGGAGCGGATTGAGAAGACAGGTGCTACTGTACGAACGATTGATGATCAAAAATTTATAAAAGCGTTTCTATCTGGAGGCAGAAATTATTTACAGGAAAGAATAAATGGCCTTCTACATACAGCGGATATTGTAATACCTAGCGTTTTAGAACAAATTGAAGGTGAACATTTTGATTACATAATTCATGATTCTATGTTTGGCTGTGGCCATTTAATTGCTCAAATCCTTAAACTTCCAGCCATAAATTCATGCACATCTTTTGCGCAGGATGAAAAATCCTTTGAGAAAATGTTAGGTCATCTATCAAAAAATATCCCAGTAGAAATTTATGATAAAATACAGAATGATTTTCAAAACTTAACGAAGGGAATTGCTGAAAAATATGGTGTTGAAATAAAATCATCGTATGAAGTTTTCTGTAATCCTGCACCCCTTACTATTGTATATACAATTAAGGAGTTCCAGCCTTTTGGTGATACGTTTGATGAAACATATAAATTTGTAGGACCATCTATCTCTGCACAAATGAAAAACAGAGACGTTGATTTTACTTCAATTGAAGAAAAAAGTCCGATTTATATTTCATTAGGTACTGTTTTTAATGAAGCGATTGACTTTTATAAACTGTGTATGAAGGCCTTTGAGAATAGTGAGCATACAATTGTTATGTCTATTGGTAATAAAACAAAAATAAGTGATCTAGGCGAAATTCCTAAAAACTTCATTGTGAAAAACTATGTACCCCAAACTGAGCTGCTTACATATACGAAACTATTTATTACACATGGCGGGATGAACAGTGCGCATGAAGGACTGTATAACGGGGTTCCGCTCGTTGTAATACCGCAAAGTGCAGATCAGCCAGTAGTCGCAAAGCAAGTGGAGAGTCTTGAGGCGGGAGTTCAGTTACATATGAAGGAATTAACTGAAGAGCAACTACGTGAAAATGTGGAACTAATTTTAAATAATCCTTCATATAAAGAAGTTGCTTTGAATTTGAAGGAATCTTTCCAAAAATCAGGTGGATATAAGGAAGCTGTTGATGAAATTTTTATATTTGTAGGTCAGTGAAAAAAATGAAATTCTACATTAGAAAAGCATCTAAATAGGATGCTTTTTATTTAACTTTATAATTCTTATTTTTAATATCTAGTATGGTTAAAACTAAGGCACTGAGAGATATAAGTATAAGAATAAAAGTTAACCAGTTAAATGTATTTTCAATTATGAAGTAAAGATGATAGATAAATATATTCAAATTGTATTTTAAAATGTTAGGACTTAGTTTTACATGTTAGTAATAATTTCACTATTTCTGCACAACTTCTGCACATACTCAGGTAATTTCTATGTCATGATATATTCATAAAGTGAAATATTTCACAAGAAAAATATAATTTCACTGCGGTGTATGCATAATTAACACATACATCGGTACAAGTTTGTCTCTTGTTATTCTTTTACATCAAAGCCCACATTCCACTACAAAGTATAACAAGAAGGAGACATGAACATGAATAATCGATTTTTAAAACAACTACAAAATATGAAAATGAACAAAAAAAGTTTAGGAGCTGTAGCATTAACAGCTGGAATTATTAGTACGACACTTATTCCTCAAAATGCTTATGCGCACGGTTTTGTTGAAAAGCCCGGTAGCCGATCCGCTTTATGTAGTTCAACTTATGGTGCGCTAAATGTAAACTGTGGAAGTGTTATGTATGAACCACAAAGTTTAGAAGCTCCAAAAGGGTTCCCACAAAGTGGTCCAGTAGATGGACAAATTGCTTCAGCAGGCGGAAAATTTGGTGGTATTTTAGATCAACAAACAGCAAATCGTTGGTTTAAAAATACAATCACTGGTGGGGAAAATACATTTACTTGGAAGTATACTGCGCCTCACTTAACGAGTAAGTGGCATTACTATATTACTAAAAAAGGATGGAATCCAAATAAAGCGCTAACAAGAGCAGATTTTGAACCAATTGGAACTGTACAACATGATGGTTCTGCAGCTTCAAATAATTTAACTCATAAAATCAATGTACCTACTGATCGTAGTGGATATCATGTGATTTTAGCAGTATGGGATGTAGCTGATACAGCAAATGCATTCTATAATGTAATTGATGTTAATCTTATTAATGATGTGAAACCAGACATAGAAGCGCCAAGTATTCCAAATGGACTTCAGACGCAAATAGTAACAGCAAATAGTGTAGAACTAACATGGAACGCTTCTACGGATAATGTAGGGGTAAAAGGATATCAAATCTTCCGTAACGGAGAGATGATTGATACAGTAATAGGCACTCATTTTATTGATAAGAAATTACAACCAAGCACAGAATACTCTTATACTGTAAAAGCAATTGACGCAGCTGGCAATGTATCGAAGGAAAGTACAGCGCTTACAGTAAAAACAACAGTTGAGATTCCTGATACAGAAGCACCAACACAACCAAAAGGATTACATAGTATGGGAACGACAGCGTCAAGTGTGGATTTAATGTGGAGTCCATCTGACGATAATATTGGTGTAGACCATTACGATATTTATAGAGAAACAGAAGGATCAATGAAAAAGATTGCAACATCCAATACAACTTCTTATATGGATAAAAATCTGCTCGCTAATACTACTTATAAATATGTAGTAAAAGCTGTTGATGTAGCTGGAAATGAATCCGTACAGAGTGATATATTCACAATTACTACAAAAACCGAAAGCGCTTCATATGAAGCGTGGGATGCAAAAAAAGCATATAAAAAGGGAGATAGAGTTCTACACGAAGGAAAAGTATATGAAGCAGTCCAGAGTTATCAAGGAAATGGTGATCCGAACTGGATTTATGCATTATCATTATGGAAAACAGTGTAAGCTTTACCTAAATATGAACTAAGAGATGATGGGCTTTGATTTCAAAAGAGAATCTTGAGAATTCACTTTTCTATTAATAATAAAGGGTAGTGTATGAATGCATAAGATTCATACACTACCCTTTTTATTATGATAACATTTTCGTCATAAGTATATGCGGAATGCCATCTTCCATAAATATATCAGAAGAAGTTTCATAACCTAATTTTTTATAAAATCCTTCAGCTTGTGTTTGCCCGTGTAGTTTCACTTTTTTAGCTTGTTCGTTACGAGCAATTTCTTCTAACGTTTGAATGATAACTTTACCTAATCCGTATGTACGATAATCTTTTAAAATGCAAATACGTTCTAATTTTCCGACGCCATCAACAAATCGTATACGCCCTGTACCTACAGGAAGCTCATTATAATAAACTAAAATATGTTTACATTGCTCTCCGATTTCATCGAATGTATCGAATTCATCTGCAAGAGGGACACCTTGTTCTTTTACAAATACTTCTTTTCGAATATGAAAGGCAGTTTCTAAAACAGCAAGTTCTGTTATAAGTTTGGATTGCAAAATGTTCAGTCCTTTCTAGTGTAATCAGCTTGTGTTTTCATAGTATATCATAATAAAGCGCTATTAAGAGAAGAACATACTAAAAAGCCAACTTTAAAAAGTTAGCTTTTATTACAATTCCTTTATCCCATTTTTAGCGCCGATAATTACTTTACTCGTCATACTTATAAACAACCCTGTTTCAACTACACCAGTAATCATTTTTAATTGAGTGTGTAAATGGGCAGGATTAGAAATATGATTAGGGAATATACAATCGATAATCATGTTATTGTTATCGGTTATATAGGTTTCATTATTTTTCAAACGTAATGTTGTTTGACATCCTAAAGACTGAATTTTATTTTCGGTTTGTTTCCATGAAAAAGGGATGATTTCAATAGGTAATGGAAAAGTACCTAAATGTGTTACAAGTTTCGATTCATCAGCAATGATAATTAGTTCTTTAGAGGAAGAGGCAACGATTTTTTCGCGAAGTAATGCACCGCCACCGCCTTTTATAAGTTGTAAATTTGAATCAATTTCATCCGCTCCATCAATTGTAAGATCTAGACTTTGTACGTCGTTTAACGAAATTAGGGGGATATTTAGTTGATGTGCTAATGCTTCAGTTTCTTTTGATGTCGGTACAGCTTGAAATGATAATCCTTCTTTTACACGCTCACCTAATTTTTGTATTGTCCAATATACAGTAGAACCTGTACCAAGCCCAATCTTCATGCCATCATTTACAAAGTTAGCGGCATATTCGCCAGCGAGCTGTTTTAAATTCATCGCTTTACTCCGCCGGACGCGGTCCGGCATCAAGACCTGAATTTTCAACTGTAAGTACCGGACGAACGACTATATCTTTATGTACACGCATTTGACAAGATAATCGTAAATGGTCTTCCATCCCTTTTTCCGTCATTGCATGTTTCTCATTCGCACTCGCTTCACAGAAATCACCTGCTAGTATTTCTACTCTACAAGTTGTGCAACGTGCATTCCCGCCACAACGATGAAGAATGTTGACACCGCTATCTTCAATTGCTAATACTAACTTCGTTCCTTCTTTTACATCAAATGTTCCCGCACCTTCAATTGTTAATTTTGGCAAATTTGTTCCTCCTCACGTAAAATTGTACATAACATATTTATGACCGCGAATTATTGAACATAAACATTATTTTTTTATATCCCCGTAACTTTTTTTAATGTTGAATCGTTTATTAAGTAAGCGCTGAAAAGGAGTGGTTATTTTGTGCACAAAAGTAACTCATGTTTTAAAGAACCGTATCGATATGAATCATTCAAATATAAACTTTTTAATTGAACAATATGGAGAGTTAAAAAGATATTGTACTTTTTTAACGAAAAACAAATGGGATGGGGAAGATCTCGCCCAAGAAACAGTGTGTAAAGTGCTTCAAAAATATAGAAATAAAGATATTTGTATGACACTCGTCTATAAAATAGCAAGAAATCGTTGGTTAGATCAGATGAAGTCTAAGTCTGTTCATGAAAAAATAAGAGAACAAATCACTTTTGAAGAACCACATGAGAACATTGCAGATTTGCATGAAATGGTAGGGAAAGTATTGTCTTCATTAAATGTACAGCAATCCGCAATTTTATTATTAAAAGATGTTTTTCAATATAGTATCGCTGATATTGCTAAAGTGTGTTCTGTATCAGAAGGTGCAGTGAAAGCTTCTTTATTTCGGAGTAGAAATAGGCTGAAAACTGTAAGTGAAGAAGGGGTCGAGATAGTCGAATTCACAGATGATATGGAAGTTGTAGTAACGTCTATTCGAGAAGAGAGACCGGAATTATTAACGAAACTGCTTCCGTCAATAGATTTTACTAAGTTACCATCTAAACAGCCAGTCTTATTATTTAATGTGAAACAACCTTCTTCCTACAGTTGTATGCTTTGCGCAGCATAACAAGTATTGGAGGGATTTAAAATGAATGCAATTCCATATGTAGTAGAACAAACAAAATTAGGAGAACGTTCCTATGATATATATTCAAGGTTATTAAAAGACCGCATTATTATTATCGGTTCAGAAATTAATGATCAAGTAGCGAGTAGTGTCGTAGCTCAATTATTATTTTTAGAAGCAGAAGATGCAGAGAAAGATATATTCTTATACATCAATAGCCCCGGCGGTTCAACGACAGCAGGTTTTGCAATATTAGATACGATGAATTTAATTAAACCAGATGTGCAAACGCTGTGCATGGGCTTTGCGGCATCATTTGGTGCATTGCTATTATTATCTGGAGCAAAAGGAAAACGGTTTGCGCTCCCTAACAGTGAAATTATGATTCATCAGCCGCTTGGTGGTGCACAAGGGCAAGCAACAGAAATTGAAATAACTGCGAAAAGAATATTAAAGTTAAAGCATGATATTAATAAAATGATTGCAGAAAAAACAGGCCAACCGATTGAAAGAGTAGCACATGATACAGAAAGAGATTATTTTATGACTGCAGAAGAAGCGAAGGAATATGGGATTGTAGACGATGTTGTTACGAAAAAATAAGATGAAAAAGGCTAGAGGACATATTAATTCTCTAGCCTTTTTATTAATCCTTTACCCATTCATCAACTAATGCTTGATTTTTTTTAATCCATTTTCGCGCAGCTTGTTCAGGATCTTTTGTTTTATTTAACATGACCATTAACGTACCGAGCTGTTCATCGTTCATTTTCCATTTATCAAAGTATTTTATAACATCTGGGTGATCTTTTTCGAAACCTTTACGAACGGAGTAATAAATGTCATCTTTTTCACCATATACTTTCTTAGGGTCTTTTAAATATTTCAAGTCAAATTCTGAAAAACCCCAATGCGGATTCCAAAGCGTAACAGCGATTGGTTTCTTTTTTGTATATGCTTTCTTTAGTTCACTCATCATCGCAGCTTCAGAGGATTGGACAAGTTTTAGTTTTATATCATATTCTTTCATTGCTTTATTCGTTAAATTCATAAGACTACTACCGGGTTCGATACCGACAATTTTATTATCTAGTTCATCTTTATGAGCATTTAAATCTTCGATACTGTTTATGTTTTTCATATAAGAAGGGACGACTAAACCTAGTCCAGTACCTTCGTACCATTTTGATTTTAAGACAATATCATCTTTATAACGATCGTTTAGCGGTTTATCTGTAACTGGTAGCCATACTTCTAAATTCGCATCAACATCGCCACGAGCAACACCAGTCCAAATTGCGGCTTTTTCTAAATACATAAGCTCAACTTTGTAGCCTTTTTCTTCTAATAAAACTTTCCACATGTTTGCAGTTGCAATATTTTCTTTCCAACTTGTTACACCAAGTTTAATTTTTCCTTTCGAATTTGCATTTGTTGCATTACATGAAGTGAAAATCATAGTAATAAATAATGCAAGGCATATAAACCAAATTTTCTTTCGCATCGAAAACCTCCTAAGTAACGTTTGCCTTATAAAATAAATGTATAAGTAAGCATTCTTATTATGAACGGAAACGAGAATTTTAAAGAAATCTTATGAATGTCATTTTTATGTAATATTTCTTTGTAAAATCGCAACACTATGTGAATAGATGGGTAGAAAAGGAGTAGTGACATGGATAATACAAAGGTGCGTGTTGAAAACGTAACAAAAGTATTCGGGAAACATCCGCAAAAAGCCCTTTCCTTATTGAAAGAAGGAAAAAGTAAATCGGAAATTTTAAAGGAGACAGGAATGAACGTTGGTGTGAAAAAAGCAACGTTTGAAGTATACTCTGGAGAAATTTTCGTTATTATGGGTTTGTCTGGTAGCGGGAAATCTACGCTAGTTCGTATGTTAAATCAATTGATTAAACCAACCGCAGGTCATATATACATAGATGGTGAAGACATCGCAACGATGGGAAAAGAAGAGTTACGGAGAGTAAGAAGAACGAAAATGAGTATGGTATTTCAGAAGTTCGCTCTATTTCCGCATCGTACGGTTATACAAAATGTTGCATATGGTTTAGAAATACAAGGAGTTCCGGTTGAAGAGCGAGAGAAAAAAGCGTTAGAATCGCTACAGTTAGTAGGGCTCGATCATCATAAAGATAATTATCCAAGTCAACTTAGTGGTGGTATGCAGCAGCGCGTTGGAATCGCAAGGGCACTAACGAATAATCCAGATGTATTACTAATGGACGAGTCATTTAGTGCATTAGATCCACTTATTCGAAAAGAAATGCAAGATGAATTGTTAGAGTTGCAAGATAAAATGGAAAAAACGATTATATTTATTACGCATGATTTAGATGAAGCGCTTCGAATTGGAGATCGTATCGCATTAATGAAAGATGGAGAAATCGTTCAAATTGGAACGCCAGAAGAAATTATGATGAGCCCCGCTAATGAATTTGTAGAAAAGTTTGTTGCGGACGTGAATTTAGGAAAAGTAATTACGGCGGAGTCTATTTTAAAACGACCAGAAACTTTATTAATTGATCGTGGACCTCGTGTAGCCCTTCAAATTATGAGGAATGCTGGTGTTTCAACTGTATATGTTGTAAACAAAAAGTATGAGTTTTTAGGTATATTAACTGCGGATGATGCGAGTAAGGCAGTACAAAAACAGTGGCCGATTGCTGATTTATTACTTAATGATATTCCGCATGTGTATTTAGATACTTTACTGGAAGAGACGTATGCAAAAATGGCGGAGATGAAATATCCGTTACCAGTAATCGATGAGAAGAAAAGGCTAAGAGGAATTATTAAACGTGAAAGTGTCATTCAAGCTCTTGCAGGAAACATTGAGGAAGAGGTGAAAGACGATGAATAGTATACCGCGTATTCCATTAGGGGAATGGGTAGACTCATTTGTTGCAAGTTTATATGAGCACTTTGAAGGCTTATTCCGAGGATTCTCTTATATTATTGGTGGATTCGTTGATTTACTCACTAATTTTTTAATAATAATTCCTGCCATATTGATGATTATTATCTTATGTTTCCTCATTTGGTACACAACGAGAAAACTATCTTTAGTCATTTTTACGCTTATTGGATTATTATTTATTTTGAATATTAACTACTGGGCACAAACGATGCAAACATTGGCACTCGTACTTACGTCAGTTATTATTTCAATTATTGTCGGAATTCCAATTGGTATATTAGCATCTCAAAATGAACGTTTCTCAAAATTTTTAAAACCAACATTAGATTTTATGCAAACAATGCCTGCATTTGTATACCTTATTCCAGCGATCACATTTTTCGGAGTAGGTGTAGTACCTGGAATTATTGCATCAGTAATCTTTGCAATGCCACCGACAATTCGTTTTACTGACTTAGGAATTAGACAAGTTCCAGAAGATTTAATTGAAGCAGCGAATGCATTTGGATCCACTGCATCACAAAAACTATTTAAAGTACAATTACCACTTGCAACCGGAACGATTATGGCTGGTGTGAACCAAAGTATTATGCTTTCGTTATCGATGGTTGTAACAGCGTCACTTGTAGGAGCTCCTGGACTTGGAGTTGATGTATATCGCTCGGTAACACAAGTTAATATCGGAATGGGATTTGAAGCTGGATTAGCTATCGTAGTAATCGCAATTATATTAGACCGAATTACACAAGGGTTCCATACGAAAAGAAAATAATGACCAAAAAACACACTTTTATACTACAAAGTGTGTTTTTTATTGCATCCAGTTTACATACGAACGATAACAGAACCTCCAGCTGGTGCACAAACTTGGTTTTGCTGTTGTTCCATGGATTTAATTAATTGATTATTTTCTTCGATTAATGAGATTAATTTAGCTAACTGACTTTCAAGGCTAGCGATGCGCTGCATCATATATTGTGAATCATGATGCAATGTATTCCTTACAGGATGGGGGGAATAAACATACTGTTGATTTATATTTGGATTCCAATGAGGATACATTTGAATCGTTCCTCCTTCAATAAATTACGGATCTTTCTTATAGTAAATGCCTATAAATATTTAATGGTTACTTGAAATTTTTTCATTATAAAAGGAGTATGTACAGAAAATGGAAAATATTATATATGAAGTTAAAGTGCATTATTTGAAAAGATTCAAGCGAGATAATGCGTATATTAATACATTTAAGTGAATGCATGTTGTTTAGGGAGAAATAATGGGAGGAGATGCAATTTTGGCTAAAAATAAAAAAAGAAATGATGCTTTGGTAATAGGTGTCGGTATAGGGGTTGTAATCGGTGTATTTCAAGGGCACTTTACAAATAATTTAGTAATCGGAATTGTGATTGGGATTATAATTGGGATTTTGTTTTTGAAGAAATAATGAGGTGTAAATTCATTTCAAAAATTGTTGTATCAAAAGAATGAAAATTCGGAATATGAAACCTGTTTTTCCTTTTTTTGTGCTATTATATATGAAAAGGAAGGTGATGGATATGTCAACAAACAATCAAATAGAACAAAACTGTTTCATTTGCGAAAAACATAAAGGAAATATTATAGTTCCAGGTGGAGCTATTTACGAAGATGAACTCGTTTACGTTGGACATGTCTACTGGGATAGTGAAGAAACATACTTAGGTTATGTAATGATAGATATAAAAAGACATGTACCTGGCCTTGCTGAACTAACAGATGAAGAAGCGAAAGCGTTCGGACTTATAACAAGTAGAGTAAGTAAAGCGCTAAAAGAAAGCGAAGGTGCAGAGCATATTTACACTTTTGTTTCAGGAAATGGTGTACCACATATGCATATGCACATTATTCCACGTTATCCCAATACACCAAAAGAATTTTGGTCACCAACCGAAGTAGCGAAATGGACTGGTGCACCATATGGTGATGAAGAAAAAATAAAAAAACTATGCGAAAGAATACGTAAGTATATGGTAAATGAGTATGCATAAAACAAATAATACACAATATTCATGGGTTGGAAATATAGAAATGTGTTTAGGAGAAATTTCAGTTAAGCAATATGGTGATATTGTACTTGGTAAATATGGCGGGAATATAAGTGCTGGAGCGAAAAAGAATGAAGATGGTGCATTAGTTTGGTCAAATGGTGAATGGGAATTTGCAGCTATATTAGATGGACATAATAGTGCAGAAAGTGTTGATTTAGTAGTAAATACAATCGAAAAAGAATATGAAAATATAAGAGTAATTTTGAATGAGCCAATTGATACAGTATTTCAGTCTGTTGAAAATCATATACTTACAATTTTTCAGTCATCTTCATTTAAGGAAAAGTGCAAAAGAATACAAGGTGAAACAGCTTGCTTACTATGTGTAAGAAAAGAAAATTATATATGGTGGCTTTCTATTGGTGATTGTTTAGTGTATGTATTTCATGAAGAGTTACATAAGTTAGGACAATATGCATTAAATCAACGTCATTTTTACGAATGGATTGGAAATGTAAACACATTTGATTTACCTGTTCCTTGTTATTCATCAGGTATTCGTGAATTACGTACTGGAAAGAACCGAATTGTAATGGTGACAGATGGAGTATTAGAATGCGGGGAACGCCGATTTGAAACGCCAGTAAATCTGTATAATAATATGAATAGAAATAATAAAAAACTTGAAGAAAGTGTTCATCATGTATTAGAGCACGTTCATCATCAATTCGGACGCGATAGTGCGACTATAATTAGTTGGGACGTTGAAAATAAAGAGAGTGCTACGTATCCGAGTGATCAGCCGGAGAAAAGGTAAAGGAGGAGGCCTTTCTGTTTCTTTTGAAACTAATTGTCTTATTGTTATGGATTATAATTTTATTCTTTTTAGAAAAAATTGTGAGGAAGAAGTTAAATATACCGAGACAAACTGGATGGAATAGTAAATATGTCAGCCAATCACATAAATGGGGGCAATGGATTATCATTATTTCTTATGTAGTACTTATGATGATAGGTTCAATTTTGAATCCAATATACATGACTTATATACCAATTTTCTTTTTTATGACGTTGTACATTTTTCAAGGATATATGCAGTGGAAATATGATAGGAAAGCAAAAGAATATATTATTTCGTTTGGAATTGTTCCGTTACTAATAATTACAGGTTTTATTTTGAATGTATTCTATAATACGTATTGGTGATGAATGGTCATACAAATAAAGGGTGAGAAAAATGATAAGACCACGTTTACGTGCTGAAATAATGATTGTAAACGACGAACATTCAAAAGTACTTGTACAATGTGATGAGAATGAATCATTTTACCGTTTTCCAGGTGGCTCTATTGAATTTGGTGAAACGTCAAAAGAAGCAATGATTCGAGAGTTAATAGAAGAATACGATTTGAAAGTTGATGTTCAAGAGTTAGCAATTGTAAATGAACACATTTTTGAGTGGGGCAACGAAAATGGTCATCATTGTACATTGATACATTGGGGGACTGTTGAAAAAATCATTACAAATGAAATAAGGCATAAAGAGCATGAGGATATTATATTAATTTGAAAAAGTCTAGAGGAATTACAGGAGAAGCCGACATATCCTGAAGGCATCATAAGTTATTTAGAAGGGGATAACCGTAATATAGTCCAATTTATTTCAAGTAATTAAATGAAATAATAGGAGGGGTGAAAATGGGAGCTTCTACTTTTTGGATTATAACTATTGTTTTTTGTATAGCTGTCTACTTTCTCGATAAGTTTTTAAGAAAAAAATTTAATATGCCCAAGGGTGGTTTTTGGGGATATAAGAAACATGTAAATAGTTTACATAAAAAATTGGAAATAGGACTACTTTTTATTTATTTAATAACTAGCTTTATATTTATCTTTAAATTTGAAAGTGTTAATATCGCTTATGTCATTTTTTCTTATTTAGGTGGGACGTTAATCTTAAGAGCATTGATGGAATGGAAGTATGATAAAGAATCGAAAGAATATATATTTTCGGTAATTGGGGTATTCACGTTTATTTTTATGACTTCGATACTATTTTACTTCTTTCCACCTGCTGTATAATAAAAATTTGATAGTACAAATAATGAAATAACTAATAAACAAGAAACCATTTACTACTAAATGGTTTCTTGTTTATTTAAGCATTTATTTTAGTTAATATAGATGTAATGAAATTAGTTTTATCCTCTGCATACTTATGTTTATCAGTAGGATTAGCTTGTGAAAGTTGAATCTTTAACTGTTCATACTGCATGCGTGCAGTTTTATTGTCTATTAAGTAATCACGAAATTGTAATTGTTCTATTAAATATGTATTCCCTTGTTCATACATATGAATTTGATGAGTTCTTGGTTCACCTTTATTAAAGTAGTATCTTTCGGGTAATACTTCTTTTCTATATTTATAGTTTAGTAGTTCTAACTTTTTAATACAATGTATACCGTCCGTATAATTTTCTAATTCAATTGCTATATCAATAATTGGCTTTGCACTTAAATATGGAATAGAAGTACTACCAATATGGTGTATCGCTAAAATATGTTCGCCAATTTGTTCCTCAATGATTTGTTTCTCTTTCATAAACTCAATTTCCCATTCTTCAGTCCACGGCACTAAAAACACTTCCCCATACGGTAAACCTAACATTTAATTAGCACCTCTTTCAAAATAGTTTTCAAAAAGTTTATTACATCTTCTTAAAGCTTCTCAAAACAAGGTATTCCCACAATCTCCAAGGAAGAATCTTCTTCGTAAAGATCATAAATTTTACACCTTTTCCAATAGGATATCGTAAAGTAGTACGCTTTTTTTCAGCAATTTCAACGATTTTATTAGCAACATCTATCGGATTACCAAATGTATCACTACCGCTATTAATATGTTTTTGTATTTTATCCATATATTCTTTGTAAGGAGATGTTGTATCAGATTGGTTTTCAGCTAGTTGTTTACCAACCTCCCATATATTTGTGTTGTAAGAACCAGGTTCAATTAAAGCGACATCTATTCCGAAAGGTTTTAATTCTAAGCGAAGCGATTCACTCCAGCCTTCTAATGCATATTTTGAAGATACATAAGGAGATAAACCAGGAAATCCAACTTGGCCGCTAATGCTGCTTATATTAATGATTTTTCCGCTTCTTTGTTCTCTCATATATGGTAAAACAAGCTGAGTGATTGATATAGCTCCAAAAAGGTTCGTTTCAAATTGCTTTCGATATTCGTCTACTGGGATTTCTTCTACAAAGCCCCCATTTGCATATCCTGCATTATTTATAAGGAGATCTATTCTATTAATTTCTTTTAAAAACAATTGGAAATTATGTATAGAATTTTGATCTGTTACATCTAATTGTTGAACTTTTATATTGTGCTGTAAGTTAAGTTGAGTAACTTGGGATAGTAAGGTTCCTTGTTTTTCAAGGTTTCGCATTGTAGCGATAACTAAATAATCTTTTTTTGCGAGTTCGAGTGTAGTTAATAGTCCAAATCCACTTGAGGCTCCAGTAACTATTGCGATTTTTTTATTCATTTTTCGCCAGCTTTCTTTTTCTTTTATCATAACGAGTTATGATAAGAAAATCTATTATTCTTACATTCAGTATGAAATGAATTTGTATGTAAAAAAGGAGATTATAGGGAATCAGCGTATATAGAGTAGTGTATATTAATATGATAATGAAATGAGGGAAGAAAAATGGTCCATGTAAAAGCTGTATTAGCAGATCAGCTATTAGCGAATGCAAATGATCCCAGTTGGTATATGCCATTTTCAGATGCAGTTAAGGATTTATCTGAGAGGGAAGCTTTCTGGAAACCGAATGAAGAGAGTAATAGTATAGCTGAAATCGTACAACATTTACTGTATTGGAACTCTACGTGGCAAACTAGGTATAAAGAATCAAATGTGAATGCAGTACCCGCTATAGGAGATAATAACAAAAGTTTTATGCTCTCAGATAATCAAACTTTCGATGAATTACGGGAAAAACTACTAGAAAAACTGTTACAATGGCAAAATCTCATAAATGAAGAAAAGGTTGAAAGTGATGTAGTGGGATTTCCTGTTTCTGCAAAGTGGTGGGAAGTGCTAGCGAATGTAACAACTCATAATGCATATCATATTGGTCAAATTATTTACATCCGAAAATTACAGAAGAGCTTTGATAATGAATAAAGTAACAATTCTCTTATTAAGGGAACAAAAGTGGACAAAACGAGACAAACGTCTCATTTTGTCCACTTTTTTATTGTTAAAAGATAGAGAAAACCTATTAAAACAAGGATTCGAAATTGGCACAATACTTGCAATATAAAAGACGAACAAGAAAATAGGAGGGCTGGACATGTTAAAAACAACTGAAAGTAAAGGGAATGAAATTACGAAAGAACAAGCTCGTTGGATGTACGAAAAAATGTTAGAAATTCGTAAGTTTGAAGATAAGGTGCATGAATTGTTCGCGCAAGGCGTTTTGCCAGGTTTCGTTCATTTATACGCAGGTGAAGAAGCGGTAGCAGTTGGTGTATGTGCCCACTTAACGGATAGTGACAGTATTACAAGTACACATAGAGGTCATGGACATTGTATCGCAAAAGGTTGTGATTTAAATGGTATGATGGCTGAACTTTTCGGGAAAGCGACAGGATTATGTAAAGGAAAAGGCGGTTCCATGCATATTGCCGATTTAGATAAAGGAATGCTAGGTGCGAATGGCATTGTAGGCGGCGGTTTCCCACTTGCTTGCGGTTCAGCATTAACAGCTAAATATAAAGGAACAAAAGATGTAAGTGTTTGCTTCTTCGGTGACGGAGCAAATAATGAAGGAACATTCCATGAAGGGGTTAATTTAGCGGCGATTTGGAAGTTACCAGTTATTTTTATTGCAGAAAATAACGGTTACGGTGAAGCAACTACATTTGAATATGCTTCAAGTTGTGATTCTATCGCTGATCGCGCAAAAGCTTATAATATTCCAGGTGTTCAAGTAGATGGAAAAGATCTTCTAGCTGTATATAAAGCTGCTGCAGAAGCAGTGGAACGTGCGCGTAATGGGGATGGTCCAACAATTATTGAATGTATGACATATCGTAATTATGGTCATTTCGAAGGTGAAGCGCAAACATATAAAACATCAGAAGAAAAAGAAGAACATTTAAATGAAAAAGATGCAATTGTGAATTTCCGTAAGCATTTAATTCATGAAGGTTTATTAACGGAATCTGAACTTGTTGATATGGAAAAAGCAGTAGATGATGCAGTACAAAGATCCATTGAATTTAGTGAAAATAGTCCATACCCAGACGATGAAGAATTATTAAAAGATGTATACGTTTCTTACAAATAAGAGGAGGGTGAAAAATTATGACTAGAACAGTAAGTATGTCAACTGCAATTAATGAAGCAATGAAAATCTCAATGCGTCGTGATGAAAATGTAATTTTAATAGGTGAAGACGTTGCAGGCGGTGCACAAGTTGATCACCTGCAAGATGATGAAGCTTGGGGCGGTGTGCTTGGTGTTACGAAAGGACTTGTACAAGAGTTTGGCCGAAATCGTATATTGGATACACCAATTTCTGAAGCGGGTTATATGGGAGCTGCGATGGCCGCTGCTGCAACTGGGTTACGTCCGATAGCTGAGTTAATGTTTAATGATTTTATCGGTAGTTGTCTTGACCAAGTATTAAACCAAGGTGCGAAATTCCGTTATATGTTTGGAGGTAAAGCAAAAGTACCCGTTACAGTACGTACGATGCATGGCGCTGGTTTTAGTGCAGCAGCTCAACATTCACAAAGTTTGTACGCATTATTTACGAGCATACCAGGTATTAAAGTTGTTGTTCCTTCCACACCGTATGATGCAAAAGGCTTATTATTAGCGGCAATTGAAGATGATGATCCAGTAATCTTCTTTGAGGATAAAACACTTTACAATATGAAAGGTGAAGTGCCAGAAGGATACTATACAATTCCATTAGGAAAAGCAGATATTAAACGGGAAGGTTCTGATGTAACAATTGTCGCAATCGGAAAGCAAGTTCATACAGCGCTTGCAGCTGCAAAGCAATTATCGAAAAAGGGGCTTGAAGTAGAAGTAATTGATCCACGATCTTTATCACCACTTGATGAAGATACTATTTTATCATCTGTTGAAAAAACAAATCGTCTTATCGTCATTGACGAAGCGAATCCTAGATGTAGTATTGCAACAGATATTGCGGCAATTGTAGCGGATAAAGGTTTTGATTTGTTAGATGCACCTATTAAACGAATTACAGCACCACATACACCTGTTCCGTTCTCACCACCACTTGAAAAGTTGTATTTGCCAACACCAGAAAAAGTAATTGAAACTGTATCAGAAATGATCGGAGACCAATCTTTATTACATGTGTAATAAAACGATGAGAAGGGAGAGAGAGACATGGCTGTAGAAGTTGTAATGCCGAAGTTAGGTATGGCGATGAAAGAAGGTATTATTACGAGCTGGAATATTAAAGCAGGCGATAATGTAGCAAAAGGAGAACTAATTGCTAGTATTAATTCAGAAAAAATTGAAACGGAAATTGAAGCGCCAGCTGATGGTACGGTACTTGATATAGCTGTAAGTGAAGATGAAGGAGTGCCGCCTGGTACTGTAATTTGCTACATCGGTAAACCGAATGAAAAGGTAGAAATGCAGGAAAGCACACATGTTGTAGAAGAAAAAACATCTAATATAGAAGTACAAAATGTACAAAATCAAGAAGCAAATGAGAAAGAAGTATCGAAGCAAAGAATTAAAATTTCACCTGTAGCCAAGAAAATTGCAAAGTCTGAAAATCTGGATATCAAGGCATTAGTTGGTACAGGTCCTGGCGGAAGGATTACAAAGGCAGATGTATTAAAAGTACTTGAGGTAAGAGTAAACGTTCCGGAAATATCTGAACGAGAAGAAAGTAAAGCGATTCCTGTTACTGGTATGCGTAAAGCAATCGCAAATCGTATGCACGCAAGCTTACAAAATAGCGCACAATTAACGTTAACGATGAAAGTAGATGTAACAGATTTAGTTGCTTTACATAAAGAAATAGCGGAAGTTGTACAAAAAAGATATGATAATAAATTAACTATTACGGATTTCGTCTCGCATGCTGTTGTATTAGCACTTGGAGAGCATAAAGAAATGAACAGCGCTTATATAGATGATGCAATTCATCAATTTGAACATGTGCATTTAGGCATGGCAGTCGCATTAGAAAAAGGGTTAGTCGTTCCAGCTATTCGCTTTGCAAATAATTTATCTTTAGTAGAGTTGTCTAAAGAGATTAAGAATGTGGCACAAAAGGCACGAGCAGGTAGCTTAAGTAGTGATGATATGCACGGAACGACATTTACAATTAGTAATTTAGGTAGCTTTGGTATTGAATATTTCACACCGGTATTAAATACACCTGAAACTGGTATTTTAGGTGTAGGTGCAATTGAACATGTCCCTGTATTTAAAGGGAAAAAATTAAGAAAAGGAAGTATGTTACCTTTAAGTTTAACATTCGATCATCGTGTATTAGACGGTGCACCAGCAGCTGCATTTTTACGCACAATTAAACATTATTTAGAAGAACCTATAACAATTCTTTTATAAAGAGAAGGTGAGAGAATGAGTAAATTAGTTGTTATTGGGGGCGGACCTGCTGGCTATGTAGCAGCAATTACTGCGGCTCAAAATGGCAAAGATGTCACTCTTATTGATGAAGCTGACCTTGGCGGAACATGTTTAAATGTTGGGTGTATGCCGACGAAATCACTGTTAGAAAGTGCTGAAGTACATGACATTGTGAGAAAAGCGAATGATTATGGGGTTACGCTTAATACAGGAAGTATATCAATTGATTGGGATCAAATACAGGCGAGGAAATCACAAATCGTAATGCAACTCGTCCAAGGAATACAATATTTAATGAAGAAAAATAAAATTAAAGTTGTAAAAGGAAAAGCGAAATTCGAAACGGATCATCGTATGCGAGTTGTACAAGGAAATAAAGAAGAAGTAGTTGATGGAGAGAGCTTTATTATCGCAGCTGGTTCCGAACCTACAGAATTACCATTCGCTCCGTTTGATGGGAAATGGATTTTAAATAGTAGCCATGCCATGTCTCTTGAGAGTGTACCATCTTCATTGTTAATCGTTGGTGGTGGTGTAATAGGATGCGAGTTTGCAAGCATTTATAGTAGACTTGGCACAAAAGTATCGATAGTTGAAATGGCACCGCAATTAATACCTGGTGAAGATGAAGATATCGCGAATACTTTAAGAGAGAAATTAGAAAAAGATGGGGTGAAAATTTTTACGGGAGCAGTTTTAAAAGGTTTAAATAACTATAAGAAGCAAGCTTCATTTGAATACGAGGGAATTACTCATGAAGTAACTTCAGAATTTGTTCTTGTTTCTGTAGGAAGAAAACCACGAGTGCAACAATTAGGATTAGAAAAGGCAGGGGTTCAGTTTTCAAATAAAGGGATTGCTGTGAATGAACATATGCAAACGAACGTATCGCATATTTACGCAGCTGGTGATGTGATCGGTGGAATTCAGCTTGCTCATGTTGCCTTCCATGAAGGAACGACAGCAGCATTACACGCAAGCGGAGAAGACGTGAAAGTAAATTATCACGCTGTGCCCCGTTGTATATACACAGCTCCAGAAATAGCTAGTGTCGGGTTAAGTGAAAAAGGTGCAAGAGAACAATATGGTGATATTCTCATCGGAGAATTTCCTTTTACAGCGAACGGAAAAGCTCTTATTTTAGGAGAACAAGTAGGTAAAGTAAAAGTCATTGTAGAACCTAAATACCAAGAAATTGTAGGGATTTCTATTATCGGTCCTCATGCAACTGAACTTATTGGTCAAGGAACCATAATGATTCATACAGAAGTTACCGCTGATATAATGAGAGATTATATTGCAGCACACCCTACTTTATCAGAAGCAATTCATGAAGCGTTAATGCAAGCGGTAGGACATGCTGTACATGCTTAAATGGAAATATAATAAACCACTATTCTCTAAACAAATAAGAGAATAGTGGTTTGATTTTTTATTAATAGAATATCCTATTATTTTTTAATTTCAATCGCTGAAGTAATATCGTTCCAATCAGGAGCTAAATTAGCAGTTTTACCATACCAATCAGCGTGTTTAAATATAACACCTTTTCCTAATCCTTGTGTAGAAGTATGCTCCCAAAGTGTCGTTGAATAACTTGCAGAAGGTGACGCTGTACTTACAGAAGAAATTCTGTCATTCCAGCTAGATGGTAAGTTTTTAAAGCCGCTGCTCCAGTAAATATATTGGCCACCTTTATCTTTATGTTCATAAAAATCAGTACTACCAGCACCGCTACCTAAAGGATAAATATTATTTTTAATTGCTTTTTTATCCTTTTCAATATACGCATCTAATGTTTCGCGGCTAGTAAAACCATAAGCTAGCCAATCTCCATTTTCATTTTGCTCTGGTAATACCATAGTAATTTGGATATCTTTCTTATCCTGATCACTTAATTTTGCAAATGAATTAACATTTTGTTCATCCACTTTTAAATAATCAAATGACTTAATTGTGTTACTTTTTTCTTCAGCACTTACCGCACCTAGTCCTCCAGTTAGTGCAAAACCCGCTACTAATGTCCCTGCTACTAATTTCTTCAACATATAACCATCCCTTTTTGTTTGAATTTTTGTACAGGTGAATCTTGTACAGCTAAAATGTATTCTAATTTTATACTTTTGTAAATATTCTGAAGTTTTAGAAATAATAGGCGGAATATTTACATTTTTACATTATTTCTTTAGAAAAAATGGTTATTGGAATGATATAATAAGTGGATGTATTGCTTTTACTGGATGTAAAGATATTTTAGGAGAGGTGTCATTGAAATATTTTACAAGAGAATGGTATAAAAAAATGCAAGTTTTAGAATTTGTAAGTTTTATAGAGTCTGTAAAAGAATGGTCGGAAATGGATATACAAAGTTTAAAGGAAGAAATAGAGGAAAGGAAAATAGATTTATTAAAATTCCTTCCTGAATCGATATACTCAATTATACAAAACATCACAATTAATTCAGAATATCCATCAGGTGAACTGAAAAAACGTATGCAAGAGTGGACAACAGATTATGAGAAAAGAATGGCACAATTAGATCAATCATACGTAGAATATTTTAATTCCATTGAGAAAAAACTTCCGTCAAATGTCGCTCAGTTACACAAGACATCACTACACGATAGTGTAATTAAAGTAATAAAGAGAGAATCAGAAGATACTTTGTCTATCGTATTAGATTGCAGTGGTACTTTTAGTGAATTTGATAAACTTGAAGTAACCTTTATAGGAGTAACACAGTGTTCTATGCCGGAAAACTTTGACAGTGCTTGGTGGTTATATCATGAAATAGCTCTTACTGAAGATGGTTTTGAACTAGGTGTTTTATTTGACTCTCCATTTAGAGAAGTGACGATTTGCGCAGCAGATGTATTACTTGTGAAGAAATAATGTTGTATGGAGTATTACAAACGTTTGACATAATAAAAAAATAAAGTTATTGTAGATACATGAAGTCTACAATAGGAGCTGTACTATGAAATATTCTAAAGCTACAAATTATGCTCTTCATACAATGCTTTTTCTGGCAAAGGCCACACCAAATAAGTTAGTTAGTGTTCACCAATTAGCAGAAATGCAAAATGTTTCACCAACGTACTTGTCTAAAATACTAACTAAGTTGACGAAGGAAGGGATGATACACTCATCATCTGGTCCAAAGGGCGGTTACTCGCTTAGTAAGAATTGGGAAGATATTTCATTTTTAGATATTATACATGCAATTGAAGGCAAAACATCATTGTTTGACTGTTGTTTACATGACAAACCTGGATGTTTAATTAATGAGGCAATGCTCGCAGCAGAAGAGAAAATGGAAGAAGAGTTAAGAAATCAAAAAATCGTAGATCTTGCGAAAAAAATAAAAGTGGATTTTTAATCTGCTTTTATTTTTAAATTAATTAAGGATAAAAAGGCTCTTTAATATCTTTGATTGTAGTTAGAAAATGATATGAAGAAGGAGAGAAGATGATGAATAATTTTTGGAATGATCGATATAAATCAGATGAATATTTTTACGGGGAAGAACCTAATACATTTATTAAAGAACAAGCATTTCGTTTAGCAAATCACAATAAAGTAATAGCATTTGCGGAGGGAGAAGGTAGAAATGCTGTATTTCTAGCAAGACAAGGGAACGAAGTAACAGCTATTGATTATTCGGAAGATGGATTAGAAAAGACAAAAAAATTGGCAGAGAAGCATAACGTAAACGTGCATACAAAAAAAGTAGATTTATTAGCTGATAGTTTGCCAGAAAATGAATATGATGCGGCAATTATGGTATTTGGACATTTTCATGATGATTATAAAAAAATGATATTAGATAAAATGA
Organism: Bacillus sp. S71; assembly: GCF_016625265.1. Lineage (NCBI taxonomy): Bacteria > Bacillati > Bacillota > Bacilli > Caryophanales > Bacillaceae > Bacillus > Bacillus sp. S71. Next base: position 377,376 of record NZ_JACVUW010000004.1, on the reverse strand, counting down.
TACAAACGATAAAACCTGGTGGATTAATTATGTTTGAAGTTTACTCAAAAAAACAAATAAACAATTGTACTGGTGGACCAAAAGATGTTGATATGCTGTATGATCCAATTGATATCCTTACTTGGTGTGAAGAACATAAGGTAATTCATTTCTTTAATGGAGAACAAGAGCGAGTTGAAGGGAAAGGGCACACTGGTTTAGCTGATGTTATTCAAGTTGTTATTAGAAAATTAATATAAGTGTTAAATGTATGAATGTAAAAAGACCAGTCGTATAAGACTGGTCTTTCTATTTAGATACTAAATTATCAAGCTTCCAATATGTATTTGTTAACGGCGCAGCTTTGCTATCTATGTATAAATACATATTATTTAAATCTTTTGGTGAAGTTTTCAGTTCAAATACAACGTCAATAGTTAAAGAGAATTCGTGTGGAACATTTTTATAGTGCTCGTCATCTATCGGATGAGCTTCACCTTCATATTTCTCACCAGTTTTTTCATCTTGTATGAAATATTTTATTTCCGAAAGATCAATAGTTTGTCCATCGTCTCGAACATTATTAATCATAACACGAGTAGTAAGGCGCCGCTCTTTGTCTATTTTTTCAAACTTTGCATTCTCAACTGTCGCTCTATAGTATTCATTTTTAACTATTTCTCCATAGTGCATTGCATTCTTTTCGAGAGCGCTCTTTTCTTGTTTTGATGTAGTATTGCTATTACATCCTGTTAATATTCCTGTAAATAATAATGCTGTACAAGTTACTTTAATTAAAGAGTTCATAGTAATTCCTTTCTGTATTAAAAAGTAAAACATAGGAATAATTTTACAACAATAAGGAAATAAGTAGAAGCCTTTTAGTAAAATATGCAAATGTACATTTATTCGGTGTTTGAGTTAATAAAATGGAAAAAGGGGGGGAACCTGCATAAAAACGGAAGGAAAAGGATTGAAAATATTGTGAAACGGAAGAAACGTGCATATAATTAACATAAAGTTTAAATTTCTGAATCTTCAATAACGGTGGTGATAACATGTTTACTGAAGAACGTCGAGAGAGAATCTTAGAACTACTTAATACAGATGGAAGAGTAATCGCAAAGGAACTTGCGGAAAGATTTGATATGTCTATTGATTCTATAAGAAGAGATTTGTCTATTATGGAGAAGGAAGGGTTATTAAAAAGAACCCATGGGGGTGCAATTGAACTTGCACGAGTGAGAAACTTAGCTGTGGAACCAGCTAAGCGTTATAGTGATAGTTCAATATATGAGGACACAATCGCAAGAGTTGCAGCATCTTATATACAAGAAGGTGATTCGATTTTTATTGGTGGGGCTTCCGTTCATAATGCGATGCTGAAATATTTACCGGAAATATCATTTACGGTTATTACGAATTCTATAGAAATAGCTGGTTATCTACGAGAATATAAGAATATTGATACGTATTTAATTGGCGGAAAAGTAAAACCTTCAGGGAATATTACTGATACACTTGCTTCTGAATTGATAAGTAGATTTTCTATTGATCTTTATTTCTCTACAGGTGGAGGCATTTCATTACAAGGTATTAGTACTGCAACACCTGAAGTTGCTTATTTTAGTAAAAGAGTAAGTGAAATTGCTAGAAAAAATATTTGTTTAGCCCCGCATAATAAACTTGGAATAGATTGTTTTATAAGAGGAGAGTCTCTAAAAGAAATTGACCTTATTATAACTGACGAAGAGGCTAGTAAAGAAACTGTTCAGGAATTTGAGAAACAAGGTAAACAAGTTGTAATAGCGCCATTATATTCATTTGAAAGGAGTTTGACATGATTGTAAAAGAGCAAGAGTTTCATATAAATGGATTAACTTATACAATTCGTTCGGCAGCTGAGAAAGATGCTGACCAGTTATCGAAAATTAGAGTTCAGATTGATGGAGAAACTGAAAATATGGATAGAGATGCTGGAGAGGGATTTATAGATAATCTAGGATTTCAAAAAATAATAAAAACAGATAGTGAAGAGACGAAGAATCTCTTTTTGGTTGCAGAAGTGCACAATCGAATCGTTGGATTTTCAAGGTGTGAAGGATCAAATTTTAAGAGATTATCTCATAAAGTGGAGTTTGGCGTTTGCATTTTAAAAGAGTTTTGGGGATATAAAATGGGTAAGAGCCTATTACAACAATCTATTAAATGGGCTGACGAAAATGCAGTAAATAAAATATCTTTACAAGTATTAGAGACAAACGAGAAAGCTATTCATCTTTATAAAAAATTAGGTTTTGAAGTAGAAGGCGTTTTGAAAAATGACAAAAGACTATCGGACGGAAAGTATTATAATACGGTAGTGATGGGAAGGTTTACTGATACTTTTCATAAAAGAGGTGAAGAAGTATGTTTTACAGAAGGAAGTACTATGTAGTGAAAAATGAATTCATAGAAGTATTTAATGATCATTTCAATAACACGAACTTACCTAATCAATTAAAGCATGGTTCTAAGCTAATAGGACGCTGGATGAAAGATAATAAGAATGGTACGTCTGAAGTATTTGCCATATGGGAATATGATAGTTATGAACAGTATAAAGAAATAGAATCGAAAATTAGAAGTGACGAGAGGCATATTAGAAGAATACATGAATGGTATGAAAACCATGGCGGGAAAGAATATGTTTTACAGGAGTACATAGTAGAGATGAAAAATGAAGAGTTAGTATGTACTGTAAAGTAATAGAGGGGTGAGGGATAATAGGAATGAAAACAAAATTATATTTTAGTTTAGCATCCACTATTTTATTTGCAATAGCCGTGATTGTTTTCTTTATAAACGGTAATCCACAAAAGTGGTTTTGGTTATGTATTTTCTTTGCTTCCATTATACAAAATATAGTGCTACTAAAAAAGAATAAAGAAGTGCATTAAGATATTCAAATTATTAACATATTTGTGTCGTCTTTCTAGTTTTATTGAAAACGCTTTTATTCAGTTTTATAATAAAAGTATGTTTTTACAGATCTCCAAAACAATGAATAGGGAGATGATACAATGTTAGCTTCACCGTTTTACTTACATACATGGAAAAAGTTTATTAATGAAGGTGTTCTTGATTCAAATCGCATAAATCAAAGAATTTCAGAATCGTGGCATCGATGTAAACAGGCTAATGTTAATCCTCACATGAATAAAGGTCAGAAAGTTTTGTCTTCTAATATTTTTCGAGAACAAAAGAAAAAGAGTGAAATCTTCCTAGATATCGCAATCCCTCAAATACAAAATATGAGAAAAACCATTGATGAACTACAAATGATGGCATTATTAATCGATCCAGATGGTTATGTTCTATCGTTAAGTGGAAATAAACAAACGTTAAAGCGAGCGAAACATATTAATTTTATTGAAGGTGTAAAATGGACGGAAGCAGCTGTGGGGACAAACGCAATAGGAACAGCGCTAGAAATTGAAGAAGCTATTATGATAAGTGGTACTGAACATTACTCCGTGGCATCTCATAGCTGGAGTTGTGCGGCTGCTCCCATTCATAATGATGACGGGAAATTAATTGGTGTTCTAGATTTCTCCTGTCCAATTGAATTTTCGCATCCATATATGCTCGGTATGGTAACTTCAATTGCACATGCGATAGAACGTGAATGTAGCATAAGAGTTCATCAAAATGAATTACACTTAATTCATCGTTTTTTAGATGTCATTGATAGTGATGAACAAGTAGTTATTTGTAATCATCGTGATGTTATCGTTTCTGCGAGTAAGAGCGTTCGTGAACGAATAAATAATTGGTCAAGAATGAAACTTGAAGAGTTAATGCACCATGGATTAGAAACTAAATTAGAGATACCAGTATATAGTAATGAAAGAATGATTGGGAAATGTATGTATTTAAAGGAAAACAAACAAATGAATACATATTCTGCTCTCACATTTATAAAAGGAATTACTTTTCCAGGAGTTACTGGGACAAGCAAAGCATTTCAACACACACTAGAAGAAATTAAGCTTGTTTCACCGACTGAGGCTAGTGTGTATGTATGTGGTGAGACAGGAGTGGGAAAGGAATATGTCGCGAGAGCGATTCATGAAAATAGTCCAAGAAAAGACGGGCCCTTTATAGCTGTTAACTGCGGTTCTTTGCCTAAAGAATTAATGGAAAGTGAATTGTTCGGTTATGCTGAAGGTGCGTTTACAGGTGCGCGACGTCAAGGGTATAAAGGGAAATTTGAACAAGCGAATGGAGGAACATTATTTTTAGATGAAATTGGTGAAGTACCACCAGAGATGCAAGTAGCATTATTGCGTGTTTTACAAGAACGTACAATAACTCCAATAGGAAGTTCAAAAGAGGTACCAGTAAATATTCGTATTATTACTGCCACACATAAAGATTTACTACGGTTAGTAGAAGAAGGGAAATTCCGTCAAGATTTATATTATCGTTTGCACGTTTATCCGTTATATGTTCCATCGTTAATAGAAAGAAAAGAGGATATCCCATATTTTATACAACACTTTTGCGAACGGAAGAATTGGAATGTTGTATTTCCGAAGAGTATTTGTAATCAATTTTTACAACATACATGGCCCGGAAATATTCGAGAACTAGTAAATGCATTAGAACGCATTTACATTTTGTCGCAAGGACGGGAAATATGCGAAAAACAAGTCGCTTTTTTGATACAAACAATGATGGGAAATCAACAACAACTTGAGTTACAAGTTGAAAATAAAACCGAACATACATTGAATTTTCGCGAAAAAATACAGCGTGATAGCATGATTGAAGCATTACAAAAGACAAACGGAAATGTTTCATTAGCTACAAAACTATTAGATGTACCCCGTAGTACATTTTATAAACGAATGCAAAAATATAAGTTATAAAGTAGATTTTTGTAATCTACTTTTTCTTTGTGGGCTCATGTTCTGTCGGAATGTGCGCTTACCGGGGAAATAATAGAATTGTTAGAAGGGAAATTTCCTAATGGGGGTTAGTGTGTGAAGTACATTGAAATTGGAATCGGGAATAGGTGGTTCGTTCGAACGGAAACTGAAAATAAAGATGGAACTGAATTTGAAGAACGAGGAATTATAAAACCTATTTATTTTGAGTCTTTATACATACGTATTTGGTTTCGGAAAACTTGTTTTATTTTTGATACGAAAGAGGGGTTTAAGAAAGATAAGAAGAGGAGGGTTGAATATAAATTTATAGTTGGAATTGTCAGTAGACTGGATAAAGAAGAAGTGGGCTAACATACGTAGTTATATTGGACAGGAAATTCTTTTGACTTATATCAAATTCATGAAAAGCACATTTACTAAATATAAATTGTTAATAAAACCACTAAAAATTATTATCAAGACCTAAAAGCTAAAAATCTTTAAAAAATAAAGGTGAGCGCATATTAGTCATGTATAATATGTACTCACCTTTATTTTCTTGTTCAAAGCACCCGTTAGTCACTCATGGAACATGGAATAAAGTGTGGTATTGATTTAAAATAAAGTTTGATAATTTATAAAAAAGATTGATAAAACCCTGTATTAATATAAGGTTTTTTTTGCCCCTTAAATTTCAGTTGTATTGTTCAATTAAAGGGCCAGATTGTTGAGGAAACAGGAATAATAAGAATACTCAAAAGATTGTTTGTGAAGTGTTACACTTAAACTAACGGGCAGTTTAGCTTAAGTACATTTTTTCACAAATTTAAATGGGGAAATTTCCCCATTTTTTATACCAGCTTAACGTTGATTCGGGAATATTGAACTTCGCTACCTGCTAATTGAATTCTACTTCATCTGGAGACCTTTAAATTAAAATGTTTCCTTTCTTCTGATAGACTTATTAAATTTCGAAAACAATCAATTCAATCATCTTTTCGTATAGAAAAACTTATTAAGAAACATGCACTAGAAAAAATATAAATCATATATAGGAGATATCCCGTTTGAATGCTTGAGGAGGATATTATGAAACCTATGTTACCTAGTGAAAAATATTTCGGTAATTTAGAACTAGTTTATGCATTTTATGGGGCTATGCCTACAGGTGTTACTGTTTCAGAAACCGGTCGTATTTTCATTTGCTTTCCGAAATGGGGAGACGATGTTAAATTTACGGTGGCGGAAATTTTTGAGGATAAATTGCAGCCTTATCCTAATTTACAAACCAATTTGGTTAACCCCGAGAATATCCCAATGACTTTCATCAGTGTCCAAAGTGTAGTTGCTGATGGAAGGGGAACGCTTTGGATATTAGATACAGCGGCACCCAATTTTTCTGAACCTATTAAAGGGGGGGCAAAATTAGTCGCTGTTGATTTAGAAACCAATACAATAAGAAAAGTATATACCTTTACAGAAGATGTTGTCCTGCCTACAACTTATCTGAATGATGTCCGTTTTGATTTTCGTGTTGGAAAAGCAGGTTATGCCTATATAACGGATTCTTCTTCAAGAGGACCAGGAGCTATTATCGTCGTAGATTTATCAAATGGAAACGCGTTTAGACGGTTAAATGGAGCAAATTCAACTTCACCCGATCCCTATTTTTTACCGAAAGTAGAAGGTCAAATTTTAATGAATCGAAACAAAGACGGTTCAACTTCTCCATTTAGATTGGCGTCTGATAGTCTTGCGATTTCTCCTGATGGAAAGATATTATTTTTTGCTCCACTAACCAGTCGGCATTTGTTCTCGATCTCAACAGAAGCCCTGAGAGACAGAACGATATCGGACATGAATTTACCTTATCATGTGGAGTATTGGGGAGAAAAAGGTGCGTCTGATGGAATGATCACTGATGCAAAGGGAACTGTTTATGCTGGAGATTATGAAAACAACAGTATCCGTAAGATATTGCCAAATGGCATAATGGAAACTATTGCACATGATCCGAGAATTTTGTGGCCGGATACTTTTTCAATTGGTCCGGATCAATATTTGTATGTCATTGTGAACCAATTACATCGACAGCCTAGATTTCATTATGGAAAAGACTTACGACAGAAACCTTATAGTTTACTTCGTATCAAAATTGATGAATTTCCTGCTCCGACCTTTTCATAATAAAAATAGTCAATTAATTGTTTTCATTGATAGAAAATGATCAAGCTTTTTTATAAAACCAAAACATAAACCTGCTGGATAAGAATCCATTTTGATCAATCTTTTTCAAAATGGATTCTTTTTATTTACCATAGAATACGGGTTAACACGATATTTTTAATCAAACTTTATTTTAAAATTACGAAGAAACTCATGAATGTTTTAAAAAATATGGTGAAGTAGTAATACCCGAACTTATGAGTGAAATTAATGAAAAGTTAAAATGGGATGTTGTTAGTTATGTAGATCATAAGGAGTATGCTTTATGGCCACTACTAAAATATTTTAAAAAGATAATTAAACAAGATTCACAAGAATGGAAAACGCGAGGTTTAGAACTGTATAAATTATCTAGTGTAGCAGATATAAAGGGGAGTAATTTTCTTATCCTTTCTATATAGAAATTGCTATTGGTATTATTATACAATAGGTGTCAGAAAATACAGTTGTTTATTATTGGAGTGGGAGAGAATTATATGTCGATGTCGCTATATTATAAAAAAATCCGTGAGCAATTAGGCCATGAACTAATTCTAATACCGAGTGTAGCTGCTGTTATAAAGAATGGGCAGGGAGATATTTTGTTTCAATATCCTGGCGGGGAATACTGGAGTTTGCCAGCTGGAGCAATTGAGCCTGGAGAAACTCCAGAAGAAGCGGTAGTTCGTGAAGTGTGGGAAGAAACGGGTTTGAAAGTGCAAGTGAAAAAACAAAAAGGGGTATTTGGAGGGGAAAGGTTCCGTCATATATATCCGAATGGCGATCAAGTAGAATATATTGTTGTTGTGTTTGAATGTGAAATTACTAGTGGAAAACTGAAATCGATAGATGGTGAATCTTTAAAACTACAATATTTCTCATTTTCTGAAAAGCCTACTTTAGCGCTACCATACCCAGATAATATATTTTTATAGATGTAAAATAACACACCTTACTTATTGAAGGTGTGCTATTTATATAACCCGGTCGTATACATCTCCGTTAACGTATACACAATTTCCTCTAAGTTAATCTTTTTATCATTTTGCGTAATAGTCCAAAGAAACGATTCATTCATCGCGAACCAACCGCGTGCTACAATCTCTTTATTTAAATTAGGTTGTGCTAATCCACTTTCTTGAGAGTAAGTAATATCTTGTTTAATACTTGTTATAAAACGTTCCCGAATCTCATCCCATTTTTGCCGTATTTCTCTTGATAATCCTATCGCTTCCTCTACAACTTGCAAAATAGCGCGTTCTTCATCTGCTAATTGCAGGAATGCTCTAACTTGATTTTGGATCATTATACGTGCTTCCTCTTTTGTTTGTGGAGAAAAAGAGCGCTCAGCAATATTATAAAATTGATTCATAACATCTTCCATTAAACTAATTAGGAGATCATCTTTGTTTTTGAAGTATACATATGCTGTTCCATAACCAGTTTCTGCATGTTTAATAATTTGTGTAATTGTCGTTTTTTGAAATCCATTATTTATAAAAATAGTGTAACCAGAGTGTAATAGTTTCTTCTTCGTTTCTAAGGAGCGGTGTTTTCTTGATGAAAGAGTAGAGTTTTTCAAAGAATCACCTCTTTATACTGAAATATCTGAAAATATAACTGTATTGTAAAAGAAGTTCATATATAAAGTCAACTGACACAATATCATTGACGTTGTATCAATTAAGGTGATATATTTCAATTAGTTAGAATAAAAAGAAAATTAAGAGAAGGTGACACCATGTATAAAGAACCATTTCAACCAACTTATGAGTATGCGCTTGAATGTGATAAACATGATGAACTGAAAGATTTTCAAACTGAATTCTATAAAAAAGAAGGTACTATATATTTAGATGGAAACTCATTAGGGCTACTTTCAAAAAGAGCAGAGAAATCATTACTTACGTTGCTAGAATCTTGGAAAGAGTATGGCATTGACGGCTGGACAGAAGGTGAGCACCCGTGGTTTTTCCTTTCAGAGAAATTAGGTAAACTTACAGCCCCTCTTATTGGAGCTTTACCCGAAGAAACTATTGTAACCGGTTCTACGACTACGAATATACACCAAGTTATTGCGACGTTTTATGAACCAAAAGGAATACGTACAAAAATACTTGCGGATGAATTAACTTTCCCGTCAGATATTTATGCACTTCAAAGTCAAATTCGTCTAAAAGGATTAGACCCAAATGAGCATCTAGTAAGAGTGAAAAGCCGAGATGGTAGAACACTTTCTGAAGAAGATATTATTTATGCGATGGAAGATGATATCGCTTTAATTTTATTACCTTCTGTTTTATATAGAAGTGGTCAAATTCTGGATATGAAACGTTTAACAACGGAAGCTCATAAACGCGGCATTCATATCGGATTTGATTTATGCCATTCAATAGGATCTATTCCGCATCATTTCAAAGATTGGGATGTCGATTTTGCTGTTTGGTGCAATTATAAATATTTAAATGCAGGACCGGGTGGCGTTGCAGGAATTTATGTGAATAATAAACATTTTAATAGACTACCAGGGTTGTCTGGATGGTTTAGTTCTAGAAAAGATAAGCAGTTTGATATGGAGCATACATTAACAGCTGCTGATCATGCAGGTGCTTATCAAATTGGTACACCGCACGTTTTAAGTACAGCACCATTAATTGGTTCACTTGAAATTTTCAAAGATGCTGGTATTGAACGTTTACGTGAGAAATCTTTACATATTACGAGATACATGCTGAATTTAATTGGACATGAATTAAAAGATTTCGAATTTACAATTGGAAATCCATTAGAGGATGAAAAACGAGGCGGGCACATTTATTTAGAGCATGCAGAAGCAGCACGTATATGTAAAGCACTAAAAGCAAATGGAGTAATTCCAGATTTTAGGGCGCCAAATGGGGTGAGACTTGCGCCGGTCGCTTTATATAACACATACGAAGAAGTGTGGAAATCTGTACAAATATTAAAGAAAATTATGAAAAATGAAGAGTATAAGCAGTTTGAAAATAAGCGAGAGGTTGTGGCATAAATATGAAAACATCAGAGTGGATTGATATTTCACAACCGCTAAATAATAATATTGCAACGTGGCCAGGAGACACACCGTTCTCGTATGAAGTTTCATGGTCAAAAGAAGAAAGTGGCTCAGTAAATGTCGGAAAGTTAACGATGAGTATTCATACAGGCACTCATATTGATGCACCATTTCATTTTGATAATGATGGAAAGAAAGTATTAGATTTAGATGTTCAAGTTTATGTTGGCCCAGCACGGATTATTGACGTTTCTAATCTTGAAAGCATCGGGAAAAAGGAATTAGAAAGCTTTCATTTAGAAGGTGTAGAACGATTATTATTACGTACATCTTCACATGGAAAAGCTGAAGAATTTCCAGAGGTGATCCCTCATTTACGTGCAGACATAGCGTCGTTTCTTTCAGAGAAAGGTATTCGTTTAATCGGAGTAGATGTACCATCAGTTGATCCGCTAGATGATAAAGAATTAGCAGCGCATCATCAATTATTTAAACATGGAATTCATATTTTAGAAAATGTCGTACTAGATCATGTAGCAGACGGTGATTATGAACTTATTGCATTACCACTTGCATTAACTGATGCAGATGGAAGTCCAGTTCGAGCCGTTATTAGACCAATATAAGTAGAATCATATAAAAGGGGCGTTTGGCTAATATGAAAGAAAATGAAAAAGTAATTATGGAAAAAGGGATTCATACGGATTTTAAAGAGAATATGACGTATGGGGAGTATTTACAATTAGATAGTTTACTATCTTCTCAAAAAAGATTATCGGACCATCATGATGAAATGTTATTTATCGTTATTCACCAAGCAAGTGAGCTTTGGATGAAGCTCATTTTACATGAGCTAAATGCGGCGATTGAATCTATTAAACAAGATAAATTACAACCAGCTTTTAAAATGTTAGCACGTGTATCAAAAATTCAGTCTCAAATTATTCAATCTTGGGATATTCTTGCGACATTAACACCATCAGAATATATTGAGTTTCGTGATTCACTCGGTCAAGCTTCAGGTTTTCAATCGTATCAATATCGTATGATTGAGTATGCACTTGGCTATAAAACGCCACACGCATTAAAAATTTATGAAAAGGATCCAGAATTACATGCACGACTTCATAAAGCGCTACATGCACCAAGTCTATATGATGTCGCGATTCAAGCATTAGTAAAAGAAGGATTCCCTATTCATAAAGATGTGTTAAACCGTGATATTACGCAGCCTTATGAAGAAGATGCAACAGTAGAAGCAGCATGGTTGGAAGTGTATGCGGATGTGAAAAAATATTGGAATTTATATCAGCTTGCTGAAAAATTGATTGATATTGAAGACTGGCTACAACAATGGCGTTTCCGTCATATGAAAACAGTAGAAAGAATTATTGGACATAAAATGGGAACAGGTGGATCCTCCGGTGTTTCTTATTTAAAACGAGTACTTGATCAACAATTCTTCCCAGAGCTTTGGAATGTTCGTACGAAATTATAAAAACAAACCTGTCAGTTCATTATGGCTGACAGGTTTATTTTTATTTGAGCACAATTATGTTTAAAATGAAGGAACAAGATATAATAAATGGAGTAACTATATAAATGGAGGTAAAGTTTTTGGATTTCAAGCAACTAGAAAATAAATTCGAAAAGAAAAAAGTGAATACATTTCTTGTTTATCAAAAAGGGGAATTAACAACTGAGTACTATAAAACACCTGAATGTGCAAATAACTTATATAAAATAAATTCGATTACAAAAAGTATTGTATCTTTATTAATTGGTATTGCTCTTGATAAGAGCTATATAAATGATATACATACACCGATTACAGAGTGGATTGAAAATGTACCTGGGGAAAAACATGATTTGACGCTTTATCACTTATTAACAATGACTACTGGTGAGGATTGGAAAGAGTTTGGAAATGGAGTAGTATTCCCAAATGACTTTGTAGAATCAGAGAACTGGGTGCAGTACATATTAGAAAAGCCAATAATTGAAGAACCCGCTACAAAAATGAATTATAATTCAGGTTCTTCTCATTTACTGAGCTATATTATTCAAGAAGCTACTGGAATGTCGACAGAGCGGTTTGCAAAGAAATATTTATTTGATCCATTAGAAATTAACGAATACGAGTGGCAACAAGATCCGCAAGGTATATATGTCGGCGGCTTCGGTATGAAAATGAAATCTACCGATTTATTAAAATTAGGAAAGTTATGTTTGCAAAATGGATATTGGAATGAAAAAGAAATTGTATCAGCGAAATGGTTAGAAGAGTCAAGTAGGGCTCTATTTGAAACATATGAACATGTCGGTGCATATGGATATCACTGGTGGGTATTACATAACGGAAGATTTCACATACCGTATTGTATATATTTTGCTATGGGATACGGCGGACAATACATCGTTATCATTCCTCAGTTAGAAATAGTAGCTATTATAAGTAGTCATATGCCAAAACGTGGGCTTGTTCCATTAAAACTATTTATTGAGCATGTACAGGGAAATTCTAATTATATATAAGAAAAGGAGGGAATGTATGAAGGATGAAAAAATTTTATCTTTATTTAGATTATGTTTAAGTCTTCTAGTGTGTAGCGCCATTGTTACGCAATTCATAATTAGGGCACAAGTGAAGCCGTTTAATCCAGTTAACTTTTTTAGTTTCTTCACCATTGAAAGTAATATTTTAGTTGCATGTATTCTCCTTTTAAGCAGTATCGGAACAGCTACATTTGGTCGCTCAGAACAGTTTAGTATACTTCGTGGTGCGGCAACGGTATACATACTTACGACAGGACTCGTTTATTTTTTGTTACTAAGAGGGTTAGAAGAGTCACTTCAAACGGCAATACCATGGGTAAATACTGTGCTACATTATATCATGCCGATTGCAATGCTTTTAGATTGGATTTTAAATCCACCTATTAAGAAAATCACTTGGAAACAAGCTACAAGTTGGCTCTTATTCCCGTGTTTTTACGTTGTATATAGCTTAATACGTGGTCCAATCGTGAATTGGTATCCATATCCGTTTTTAGATCCGAGAATAGGTGGATATGGTAAAGTACTTTTATATAGCATAGGGATAGCTGTAGTAATTGGCGCTATTTGTATATTGGTAAGATTTTTAGGGAATCGAAACTTTAGGAAAGAATTTTAGAAATGCAAGGAACCCCACTGTTTCCATTTTTAACAGTGGGGTTTCATTTTATCCCGCATTAACGGGCAGCCCGATTGGTGAGGGCTGATTAAAGTTTCACTTTATCTACTCGTCTTCTGAAACGACAACTTTATAAATTTCTCCGTCTTCGTTTCAAATTCTACATCAACAAAAACACCATATTCTTTTCCATCTTCACGTAACCACAATTTAAATTTTTCAACAGTTATTTGAACTGTTTTTGGTTTTCTACCTATATGAAGATAGTCAATAATTTCTGCTTTTGGGTATTGTTCTTTCGTCTTTTCTACGGCAAGTTTACCCCATTTGGCATACGGCGGCTGCGCATGAACAATTGATGAGCCTGTATATATATTTGAACATGTTGTTAGGAACAGAATGACGAGTGCGACACGTTTTAACGATTTCTTCATGATGAACTCCTTTCATCCTTTTTTTATATTGTTTACATATTTTTTCAACGATATTAGTTTGGATTTTTTTGTCTTCTTTACATAAAAGCGAGGCTTTTACAAAACATAACCAAGAAATCATTTCCGTAATTAAGGAGGGAAAATTATGCGCCAAAAAGCTATTTTTAAAATAGCAGTTTTACTTGCGTTCATAGGACTGTCTTTAATGGTCAGTAGTATACAACTAAAGAATGTAGAAGCTTTTTCTAATCAAGTTATTCAAAGAGGAGCATCTGGCGAAGATGTCATTGAACTGCAATCTCGTTTGAAATATAACGGATTTTATACGGGAAAAGTGGATGGTGTTTTCGGATGGGGTACATACTGGGCACTTCGGAATTTTCAAGAGAAATTCGGATTACCCGTTGATGGTTTAGCTGGAGCTAAAACGAAGCAAATGCTCGTGAAGGCAACGAAGTATGACAAGTCAACTGCTAATAAAGGGACGACAACGAATAAAGGAAATAGCGGCGGAACTGCACAAGAGAATAAACCACCTCAAAATAAAGGGACAAATGTTCCGAACGGTTATTCTCAAAATGATATTCAGCTTATGGCAAACGCAGTATACGGAGAATCACGTGGTGAACCGTATTTAGGACAAGTTGCAGTAGCTGCCGTTATTTTGAATCGTGTTACAAGTGCGTCATTCCCAAATACTGTTTCAGGTGTAATCTTTGAGCCTAGAGCATTTACAGCGGTAGCCGATGGACAAATATATTTAACGCCAAATGAAACAGCAAAAAAAGCAGTTTTAGATGCGATTAACGGATGGGATCCAACAGGAAATGCTTTATATTATTTCAATCCAGATACTGCGACTAGTAAATGGATTTGGACTCGTCCACAAATTAAAAAAATCGGTAAACATATTTTCTGTAAATAGAGCGGAGGTGGGACAATGTTACGAGGTATTATCATTGTATTATTAACAGTCGGTGTAGTAGGAACAGGCTATTGGGGCTATAAAGAGCACCAAGAGAAAAATGCGGTTTTAATTCGAGCGGAAAATAGCTACCAACGTGCATTCCATGATTTAGCATACGAAGTCGATTTATTACACGATAAAATTGGCACAACACTTGCGATGAATTCACGATCATCTTTATCACCTGCATTAGCGGATGTATGGCGTTTAACATCTGAAGCTCGCTCAGATGTAGGACAACTTCCTTTAACATTAATGCCATTTAATAAAACGGAAGAATTTTTAGCGAATATCGGTGATTTCAGTTACCGTGCAGCCATTCGTGATTTAGAAAAAGAGCCGTTAAATGAGCAAGAATATAAAACGCTACAAACTTTATATTCAAATGCAGGAAATATACAAGATGAACTAAGAAAAGTACAACATCTTGTTTTGAAAAATAATTTACGCTGGATGGATGTAGAAATGGCACTTGCATCAAATCGTGATCCAGCAGATAACACAATTATTGATGGATTGAAAACTGTAGAGAAAAACGTAACATCATATTCTTCTACAAACTTCGGACCGACCTTTACAAGTGCGCAAAAAAATAAAAAAGGCGGATTTGAAGCGGAAGGAAAGGCAATTTCTAAAGATGAAGCGGCGAAAATTGCCAAATCGTTTTTGAATTTAAAAGGAAATGAAAAAGTAGATGTAGAGAAAAGTGGAAAAGGTGCGAAAGAATCCTTCTATAGTGTGAAAATTAAAGATGAAGCAACGAACAATGAGTTCTATATGGATATTACCGGAAAAGGCGGATATCCAATTTGGGTTATGAATAACCGCGAAATTAAAGAACAGAAAGTTAGTTTAAACGATGCAGGTAGTAAAGGTTTAAAATTTTTAAAGGACCATAAGTTTAATAATATGGAGCTTTATGATAGCTCACAATATGATAATGTTGGTGTATTTACGTATGTAGTAAATGAAAATGGAGTACGAATTTATCCAGAAGCAATCCAAATGAAAATTGCTTTAGATGACGGTTCTATCGTAGGGTTCTCCGCAAAAGAATATTTAGCGTCACATCAAAAACGAACAGTTCCATCGGCAAAGCTAACTGCAGCAGAAGCAAGAAAGAAAATCAATCCGGATGTAAAAGTAATGGAAGAACGTAAAGCTGTAGTAGTTAATGATTTGCATAATGAAGTACTTTGCTATGAATTTGTAGGTACTTTAGGAAAAGATACGTACCAAATATTCATTAATGCTAATAGCGGGGTCGAGGAAAAGGTAAAGAAAATGCAAGCTGTTGAAAAAATTTATGATTAAACCTTAAAAGTGAAGTGGTGAAAATAATGAAAACTCTAATATATATATTAATGCTTTGCTTCGTTATAACTGGATGCAGTATTGGAACAAAAGAAAACCCAAACGAAAAGCCGGAACAAAAAAATGTTTCAATGAAAAATGTTAATTATACGAATAAATCAAATAAACCAAATGAAAAAGCGGCAGATCATTTAGCATCTTTAGCAGCAAGTGTGCCAGGTGTGAATGATGCGACAGCGGTCGTTGTTGGAAAGTATGCTATTGTAGGTATAGACGTAAAAGCAAAACTTGATCGAACTCGTGTTGAATCAATTAAATATTCTGTTGCAGAAAGTTTAAAAAATGACCCTGACGGTGCTAATGCAGTCGTTGTAGCAGATGTTGATACGTATGAACGCCTCAAACAAATCGGAAAGCAAATTAAAAAAGGAAAAACAGGTGAAGGTATACTAGATGAATTAGCGGCTATTGTGGGACGAGTAATGCCACAAGTTCCAAATGATATGATTGAAAATCGAGAAACGAATCCAATTAAAGATAATGATAAACAATTACCAAAAGATGAAGAACAAGAGTTAAGAAAAGAACAGGATGATCAATCAAATAATCATTTGAATAAATGAAATTAGCCTCGTACTTAATTGTGCGAGGTTTTTAAGCGTAATATTAAATATTCAGTTTATTTTTAAGGGAATATATGGTTTAATTATGATGGGAGGGACAACTGTTATGATGAAAAAAAGCGCATGTATATTGTTTAGTTTATGCTTAGGTTTCAGTATGACAGCGTGTGAAAAGAGAAAAGAAGCGAAAAATCAAACAGCAACTTCCTCTACTGTGATGGAAAGGCAACAGAAAGAATCTATCAATATAAATCATTTCTCGAACATAAATGAAGGAATGACTTATACAGAAGTGAAAGATTTAATTGGTTTTGAAGGGGATTTACTTATAGAAGAAGGGGTAGAACATTCTACACAAATTAAACAAATTTTTGCTTGGAAAGGAAACGATCCAAATTCATTTGTTGAAATTACCTTTTTAGATGGAAGAGTGCATTCAAAAGCACAGCAAGGTATAAGTTAATAAGCTAAAAAATGGGAGAGTTTAGCATGAACATACACACAGGGGAAATTCAATTAGTTCCGTATAAGGAGAAATATAAAGAAGTTATACAAACATTTACTTTACCAAGTGAACAAGTTCAGTTTACAGCAGATCCAAGCGCATTACTGGAAAAAGCAAAAAGTGATCGTACAAAAAATGTGATTGTTATTTTAGATTACAATAGGGTACCGGTGGGTCTTTTCGCATTGGAAACGGGAGATAGAGTAAAGGAGTTCACAGATAATGAGGATGCTTTACTTTTAACGTCATTTTCTATTAATCACAATAGACAAAGAAAAGGATTCGCTAAAAAGTCATTGTTATTATTAGAAGAGTTTGTAAAACGCTATTTTCCAATAAAAAATGAAGTTGTACTTGCTGTGAATGAAAGAAATATTCCTGCACAAAATTTATATGCAAAAGTGGGCTTCGAGGATAAAGGTTTTAGAAGAATGGGACCAATTGGCCAACAAATAATAATGCATTTACCTATAATGAAATAATGAGATAGAAAACTTACTCTTGAATATTCACGTAGTAGGTTTTTTTATTTTAACAATATATAATATATGTATATAAAATGAAACAGAAATGAAGGATATAAAAAATGAATCAAGATAGAAAATGGAATATCGTTGGGGGAAGAGTGATTAAAACTGGGATTGCAGTTTTTCTTACAGTGTTAGTTTGTGAATTTTTTAACATTCCAACTATTTTTGCTGTAATAACAGCAATTGTTACTATTGAACCAACTGCAACAGACTCAATAAAAAAAGGACTTATTCGCTTTCCGGCCTCAACAATTGGATCGGCATATGCTATGACTTTCACATTTTTCCTAGGTCACCAAGCAATTTCTTATGCATTAGCTGCAATGTTTACGATCGTAACATGTCAAAAACTAAGGTTACACGCGGGAACTTTAGTCGCAACTTTAACTGCTGTAGCTATGATTCCAATTACAGCAGATCATTATTTTACTGCATTTTTAATTCGTTTAGCTACTACATCTACTGGTATTATAGTATCTACTTTAGTGAATTTTTTCATTTTCCCACCCCACTACACGAAAACGATTTTTGGATGTACAGAGGATCTATTCGCTAAAACAGCAAATATTATGGAAGAATGGATTACTACATTAGTTGCAGGAAAAGGTATGAAAAAGGAGACTGCTCAGGATTTATCTAAATTGACTGTATTATTGCATAAGGCGATACAATTTGTTCAATATGAGCAGAAAGATTGGAAATATCATCAACATACAAAGAAGGAAATGAGAAGCTTTTTAATGATGCAGAAGCAACTTCATATATTACAGCAAATCATTTACCATATAGATAATTTAGCTCGGGTATCAATTGAGACTTGTGACTGGTCACAAAGTGAAAGAGAAATATTACAACGAACAATTCATTCTATAATTGCTATATTGAGAAACCATTGTAATGAAATTGATGAGGAACATTTCAAACTTATTGCTGAATTAGATAAGCAATTTTGGAGTTATAAAAATGATTTAAAAGATTTTAAACCAAATCATTATCATCACCATTTTTTAAGTGAATCTATTGTTTTATTTGAGGTATTATCTATTCATGATATGTTAGAAGAATTAAAACAAATATCCGAGAAATATGAGTTGGAAAATCGATTCAATTGATAAGTTCATTTTATTGTGGGGGGGATAATATGACACTTTATATTGCATTACTAAGAGGAATCAATGTCGGTGGCCATAAAGTAATCAAAATGGCTGATTTAAAACGAGTGTTTGAATCAATAGGGTTAAAACAAGTGAAAACATATATACAAAGTGGTAATATCGTGTTCGAATCTGAGGAAGGTATAAACTTTCTAAAGGACCGAATACAATCTGAACTAAAAAAAGAATTTGATTTCGATGTTCCAGTCATGCTAAGAACACATGATGAATTTATAAATATTATTAAACAATGCCCGTATGAAGTTCATTCATTGTTAGAAGGAGAAAGTGTTCATATTGCTTTTTTAGCTAATGAACTTTCTGAAGAAGAGAGTAGTCAATTGCTTACATTTAAAAGTGAACTTGAAGATTGCTATATAGATGAGAAGGTCGTTTATTTATTGTTCAAATATAGCATTCGAAATTCTAAATTAATGAACCAGTTTCAGAAGTTACATACACCAGCTACAGTTAGGAATTGGCGGACTGTGAATAAATTAAAAGCAATTGTAGAGAGTATGTAAATATAAAAAGATGAGGTTTTCTACATGTAGAAAACCTCATCTTTTTACTTATATTGTTTTGCAACTATAAGTTCGACAATAGGATAAATAAAGAATGAAGAGCAAATTGCGATGAACAGAGGGAGGTTTTTAACGCCATCTAAATTAACCCCCATAGAAAATCCTTCGGAGAAGATTAATAAAAGGAACATTACAACTACAAGCACAAAATACGCAATTTTAAAGCTTTTATATGTAATTTGTTGGCCCATTTCATCTTGACTTTCTTCTGATACACCGTGGGGATCTCCCCAAGTAATGTGATTAATTAAATTACTAAGTATTAACGAAAGAGCAAAAATCGTACCACCCAAAATAGAACCTTCAGTTATGTATTTATATGTGCCATGTACTAGTATTGCAATTAATGCTAAAACAATGATTATAAAAATAGTTTTTTTAGTATTCAATAAATAATTGCCCCCTCGATTGTAAAAAACTCTTTACAAATATAAGTATAAAATTGGAAAAGTGTCATGTCAAATACTTTTTACACACAATATGTAAGTATGCAATATTTTGTTTTTATGATAAATAAAAAATTACAATACATTTGAATGTAAAAGAATGGGCTCGCATATATTTGGAAGGGATGTCAGATTAATTTAGGGGGTAGTTATGTCTATACTTTTAAAAGCTGGTGCAGATGCAGGAAACAACGGTTTGAAGTTAATGGTGAAAGGGCAAGACCCTATTTTTATTCCGAGTATTTATTCTTTATATATAGGTGAGCCTACAGGACTCTTAGATGAGGTAGATGTTTCATTATCTGAATTAGAAAACCACATTGATGTGACTATAAGTTCGCCATCGTTAATGCTAAATAATGTACGATACATCGTTGGAGAAAAAGTCATTCAAGATCAATTAAAAGGTACTGAGGTAGAGAAGAAATCGAATAAGTCAACAGATGAGTTAATGGTTATTACAATACTATCAGGTTTGGCGGTAAGCGCTATGCGTCAAAGTCCAACTTCTAGCCATATTAATATTCGTTATGATTTATCTGTCGCTCTTCCTATGCAGCTTATTACACAAGAAATAGCTGCTGAAAATGCAAAACGTTATATGGGAAATCATAAGGTTATTTTCCATTATCCGAACGGACGCGATGTGACAATTAATGTTTCAATTGAGTATTGTAAATGCCTGCCTGAGGGTGCTTCAGGGACGTGGGGCATTGTATACGATGAAGAAGGAAATGTTGTGAAACATAAAATAGAATGTGAGCAAAATCAAGTTTCTGAAATTGATTTTGTAGATAAAACTCTACTCTCTTTTGATATTGGTGCAGGGACGACAGAAGAAGTTGTTTCATTAGGGGTAAATTTCCGTCCGCAACTAAGTAAAGGTTTATCTTATGGTGTAAAAGAGACGTTACTACAAATCATTACGAGATGGAACCGGAAGTATCCAACTAAGACGATTGATAGTATTACAGAATTCAATCAAATTTATTTAAATGATAAGCATCCGAGAAATACCTTATTAGTTGAGGAATCACAGCCAGCGCTATTAGGTTTAGCAGCGCGTGTCGCAACAGATATTATAAATAAAATTGATGATATGAAAGACGATCCATACGTGTTTATTTATGGCGGGGGTGCAGTAATTATTAAAAATAGTTTAAAAATGATTTTAAAGCAAAAAGGACGACTCAAAAATGTAATCTTTGTAGATAATCCGTTATTTACAAATGCACGAGGATTATTAGTATATACTTGTTCGCCAAAATATAGAGAGCATAAGCAAAAAGAGTTAGGATTTACAAACTTAACGATAAGTTAGTTGGTGGAAGTATGCGATCTAGGCGATATAAACGTGGTGATCGAGTAAAAATCAATATTCATAAATCGGTATCACCTGAAATGCTTGCGTGGCTGAATAAACAATCAAATCCAACTAATTTCTTCTTTTTTGCTGCGCAGCAATTATTTAAACAAGTAGGAGATATTGACGTTTCAAAAGCTTTACCAAGTAGCCATGTTTTCTCATTATATGTGGAGCCTTCATCCTTATTAAAAGTCGAAGTAAACCCTTTTAAAAACATGACACTAGAAGCAAATACATCCACCGAAAATGCAAAAAAAAAATTATGGGAATCTGTTGATCAATTAGATTGTCCATTTTTTTAAACATAGAAAAATATAAGAAGTCCCATCACTATACATACGAATACAGTGATGGGTTTTTGTTTGTAAATGGAAGAGGGCACAATACAATTTGTGCCCCCTTCTGTTAATTATTTGTTTGTCTAAATTTCAGATGTATGTTTAGAAACCGCAGTAATTATGCTTTCCCAATCATTTGGATGATTTTCATGACCTGCCCCTTTAAGAGTTAATAGTACTGAGCTTGGAATTTCATCAATTAGTGCGAGGCCATGTTCAAATGGGAGTGCTGTATCGTCTGTTCCATGAATAACCAATGTTGGTGCTTGTATGGAGTGAAGTACACCTTCATATGCATCATCACCTTGAAGTAAAGCGTGATTAAACATACTTAATAAATTGTTTGCGCGTTCTATTTCTTGTTTTACTTGTGTATAAACTCTATTTTCATCAAATATTCGTTCTGATCCACATAATAGACGAGATCCTGAAACTAAATACTCTGCCACATCATTTTTATTTGTCCAATCAATACTTGCGCTCTTTACATGATGTGTTAAAATCCTTTCATCCATTGGGGGTAAATCGCGAGTATTATTATCAGATCCTATTACACTAGTCGCTAGTAAAGTTAGCGTCAAAATTCTTTCGGGATGTTTTACAGCGGCAATTTGAGCAATCATACCACCTAATGACATACCAAAAAAATGGGCTTTATCAATATGATAAGCGTCTAATACCCCGATTGCATCTTCAGCCATATCTGTTACTGAATAATTTGAAGTGCCAGGTTCATATGTAACAGAGCGTCCAACATCGCGATTATCAAAGCGAATAACAAATTTTCCTGTGTTCGCCAACTGTTCACAAAATTCTTCATCCCAATATATCATTGAACAAGTAGCTCCCATAATTAATAAAATAGCGGGATCATTAGAGTTACCGAAGCTTTCTGTACATATATCAATACCGTTTATTTTAAATATCTTTTCACTCATAAAGTTAGCCCCATTTCTTTTGAATTTAATTAATAATACAGTTTTGAATAATTCTAAGATGTGTGTAAGATTCTTTTTGAAATTCATCCCGCTATTTGCCGGGCAGTAAGAGCCCGATTGGTGAGGAATGATTAAAGTTTTACTTTATAATGCTTTTTGCATAATTACCCCCAAAAATAAGTATATGGTAATTCAAGGCAAAAAATTTTGAGAAATAATTGTATGTTATTAAAATAAACAGTAAGGAGGAGAGGAAATGAAAGCAATTGTTATTGATCGATATGGCAGTGTTGAAGAATTAAAAGAAAGACAAGTTTTAAAACCGGTTGTTAAGAATAATGAGGTATTAATACGTATTCATGCAACATCTGTTAATCCAGTTGATTGGAAAATAAGAAAAGGTGACTTACAAGAACAGTTACGCTTTTCATTTCCAATCACTTTAGGATTAGATGTAGCTGGAGTTATTGAAGAAGTTGGAGAAGATGTAGAGTGTTTCAATATAGGAGATAAAGTGTTTACGAAACCTGAAAATATAGGAAGCGGCTCTTATGCTGAATTCATTGCAGTACAATTAGATTTAGTATCACATATGCCTAATAATATTAGTTACGAAGAAGCAGCTTCTATTCCTCTTGCAGGACTTACAGCGTGGCAAAGTCTTGTAGATTACGCAAAAATAAAAGAAAATGACCGTGTATTCATTCATGCCGGAGCTGGTGGCGTTGGAAGTTTGGCAATCCAAATCGCAAAATCATTTGGAGCTTTTGTTGCAACGACTGCTAGTAGAAAAAATAAAGAATTTTTACAGTCTTTAGGAGCGGATCTCGTTATTGATTATAAAAAAGATAAATTTGAAGAACTAGTATCAGATTTTGATATTGTGTTAGATACAATAGGTGGCGAAGTGCAAGAAAAAAGTTTTCGAATTATTAAACCTGGTGGTGTTCTAGTTTCCATTGTTCATGAACCACTACAAAAAGTAGAAGGAATAAAATCAGGATTTTTATGGCTAAAACCAAATGGAAAACAATTAGAAGAATTATCAGCTTTAATTGTAAACGGGAAAATCAAACCAATCATAAGTAAAGTGGTGCCATTTAATGAAGCAGGAGTTCGAGAAGCTCATATTTTGAGTGAAGGACAACATGTTAGAGGAAAGATTGTAGTTAAAGTGGAATGATAATCAAGATTACAGCTTATAGAGTAACTAGATTTGAATAACGAAAAAGCTCAACAATAAATAATATCCCATACTATACATTTTCATTTGCAGGTATTATTTATTGTTGGCTATTGTGATATTACTTCTAATAAATACTGTTTCGTATTGTATCGTGTAATTTCTCTAATCCAATTTCCATATCTTTCTCGTTTAACATTGAATAGCTAATTCTTAATTGGTTATCATTTGTTTCGTAATTTAATAGACAAGCTGTTCCTGGTAAAAAAGAGACATCTACTTCATTTGCTTTTTGTAATAAGGTAAAGGGATCTATCGAATCAGGCAGTGTCACCCATAAATTAAAACCGCCATTTGGTATTTCAAAGTTTAGTTCTTTTAATGGCGATAATATATCAATTGTTAAATCACGTCTCATTTGTAAAGCTGTTCGTAATTTTTCTAAATGATTTTTCATACGTTCCGCACGTAAAAACGGTAGAAGTGCCTTTTGTGTTAATAAAGGACTACCGATATCCATTGAACCTTTCACTGCATATAGCCACTCAAAAATAGGGCCATCGGCAATAAGTGCTGCAATACGCAATCCTGGTGCTAACGTTTTACTAAATCCTTTTATATATATTACGTGGCCATCCTTATCAAAACTTTTGATTGGAGGTGGTACTACAGCATCTTCAAAATATATTTCTCCGAAAGAATCATCTTCAATGATAAAAAATTGATATAGCTCCGCTAGTTCTATAAGTTCCATTCTTCGTTCTTTACTCATTACTGTACCTGTCGGGTTTTGGAAGGTCGGATTCGTATACAATAAAACGGGATTTTTACTTTGACAAATATCATCAATTAAGTCGGAGCAAACTCCATGATTATCAAGAGAAACAGGAATGATTTGAACACCTTTATTGATGAAAACATCAAGCGCGGCACTGTAACACGGACTTTCTACTAATACAGTATCTCCAGGTTTTAATAATGTTTGAGCAATTAAATCAATTCCTTGTTGTGCTCCGCTTGTAATTAATAATTGAGATGGGTCCGTCACTAATTTCTGGTGTTCATTTAAGTAATTTGCTATTTCAACTCGCAATTCATAATCGCCTTGAACTGGCCCATAAGTTGCTAACAACATCGGATTTTTATCCAGCAATTTATGCATTTCATCTGCCAAAAATGGATTTGGTAACAGACGAGGATACAGAATTGCTTGTGAAAAATTATAATATTTAAGGTGCTTATTCATTGCATATTGAGAACGCATAACATTAATCGTTTTCGTTTGTTGCCATTTATACGGAATTGGTTTGAAATCTTTCTTTACCCGTTTATATATGTAAGCACCTTTTCCTTGTTCGATGCGTATATACCCTTTCGTTTCTAACTGTTTATACGCTTTACGAACTGTTAATACATTGATTTGTAAATCTGTGGCCATACAACGTAAAGAAGGAAGAGATTCACCATGTGAAAGCATACCACTTTGTATTCTGTCAACAATTTGCATATATATTTGCTTGTAATACGGTATGTTTGTTTCTTTACGCAACACAATCTTCATAGGTTCACCTATTTTTCTTTTTAATTTAATTAAAGCGAAAAATATATAGGGAATCAACTACAACTTGAAGTAACTGTTATATGTACCGATACACTGTTATACACCATAGCCTCTATACTCATTTTAAGAGTAAAAAGGAGGAAGTAAAATGGTCATTTTTAATTACATTTTAGTATGTATTATTTTCGGGACAACATTTTTAACGATTAAAATTGGAATTGAAGCAGGGGCGCCACCGTTGTTTTCAGCAGGAATTCGCTTCTTTTTAGCGGGTATAATCCTTATGATTATTTTTAAATTAAAGCGAAAAGAAATTATGCCACATATATTTTCAAAACGTATTATGTATGCTGGATTTTGTTTAACATTTATGACATTCGCAAGTTTATATTGGTCAGAACAATATATTTCTTCGGGATTAGCTGCTGTTCTTTCTGCTACGGGACCAATGATGATTTTATTAATACAAGCAAAGAGGAATAGGGAGAAATTACAAAAGGAACAACTCGTTGCTTTAGTTATTGCACTAATAGGTGTTATATTTGTTTCTTTACCAGGAATGCATCAACAAGTAAGTTTCATATGGAGTATTGCTTGTATTGTTTTAGTTATAGGAGAGTTATTTTACGGAATAGGCTCTATTCGTTCAAAAGAAATACTTTCAGATTTATCAAATGTATCACCATTTCTTATTAACGGAATTCAAATGTTTTATGGAGGGATTTTACTACTAATCGCATCTATTATTGTAGAACAACCAAATGTAACTGTATTAACTTCATGGAGTGTACAATGGCCTATTTTATATCTCATATTTATCGGATCGATCGGTGGACACGGATTATATTACTGGCTCTTATCAAAAACAAACCCAGTATTTCCATCGACGTGGTTGTATGTATCACCATTAATAGCAATTATCGTAGGGTATATCGTATTAGGAGAACCCTTAAATCCTACAATGGGAATGGGGGCTTGTTTCATTTTGATAGGTGTATTTTTAGCAAACCGTACAACAATTGGAGCTTATTTTAAGCAAGGGAAGCTATTAAAGAAGGAGCTTTAAATAGAAACGACTGAAGTGTTTTGAGAACTTAAATAGATGACACAAAAAACATGCTATTACTAATTTGTAGCATGTTTTTCTTATTGGAGCCGTTACCGTAATTTTCCTGTATAATAACGAACAGTGTTCGTTATGTTATAAATAGAACAAGTAATTCAAAAACATGTAAGGTGTGATTAATGATGGAAAGAACGAAAAATACGAAAAAAAGAATTGCCATTATAGGCGCTGGACCAGGAGGATTAACATTAGCTCGTATATTACAACAACATGGTTTAAAAAGTGTGGTGTATGAAAGAGAAACATCCCCAATGAGTCGTCAACAAGGAGGTTCATTAGATATCCATCATGATTCTGGTCAAGAAGCGCTAAAAGAAGCAGGATTGTTAGAGAAATTTTATGAATTTGCTAGATATGAGGGAGAAGATTTTCGCTTATTTGATAAAAGTGGAAAAATATATTTAGATGAAGAAGCAGATTCAGCTGGCGGAGATCGTCCTGAAATTGATCGTGGTACTTTGCGTGAGTTGCTTTTAAACTCTGTTGATTCAGAATGTATACATTGGGGATATAATTTAATAAAAGCCGTTTCTCTAGAAAATGGTATGCATAAACTTCATTTTGAAAATGGACATGTAGATATTGTGGATTTAGTTGTAGCGGCAGATGGTGCTTTTTCACAAATTCGCCAACTTGTCACAGATTCGGCACCGCAATATACTGGAATTAGTATGATTGAATTGAATTTGCAAAATGTCACGGAAAATCATCCGGGAATAGCGGAGTTTAATCGACGTGGTAAAGTCTTTGCACTTTCGGATCAAAAAGGTATTTTGGCACAGTTAAATGGAGATGACAGTATTCGAGTATACTTAAGTTTTAGAACTAATAAAGAATGGCTTGATAATTGTGGGATTCCATTTGAAAATGTAGAAGAAGCAAAGAGTCAACTTCTACAATATTTTGAGGACTGGGATGAAACTCTTAAAAATTATATTAGATGTGCAGATGGTGCAATTTTTCCTAGACGAATTTATATGTTACCTGTGGGGCTAACTTGGAATAGTACACCTGGTGTTACTTTAATTGGTGATGCTGCTCATTTAATGTCTCCATTTGCTGGAGAAGGTGTGAACCTAGCTATGCGTGATGCAGCAGAACTTGCACTAGCTATTGTAAAGTATGACGATTTGAACGAAGCAATCAAAACTTATGAAGGAAAAATGTACGATTATTCTTCACAATCTGCTGCTATCTCAAATGATAACCTTGAAATTTGTTTTTCAGAAGATGCTGCTATTAAAATGTACAATCTTATGAATCAACTTCATGGACAACAATAAAACTGGATGTAATTAAGGAGAACTATGGAAGAGAAAACAAATACAACGAATAGCCGTCGTTCGCGACCAGCAAAAGAACCATTGAGTAAAGAAATCATTGTGAAAACCGCATATAACCTCCTGGAGTCTGAAGGAATATCAGGTCTTAGTATGAGAAAAATTGCAAAAGTGCTAGATACAGGACCATCTTCTTTATATGTTTATGTTAAAAATGCTGATGAATTAAGAGCGTTTGTATTAGATTATGGTCTAGGAAAGATTGAAGAAATAGATGTCAAAAATGAAACATGGAAAAAAGAATTATTTGAACTTGTATATTCGTATTTCAGAATTTTGTTCAATTCCCCTGGAATGGCAGAATTGGCTTTAATGACAATTCCAATTGGACCAAATTCGTTAGCTCTTACCGAACAGATTTTGCACCAATTACACCTAGGAGGAGTAAATGCGAAATCATCAGCATGGGGAGTAGATATTCTACTGTTATATGCTGCTTCAGTCGCCTTTGAACAAACAGCACGTAAAGAAAAGGGAACTACACTTGACGCAATTCGTGCTTCGTACGAAACATTAGATGTAGTAAAGTATCCGATAATTGTAAGCTTAAAAGATGATATGTTGTCTGGTGGAGAAGAAAGGTTCCGCTGGGGATTAGAAGTTGTACTTCAAGGTATTTTACATGCACAATAATAAGGATTTTAAAATCGAGAATTAATGGCGATATTTATATAAAATAAAAAACACACTATGTCTTTAAAATATAGTGTGTTTTTTATAATTAATTCACTTTTTTAATAAAGCCTTTATAATGACGTTTTACAAGCTGGCTTTCTAACGTCTTCATAGTTTCTAGTGCTACACCGACAATGATAAGTAAGCTTGTACCACCAATTTGAGCAGAAGGTGGTAACGTAGCAATTTTCGTGAATACGAGCGGTAATATAGAAATTGCACCTAAGAAAATTGCACCAATAAATGTTAAACGGTATAAAATTTTAGTTACATATTGTTCAGTTGCTTTACCAGGACGAATCCCAGGAACATATCCATTTTGCTTTTTCAAATTCTCAGCCATTTGTTCAGGATTTACTTGAATAAATGCGTAGAAGTATGTGAAAGCAACAATAAGACCGACATAAAGTGTCATTCCAATTGGATGTGCGAAATCAAGATTTGCAACTAACCATTTTGATACGCTTGAATCAGGGAAGAGCTGCGCAATTGTACGCGGCGTCATTAAAAATGCAGAAGCAAAGATAACTGGTATAACACCAGCACTATTTACTTTAAGCGGTAAATGAGTGTTTTTTGCTCCTTGATATTGATTGTTTCCTGAAACAGCTTTTGCATATTGGATCGGTATTTTACGTACAGCTTGTTGAATGTAAATAACACCAACAACTATCGCTAAAATTACGAGTCCAATTAAAACAATTTTTATTATGTGCATAAATAGCTGATCGCCAGCATTTTGGAATTGTTGTAAATAAATTTGATTTGCAACATTTGGAATCGCGGCAACGAGACCTGCGAAGATAATCATCGAAATACCATTACCAACTCCGTTAGCGGTAATTTGTTCGCCTAACCAAAGTAAAAATGCAGTACCTGCAGTTAAAACTGTCGCAATAAATAAGTATGTAGTCCAGCTTTGATCTGTTATTAATTGTCCACCTGCTATATTATTAAAGCCATAAGACATTCCGATGGCCTGTATGAATGCGAGAATGATTGTAAAGTATCGAGTGAATTGAGCTGATTTCTTACGGCCCATTTCTCCTTGCTTTGCCCATTCCGAAAACTTAGGTATAACATCCATTTGTAGTAATTGTACTATGATGGAAGCTGTAATATATGGTGTAATACCTACAGCAAAGATTGAGAAATGTTGCAATGCTCCTCCACCAAATACGTTTAACATACCTAGAACGTTAGCTTGATCTTGTACTTTTAATACCTCTGCGTTAGTATGAGGAACTGGAATAAACGTGCCAATTCGAAAAACGATTAACATCGCTAGTGTAAAAAGGATTTTCCTTCTTATCTCAGCTACTCTCATGAAATTTGAAATCGTACGAAACATTATGTCGCCTCCTATATTTTTATCAGTAAAAAACTGATTATTATACCCTATGAAGTAACCACAAACCTCCTTCCGCACTAAATTCATTTGACAAATGGATTTTCATACACTTTGTAGTTTTCACGGATATAAAAATATAAGGTGTTATATAAGCGACCTTTACACTTTACGTAATCATTCAATACCCATAATATATCGAATAAATTAACAAATGTACATACATACGCATTAAAAATGAATAAATAGGGCCATTTTTTACATTTATTTAATGATAAATTGATAGGAGATTATTATTCAAGATTGTTATACATGTTATAAAAATAAAAGCGAGCCATTATGATTTATAACTAATATTCATTCAAATGTGTCAGCTAATAGTGTCTCCCAATCTTTAAAGGATAATTTATCATTTATATGTTTTAGTGCGTTAGGTACAAAAATATGACAAATAAGTTCTAAGCTATTACCATCTGGATCAATAAAATAAACAGATGCATTACCTTGATGTGGACGGACAAATGGTTCAATAGATTCATTACTCCCAAACGGAACAGCTTTAATTTGAAGTGAGTGTAACCAATGTAATGATTCTTTTAAATCCTCATAGGAAACTCTAAATGCAATATGACGTAAAGAAGGATGATATTTTGTTTCGTATTCAGAGCCCGCCCATAATCCCAGCCAACTTTTCCCGTCCTCAATCCAAAAGAATGCTGTTGATTCATCGCTCCAGGCTAACTTCAACCTTAGTTTTTCATAAAATTCGATAGATTGTTGTAAATTACTCACTGGTAAATGCGCTTCGTATATTCCTTTAATCAATTAAAATCCTCCACCTTTTTATTTTCTTACAATTAATATATCGATTTAAAAAGAATGTAAAATCAAATAAAAGTATGAAAGTACATACTACTTTAGTAGTAATAGTAATCAATTATATTTCAATTCAAATTCATCGCCCGCTGATTAAAGTTTCACTTTATGTGATTAGAAAATTCTTTTTGTTTAAGAAGGAATAAATATTAAAGAAAGCTAAATAAACAGTGTACGTATTTATAGGGGAGAAGATGTAAATGAAAGTTGTTATAAAAAAATTACCACCATTAGAAGTAGCGTATATAAGACGAACTGGTAGCTACTTTGAACCGCAAGATCATTGGGGAAAGTTACTGAACTGGTCAATTGAAAATAAACTGTATCCACCAGAGCAATCATTTATCGGAATATCATTAGATAATCCTGAACTTGTTGCAAGTCATAAGTGCCGGCATGATGCATGTGTTACGATTCCTGAAAACTTCGATAAAGAAAAGTATCATGATGTGCAATTTAAAAGATTAGATGGAGGTACATATGGTCTATACCAGTTCTATGATGAACCTCATAAATTAAGTGAAGCGTATCAATACATGTATGCAGAGTGGCTACCAAATAGTGAGTATGATGCAGATTATGATAGAGATAATTTAGAGTTTTGCTTAAATAATGTTGCTGAAGATTTAGAAGGAAAGTTAAAGGTTGATTTATTTGTGCCAATTAAAAACATACAAAAAACAAATAACTTCATTTGTGGCTTTAAAATGAAATTGGAATAGTAGTGAAAGAAAATCTGTTTTCGAAGATAATATTTTTAGCGTAGAAATTTAAGTATGAAGGTTGCAATGAAAGGAGAATCCGCATGGATACATTTGTAAATGAAAAGTTTTATGAAACGAGAAATCAATTAGTTGAGGAAATTTCTTTGTTGAGTGATGCTCAATTTAATAGGAAACCAGATAAGGATAAATGGAGTATTGCACAAGTTTGTCATCATTTAGTTTTATTAGATGAGAGAGTGATAACAGTTATTTCCTCAGGGTTAAAAAAGTTAGATAGTACCCAAAATGAGCGTAAAGAAATTCATAATATTTTATTAGATAGAACGAAAAAGTTTATAGCTCCAGAAATGATTGAACCAAGTATAGAATCATTTGAAGTGCAGCAAATGCTCAATATGCTAAGCAAATCAAGAAAAGAATTGATGCATTTCCTGAGTACAATAGAAGATGAGTCTGTATTAGCGAAAAAATCAGTGATGCATCCAGCTCTTGGAGAATTGCCCCTTAATCAGTGGATAGAACTGATCTATTTGCATGAACAGCGTCATATTTCACAAATAAAAGAGATAAAATTGCTTTGTGAAATTGAAAAGTAAAAATTATTCCCTATTTATTGATACGTATTATAAACAGGGGAAACGGTTGATTCATATTGATTCAGAAGAAAACAAAAATAGAATGAAATTAGTTGAAAGTGACCAATAAGCTTAAGAAAATATGAAACTATCCGATTTTCTGTATAAGTGTAACCCCGTCTTAAATGAAGAGCGGGGTTATTTTTTTGAAAGTGTATTTATTTAGAAGGAGATAAATCAGCAACGAAACTCAAAAAATTAATCATCATAACATATTGTATATGCCCGTTTTAATAAATTGAAATGATGATAAATGATATGTCCTTATTTTGAAAGTACACTTCACAGCCTTAAGGAAGGGGGATTCTGTCAGAAAACGATAAAATACAATTCTGTTAGGGATGTATGCAATTTATTCTCTTTATTTTTGCAACAGAACCACCTTCAAAATTATCTTTTGTAGTTGAAGTTTCCTGAATAATAAGTTACATTTTTAAAGTTCAAGCAACTTTATGAAAGTACAAAAAGGGGAGAAATATTATTATTATGCAAAAAATGAAATGGAAGAACTATGTATGTTACTTTGTAATTCTATTACTGCTTGGAACGGCAGTAATAGTCAAACCATCTATCTCTAAGGCTGAGGAATCTGAAGTTAATATCACATTGTTAGGTACTGCAGATATTCATGGTAGATTTATGCCTTGGGATTATGCGCTGGATGGAGCAAATATGAGTGGAAGTTTGACGCAGCTTTATACGGTTATAAAGAAGGTTCGTCAAGAAAATCTAAATACCATATTAGTAGATGCCGGGGATACAATTCAAGGAAACTCAGTAGAATTATTCAACGATAAGCCACAATCGCCAATGATGGTAGCGATGAATACAATGGGATATGACGCCTGGGCATTTGGAAATCATGAATTCAACTTTGGATTAGATACATTGAAAAAAGTTAGTGAGCAATATAAGGGAAAAACGTTAGCAGGTAATATTTATAAGGAAAATGGAGAGCGTTTTCTTCCTGCATATACAATTGTAGAAAAAGGTGGAATTAAAGTCGGGATTATTGGTATGAATACCCCAATGATTAGTGACTTTGAAAAAGGGACAGATCACTTAAATGGTTTAGTGGTGAAAAATCCGGTAGAAGAGACGAAAAAGGCAATTAAGGAATTAGAAGGTAAAGTAGATGTAATGGTAGGAGTTATGCATATGGGACTAGAAAATGAGAATGGTATCCCTGGTACTGGTGTTCAAGATATTGCAAATGCTTGTCCGGAACTAAGTGCTATTTTTGCGGCTCATATGCATAAACTTGTAAAAAAAGAAGTTGTAAATGGCGTAATTATTACAGAACCAGATAAATATGGAACACATATTTCACGTATTGACCTTACTTTTACAAAGCAAGATGGGAAGTTGGTTTTAAAAGATAAAACTGCTACCGCTATACCTGTAAAAAATACTGATGGAACAACGATATTATCTGATCCTACACTTGAAGAAACACTAACACCTTTTCACGAATATGCGAGAGGAGATGCAAATGTTGTAGTCGCTCAATTAAAGGGTAGAAATCTTGTTCCTGAAAATGAAATAAAGGGTATCCCAAGTGTTCAGGTTCAAGAAACACCTTTATCAGATTTCTTTCATGAAGTCATGCTCTACTACAGTAAAGCAGATGTAGTAGCCCATCAAATTGATAATGATTATGCCCGTTTGGATACAGGTCCTATTAAGAAAAAAGATATTGCGTATAATTACCAATATGCCTTGGGAGAAATTACAGTATATAAGATTTCTGGAAAAGATTTAAAAGACTATATGGAATGGGCAGCAGGATATTTTAACTCATCTCGTGCCGGAGATGTAACCGTTAGCTTTGATAAAACCCGCCGTGCATCTAAATACAGTACGAACGATTTCTTTGGAGGCGTAAAATACGAAATTGACTTAACAAAACCATACGGAAGTAGAATTACAAATTTACGCTCTATTCGTACAAACAAACCAATCAAAATGAGCGATGTTATGACGCTGGGAATGAATGCATATAGAATGGAGGCTCTTCAGGCAAAAGGAGGAGCTTTAGAGGGGCGTAAGTTTGAACAAATTTGGTCATCTAAACAAGAGAATGCATTTGGAGAAACAGGTGGAACCATTCGTAACCTTGCTATTACATATTTAAAAGAGGTAAAGAACGGTGTATACACACCAAAAGTTATGCGTAATTGGAAAATTACTGGTGTAGATTTACATTCTTCAGAGCATAAGGCTGTAGTTGATCTTGTGAATAAAGGGATTTTAGAAATTCCAAAAACAGAAGACGGAAAATACACAAATATAGCATCTATAAATACGAAAGACTCAATTTCAAAAGAAGAGATTGTAGCACTCTCACAAAAAGCAAATATTAATCCAAATCAGTTTAAGCATATAAAAACGAAAGGTGAATTTTACAAAAAACTTAGTAGGATTACTAAAAAAATATAAATTATAAGGTTTCTTATAGTAATTGTTATTTTAATAACATTAAACCCACTCTTACAATAGTAAAGAGTGGGTTTTTATGTTGTTATTTAGAGGTAAGTATACTTTTATTACAATGAATATAGATAATTAATAACTAACCAATTGGATGAGCGCCTATAAGGACTCTCTTTTATTCAAATTAATGTACATATGTGTTCCGTTCATTATTTATAATATTGACCACAATTTATGTAATTTTGCATAATGTTACATAAATTGTGTATTTTCTCTTTTTTCCGACAGAAATAGACAGTATACTTTGTACAAGCTTTCTATTTCAAAAATTATACGAGGTGAAATAATGAAAAACAAAAAGACATTAACTAAGGTAGCATTAACAACAGGATTAGCTTTAACAGCTATGGCACCATATGGTGTAGGTCATGCGGAGGAAACAGATCAACTACAAGTTCAAATTCAGGAAGAATCGTTCCGTTCGGGTGAACTGACACAACCGTCACAAAAGACACCAGAAAATGTAGTAAAGGATGCACTTAAGGAGAAAACAGAGCAAGCTCTCTCCCAAAAACAAGTCAATGGAGAAGCAGGAGTAGATTATAAAGTCCTTCAAAAACGTGGTTCGTATGATGGAACTACACTTGTACGTATGCAGCAAACATACGAAGGAAAAGAAGTATATGGCCATCAATTAACTGCACACGTAGATAATAATGGTGTTATTAAAAGTGTTTCAGGTGATAGCGCGCAAAATTTAAAACAAGAAGAATTGAAAAAACCTATTAATCTATCAAAAGATGAAGCAAAACAATTTATTTATACGAAGTACGGGAACGATATCAAGTTTATTACTGAGCCAGAAGTTAAAGAGGTTATTTTTGTTGATGAAAATAATGGACAAGCTAAAAATGCATACCAAGTTAAATTTGAAGCTGCAACACCAAACTATGTTTCTGGTACTTATTTAGTAAATGCACAAAATGGTGATATGTTAAAAAATATGGTACAAGAATCTAACTTAAAAGCCAGTGACAAACTAGTTGGCGCTTTAAAGAAAAGTAAACAAAGTAGTCTTACATCATTAACCGGAACAGGAAAAGATGATTTAGGTATTAATCGTTCATTTGGTATCTCTAAACAAAGTAATGGCAAATATGCTCTTGCTGATTATACAAGAGGGCAAGGAATTGAAACATATGATGTGAATTACAGAGATATTACTAAAGAAGAAAGCTATTATCCTGGTACATTAGCGACTAGTACTTCGGCAACATTTAACGATCCAAAAGCAGTAAGTGCTCATTACTTAGCAACAAAAGTATTTGATTTTTATAAAGATAAATACAAGCGTAATAGCTTTGATAATAAGGGACAAAAGGTAGTTTCAGTTGTACACGCTTGGGATTCTGAAGAGACGAATGATCCGAAGAATTGGCAGAATGCATTAAGTGCTAATAATGGAAGTATGCTTGTATATGGTGATCCTATTGTTAAAGCATATGACGTAGCTGGACATGAATTTACACATGCTGTTACTTCTAGCGAATCTAATCTTGAATATTACGGGGAATCCGGTGCGATTAATGAGGCACTATCTGATATTATGGGAACATCTATTGAGAAATACGTAAATAATGGAAACTTTAACTGGACAATGGGAGAACAAACGGGATCTGTTTTCCGTGATATGGAAAACCCAGCTTCTGTTCCATCTTCACTTGGAGTACCTTATCCAGATGATTACAGTGAATTTAACGATTTTAATGGATGGGATCAAGGCGGTGTTCATTTTAATTCAAGTATTATTAATAAAGTTGCGTATCTCATTGCAAAAGGCGGAACTCATAACGGAGTGACAGTTAAAGGAATTGGTGAAGATAAAATGTTTGATATTTTCTATTATACAAATACTGATGAGTTAAACATGACTTCTAATTTCAAAGAATTGAGATCAGCGTGTATTCGAGTGGCAACTAATAAATATGGTGCAAATACAGCTGAAGTTCAAGCAGTTCAAAAGGCATTTGATGCAGCAAAAATTAAGTAATTTAGAAATATAGTTATCATTCATACATTAATACATCATGAAAAAACAGTTAATATCATTTTAAGGATATTAGCTGTTTTTTTACTTAGCAATGTATTGTTGGAAATAAACTGACTAAGCAATAATTAGGTGCGTTATCTGTAAGAAGTTGCGACAAATAAATAAGGTTTAAAGTGTGTAAAAACAGAAAATTAATAATATATTGACCTCTTGATAGAAAGTCTATAAAATGAAAGCGATAACAAACGATTGCTTTAAAATGATTTCCCTGACCTTTTAGCATTTACAAATATATGAGGGCATACACAAATCTATTTTTTTAAGCATTAATGCAAACGTTTTCGTATTAAAAGGTCATTGAAATCCATACGTGAAAATAGCCAATATGGAGGTGAATTAAAAGAGATTTCTAGATTAAT
Source organism: Bacillus sp. S71 (assembly GCF_016625265.1). Classification (NCBI taxonomy): domain Bacteria; kingdom Bacillati; phylum Bacillota; class Bacilli; order Caryophanales; family Bacillaceae; genus Bacillus; species Bacillus sp. S71. The sequence continues at coordinate 340,500 of NZ_JACVUW010000004.1, read as the reverse complement.
TTAAGCAGTGTTATTCAGTGTAAGCATAATAAATCGCTAGTAATATTTGAAGAAAGGGTGTATGTGGTGCAAATTACAAAAAGGTTAATTAACAAATCATTCTTATTACTTACCATAATCGTTATGTTATCATCTGTTTTCTCCTTTCAGAGTGTGAAGGCAATTTCAAATTCGAAAACAACTGAAATTATCATTCATTACAAAGAAAAGCTTGGAAATACAAAAGACTGGAATCTTTGGTTATGGGGTGAAAATGCAAATGGTACATCTTATGAATTTACTGGTGAAGATGAATTTGGAAAATACGCTAAGATAAAAATAGACGGTGACTATAATCGTGTAGGATTTATAGTTCGAACAAATGAATGGGAAAAAGATGGTGGAGATCGTTGGATTGAAAATATAAAGGACGGTCGTGCTGAAGTATGGATTCTTTCGGGTGATGAAAAAGTATATAACTCTAAGCCTTCTTCAGATCTCTCAATTCAAAAAGCAACTATTGATAGTTTCCATGAAATTACTGTAACGACTAATGTCCCATTTAATATTAGGGAAAAGAAAATTGAAATTGAAGGCATTAAAATTAAGAATATTAGTCCTTATGATATAAACAGTGGAGATATTACTAATAAGGTTAAAATAATTACGGAACAGAAAATTGATTTAAAACAAACATACAAAGTTAAAATACAAAACTTAGCTGATACGAATACTGAAATTGGTAAAGTCATTCGTAGCGAGGAATTTGATAATTTATTTTATTATAGTGGTAACGATTTAGGGAATACATATACCGCGCAACATACAAAGTTCCGTGTATGGGCTCCTACTGCAAGTGAAGCGAAGTTAGTTACATATAAAAAATGGAACGATAAAATAGGTACTGAAATAAACATGCAACAAGGTGAAAAGGGAACTTGGACAGCAGAACTAAAAGGGAACCAAAAAGGGCTCTTTTATACGTATAAGGTCAAAATTGGTGATAAGTGGACTGAAGCAGTTGATCCATATGTGCGTGCTGCTTCTGTAAATGGGGATAAAGGTGCAGTCGTTAATTTAGAAGAAACAAATCCGAAAAAATGGAAAGCAAACAAAAAGCCAAAATTTAAAAATCCGGAAGATGCTATTATTTATGAGTTACATATACGCGATCTTTCCATCCAACCTGAAAGTGGTATTAAACAGAAAGGGAAGTATTTAGGTGTAACAGAAAAAGGAACAAAAGGGCCAGAGGGTGTAAAAACAGGACTTGATCATATAAAGGATCTCGGTGTTACTCACGTTCAGTTTTTACCGATATTTGATTATGCTTCTGTAAATGAAGAGACTTTAAATGAACCGCAATATAACTGGGGATATGATCCTAAAAATTTCAACGTTCCAGAAGGCTCCTATTCTACAAATCCTTATGAGCCGACTGTGCGAATAACTGAATTGAAGCAAATGGTTCAAACACTACATGATAATAATCTTCGAGTAGTGATGGATGTAGTATATAACCATATGTATAACGCTGCTGAATCTAATTTCCATAAGTTAGTTCCAGGTTATTATTATCGTTACAATGAAGATGGAACATTTGCAAATGGAACTGGAGTAGGAAATGATACTGCTTCAGAAAGAAAAATGATGAGGAAATTTATGATAGATTCCGTCACATATTGGGCAAAAGAATACAATTTAGATGGATTCCGTTTTGATTTAATGGGTATTCATGATTATGAAACGATGAATGAAATACGTAAAGCTGTTAATCAAATTGACCCTTCTATTATACTACACGGAGAAGGATGGGATTTAAATACACCTCTTGCAGCTGAGCTGAAAGCAAATCAAAAAAATGCAGAGAAAATGAAAGGGATTGCTCATTTTAATGATAATATACGTGATGGATTGAAAGGTAGTGTATTTGAAGAGAAGGAAAATGGTTTTATAAATGGAAAGGAAAACATGGAAGATCGTATTAAAAAAGGTATTACGGCAGGTATTGACTACGATACAAATTCGTCTACCTATCAAGATCCAGAGCAGGTGCTAACTTATGTGGAAGCACATGACAATCATACATTATGGGATAAACTTGAGTTAACTAATCCAGGTGACAGCGATGAAGTGCGAACACAAATGCACAAATTGTCTTCTTCGATTTTATTAACATCACAAGGAATTCCATTTTTACATGCAGGGCAAGAGTTTATGCGGACGAAATACGGTGATCATAATAGTTACAAATCTCCCGATTCAATTAACCAGATGGATTGGCTGCGCCGTGCAACGTTTAATAATGAAGTAGATTATATGAAGGGCTTAATAGAATTACGCAAAAAGTACTCAGCTTTTCGAATGACATCTGCAGAGCAAATAAAAACACAAGTTTCATTTATAGGTGCCCCGAAAAATACGGTAGCTTATACAATAGAGGGGAATAAAAATGAATACTTTACGGTGGCTCACAATGCAAATAGAGAAGCGGTTGAAATAACACTTCCATCGAAAGGGCCTTGGAAAGTACTAGTAGACGGGAAGCAGGCGGGAAGTAAACCACTTTATGTTGTCCATGACAATAAAATTAAAGTTCCTGCATTAAGTTCATTTGTTTTAAAGTTAAAATAATATAATTTCACATACTGTAATTATATTACAATTTAATAAACAAAAAGAGAAGAACTCACCAAGGTTCTTCTCTTTTTCATGTGAAATTAGGGTTCCATAATTGTAGATATAAGAGTTCTTGAAAATATCAAAAGGCAAGACGATGAACCTATTTACAAAATGACAAGAAAATGACAAAACTGTAAGAATGCATGAATGTTTGTAAGAAAGTTCGATGTTTTCCTTTTTCTTTTTTTATTAAAGTGAAAAAGAAGAAAGTGATGTCATAAGAGGTTGATATTTTTAGATAGATACAATAACCAAAACTATTTATGTAATGAAAGTATATGGAAATCAGTAAAACACCTTACTAAAAAGGAGGGATTTGAAATGTCTTTTTCTCAATTCAATATTGATGTTTTTCGAGCAATTAATGATTTAGGTAAACAATATTCATTCCTAAACTCAGCCATGGTATTTTTGGCAGAATATATGTTATATATTTTTGCTTTAATTATTTTAGCTTATTGGTTTACTGGGTCCAGAAAAAGTAGAATGATGGTTATTCAAGCGCTGGTTGCTTTTGTAATTGCCGAGGTAATCGGGAAAATAGCAGGGAAATTTCATTTGAATTATCAACCGTTTGCAGTATTACCTGATGTTAATAAACTTGTCAATCATGCTATAGATAATTCATTTCCTAGCGACCATACGATTCTCTTTTTTTCGATTTGTTTTTCATTTTGGCTTGTTCGTAAGAAGACTGGATGGTTATGTCTTATACTTGCATTTTGTGTGGCAATCTCTCGTATTTGGGTAGGAGTTCATTATCCTTTTGATGTAGTAATAGGGGCTTTAATAGGATGTGTTTCAGCGTTATTTTCGTATTGGTTTATACCGAAATTTTCTTTTATCAACAAGTTGCTTACTCTATATGGAAGAGTAGAGAAACATGTTTTACCATCAAAAAACAAATCAAAGGGATTTTGAGTATACAAGTATGTGAGTCTTTTGAATAACCAAATGGCATTACATTAAATCGTCTTGGAGGTCATTTTAAAGGAAGAACTGTTTTACACTGGAAAGTTGGAAATTATATTAAGGCATTTTGCTAACAGGTGATATTTTTCAAGTGATTGCCAACTGTCAGTGAGTGAGTTTCATGTACAGTTATCTACATCCACTGCTAGTAAAGTAAAATTGCTGACGGATATAGTAAAAGGGCTACCATTCAACCGTATTTATAATGCTTTTCATCGAGTCGTGTCAAAGCATGTGGACCTTGCTGTTCAGGAGTCAGCAGATCGATACATAAATGTACTGCAGGGAACACTTTTTAATACATGGGATGTTTCAATATTATCTATAGATATCTGTAAGAAATAAAAATAAATAGATAAGTTTAGAGCATGTTATTATCATTTTTTAAAACATGCTCTTTGTATTTAAAGTAACACCAGCATTACTGACACGTACAAGTTATCAACAATCTTTATGTTGAAAGAATCTTAGTGTACGAATGTTGGTACTACCCCTACTTAGTAATCTCACAATTTAAGACCTTTCATTGGATAAGTGCAGGGAGTTCAATCGATTTTGAATAAAATTGATTGTATCAGTTGCAATTTTTTTACGTTTAAGAACTATCCCGGCATGCCCACATGTATAAATATATCGTGTAGGCCTTTCCCAAGATTCCCACAAGTAGTCTGTATCCTCAGAATGCACATATAGATCGTGCTTACCTGAAATCAATAAAATATTTTCTTTTTTTACTTTTGGTAATGCTTGACTCGGTTCAGTGATTTTCCAATAATCTATTAAATCATCATACGTTACACCATGATGTTCCAAGTCTTCTCTAATAAATTTACCTGGAGTTGTATTCCAAATTGAATAAGAGAGTCGATTTGCATAGAAAATGGATGCTAACACATCAATTTCTTCTTCAACAAGAGAGGTTAAGTTAGTAATAAATCCACCTAAACTAATTCCTATTAGAATCAGGGGACCATTTTTATTTGCTTTAATCCATTTAATCAAAGCTCGTAAATCAGCTACCGCTTGTCTAGTTGCTTGTACTGTTCGTTCAATATTTGCACTTACCATATACTCTCCACTGAAAAAGGATTGATCGGGTTTTCTTTCAAAATGATAGGGTAGAGTGAAATAATACATATTCCACTTCAGGCTGGTCATATGATCGTGGAATATTTTTTTCACACGTTCGTTAGAATCCATTCTCCAACCGTGAACAAAGATAACATGAGGTGCATTTTCATTTTTATGTAAGAATAATTCCCCAGTTACAGAGTCGTTGCGTGAATCACCGGATTGAACCGAGCTTTTATATTTGAATTGCCCAACCATGTATTCCTTTTCCTGTTTTGAATGCTTAATGTCAAAATGAATATAGGATGGTTTTACTTTATAAAAAGATTCTATGTCCTTTATATTTAATGAAGTGTTAGAAAGGGAAGTATACTGAAACGCTACACTTCTTTTTTTGTGTAAATCATATAAGGCGTACCGATCAATGAGTTTTGAAAAAATCAAATTAACCTCCTCCAAAATACATATTGTTTAAAACATGGACAAAATTTATGTTGTAAATTAATTATAAAATATTCTCTTTTCCTAATAGTAGGTGATAAATTTGTATATCATATTATAAAGCTTGCAATAAAATAAAACTATAAATAAATTATACTAAAATCTAAAAAGCAAGTTAATATTCTTATTCATATAAGAGAATATTAACTTGCTTATTTTCGTATTAAAAGATGCACCTTTTAAAGTGACGTGATTTGTATGAGATACAGTATTAAAATCCTATTATAGATATCCAAATAGGTTTCTCTATATTTATTGTATAGAAATTACACAGTAAATATTTTTTGTGCTACATACATTAAATTAATCTTAACCTTTTATATAAATTTATTAAACGGAATAACTCCTTACCAATATTCAAAAACGGCTGCGTTTTTGAATTTGTGTTCTAGCTTTTCTGAAACAGGTAAATAACTACACATAAACTCCTTATATCTCTAGTTAAACTACCGATTAGCTCCATATAAACTCTAGATAACCTATATAGAATACAAGATATCAAGGAGGTAAGAAAAAATGAATTTTATGAAACGAGCAATTCTCAGTATGAAAAAAAGGATAGGAACATCATTAATTTTGATGGCAGTTTTTCTGATTGTTACAAATTTGGTTCTTTCAGGTTTTACAATCCAAAATGCGTCAAAAAAAGCAGCGGATGCTGCGAGAAAAAAACTTGGTGCAGATGTTACTTTAGGTCTTGATTTCGACAAATTAGGTCAAAAAGCTAAGGAAACTGGAGAAATGCCAAGTCCGCCGCAGCTCGATACAAAAGAAACAGAACAATTAGCGAAGTCCAAGTATGTAAAAGACTATAATTACATAGCTAACACTTTCGGTATTTCTGATGGACTTAAACTAGTAGGAGCTTCAGAAGGAGAAGAAGGTAAAGGTAAAGCGGGAATAGCGGCTGTACGAGGCGGTTCAAGCTCTGGTACAGAAATAGATATGAATGCTTCTTTTATGATTGAGGGAGTCCGCAAGACTGCATTACAAGAAAGCTTTAAAAACGGAAAAAGTAAAATCATTGATGGAAAACCAATTACAGAGCAAATGAAGAATCAGAATGTAGCTTTAATGGAAAAACGATTAGCGGAATTAAACAATTTGAAAGTAGGAGACAAAGTTAAAGTGCAATCAGGGGATAAGAAGGAAACCCTTGAGGTTGAAATTATCGGTATTTACGAAACAAATGAGCAAGCAATGGGTCAACAGGCTCCTCCTATTATGGATCCGGCTAATAAACTATATATGCCGCATTCAACTATGAAAAAATTAGAAGTAGACCAAGGTATAAGTAGTGTTCAAGTCGTGTATTTCTTGAATGATCCACAATATATTGATGCATTTAAAAAAGAAGCAAAAAAATCTAATATTGATTTTAATTATTATAAATTAGATGCGCATGATTCATTGTACAAGCAAATGATTGGTCCTATTGAAAATATCTCTTCGACTTCTCAAATGATCATTTATATTGTATCGATTGCAGGTGCGATCATTTTAGGATTAATCATTATGCTATCAATTAAAGGGCGTCGTAAAGAAATGGGAATTCTATTGTCTATTGGAGAGAAAAAGTGGAAACTGATGGCGCAATTCGTAGTAGAAGTAGTGTGTGTCGCTATTTTAGCGTTTGGATTATCCATAACAACAGGAGCTAAAGTTTCTCAATATATCGGGGATAATTTACTTTCGAATGAAATTGCTACTGCAAGCGAAGAAACAGATACCTCGCAACATGGTACTGTAATGATGGCTGGACCTGGTGGTACTCTACAAAATCAAAAAGAAGATCCAATTGATAAAATTGATGTAAGTGTAACAGGAGAAGATGTAGGGAAAATGGGTGGAATTGGACTAGCTATTGCTATAATAGCAACGCTTCTTCCAGCATTATCTATTCTACGTTTAAACCCAAAACAAATTCTTTTAAAAGATGAATGAGGAGGCTCGATATGGAGACGATTTTACAGTTTAAAAATTTGGATTATTATTATGAAAGTAACGGAAAAAATGTAGCGATACTAGATAATGTTAACTTTTCTTTTCAAAAAGGACATTTCTACACGATTTTAGGACCATCTGGATCTGGTAAAACTACAACTCTGAGCTTAGGTTGTGGACTGGATGTCCCTAAAAATGGTTATGTACTGTATAATGGCAAAGATATTAGAAAAATTGGTTTGGATCGATACCGTAATCAAAATGTATCTGTAATTTTCCAATCTTATAACTTAATTACCTATATGACCGCTCTTCAAAATGTCTTAACAGCAATGGAAATTACAGGTGTTAAAGTGCAAAATAAAACAGCAAGAGCATTAGAATTATTAGAGAGGGTAGGACTCTCAGAAGCTGAAGCGAAACGAAACGTCCTGCAACTAAGTGGCGGACAACAACAGCGTGTAGCAATCGCTCGAGCACTATCTTGTAATGTTGATTTACTAATTGCAGATGAGCCGACAGGAAACCTCGACGAAGAAACCGCAATGGATATAATAGAACTGTTTCAAGAACTTGCACATAAAGAGAATAAATGCATTATTGTTGTGACTCACTCACAGGAGGTTGCAAAAAAATCAGATCGTGCGGTGTATTTAAGTAAGAAGAAGTTGGTCGTAAATGAAATTTAATATAAATATCGTAGTTATTAAATTCACATAACTTTCAAAAACTATCCCTTTCAAAAGTTTATATTTGATTTATAATAATATCAAGCCATAACCAAAATGGTCTCCCTGTACTGAATGTTAAAATAGTTTGTTGTTCCCGTTTTAATAATATTTGAAAAAGAACTTGTAGGATATTCTACAAGTTCTTTTTATTATAATTGGTTACCTATATCATGGGATAATCACACATAGTTATTGCAGAATTAAACCTACAATCATAATTAAACTAAATACTATTATCCAACCAAACGCACAATAGCCAAAAATTCTAATCCATTTAGGTAATTGATTCATGTTAATTTTATTTGAGGGAACTCCCTGCATAGAAAACATCATTTTTTGATCTCTATCTCTATTATTTTGCTGTTCATACATAATATCATCACCTTTCCAGATATATTGAGTTTGTAGTATATCAACCTAAAGAAATTCATGTACAGAATAAAAGGGGATAGCATATATATTATGTGGTGGACTTTATAAATAAATGCATTTAATCACCATGGTTCTAAGCACTAATCCGTTATAAATACTGAAAAAGAGCCCTACATAAATAGGACTCATTTTCTTCAAATGTTAAGTTGCTGGATATAAATCAGAACCAAGGTAACGTTCTTTTATAATTTGAAGATGATGAAGCTCATGACCAGCAATGATGTATGCTAATGCACGAACTGTAACTTCAGAATTATTCGCATTTCCTCTTTGTGACCAAGCTTCTTTATCTAAGCTTCTAAGTAAATACAGGGTAGATTGGCGAACAACTATTAAATTCTCAAGAAGATCTTGCATAGATTGCTTATCAAAAGCAGCTCTAAGAACATACATATCATCATTATAGCCTGGAAGTTCTGCTGTCTCGCCTCGAGCGATCGATAGCAATCGATACGCCATAATCCGTTCTGTATCTGCTATATGACCGATTACTTCTTTTATACTCCATTTAGTAGGAGCATACCGGAAAAGCCCCTCACTATTAGAAATTCCCTTTAATAAAAGATTCGTTTCCTTCATTTGTTGTTCTAGAATATGTATGATATTTCCGTCTGATACTAAGTTGGTATACGTTGCATAATAGGAGTTATATTCACTTACCTTTGGTCTTATTTGCATACGAATCATCCTTTTTGTTTTATGTTTAATCTTTACATATAGCTTATCATAAAAGAATTCCAAATTAATCTGAAAAATGGAGGCAAATATGCATTTTTCATCCTCCTTTTTAGTTTCATAGATGAAATGCATCTCAAATAAGAGAATCTAATTTGCGCTATGCGGAATTTCGTTTTTTTGCTGTTATAGTAGAAGATAAATATGTAAATTGAATACAGTTTGTCACTACTTATGATAATCGCCATTTAAGAAGCAGCATTTGTCCATTAAGTGAAAAACCTGTTAATAAGTTTATATTTACTACAAAAACAAACAAACTCGTCCTATTTAAAGGAGAGTTTGTTTGTTTTTGTGTTTAGATAATGGAATACTCATGCGAAATTGCACACTATGTTCCATATTTTTTATTGAATACTTTATATCTAGCGTTTCAAGAATTTGTTTAACAATATATAACCCCAAACCACTTCCTCCAGTATTTCGATTTCTTGATTTTTCAATTCGATAAAATGGTTTGAAAATTTGTTGTAAATCTTCATCTTTAATATTGACACCTGTATTTATAATTTGCATTTCGATTTGACCTTGTTTCGAATCCTCACTTAACTTTATATAGACTTTTTCATTATGTGGTGAATACATAACCGCATTGTGAATAATATTTTTACATGCTTTTTCTAAAAGAGCACAATCTGTATAAATAGAAAGATCAGAATCAATTTCTTTTATTATTTCGATGCTCTTTTGAGAAGCAAAAAATTCGAGATCTTTTGTGATTGTACCTATTAACTTTGAAGGATTAACTTTCTCTACTTTTAGTTTGAAGGTGTGTTGTTCTAATTTCGATACGCTTAAAATTTCACGAACTAATTGTTCCATACTTTCAATAATTTGATGATTTTTCTTTAAATATTGATCGCGATTTTGATAAGGGCCAATATTATAAATCATCCCTTCTAAGTAGCCTTTCATTACAGTAAGAGGGGACTTTAATTCATGTGCTACAATCGCAAAAAACTCTCTGCGTTTTGTTTCTATTTCTCTTTCTTTTTCAATATCATTTTTTAATTGTTCATTTGCTTTTTTTAAATCAAACATAGCTTGTTGTAAGTTAATAGACATGTCATTCAAACTATTAGACAATTCTCCTAACTCATCTGTAGAGCGAACCTCAATTTTTTCGGAGAAATCTAAATTTGCCATCTTTTGTGCACCTTCATTAATATAAATAAGTGGCTTTGTAATAAACCTGGAATAAAAATAAGCACTCCCTATACCAATTACGAGTACAATGATACTAATATAGGGGAGAAAGCGTACTAAAACCTGTGAAGCTTCATCAATCGGTTGAAATGTAGCAAAGACTATAAGCGTTAAACTACCATCTTGGAATTGAATTGGTTTCGTAACGTTATATGAATTGCTAAGGGTACTTGCATTCTCGAATCGTGTTGCTTTAGTAACTACTGTTTTTTGCGTACCACTTTGAATAAAAGAAAATGAAGGAGAGTAAATAATTACTCCTTCTTTATTTTGAAGGTAAAGCATCGCATTATTTTTTTTTGCGTATTCATCAAAAAGTGGTATCGCATCTTGAAACGTAAGATTTTTAGACTTATCAATGATTTCGTTTATCCCTGTTTGAAGTTGATCTGTTTTATATTGCTCATAAAATGTAGGAAGAAAGAAGTATAAAGTTAAATAAATCAATACTGCAAAGGATAACAAAATGAGAGATGTAGTCATAAAGAGTTTATAAGTGATTTGCTTCATTTTCATGAGTTTCACAATACTATTCATCAATTTTATAACCAATACCCTTTATTGTTTTAATATAAGGGATAGCTAATTTTTTGCGTAGGTTTTTAATATGTGTATCAATTATTCGTGTTTCTCCAAAATAATCGTACCCCCAAACTTTCTCTACGATATTTTCTCTTGTAAGTACTTTTCTCTCATTTTGAAATAGTAGTTGTAGAATTTCAAACTCTTTTGTCGTTAATATAATTTCAACTTCATTTACATACACTCTATATGCATCCACATCGATACGAACTTCTTTAAATATCAAATAATTATTTACATTTTTATCATAACTTCTTCTAAGTACAGCTTCGACTCGTCTAATCAAAACATGAAATGAAAAGGGTTTTGTTATATAATCATCGATCCCAAGATCGAATCCTTTCATTTGATCTTCCTCTTCTTCCAACGCAGTTAGCATAATAATTGGTACGTTTGACTGACTTCGGATCATTTTAGAAACTTCAAATCCATTAAGATTGGGCATCATGACATCTAGAAGAATTAAATCAAAGGATTGCTTATTAAATTGTGTCATACCCTCTAGTCCATCTGAAGCGACTACCACTGTATAATGCTGTGTCATTAAAAATTGTTTAATTAATTCCTGAATTTCTTGATCGTCCTCAACCACGAGGATATGATAATTTTTCATAATATCACCTCTGGTAGTCATTATAGCCGTACAATCTGGAGTTTATGTGGAGATACAGTAGTAAACTTCATAGGACGTTTACTACCAAAAAGTATTATTAGCTATATTCCTTTTTTATGGAGAAATAATTGCTTAAAAAAACTTATCGTATGAATTGATGTACGATTAATATTTACGAAAAACTAATGTATAATAACGTGAATTGTATGTAGTTTCTTAAAATTCTCGAAAATATACTTTTGCTTCTTTACCAAAAGAGGAAAAGGAATTTCAATATAGAAGAAGCTACTGTAATACTAGAGTGTGTGCCAAGAACTATGGATTTCTTTCATCTAGTTTTTATTTAATCGTTAATCACTACATAACAATGTTCTTGCTAAACCAAAAGTTTAAAGGTACAAACTTGGAAAGATTTATATAATGCTAGAAAGGTTGTGAAATGATTTGATGGGTTATAAAGCGATGCTGTTTGATTTAGATGATACATTACTTGATAGGGATAAAGCAGTAGAGGCATTATTTTTAATTGTTTTAGAAAAGTGTTATGAAAATGTAGATGGTGCGGCTAAAAGCAACATGTTACAGAAATTCAAAGAATACGATAAAAGAGAATATGGCATAAGTAATAAAACGACAGTTTTAGAATCATTGTTTGATGAATTCACGCCGAAGTATAGATTGCCACGCAATTACATCCAAGATTTTTGGAATAATAATTTCCCTAGATGTTTTTCAATAGACCAAAATACTATTCATTTCTTAAATCAAATAAAGAAGCACTTTAAAGTTGGAATTATAACAAATGGCTCAACTCAGAGGCAAAAAGCTAAAATATTTAACACGAATTTAAATAGGTATTTTGAAACAATCATTATTTCTGAAGAAGTGGGATTTAGTAAACCTGATAAACGTATATTCGAACTAGCATTAAATAAGCTAAATTTACAGCCGGAAAATACTTTATTTGTTGGTGATGACTTAGAAAAGGATATTGCTGGTCCTCAAAATGTAAATATAAAAGGTGTGTGGTTTAACCCTCAGAAGATCAAGAATACTACCAAAATACAACCGTATGCCGAGATTAACACTTTGGATAGTTTGTTAAGTTATGTTACTCCACAATATTTTTATAACAAGTAAAGGCAATTCCATATATATATTCAAAAATATAAAAAAAGAGAAACTATCATTAATTTCATTGACCGTATTAGTAATAAAAAATATATACTTACAATAAAAAATAGAGGCGATTTTAATAGCTGTGGCTAATTTAATCTATGATTAATACGAAGTTTTGTAAAACAATTTTACTCATACTGTGTAAATTATAAAGGGGTGGGACTATGGAAATAAAGAAAGTAGTAATCGATGGAATCAATATTGCGCTCATTAGAAACGATAAGGTATTAATATCGGATGTTCAGTCTGCATTAGATACTATGGCAACCGTTCAATATGAGGTAGATGCGAAACATATTATTATCCATAAATCTTTAATAAGTGAAGATTTCTTTGATCTAAAAACACGGCTTGCGGGCGATATCCTTCAAAAGTTTATAAACTACAAGGTAAAGATTGCTATTGTTGGGAATTTCTCTATGTATACTAGTAAAAGCTTAAAGGATTTTATTTATGAATGTAATAAAGGGAATGACATTTTTTACTTAGCAACTGAACAACAAGCAATTGAAAAACTAAGTACATTAAAGTAATAATTATATCCTGCTAAATTCCCTCATTTCACTTAGTTCATGATTATATACGATATAGAAGAACTGATGTTTGTGGTAAACTAAGAGGTGGATAAAGGGGGAGTTTTTTTGAACAATTTTAATGATACGATCCGAAATTTAAACAATATAGTTTACAAACCTAACAATTTAATGATTACGAATCTAAAAGAAGAAAAGCAAAACGCAGAATATGCAGGATGTTTATTCCACTTAAATAACAAAACCATTCGTTTTAGAAAATCAAAAGTTACTCCTAATAAAATTGGGCAATTTGTTTCTTTTTGGGAGAAAGATGAAAATATGCGAAATAGAGCTTTCTCTTATGAAGCTGCTCCTGATTTATTAGTAATCACTTGTATTGCTGATAATAAACTAGGGCAATTTATTTTTCCTAAAGAAATTCTTCTTAAAGAAAAAATATTGAGAACACCAAGTCAAACAGGGAAAATGGCAATGAGAATTTATCCTGTTTGGGATACCACTGTTAGCAATCAAGCTAAAAAGAGCCAAATGTGGCAACTTCAGTATTTTGTTGATTTAAGCGATCATAATAATCTACCTATAGACAAACTATTAAATTTCTATTCGTAGCTTCTTATCTTAAGTGATCTTGTCGGTTAGATTTTTTGTACCGGTACAGTTAAACGAAATGTACATTGTTTCAGTACCCCATCAAATTTACAATCAGCATATACTATTTTAACTTATACATTTTAAGGGGTGCTGACTATGACAAGTCTACAACATAAGCTTTTTACAAGATTGAATCTTGCAAAGCGTACTGAAGTGAAGTTTGAAGAATTAAATACAATTCTCTTTGCATTTGCACACACTATACCATTTGAGAATTTAGATGTTATAGCGTGTAATACGAATCAAATCTCTCCGGAAAGCTTGCGAGAGAAAATTTTAACTAGTTCCCGTGGTGGACTTTGCTACGAATTAAACACTCTTTTTTACTATTTTTTAAGAGACTGTGGTTATGATGTACAACTGGCATTAGGTACGGTTTATAAAAACGATATAAATGCATGGGCACTTGAGGATGGCCATATAACAATTATTTTAACTTATAATAATGTACAGTATTTAATTGATGTAGGTATAGCTTCTTTAGTACCTCTTGTTCCTGTACCTTTTACTGGTGAATCTGTTTCTTCAAAAAATGGTTCGTACCGGGTGAGACAAAAAGATACGAGTAGAGGAAATTATGTTTTAGAAAGAAAAGATGCTGCTGGAGAATGGAAAGTTTGTCATGCTTTTTATAAACATATTATTGATGAGATAGTAGTAAATGATGTTCAAAGAAGAGTGATAGAAGATGAGAAGTCTATTTTTAATAAGGGACCAATTGCAGTAAAGTTGACGAACTCTGGCCATATTTCATTAACGAATACAAGTTTAACCGAAATTATTCATGGGGAAAAAACTAAGCGTGAAATTACAGAAGATCAATATAGAGAGTTTTTATATACTTTATTTTCTATTAAGTTATGAATAAACAAATAGCCGGTTCTTATTCAGAAGCGGCTATTTTTATTATTTTTGATGTAAATGGTTTTCTTCTAATACGTTTCGGAAACTGCGGTATAGTTAATGTTTTTAATGTTTCCTCAGCTTTTTCATATGTATGAAAAATTGGTTCTTTTCCATCATCCCCTTGTAAAACTAGCCCTTCATCTCGGATTACATATGGTATAAAACCAACCCATCTAGTAAAGAATTATGTTCTTTTGCAGCAGAATAATACGATTTAAAGTTTGATTTTCTTAATACATATAATACACTAGAACAGTACGAAAAAGTATGTACAATGAACTTTGAATGTAAAGGAAGATTATTATGTCAGTTATTGATAAATTGAAACTTAATAAGTATACAAATATGGTCGTTATTAACGAACCAAGCGATTATGACATTTTTACAGGTAAAGAAACTGCATTCTCAAAAGAACACGATGCTATCTTTATATTTGTAGAAACGCTTGATGAAATGGTGAAACAAACGAATTTTATTATTAGTAATGAAGAATTACTAATAATAAAAGGTTACGTATTCTTCGCATATCCGAAAAAAGGTAATGCTCGTTATAGTACGTTTATTCACCGTGATGAGATGTTTCCGGCATTAAACGTTGGAGAAGATGGTTATGTGGGAGAAAGCAATATTAAATTTGCACGAATGGTAAGTATGGATGAAGTCTTTACTGTTGTAGGTTTAAAACGTGAAAAGAAAAAAACAACGAAAACATCTGCTATGAGTCAATGTGTTGCCGATTATGCAGATCGAATTAAAGATGTTGAAGCATTATTAACAAATCACCCGAATGAACTTAAGTTTTATCAAAGTTTAACGCCTGGATATCAGAAAGATTGGGCACGTAATCTTTTTTCTGTAAAACAAGAAAAAACACGTGAAAAACGTCTAGAGAAAATGATAGAAATCCTTTCACAAGGTTATAAAACAATTGAATTATTCCGTAAGAAGAAAAAATAATGATTAAGAAAGTCACAATGCTGCAACAATTAATTGTGATGAGTACATTGAAAAAAGCATTCCTTCCATTATACTAAGGAATGTTCTTATATTTATATAATTAGCAAAAGAGAAAAGGTGTTTGAAATGAAATCGTATATTGTAGTTGGATCTGGAATTTTAGGAGCGTCTACTGCTTATCATCTTGCTAAGGCAGGTGCGAATGTTACTATCGTGGATCGCCAACAATTAGGGCAAGCAACTGATGCAGGAGCAGGTATTGTATGTCCATGGCTATCACAGCGTCGTAATAAAGCATGGTATAAAATCGTTAAAGGCGGTGCACGTTACTATTCTTCGTTAATTCAGCAATTAGAAGAAGACGGTGAAACTGACACAGGATATAATCGTGTAGGTGCAATTAGTTTACATACTGACGAGAAAAAGTTAGATCAAATGGAAGAGCGAGCTTATAAACGACGTGAAGATGCCCCAGAGATTGGTGAAATAACTCGCTTATCAGCTGAAGAAACAAAAAAATTATTCCCAGCATTATCAGACGAATATAGTTCTGTTCATATTAGTGGTGCTGCACGAGTAAATGGAAGATTATTACGCAATGCATTAATAAGTGCTGCGAAAAAACATGGTGCAACTTTTATAAAAGGCGATGCCATATTAGTCCGTGAAGGAAATCATATTACTGGAGTTACAGTAAACGATGAAACAATTTTAGCAGAAAAGGTTATTGTAACTGCAGGCGCATGGGCGAATGAAATCTTGAACCCATTAGGAATTAATTTCTTAGTTACATTCCAAAAAGGACAAATTGTTCATCTGCAAATTGAAAATACAGCAACAGAAAATATGCCAGTTGTTATGCCACCGAACGATCAATATATTTTAACGTTTGACAATGGGCATGTCGTAATTGGTGCAACACATGAGAATGATACTGGTTTCGATCATCGTGTAACAGCAGGTGGTTTACATGAAGTATTCCATAAAGCATTAACAGTTGCGCCTGGCTTAGAAAATGCTACAATGCTTGAAACGAGAGTTGGATTCAGACCATTCACACCAGGATTCTTACCTGTTATCGGACCGCTACCTAACTTTGAAGGAATTCTCGTTGCGAATGGATTAGGAGCTTCGGGTTTAACAGCTGGTCCATATCTAGGAGCGGAACTTGCTAAACTAGCGCTCGGACAAACGATTGAATTAGATTTAAATGATTATGATGTTGCTGGCGCAATTGAATAATATAGGGTACTGCTAACATTTAGGAAAAACCATGCTAAACAAATTCGACAGAGAATAAGTAGTTTTTCCTCTGTTAAGAGTAAGCCTGTTTATGAAAAATAAAATTATTTAAAAATAGAGGGCCGACATTATAAACCTGCATTAATAATGTAGAATTGTGATGGCGGCTCTTTATTCATATTGATTTAAAACTTATTTTCGAGAGGAGGTTAAGTAATGAGAGCGCCATATCAAGTATTGATATTTCCTTATATAAAAACTGCCGATTCTATTCAATATGCCATTTTTAACCGAAGTGATTATGGTTATTGGCAAGGAATAGCTGGTGGCGGAGAAGACGGTGAGATTCCTATTGAATCAGCAAAACGGGAAGCGTTTGAAGAGGCTGGTATTACAAGAGAATGTCCATATATACAATTAGATTCTGTGTCTTCACTACCAGTAGAGGATGTAGTTGGAGGATTCCTTTGGGGAGAAGAAGTTTATGTAATAAAAGAATTTTCTTTTGGAGTTAAAGTCCCTACAAAAAACATATCATTATCTAAAGAACACTTCAATTATAAATGGTTATGCTTTGAGGAAGCAGTAACGTTTTTGAAATGGGATAGCAACAAAACAGCATTGTGGGAATTAAACAAAAGACTATTAAAACAATAAAAGTTTTTGCTAACAAAGATAGTAGTGGAACAAGAATTGAACCATTAACAAGCCTTTGCTACACTTCTAAACAATGTTTTATAGATTTGGCATGGGTAATGAACGAACAGAACTTGCACTAAGAAAAGCCCTATACACTTGCCTCTGAAAAAATGAAAATAGTTAGAAATATTTTTATATCGTACGGTTTTTGGCTATGAATAACGGAATAAATATTAAGTATTCAACAGTTTAAATAAAATGATTTAGCTTTTTATTTTAGGAAGAAAGATGACTCGTTTTATGCTAAAATTCGCTTAGTGTATATTTTCGTTAAAATGTGGGTGGGCCCCCTTTTAGCAAAACCGGAGTGGGAATGATGAGTATAAATAGTTTTGTGGGATTGATAAATGACGAATTATTAAAAGAGGTAAGTATCAGAAGTGAGGATGAATTCGAGCCTGTAGTAGTTAAAGATATTCCTAGACTTTGGAAGTGTTTAGGAACAGGTAATTATGCCGCAGTATTCATGCACAAAGAATACAAAGATTGGGTAGTGAAAGTTTACGTGCGAGAAGGAGAAGGAATTGAAAAAGAGTCAGAAGTATACCGAAGAATTGGAGATCATCCTTCTTATTCAAAGCTTATATATAAAGGAGAAAATTTCATAGTATTGAAACGTTTAAAAGAAATTACCTTATACGATGCTATTCATAAGGGGATTAAAATTCCTAAGCAAGTAATACTTGATATTAATGAGGCTTTAGAGTATGCGAGGGAACAAGGGTTAACTCCTTGTGATGTTCACGGGAAAAATGTGATGATGGAAAAAGGAAGGGGATATGTAGTCGATGTATCTGATTTCTTAAAAACAAAAGAAGATAGTAAGTGGAGAGACCTAGAAAAGGCATATTTCACCTTTTATTTTCCTTTCATATATAAATTGCCTTTCCCTATTAAAGTACCGTATTTTATGTTAAACATTGTTAGACGTTCGTATAGAAAATATAAGAAGCTTAAAAAGAAATTCAAATTGTAAAAGGACCACATATGTTCCTGAAAACGAGTTAAATTCACATAAATAACTTTAGAAAAATTTCAAATTTTGTTTAGGGGCTACTCCAAGACCTTAGCTTGCTGGGCATATGGTGCTACCTCAAAATATAAAAAGATTAGGAGTGAATCCTAATCTTTTTATTTATACATATTTTTGTTAGTTATATCACTATCAATTCCAAAACGGGATATTTTGAATAAATGAAACCGTTAAAATAAGTGTTGATACGGAACCAGCAGTTACTAAAGTTACTATTTTTCGTCCATTCTGTTCTTTTGAAGGTTTTATAAGTTCTGTAATTAACACAATCCATATTATGATAGAGATTATTGAAATAATATTTATAGACATATGTAACACATCCCTTCTTGTTTTCACATAAATATTTCTTCTTTTATAAAATAAAAGCAATTTAACAAGAAAATATGTAACGCATTACAAATCAATATTTTCCTGTTAAACCACCTTTTTTAAATAGAAATACGACTGATAAAACGATAACAACAGCCTTCAAACTTCCCCAATATGGATAAATAGCATGATCTGTTAGACTAGCATATTGAAAAATATTCTCTAAACCGAAAATTCCTATCATGACTGCTAAAATGAATGAAGCTGATCCATACGTCCCGTTATGATAGAGGGTAAATAAATAGACTGCGAAAATTAGTGGTAAGATGATTTGTAGTACGATTATCATAGTTCGTCCCCCAGATTATTTATAATTATATTATATACAAAATTGTAATAAAAAGGAATACGACTTGTTTGATACTAACAGAACTACTCTAATCATATTCTTCTATAAAAAGAAGAAAAAGGGGTGTACAGTTAATTGACAAAAGTTAAAGTTAGTTTACGACCCATTGTTCATAATATAAATTTACCAACCGTATTGAAAACAACAATACTTCCAGGCGGATCGACCGAAAGACTATTTATCGCAACCCAATTAGGAGAGATTTTTTACATAGGGGACGGAGTTATAAAGACATTTTTAGATATTCGTCACCTAATTATTAAATTAGGTACATTTGAAGAAGGTGTTTCTAGTAGCGGTTATGATGAACGCGGATTGCTAGGACTTGCGTTCCATCCACAATTTTATCAAAATAGGTTATTTTATCTACATTATTCAGTAGCCGGAACTCAAGGGCCAGGTGCACTTTCTGAACAATTTAAACCTAATCCTTGTGACCCTAAAACGTTAAATTTAAAGTGGGTTAATAGAAATACGCAATATGATCACATTGATACTGTGGAAGAATGGACTTTACAACCTAATGGTCAAGCTCAAAAGCGACGAACATTACTGAATGTAAGAAGACCATTTTTTAATCATAACGGAGTCAATAGTTTAAACTTTTCACCTGAGACTGGAAAACTTATTTTTACAAATGGAGATGGCGGATCAGGTTATGATCCATTTAATTTAAGCCAAGATGATTTAGAAATAGCAGGTAAAATAATTGAAATCGATGTAAGTAAAAATACATTTATAAATAACCCTCCTGTAGTTACACGCTTTAATGAACTCCCTTTCTCTATACAAGAAACACTTACAGTAATTGCAAAAGGAGTACGTAATATAACCGGCATTTCATTTCAAAGGTTTTATAATCAATATATCAAATACGCCGGAAATGTCGGACAAGATATTGTAGAGTCTATTTTTTCATTTGTTCAATATAAACCTATACCGGTTACAGAACTTGTTCAAATGCATTTTATGAGGCTCACTCCCACTCAAGATGGGTTTATCAATTTTGGTTGGAGAGGATGGGAAGGGGATTTACCTACTTCTTTTATACGGCATTGTTCCGAAAATCAGACTTTGGATGAAAGAACAATGACTTATTATGATGAAACAATACAAACTTCAGTGAAGCGCATTCTACCTCTACTTAGTTATTTTCATAAAGATTCTAGAACAGATAAATTTGGAGGAACTTCCCTTACAGGAGTTCAGCCATATATGGGAAATGCAATTCCAAATTTAACAGGTAGCGTAGTGTTTACTGACCTTGCTAAGAAAGAAGATTCTCGACCGCCAGTTAAAGGTGTTTTAGCCTATACTAGAGCAGGTACAGACGGTAAACATACTGACTTTCATGCTATTGAAACCAATTATGATTTTGGTACGCAAGCAGCTTATTATATGAGTTTAGGAACAAATTTGAATCAAACTAAATTATATTTAGGAGTTTACGGTTCTATGAAAGTAACTGATTTTAATAAAGGTACCATTTTTGAAATTATCCCTTAATACGATACAAATTATCAGTCTAAAAATATAATATAAGGAATTCATTCTGTTCCCAAAACGCACGACTTAACTTATCCCCCTAAAAATCTTCAATGTATGAGCATCTATTAACTTGCAGAAAGTAACTCATAAACCGTATGTGTACGAATAATATAGAAAGTAATGAATGAGGTGTCTTTAGGGGGGATTTTAATGAATCGGTTTGTACGTTATTGGTATCAACTGATGATAGAGCATGATATAAGCTTTGTTCATAAAAGAAAATTGTCCCTTGCGAATAAGTTAGTACTTACAGCTTTGATGAGTGCATTAGCCACCATGTTTCAAGCAGCGGGTAACTTAGTTCCTGGTATAGGTTTGCTCATTAGTCCATTTTCGACATTACCGATTTTTTTTGCTATTTTCTATTCTATTCGTGAGGGAATACTTTCTTATATTCTTACTATTTTTCTATTATTTATTATTGAGCCAAGTGAACTAATTATCTTTCCTTTTACTACAGGCTTATTAGGTCTAGCCTTAGGACTAGCCTTTTTAAAATTTAAGAGGAGAATTTGGATAGTTTCTTTTTCAGCAACGTGTCTACTTATAGGTATTATGATCGTTCTCGATGTTTTCCGTTTTCCGGTACTTGGTCCTACTGTTCATACAACTATAGACATGAAAATTATTTTATTAATATTTATACTGAGCTTTCTATATTGCTGGATTTATGCAGGTTTTTGCAGAATAATGATGAATAGATTATGTAAAGTGTTGTATTGACAATGGCATAATGAAGATTGGAGAATGTATTCATGACTAACGTTGCAGTTAGAAGACCGAATTTGAATGATGTAGATGAACTATATTTATTTTTCCGTATCGTTATTACGAATACATACAAAAATGAAGGATTATCACAACTATTGGATGACATAGAAAATGAAATTAACATGAAAAAGCAATATTTGAAAACAGATTTTGATAGTAATGGAGAAAAACGTTACTTTTTATTAGCAATTGATACAAATAACAATAAAATCATTGGAACAATTGAAGTTGGTCCAGCAAGTACATTGATTAATAGTTGTACAGGTGGTGTACTTAAGGATTTGTATGAAATAGGAACTGTATTTATACTTCCAGAGTATCAAAGAAAGGGTATCGGGAGTTTACTGCTACATACAATGTTTCTTACGTTACTTAGCAGAGGAATAACAGAATTCTGTTTAGATAGTGGATACAGAAAAGCGCAAAGTATATGGACAAAGAAGTTTGGAGAGCCTAGTTATGTACTGAAAGATTATTGGGGAGAATCAAGTGATCATATGATTTGGAAGAAGAGTTTACATGATACACCTATAATATTTGAATTATAAAATGAAATATACCTATGAACGTAGCTTTTCTTACATATGTATGCTATTATTTATCTTTATAATAAAAGAGGACGTGAATGAACTTGATTAAAATTAGTATCCCTGAAGTTGATGTTACAATTACTGAACGTAAACAAGTTATTAAAGGAGACGAGCCAATCATTACTCCAATTAATGGATTTATCGATTTCCACTTGTTCCCTAGAGATAAAGGCGGCATTTTTATGTTTTACAATATTAATGACGAACTACTTTTCGTAGGTAAAGCTCGTAAAATTAGACAACGTATTAAGAAGCATTTTGAAGATAATGTTTCACCAATTAAAAATCACCGTGATGAAGTATACCGCATTGATGCATGTATCGTAGAAGATCCAACAGAAAGAGAAATTTACGAAACATATATCATTAATGAATACAAAGCGAAATATAACGTTGATAAAGTATTCTACAAATAATCAACATTAATAAAAAACAATCCTAGCTAATATGCCAGGATTGTTTTTTATTTAGATTTATTCTTCATATCTTTCTCCTTTTTTCAAATGATTAGCCACAATAAAACAGAATATCCCTATAAATATAAGTACAATACCAAGCGTTTTATGGTTTCCCTCAAAGAAAGGAATATCTGAAATAACATTTGTCATACATAGTCCTAAAAATACAAGGATAGGGCCCATCCAAAGTAATACATTACCGAATTTTGTGTGCTTCCACATAATAACCCTCCTTAATTCTCTTTACATATATATCCATAAACTAAAAGTAAATTCATAGAGAAATATAGTTTTTTTCATATCGAAAATTTAACCCTCATATATTGGTACAAGCAAAAGAGAAAGGAGACCATCATGAATTGGTTAGAAGCTTTCATATTAGGTATAATTCAAGGTTTAACAGAATTTTTACCAATCAGTAGTACCGGACATCTTTATTTAGGAAGGCATTTATTTCAATTAGATGAAGCAGGCTTATTTTTAGATACGATGTTGCATATTGGGACTTTACTTGCAGTGTTTATTTATTACAAAAAAGAATTTATATATTTAATTAAAAACCCATTTTCAAAGCTCATGTTATTACTTATTGTTGGGACGATACCTGCAGTTGTTATTGGTTTATTGTTTAAAGACTTCTTTGAAGATATTTCAAAAACAGGAATCACGATCGGTTGGGAGTTTTTAGTGACCGGATTCTTTCTCTACATGGCAGATAAACAAAAGAATGGTCGTAAAAAAATGGATGACATAACATATAAAGACGCATTAATTATCGGTTCATTTCAAGCTGCTGCTATTTTTCCAGCCATTTCCCGTTCTGGAATGACAATTGTTGCTGCATTATGGAGAAAATTAGACCGTGAAACTGCTGCTTACTTTTCTTTTTTACTGTCGACACCAGCTATTGTTGGAGCTATCATTTTGCAATTTGCAGACGTTTTTCAAGGGAAAGCAGAATCTATTTCTAGTACATCTTTAATTGTCGGAACGTTATCAGCAGCGTTTTTTGGATACATAGCCGTTTCATGGATGATTCAATATTTAAAACATCACTCCTTAAAAGTATTCGCGTATTACGTATGGGGATTAGGTATTTTAATTTTAACGTTGCAATTTACTGATGTATTTTAAGTATAATGATAAAGAAGTTAATTAGTTTAAGATCCTGTTTCATTCATACAAGGCAGGATCTCTTTTTATTAAGGGGGAAAATATGTTTAATAAGGCTATCGTTATTGGTGGAAGTATGGCAGGAAAGTTTGCAGCAAAAGCATTATCAACTTTTTTTAAAGAAGTAATCATTTTAGAAGTCGGTGAAAAATGGGATGGAAAAGCTTCAAGAAAAAGAGTTCCACAAAGTAATCATCCTCACGTGTTATTAAAAGGTGGAGAAAAAGCAATTGAAGAATTGTTTCCTACTATTACGAATGAATTAATAGAAGCGGGTAGTATTATAAACAACTTTACACGTGATTTGAAATGGCATCAATTCGGTCTATGGAAACAACCGTTCATAGGGGAAGTACATATGATTCAACAAAGTCGTCCTTTACTAGAATGGCATATTCAAAAACGAATACATCAGATTTCAAATATTACTATTAAATATGAAACATTGGTTAAAGGGTTATTGGTAGATGAAAAGCTTAACAAAGTGTGTGGAGTAAAAGTTAAATATTTAGAGACAGACATACAAGAAGAAGTTCATGCAGACCTTGTAGTTGATGCGAGTGGATTTGGCTCAAAAAGTATAGAGTGGTTACGAGAATACGAAATTGAAGTACAAGAAGAGAAAGTTCGTATTGATTTATTTTACGCAACGAAAATGTTCAAACTTAAAGAAAATGAGAAATTAGACTGTTGCAATGTGCTAATGTCTCCGAGTTTCCCTGATAACCCTTATGGCGTTCTTATTCAAACGATAGAAGATAATCGTTATTTTGTTACTTTCAGTGGATACGCAAACGAGAAAGCACCACAAACAGATGATGAGTTTTATGATTTTGCTGAAAACCTATCAATTTCTAATGTTACAGACTTCCTAAACAAGGCTGAGGGAATTACTGATATAAAGACATACAAAATTCCCTATCAAGTACGACGGCGATTTGATTTAGTGAATAATGTACCAGAAGGCTTATTAGTTGTTGGAGATGCGCAATGTCGTTTTGATCCCGTTTTCGGCCAAGGCGTATCAGTTGCTGCTATGGAGGCTCACCAGTTGCAATTACTTCTGCAAGGTAGAAAACAACTTGATAAAACATTTACACAACAATTTTATAAAAAGGCAGCTAATATAATAGAAACCCCATGGGATATGACAACAACGGAAATATCACGTCATCCGCAACTAAAGAGAGAATTAACTACAAAACAAAAATTTCAGCTATGGTATACGAAACAAATATATCGACTATCCGCAAGTAATTCTGATGTTTATATTCGGTTAGTACGAGTGATGAATTTAATTCGTAGTCCATTTCATCTTTTTCATCCGAAAGTGCTACTATCTGTATTACTTAATCGAAAGTAATAGCAGGAATATAATTGATTAAAAAAGAATGTATAACAGTTAGTAAATCTAGAAGGAGAATACGGGATGGAAATATACATAGAGCAACTAAAGAAACAAGATGCTAAGGATTTATTTACGTTTGAACTTACGAATAAATCTTTTTTTGAAACAATGGTGCCAAATCGTGGCTCAAAATATTTTGAATTTGAATATTTCCAAAAACTACTAGACGATTTATTAATAGAACAAGCAGATGGAGATTCTTATTTTTATTTAATTCGTAATGAAGAAAAAGAAATTGTAGGGCGAATTAATTTAGTAGATATAGATACGGAAACTCAAATTAGTTCGCTAGGGTATCGGGTCGGAGAAAAATTTACTAAAAAAGGAGTTGCTACAGCAGCCGTAAAATTAATTTTAGATGTAGCGAAAAATAATGAAATTACTGAAGTTCATGCTAAAACAACTACTAATAATCTCGCATCACAAATTGTACTAGAAAAAAGCGGATTTTCTTCTTATCAAAACGAATCAGATACAACTTCTGTAGAATTAAATGGAGAACATGTGAAGTTTGTACACTATATTTGGAGAAATACTTCACGCTTATAATAAGGAGGACTTATTCATGAATGATTTACGTTATCCAATTGGCCAATTTACATACAAACGTCCTATAACTGAAGAAATGATTGATACATGGATTCAAGAAATTGAAGATTTACCAAATGAACTAACAAAGGCAATTAAAGATTTAGATCAGAAGCAGTTAGATACACCATATCGCGTTGGAGGTTGGACTGTACGTCAAGTAGTTCATCACGTCGTTGATAGTCATATGAATAGCTACATACGCTTTAAATTAGCACTGACAGAAAAGAATCCCACTATTAAGCCGTATAAAGAAGAGAAGTGGGCAGAGTTACCCGATTCAAAATTACCGGTAGATGTTTCACTAGTAATGCTAGATTCATTACATAAAAGATGGGTTAACCTTTTATATTCTCTAGAAATTGAAGATTTAGAAAAGACATTTAACCATCCTGAAACTGGTGAAACAAAACTTGCTGTTGCAATAGGACTATACGCATGGCATGGTCGTCATCATACCGCTCATATTACCTCGTTAAGAAAGCGACTTAATTGGTAACATGGAGATTACATTAGAGAAGGCGACAGAAAGTGATGCAGAAGTTATATTTCAAATGCAAATAGACTCATATAGCCCTTTATTACATAAATATAAAGACTATGAAACAAATCCAGCAAATGAAACTATCGAAAAAACTATTTGTAGAATAAATCATGTAGACGGTGGCTTCTATAAAATAATAGTGGCAATGAATCTTGTTGGAGCGATATGCATTTCACCAAAAGAAACACCCTCTAAATTTTGGATCAGTCCAATGTTTATTCACCCGAGTTATCAAGGAAAAGGAATTGCCCAAAAGGTACTTACATTAATTGAGGAAATGTTTCCTGAAGCAACGAGCTGGGAACTTGCTACTATTTTAGAAGAAGAGAAAAATTGCTTTTTATACGAAAAGATGGGTTATAAAAGAACAGAAGTTATAAAGAAATTAAATGATGAAACTACACTTATTTATTACAAAAAAGAAAGGTAAAGCATATAAAATACGCTTTACCTTTTTATGTTATTTTAGATTAAATATACAAAAATAATGTATGTTCTTCCAAAATACTCGGGTTAGTAATTTTAAAAATGAATAAAAATACAAAAACCACTACTTAGTCGTAAAGGTTACTAACGCTTTTTGAATGCTTAAAATACTATCGTCACCTTTAAATTCTTTCGTAATTGGATCCTCCATACTAGACACCCAAATTTTAAGTTCTGCATCTAAATCAAAATGCCCAGCCGTTTCGATGCTATATTGTGTAATACTTTTATAAGGGATAGAATGGTATTCTGTTTTTTTGCCAGTTACTCCTTGTTTATCTACTAAAATAAGACGACGATTTGTAAATACGATTAGATCACGAATTAATTTATATGCATGCTCTACTTTTTCATCGTCTAGCATAATCTTCTCTAAATCACGTTCTACACTTTCAGAACTCGTATTTGATGCATTTCCTAAAATACCGCTAAATAAACCCATATTAAATTCCTCCTTTAATATATGTGGAATGAATTACTTATATTGTAACATGTTACTCACAAAGATATTATGACATTACTTTAGTAGTTTCTGGTTATTGTTGTAATTAGTTTATATAACCTCATCTTAAAATCTTATGCTAATATGAAATTAAGAAAAAAGAAGCAGAGGGATATAGCATGAAGAATATTGGTTTAGTATTAGAGGGCGGAGGAATGAAAGGTTTATATACTGCAGGTGCACTCGAATATTTCATGGAAAAGAACTTATTCTTTCCGTATGTAGTCGGCGTATCAGCTGGAGCCTGTATGGGAGCAACCTATTTGTCACGTCAAAAAGGTAGAAATAAGAAAGTAAATACAGAGCTAGTATCAGATTACAGGTATATATCTTATCGAAACTTAATTCGAAAACGTGAATTATTCGGAATGGATTTTTTATTTGATGAAGTACCTAATAAAATTGTACCATTTGATTTTCAAACTTTCTTAAAATGTAATGAACAGTTTGTCATAGGGACGACTGATTGCGAATCAGGACAAGCCATTTATTATAATAAAGCAGAACACGGAAATGATATTTTAAAAATCATTCGCGCCTCAAGCTCTGTACCGTTTATAGCACCTGCTGTAGAATATAATAATCGAAAATTATTAGATGGAGGGATTATAGACCCTATACCAGTTTTGAAAGCTCAAAAGGATGGTTATGAAAAGAACGTTGTCATTATGACAAAGCCAGAAGGATATGAGAAGCAGCGAAATAAATTTTCAGGCCTGGCTAAAATTTTATATAGAAAATATCCGAAAATCGCAGGGAATTTAGTAAACCATTATCGTTTTTATAATGAGACGATATCTTATATGAATCGAGAAGAACAAAAAGATAATTTTTATGTAATTCAACCAAGTGTACAGCTTCCTATAAGCGGAATAGAAAGAAATAAGGAAAAGCTCGTTAATCTATATAATCTTGGGTATATCGATGCTCAATATCATTATGAAAACTTATTAAATTGGATAGAGAAATAAAGGGGTGGAAAGTTGCTATTAGGTAAAAAGGTGATTTTTAATGAATTGCAGAGAATGCATAGTCCACTGCACAAATCGTTTCCTTATCGTGCTACAGCAAAAATGCAGCTAAACTTAAAAAGTGAGTTTACCGAAGATGACTGTATAAACGCTGATTTTAATCATTATTGGATGCATACAGCAGCAATTTTAAGTTCTGTACTAAACGGAAACGAACAGAACATTACGTTTCAGCAAATCAAGTGGTTAAAAAAATCGTTTTTTGAGTGGTTTCCGCAATATCGTTTTATAGAAACAGAAATTGTGAAGTATCCTATTTTGTATAGAGATTTCATGAATTATGAGAAGACCAGGAAGCTATTACTTTATTACCTTACTGAATAAAAGCGAAAACGTACAGGTTACATTACTTGTACGTTTTTTTGTTCATAAAACATTCAATATTAACAACTAGTTTATATAGGAATTCTAATGAGAAGAAAGAAGTACATATAATAGAATGCTACAGAGGAGGAGAGAAGAATAGCTGTTTTGCTTTAAGTTATTGTCCAACTCGAATACAGTTAGTTATTTATGTTAAAATATTTCGAGTGAAATCAAGCTTTTAAGGATTTCATTGAACATTAAACAAAACAAGTTAGCAACGTAGAAGGGATAACATTAACATGAAAAACGTATCAAATATAGATAAAGTAGAATCAATAAAATCTTTACAGTCAACAATTAGTAAACTTGAAAATGCCTTATCACAGATGACTCAAAAAGGATCAAATACTACTTTAGTGAAAAAAAGACTCAAAGCAGCTAGTATCGGCTTAGCTATGTTAGAAAGTGTTTGGAAGCAAGAAACTCATCATTATACTCAGGAAGATTTAGCAGAAGCTCGTAATGTTCTAATTGGTTTGCTTCCATCAATTGAAAAGATTTACGTTAAGTCAAAGCTTGGGAGTCCTCAAAGAACGCTTTTAGAAAAAAGAATAAAATCATTAGAACTTTCTATTCAGGCAATTGATTATTTTTCTAATAAATAACTTCGCTAAACAAATAACTTACGACTACTTTTATATAGGGATTCTAATGAAAAAAACTACATATAGAATACTACAAAGGAGGAAGAGAGGTGACTACAATAATCAGTCCTAAGTTAGAGAAGCTTAAAAATCAATTAAAGAATGGAAACGAAAAAGCTCTTTATACTTTTTTGCATGAAATAAAGTCAAATCACACGCCACTAATAGAACAATGCCCTGCAGATAATCAGTATAAGCTTATAACGTATATATGGTTAGGGGATCAAAACACTGAAAACGTTTATGTATTCGGTAGTTTTCCTGGTTGGGATTTGTCTGTAAATCAATTACAACGATTGTTACAGACAGAAATTTGGTATGTAACGTTTAGGACGGATAAGAGTTTTATTTCAACGTACTATTTTTCAGTAAACGATGTTTTCGAAAATGATTGGATAAAGCGTAGTGAACAGTACGAAATAGACCAATTTAATCGAAATACATTTGGAGAAGGTACCAATAAAGCGTCTGTGTTAAACATAGGAATGGAGGTGCAATATAGCAGTCGTTTTCCTTCAAATGATTATCCATCCGGAAAGATTGAAACATATTCTTTTTATAGTTCGATTTTAAATAACACACGCAAAATTCATATTTATACGCCTCATGATTATTCTCACGCTTTACATCTTCAAGAACTTCTCATTGTATTTGATGGGAATTCATTCATTAATGACCTTTCAATCACAAAAACACTTAATTATTTAATTTACGAAAAAGAAATCCCATCGTGTATTGCTGTTGCTATAGATCCTGTCGATCGATTAGAAGAGCTAACTTATAACGATAAAATGAATGCATTTTTAACGAAGGAATTACTTCCGTGGATTCAAGCTAAGTATCACGTTTATCAAGAAAAGAATCATACAACAATTGCTGGTTTCAGTCTTGGTGGCTTAGCAGCTTTTTATGCAGCACTTCAAAATCCACATATTTTCGGAAATGTGTTGTCGATGTCTGGATCCGTACATTGGAAAAAGGATAATTATGAAAATACAAGTCCTTGGATTGAAAATCAAATTTCATCAATAAATTCTAATGCGACTCATCTACATTCTTACATAGCAGTAGGTGAACTCGAAAACGAACCTCTTTTAACGGCTAATAGACGGCTATATAAAGCTTTAGAAGAAAAGAAACACCAAACCACTTACGAAGAGTTTCAAGGCGGACATGATAGCGTATGGTGGCGAGAAAAGCTATTCGATGGATTAAGGGCATTAGAATTTACAAAAACGACATTAGAAAATAAAAAGGAGAGAGAATCTATGAATCAAGAAGAACTAGATAAAAAACTAAAAAAACAAGAGATTTTAGTAAAAGATGAGAAAGTTTGGTCTTATACGTATGAGGATCATATTAGTTCTATCGTTAAACAAGCAGAACAGAAAGGAGCTTTTGATAATTTACCTGGTAAAGGGAAACCTCTTAATCTTGATAAAGATCTTTCGTACAATCCTGAAAAGCAACTTTATAGAACTTTAGCAAATAATCATGTTTTACCTAGGTGGATTGAGCTTTCAAAAGAAATTGATGATTTAAAAGAAAAACTAAAAGAAAATACAAATACTGCAGAAGCAGCGGATTTAATTCGAACTATTAATAAAAAGGTATTAGAACATAATCTACTTTGTCCACCAAGCGCGCAAAAAATGAGGGTGAAAATGGATTTTTAACGATTTTCAATTAAGCTATCGCTTGCTATATAATTAAGTTAGGCATTTTCAATTCATTACTAAAGGGAGGCAAATGTAGTGAAGAATACGTATCAACTTCAAATTCCGAAAGAACTAGAACAGTATCGTAGTATTTTAGAAGAAAGTGTGAAACCGTATGTTAAAGTGTCTGGAACGCAAGCAGAGACAACGCTTTTTGAAAGTAAGTTTGGTGGATATCCGTATTTACCTATAGATCAAGATCATCCTAAAGACTCAAACGGACAACCTATGATGCTACTTGCGCAGTTAAACCTTGAAGAAATACCAAACATTGAACATATGCCTCAACATGGAATGTTACAGTTTTTCATAAGTGCTGAAGAAGATCTTTTTGGAGCAGATTTTGATCATCCAACAGTCCAAAAAGACTTTCGAATTATTTATCATTCTACAATTATAGAAGATTTAAATAAGGTTATTACTGATTTTAGTTATTTAAACACCTTAGAATTAGAGGACTTTATCATACCTGAAGCAGCGAAATTAAAGTTTGAATTAGGTTATCAACCCGTAACGTCAAGGGATTATCGATTTGAAAAGATGTTTAGTGAGGATATTGATTGGGAAGAAATTGTTGATGAAGAAAATAATACAGAATTAGGCGAACTGTATGATGATTTATGTAAAGATCAAGGACATAAAATTGGTGGATATCCATTTTTCACACAGACAGATCCGAGAGAATGGGAAGAAAAATACCAGCAACATGACATATTATTGCTGCAAATCGATACAGACGATTCATTAAATATTATGTGGGGCGATTCTGGGGTTGCTAATTTCTTTATACGTAAGGAAGAGTTATTAAATCTAGATTTTTCCAATGTCATTTACAATTGGGATTGTTACTAGAAGATATAAATAAAATAATAGCAAACAAAAAATCTTCCTGAAGGTGAGGAGGATTTTTTTATGTTAAAAATAAGCGTTATGTTAACTAGAATAAAAAACAATGAGTGTAATGAAAGTCAAGTCTAAATAACAGAAATAACAACAAATAATGTAAAGTTGTAAAACATGTGCAAATAGCAATAAATTCATTAAGTAAAACATAAAATAAAATTACTAATTTATATTTTGTATAGAAATAATTTTTCTGTATAAAAATTTCTTGCCAATCAAAAATGTTTTTAATTCGTTAAATCTTAAGCGATTATTGATTAAGATTTGCTGTGATGAATTTATAACAAATAAAAACGATAAAAACTGAAGAAATTTGTTTAGATAAGATTTCATGTGAATCTCACTAAAAATCTCTGTTTCGTCTCATTAAGTATAGTTTACTTGGGTTTTGATACCTGATATTGCTTTGTTTCTATAACTGCCTATAATATATATTATGTCTACTAGAAAAAAGTAATAAACTTATTATAGGTTAGTTTCATTTAGTATACTTCCCTTTTCTTTATTTATTAGTGAATAGTTCGTTGATGCAGGATTAGTGTAAATAATCATTAATAAAACATAATAAAAAGCAACTTGTTTAATTATTAAATTTAAACAAGTTGCTTTTTATTTGACTAAACTATATTTATAATTTGTTTGCTTTAGCAATTACTTTGATTTCAATTAATAATTCATCGTGAATTTTAATTTTATAATTGAACTTGTTTGTGAATTATTCGATTATCATTACAATTATTCTTTTTCTTGAAAAATATTGTATTTACGCTTTAAATGTAAACCTTTATCTTTATAAATCCACCGTGAAAATTTATTAACATTATTTTTACCACTTAGGTAAATACGATATTGTTTTTCTTTGTCAACAAAACTTAATTGGAATTTATTATTCTCAAGGATATCTTTAAAAGAATTCATAAAATTATATGATCCGCCAACAAAACTAACAAAGTATTTGTGAGAGTTAACATGACCATCCCCATCAAAATACCCACGAACAAAATGATGCAAATATTCTTCTGGTACAAAAGGAAATTCGATGTTAAATGATTTACATGGCATAATTCCGTGTATGTTCATAAGGTCGTCTTTTATTGTTTTGCTATTAATATTTAGCATATATACGCCTGTTTTTTTGTTTTGATAAAGTGGCTGGTTTGTTTTTAGTTCTTTTTTTATATCTTCTAAAATATAACTTTCTTTTTGAGATATACTGACACATTGATTTTCTTTCTGTATAACACCATCTGCTGCTATAAACCCTAAAATATAAGCCATATTGTTTGACCACGTTTTAAAATAATCTTCTTTTATGTCATACTTTCTCTTCCAGCTCCCTATAGCTCGCCTTGGAACGTTGTTGTCTGTTAGAACCATACGAATATACCTTGCAGATACATTAGCAAGCATAGCGATTTCTGAGGTGCTCTTCCCTTCAGTATACAAATGCATGATTTCAGATTTTGATAGTTTACATTTTGATTTCTTTTTTCGTTCTATGTGCACTTACATCCTCTCCTTCCTTTCTTTTATTAGAGACATATTTTCTTCTATAACATACAACGGAACATATGTTCTTTGTTGCGTATAAGAAGGAATTTACTAAATAAAAACAATTTACATGTACTTAATATTTGTCTTAGCTGCTGCTGTGCGATTTGTACTTTATAGATACAAATAATGAATTTGACGGATTTATGAAATACAAGGTATTTTAGATGAAAGGTAAAATAATATAGTTTAAACTACAAATAGCTACAAAAACAACATACGTAAATTGTTAATCGTAAAAAGGAGAACGAATGAATAAGAAATATACAAATCAAATTCATACTGATATGAGTTTTAAATCGAAAGATATTATAGGTTTAATGACGGATTACTTTAAAATAAAATCAAAGCTGCGTCCTATAAAGGATTTGCCTATCGTTTTATCAAATAAAGATAATGAATCGTTAGAGAGTGTTACATGGTTTGGCCATTCTGCTTCTCTTTTGAAAATAGAAGGTAAAAAACTATTATTAGACCCTATGTTTGGAGATGCCTCTTCCCCATTCCCTTTGTTTAATAGTAAACGCTATAGTGGTGCTTTTTCTTTAGAACGTGATGACCTTCAAGAAATTGATGCGATTATCATTTCTCATAATCACTATGATCATTTGAATTACAAAAGTATTATGCAGTTAAAAGATCGCGCAAAGCACTTTTATGTTCCAACTGGAGTTGCACAATATCTTATTAAATGGGGTGTTTCGCCTAGTAAAATTAGTGAACATAATTGGTGGGACGAAATTACGTTTGATAATATTAAGTTAGTATGTGCGCCTGCAAGGCATTTCTCGGGACGTGGTATGACAGATAGAGATCGTTCATTATGGTGTTCATGGCTTATTCTTGGTCAAGAGACTAAAATTTTCTTTAGTGGTGATAGCGGTTATGCCCCTCACTTTAAGGAAATTGGTGAGAAATACGGTCCATTCGATCTTACATTAATGGAATGCGGGCAATATGATCCGAGGTGGTCTGCTATTCATATGTTGCCTGAAGAAACGGTACAAGCTCATATTGATGTTAAAGGAGAATTACTTCTTCCGATTCATTGGGGTGCCTTTACGTTAGCATTACACGAATGGAGTGACCCGATAGAACGTGTTACGAAAGAAGCTAACCGTTTAGGAGTTAAAATTACAACGCCTCAAATTGGTGAATCTATTACGTTAAAATCTACAAATTATCCTTCATCCACTTGGTGGAAGGAAATTTAATTTTAAAATATAAAAAGAGCGAATCCTCTTATAAAGAATTCGCTCTTTTTTCTGTATTTAAACTTATTTCACAATATTGGATTTCCCACTATCTAAAACTCTATTTGCTGGTACACTGGACATTTCAACCACTGTATTCATACTCTTATCAGTCAGTTCAATGAGTTCGTTTTCATGTTTTATTTTATTTAAATCCCACACCATCCCATGAAATTCATTATGCTGACCACTTACCTGTATAATGCTTTTTGTTTTATTTGAAGGCTGTATTTGAAGATTTGTAAATTGATTCCCACTAATTTCATTTGGCGTAGTTACTTGACTATCCATATAAATCATATTTACACAGTCTTCTAAAGAAAAGTTCATAAAACGATTGGCATTTATCCAAGCTTGTCCGGTGCTCGGTTTTTTTGCTACTAATTTTAGTCCGGTTTCCATTCCTACAATTTTAATGTTTTCGAAGTTAACAAACGAAATTTCATTTTCTTTTCCAGCAGAGTATAAAGAAATTCCGGTACCTTTATTCGTTTCCGTCCAATTAATAATATTTATATCTTTTATTTGTGTTTTGTTCCAAGTGTTATAATATTTATTTTTACCGTCTAAATAAATAACTTCAGAGTTGAATTTAGGATCGTCAATAGCTATATACGCTCCTTCAATGGATGCGTTTTTCTCTAGTTCTAGAACTCTAAAGTTTCCCTCAACCACAAATTGTGATCCATAACCAAATAATAATTTTACACCTTTTTTAACAGTGATTGGTGACGTGATTTTATACTTTTTATCATCAAGCAATACGGTTTTTATTTTACTAGACGCTGCTTTATTAATAGCAGATTGTATTTTTATTGAATCATTTGCCCCTTTAAAGTCTTCTACATACAAGTTAGTACTTTTAGCTGCATAGTCTTTTTTATTGTATTGATAAAAAGCAAAAATAATTAAAACTATACCAATGAGTAAAACAATTACTTTCTTCATCGTACTCACCCCATATCGATTAATCTATGGCTTTTATATTTAGGTTATTATTATTTTGCTTTGTATTTCAGATTTCCATTGCTGCTTTGTCTATGATTGAATTATATTATGTAGGATTTAGTAAACTGTTTGCTATACTAATACATCATTCTTATAATGTATTAATTTATGATTTCATAAAACAAAAGTCTGCTTGTACCTAATGTAATCCCTTCCTCTATCCCTAATAAGCTCTTACTGGTGATATAAGATGTACTGCTGCAGATTGCTCTCCTGCTTCAATCAATATCGGTCTCATAGAACCGCCAAAGCTTAAAGTAATCGTTTCTTCTTTTATTGCTCTTAAAGCATCAACCATAAAACGCCCATCGAAAGATATATTTAATTGTTTTTCACCTTGAATCGCATCTATTTGTTGCGTTTCGGATATTTGCCCAATTTGAGAAGCGTTTGAAGAAATTTTAATTGTAGATTCGTTTATGATTTCTAAGTTAACATTGTTATTGGCCCATTCACTTGCTAATAAACTTGATCGGTCTACACCTTGTAATATCTTTTTTCTATCTATGTTAATAATCGTTTTAAAGTCATTTGGAATAAGGTTAGAAATATTAGGATATTTCCCTTCAATTAGTCTTGAATATAATGTAGTTGTTCCAAACGTAAATATAATATGACTCTCTGAAAGGTAGATATATACGAATTCCGAATTGCTGTTCATTAATTTTAGAAGTTCACTAATGGTTGCGCTCGGTACAATACAATTTGCTTTTACATCTGAGGAAAGTAGCGTTTCACGTATCGCTAGTCTATGTGAGTCAGTTGCAGCACAAATTAACTTATTATTAGATAACTCTATATGCACCCCAGTAAGAACAGGTCTAGATTCATTTTTCGCTACCGCAAAGACTGTTTGTTTAAATACTTCAATCAATTGCTCTGTCTCTACTTTGATTTCTGCATGATTGTCTATAAGCGGTACATTCGGAAACTCATCTGCAGGAAATCCATTTAAACTTAATGTGATTTCTTCT
The DNA here is from genome assembly GCF_016625265.1 of Bacillus sp. S71. Lineage (NCBI taxonomy): Bacteria > Bacillati > Bacillota > Bacilli > Caryophanales > Bacillaceae > Bacillus > Bacillus sp. S71. Next base: position 303,612 of record NZ_JACVUW010000004.1, on the reverse strand, counting down.
GATTGTATCGTAATTAATTGCTCATTCTTACTTTTTATTGCTATATCACTTGGCATTTTCTTTATTATTTCAATGAAATACTTTGCAGGTACAACAATAGTTCCTGCCTTTAAAATAGTTGCAATCTTTTCGTCTTCAATTGAAACAGGAATGAATTTTTCGATAAAAATATTCGAGTTACTTGCAATTAAAGTAATTCCAGATTGATCTGCAGTTATTTTTATACCAGATAATATAGGAATTAAAGATTTTGTTGATATCGCTTTGTTAACTTCTGAAAGTGCTTGAGTAAATTGTTTGTGATTAACGATGAACTCCATGTTTTCCCCACCTTACATGAGATAATATTTTTATGAAGATTGATGAACGATTGTTCCGTTAAAAAAGTACGGTACTGTTTCTTTCCTTTGTAATAAATCTAGTAAATGTTCTGGTATGCGTAAATATGGAGCTGCTATATGTAATTCCATCCAAGTAATCTCTTCAATTTCTTTTGGCCTTGATATATATGTCTCTCCGCCAATTATTTCACCTAGAAAATTAAAGAAAATTGCATGATGATCTCTTTCCTCAAAAAAGGCTTCGCTGATAGAACAAATCCCGTTTACATTTATATGTAACCCTGTTTCTTCTTTTACTTCTCGAATTACTGCTTCTTCTAACGTTTCTCCTAATTTAACTGCGCCACCTGGTAATGTATAATAAGAACCATTTTCCCCTTTGTTTTTTACCATTAAGATCTTTTCATTAGTTTTATCGTACAAAATCGCGTATGTAACATTAACTTTTTTCATATGTACCTCCTCTATTTTTAATAAAAGGAATTTTCTGTCTTCTATCCATTCTACCATTAACTCCTTTTAATATATATAAGTTAGTAAAGTCTTGCCTTTACCGCTATTGATGGAGTTAATAAAAATAGGCTACTGATATAAAAAAGAACGTCCCTTAGGAAGATTATCCAAAGTACGTTCTTACAGTTTTAGTATGAAAATTGATTCAATTAATACTTAAATTAATAATAACCTCGCCCTTATTGCATTTGTATTCCAAATACTAATGTTAACAAATTCTATGTACTTTTTAGCCGTTTTTCTAAATAATAATGATTATGTCCTTTCGGATGATCTTCACTTACTCCGATTACTTTATATCCATGCTTCTTATAAAAATCAGGTGCCTGAAAACTAAAAGTATCTAAATTGAGTAACCTGCACTCTTTTTCAATTGCAAACTCTTCAATAAGCTTTATTAACTTGCTTCCGTAACCTTCATGCCTATACTCTTCAGAAACCCATAGAAAGTCAACGTGTATATGGTGCCAAAAAGTTATTGCTGTTACCCCACCTACTATTTCTTCTTTTTCATTTCTTACTATGAAACTAACCTTTTCTGAAGGTGTTTTTTCTTCATCTGCGAGATATTTTTGATTATATTCAATTACTTTCTCTCTTATGTAATCACTATCTTCTTGTACCCACTGCTGTACTATTTTCATTTTAAGTGTCACGCTCCTTTTTACTTATCTATTCAATTTTAAAATGATATTGTCCTGTCTTTAATGAGTTGGTAAAGAAGCAAAGTTAATGGAATAAAAAAGAGCCCTAGTATGAGGACTCTTTTTAAAATTAAGCTACTTTCCGATGTAAATGTTTTAGTTCCTTTTTCTTTTCTACATTTGGTGGACGGATTAATATTGAAATAATGAAGGAAATAACACTTAAAACACCAATTATAATGAAAGTTGGTTGAAATCCTCCAAGTATCGCTCCAATGAATGATCCTGCAAGCGCACCAAATCCGAAACCTTGGTAGACAATCCCGTAATTTGTACTATGGTTTTTTAATCCAAAGAAATCTCCGACAATAGCTGGGAATATAGTTATATTACCGCCGAAGCAAAAGGCGACACTTGCTACACAAGCAAAATAGATTCCGTAATTTAGCGGAATAAAACTTAAAGTAAAGACTGACAATCCTATAATAATAAACGTTGCAGAGACAATTTTCATTCGCCCGATTTTATCTGATAACGTCCCAAGAATGATTCTACCTACTGTATTAAAGATTGCAATCATAGCAACGGCGTTTGCAGCGGTTGCTGCGCTAAGTCCAACAAGTTGTACGCCGATATCTTTTACCATACTGATTAAATACAAACCACCCATACACGAGGTGAATAACATAAAAAATAGCAGATATACTTGTTTCGTTCGCATCATTTCACGCGGAGTATAGTCATTGTGTAATGTTTCAGTTACAGTATTACTTACAATTGCCTCACGTAAGAAGAACGATCCGATTAACACTAAAAGTAACACGATAATACCCCAATATAAGAATGCTTGTGATACACCAAGGTTATCGATAAGATTTCCGTTTATATATCTAAAGATTAAGCTGCCCATTCCATACGCTGATACAGATATACCTGAAATAAGCCCTTTCCGATTTGGAAACCATTTAATTAAATTAGATAGTGATGTAATATAAGCTGTTCCATCCGCATAACCAACAACGACACCAGCTAATAAATATAATAGTGGTAAGGAAGAAATTTGTGAACTAAGTATTAAGCCGAGTCCTAAAACAATTCCTGCAGTAGCAATAAGTTTCCGAAGGCCTAATTTTTTCTGCAACTTTGCTGCAAATAAAGTTGAGAATGATAAAGAAAAACTAGTTATGGAGAAAGTTATCGCTACTGAATTAAGATTCCATCCAAACTTACTTACAAGGGGTTGATTAAATAAACTCCATGTATAAATTGTTCCAAGGCCAATTTGAACAATGATTGTACCTAGAACAATTAGTAACGGATTTATAGAAGTTTGTTTCATACTAACTGTCCCCTTCTTTTATCTTGACATGAATTTTCACAGTTAGTATATCCATCATAAATTGCAAGATACTGTACGGAAAATGGTAATTAAGTTCATATACACAAAAAGACACTTCATAAAGAAGTGCCTTTTTGTGTATATCAGATTTTTCTAAAGAAAGCTTTGTTAAGATAAGACATTTTCAAATGCTTATGTATATATGTTACCAAATGATTTCTTATATGTGATGGGACTTAAGACGTATTTTTCATTCATCATATAGTCGGATGAAAAATTAATATTCGATTTCATCAAAATCTTTCGGCTGCGGTACAGTTTGCATATTAGCTGCATCTTTAGGATCGCTATAGATCGCATTTTGTTCTGTACTTACATCTTTTATATTTTGCTTTTTATCTTTGTTCACTTTATCTTTCACTTTCAATCACTCCTTTTTGTTATAGGAGTAATTATGCCCTATTACCGTTACTAAATGTATCAGCGACTAAATTACTAAATTCACGTAGATAATATAAGTAATTATCACCGCCGTAGTTATATCTTTTGTTATACATTTTTGCAACAACTACATTATATTCAGGTATTACTAAAATAGTCGGTCCAGTAATCCCTAATATTTGATACGATCCTTTTGGAATACGTTCACCAAGTTCGCTTAATTGTGCAGGCTCATTTTGGATGAACCAAAACACCCCATTTTGTGGTAGCTCTTTGTTTATAAATGTTGGGCTCTGCAAACTCGTAGCGATTTTTATAACTTCTTTTGGAACAATTTGTTTACCATCTATCCCACCTTGATTTAAATGAAGATTGCCCCACTGCGCAAATTCTCTAGCTGAGACAAACAAATTTTTTTCAGTACCGTCATCTACCGTACCAATTTCACGAATTGCGTCTTCATTTGGATTATTAACAACGTCAACTAAATTTTCATCTCGCTGAACTCTCCAACCTGTTTCTTGAAAATTAGCAGGTTTAAACACACGCTCCTTTAACAATTCAGGAAAACTTTTGTTATATAGCTGATAAATAAGACGTGTCATCATTCTTACATTAATATCTCTATACGCCCATGATTGTCCCGGTTCAAATTCACGAAAAATTGTCCTGTCATTCGTTTCTTCTAATCCGTGCGAATGTGTTACTAAATGTCTTATCGTCGTTTTACCAAGCAATACAGGATCAAAGTCTTTAAAATATTTTATCGCTTCATCATCGATAGAGTTTATTTTCCCCTCGTAAAGGGCATATGCTATCATTAATCCTAAATAACTTTTTCTAGCAGAAGCAACGTTAAATTGTGAAGATGCTGTTACTTTCTTGCTTGTAGATGTATTTGAGTGATAACCACTATAATGCTCTAGTACGATTTTATTATCTTTTATAATACAAAGTGCTGTAGCAGAACTATGATTTTTTTCTTTTATATCCTCTACCCAAGAAATCAACTTATCATATGTATACAAATAAATCCCCCTTAATACACATCAAAATTACAGCATGAAAGAAAAGTGCAAAATAGTTTTTACACCTTTCTTTCATATAAAATAACTTGGATTTTCTATACTTAAATAATCCACCAGTTCCAGCAATTAAAGCAACTGAAACATCCTGCGCATCCTATACATCCGCCGCAACGACCTGCACAACCACCACATCTACCGCCACATCCACCGCAACGTCCACCACAACCTCCACATCCGCCGCAACGACGTGCATCGTCTTGAATGTAATAGTATGGATATTGACTTTGTTGTTGATCCCAATACACAACATTGCCAGTTTGATAATCATTAAGGTTTAATGATTGTAGTTCTTGTTGAAACTGATTCATTATGAAACCCTCCATTTATAAATGTAAATTCCGTCCAAATATGAAAGTTAATAAATTCTTTTAAACATAGTAGAAACAAGACTATAGACTAAATGCGTACATCAACAAAATATGAACTTACACTAGGTGATGTACCTTGTTTTTCAGCCTATTTTCTTTATATTCATTCGATGGACGTATTTACTATAAATAAAGTGATTTAAAAATTACTAATCCAACAATTTAGGAGTTCATCATTTAACTTACTTTCTAGTAATTCCTTTACTAAAGGCGTTGGCATGATTTCATAATGATTTAAGGCTTCTTTATTATAAGCTATCCAGTGAAATGCTAAATGAGACTCGCTAGATTTCGGTGTTAAGTCCGTATGTAAATCTTGTGACTCTACTTCAAAAATGTGGTTAATTTCATGATGAAGAACTTCTTTATCTTGCCATTGATTTTCTATGACGCCTAAAAATTGTTGTATACTACAGTTTACTCCAAGTTCTTCTCTTAACTCTCTTTTTAATGCATTCTCTGCTGATTCTCCAATTTCAACATGGCCACCAGGTAAAAAATAATGATGGCCGATATATTCAGCAACTAATAATTTTTCATCTTTTATCATGACTGCTCGTACAATATGATGAAATTTACTTTTCAATTGATATTCCTCCTAGTTATTTAATGTATAGTTTCTCAAAATAGTCATTTAGTATTGGTATAATATAAATCATAGGTGTTTCATACGGATGAATATCATTAATAACTTCAAGAGCATCTTTTACAAGTTCTCGTTTACACTTTATTTCAACTTTACATTCTTGTCCTTCGCATATTTGACCAATTTCTCCATTAAAAGGAGATGCCTCTTCTAAAGGTCTCCAATGTCCTTTCACTGAACTATAGGAAAGACAATGGTCATATTCGCCCGTTTTACATGATCCAATTTTATATAATTCATCCCTTAATGTTTCAATATATTCTTCAGGAATGAACACTGCAATTTTCACTTCAGTAAATTGCATATTTCATTTCACACCTTTACTTCCTAATAGTTAAACAAATAAACGATATACTTGCTCACCATCATACTCCTGTCCTAATGATATGAAACCATATCGTTCATATAATTTCTTTGCAGAGATATTATCTTTATGTACGGTTAATCTAATTTCTTTACACGCCTTAAACGTATTTTTTATTATATTAATACTTTCTTGTAATGCTGCTTTTCCATAACCATTACCTTGTTGCGATTGATCAATAATAAATCCGTTAATCCAATACATATCCGATGTCTCTATTACAACAGCATGCATAACAAAACCAACCATAAGGTCACCATCGTATATAGCGAATGGTATGTACTCTACATTGTCACCATCTGGTTTTATATATACTTTAGCAAGTGAAACTGATACAGCGGGGACAAATTTTCTTTGATCTTTTTTAACTTGTAACTTTAATGCATCTTCCCAATTGTCTCTCGTAACAACCTTTAACTGGACATTCAATATTGTAAGCTCCTTTATCTAGAGGATGTATTTTTATATTCAACGCATTGAAATAATTCCCTTTTTCGACAGCAACTTATAACATGATTTTTATAAAATCTTGAATGAATTTTTGTTCATCTATTTCTAGTGCTATATGGGCTCCTTCAGATATAGAGCTAGGGCGAAAATCAGCAAATGTTTGTCCTTTCGTATCTCCGTATGTATCTACATTTACTGTACGATGCACAAATTCAAAAAAACTTGGATTTACTAATCCACTTATTGCAACCACATCATGTAGCAAAGGTCCTTCCATAGATGGATTAAGTTTTTGGTATGCGGATAGATAGTAGTCATACATTGGTTTCATTATCATATGAAATGGATTCTTTGCATTAGCTTGAATATAGTTAAATACATTTGGTGTTAACACAGCTTTGTTTGTTACATTTAAAGGGAATATGAATAAATTCTTTGCTTGATGGAAAACAATTTTACTTGCTATCGGATCTCCATACACGTTTGCCTCTGCTAATGGCGTAACGTTTCCTACTTCTAAAAAAACACCACCCATGAAATAGATTCCTTTTACATTTAGCATTAAATCATTCCATAAATTAAAAGCAATTGCTAACGAGGTAGATCTTCCTACATCAACAATCGTTAAATCTTTTCCGTACTTTATAAGAATCGCAGCAATACTGCCGAAATTATATATTGGAATAGATAATATATTTCCTGGAACATGGATGGGCCCTAATCCTTCTGCTCCGTGAATTTCAGGATAGTACGTAGTGATTTCTTCTGTCAGTGGTTTTGTTGCACCACTAATGACAGGAATGTCTTGTCTATTTGCTAACTGTAAAATATACGCTGCATTATGTGCAGCATGTATATGCTCAACATTTCCGTATCCGGTTACAATACCGACAATTTCAATTTCGGGATGCAGTAAACCATACATAATGGCAAATGAGTCATCAATACCTGGGTCTCCGAAAAATAATACTTTTTCCAAGAAATACTCTCCCTTCATAAAAACATAGAGTCATCAATAACTATGTATATGAAAAAAGCAAGTATATCTATGCGAATTTTAGAATGGATAATGTTTTACAAAACATTAAAAAGGAACTAGCGAATGCTAATTCCTTTCTTCAGTAACCATTCTCAAATTTAATTAATTATCGTATCCTTCATAAATTGCATCATTTATTAGATTTTGTGTTTTTTTATCATCAGGTACAGGCTTCCACCAATTTCCTGTAATAAATAACATAGTTAATAAATTATAACTATCACTAAAATAACTTTCTCTCTTATTCTTCATCCAATCCCAACCACTATTTACCCACTTTTGATTATTGCTACTCGTTATACTTGCAGCAATAAACGGTGAAACAAATACAGCAGTTGGATAACTACCAATATTGGATCCATTTAATTGATAACCATCCACAATTTTAGAAGGATTTCCATTCGTTTTATTTTGAATCCATGAAGAGACTTTATCAGAAATGACTTTACTTCGCTTCTCGCCGTACATCGCATAGTCCATTACAATTCTTAAAGGTACTCGACTAGCATTATAATAATATGCATTTGTATATTCTGACTCATCTAAGAAGTCTTTAGGTGCAGGTTGTGGTGGGTTTTTTACAACAAAATCTGAAATAAGTCCTGTATTTGAAGAGTACTTATTACTAAATTGCGTATAAACATCGTACAAATTATTAATAACAGTAAGCCAAGTTTTATCACCTGTAAATTCATAAAATGCTCTAAGATGTGACATCATCCAATCAGATGGTCTCGTATCAAGTGAACTTTTAGAATCCCAATCTCCTAAATTTAGTCGGTTATTATTTGTAACATTACTAGCTTTAATACCTTTTGTAATCATGTCTTGTGCTTCTTTCAAATAATTAACTGTTCCATTAGATCCCCACTGCTTATGAGCAAGAAGAAGCGAATACGCAATATCTAAATCTCCATCAGTAGCAGAATCAAAATGACCTTGTGCTTTTTTACTATCTGCGACAACCCATCCCATTAAATTAGGATTTTGAGAGCTTTTAAAAGTTCTTGCTGTTTTAAATAAACCGTCATAGATTTTTTGAGCATTCGAATCATAACCAGCCATTAATACTGTAATTATCATCCCATACCCTTGACCTTCTGATGTTCCAAGTGGCTTAAACCCATCCGCATCACCTGTAATCTCTCCTTTTACGTAATAACCACCAGGTAAAGAAGATAAATCATTTTTCAAATATTTCTTTTTCCAATTATCGTAGTAACTTCTTACAGAAGCATTTAAACTTTCCTGTGTAACATGATTCGGTTTTATAACACCTGCATAATTAACTTGCTGGGGAAATGGTTTCATTTCCTTTGCAGCAGCTACTTGTTGATTAACTACGGGAATAGAATTTTGTATTGAATTGTCCGTTACACTTGCTGCGAAACTAGAATTAGAAAAACTAGCTAGTCCGATTCCTACAATAGAAATACATGTGAAAAATTTTCTTTTTCCATTCATTATGTTGTCAGCTCCTTTTAAAATGCTTACTACATAAAATGTAACATACAATATTTAACTGAAATACAAAATATTATATTTATCAACATAAGAAAGAAACTATATGAAAAAGTATCATAAAATCATTATTGAATTCCATTATACGGATTGATTATTTGCTAAATTCCTATGTTTTTCTTTTCTTAATATTGGTATATGAGCAATCACAATTCCAAGTATAGTAATTCCTCCGCCAATTATCGAAACTAAAGTTGGCACTTCTCCTAACCATATCCAAGCAATGACACACGCAGTTATTGGCGTTAAATATAGAGAACTTGTTGCTTCAGAAGCACCAGCACGAGATATAATATAGACCAATGCAATATACGGGAGTACTGTTGGAAAGACACCTAAATATATAACGCTCAAGTTAACTTCAAGAGGAGCTGCTAGTATTTTTTGATAAACTCCGGGTAAGAAAATAAGCATACATACAGTACTAGACAAAATTGTATATATGGTAAATGGTAAGAAGCCGTATTTTTTTAAGTAAGATGTTTGGAAAACGAAAAATAGACTTTCTGAAATCGCCGCTAATAATATAAATAATCCCCCGCTATTCAATTGAATAGCGTCGCCTTGGCTAAATGAAATTAAGGCAATTCCTGCAAAACTCATTACACCACCGATCCAGCCATTTAATTTCATTTTTTCATTCAAAAAAACAGAAGCAAGAATTGCCGTTACTATTGGAGTGACTGAAATTATTAAACTTGCAGATCCAGCATTTACTGTTTTTTCGCCGTAGTTTAATACGATGTGATAAATAGTAAATCCTAGAGCACCAAATATAAAAATTGCTGGGATATCCTTTAAATCCGGTAGTCGTAGTTTGTATATAAATGAAAATAACAAAAGTATAAATGAGGCGATTAATAAGCGTAGTAAAGTAAGGTGTTCAGGCGTATAAGATTCAAGCCCCATACGAATTGCTGGAAAAGCAGTTCCCCATATAAGAATTGTAAAAGCGTGAGCACATATAATGCGTAAATCCCATTTTTTATTATGCATATTTTCTCTCCTTCCCTAAAAAACCAACCATTTTTAAATTACCAATTATTTCTTTTCATCATATTTAATAGTTGATACAATGTCTTCAACCAGTTATTTATCGGAAAAACCAACCACTTTGAATCTTTTAAATAAACGAAGGAGTTTTTTATATGACGACCGATAAAAAAGTGCCCAAATATCAGCAGATAATAGACTATATGAAAGAAAAAATTGAAAACGGAGAATGGCCAATTGGAAGTAAAATCCCTAGCCAGCGGCAGTTAGCAAAATTATTTCATGTAAATCGAAGTACTGTAATTACTGCGCTAGATGAACTTATAGCAGATGGTTTAATTCAAGGACAAATCGGAGCAGGAACAATTGTAATGAATAATACATGGTCATTATTAGCAACTAATCCTCCGCCCGATTGGAGTGAATATGTAAAAGCCGGTATTCATAAACCAAGTAAGTTAATGGTGCGAGAAATAAATGAAGCAGAAGCAAATAAAACGCTTATCCATCTTAGTAAAGGTGAACTTGCACCTCATCTTTTCCCGCTCGAAACTATGCAATCTATAATAAAAAACGTCAGTGAGGAATTAGATTATTTCGGATACGAAGAACAAAAAGGTTTTTATCCGTTACGTGAAGCAATAAGCAAATATGTAAGATCATTTGGAATACATGCATCACCGGATTCTATATTAATAGTCTCTGGTGCACTCCAAGCATTACAATTAATATCGATTGGTCTTTTACATAGAAAATCAACTGTTTTACTTGAACAACCTTCTTACTTATATTCACTTCATGTTTTTCAATCAGCAAATATAAATTTATCCGGTATATCAATGGACCATCACGGTATTTTACCTAACGACTTATTAAAACGAATTAAATATAGTCAAAAGAATAATATTTTATATTCAATCCCTTGTTTTCAAAATCCAACGGGGATATTGATGTCCAAAGAGCGAAGAAAAGAAATATTAAAAATATGTGAAAAAGAGCAGTTGCCTATCATCGAGGATGATATTTACCGAGAGTTATGGATTGATGAATCACCTCCAGCTCCTTTAAAGTCGATGGATAAACATGGACATGTATTATATATTGGTAGTCTCTCTAAAACACTTAGCCCAGGACTTAGAATTGGATGGATAATCGGACCAGAACCTGTTATTGATAGATTGTCAGATATAAAAATGCAAACAGACTATGGATCCAGCTCTTTATCTCAAAGAGTAGCTGCTGAATGGATAAATGAAGGTTTTTATGAAGAACATGTAGCAAACGTAAGAATGCACCTGAAAGAGCGAAGACAAATAATGATACGAGCTTTAAATAAATATTGTGCAGATATTGCATCGTGGGATATTCCTAGTGGTGGATTTTTTATATGGCTAAAGGTTGTACATAACATTCCGATGAAAAAACTATTTTCAGAGGCTCTATCAAAAGGAATTCTTTTAAACCCAGGACGTATTTATGAAGAAGAATCAGATCAGTACATTCGTTTATCATATGGATATGCTTCACCAGAACAAATGACTTACGGGATTAAATTGCTCAGTGAATTAATTCGAAAGTTAACGGCATAAAAAAATCCTCTTTTGTTTTTGGAGGATTTTTTTACGTATCTTATTTACCACAATTTCATTTCCTGCCCTAATAAAATAAGTTTTTCATAAGGATCTCCGTCAATATTTAATACTTGAGCAAAAGCAGGTTCTGTTTTTAAACCTTGTTCCTTTAAGCGAATAACTTCTTCCCTTATATGGGGATGTTGCATTAATAACATGTGTTCCACTATCATATGTCTATATGCATTTTGATTACGCACTGGCTTCGGTTGAGCAAATAATTCAAATTCAAAACCTTCGAATTCAAAATTCACCTTTATCGATTCAGTACCTTTAATTTTTTTCTTTTTTATGTTGAACCCTCCATAAGAACCATATAAAGATCTCATTTCCTGCTCAAAAATATCAAAGTTATATACTTCCATTACAATATCTAAGTCAGATTGAGGAGTATCAATTCTTATAGGGATTGTCCCGCAAAGAACGGGATTATATAAAGCTAAATCCTCCATTATGTTTAGGCTATTCAAAACATCATATATTTTTTGTTGTTTCTCATTGCCCGATTGTAAATATGTAATAGATGTAAACATAGAAGTCTCTCCTTCATTTAACATAATAATCATCTCACTAAATATTTAAATCATTGGGTTTTGTTCTAGGAGTACCTTTATTTCAATATATTAAGCCGAACTAACTATATTTTTCAACTTTTCTCCTATACTGCAATACTATAAAAATAAAAAAGGAGGAATTATTATGAGCATTTTTAACATTCTTTTAACCATACACATCCTATTTGGAACAATATGCTTAATCACTGGAATTGTAGCGATGGTTGCCCAAAAGAAGAAAGGAAAACATACCGAATGGGGCGAAATATATCATGCATCCTATGTTGTCATTACTCTTACGGCAATAATATTATCCATTATCAACTGGGATAAAATCGCATATTTATTTTATGTAGCAATCTTCTCTTATTCATTTGCGATTTATGGATACCTTGCACGAAAAAAACGTTGGAAAAATTGGCTCCATCACCACATTAGAGGTATGCTAGGTTCTTATATTGGCGCAGTCACCGCACTTTTAGTAAATATCGGCATCCATATTCCCATTTTAAATTTACTTCCGCCAATATGGTTTTGGTTTTTACCCACCTTAATTGGTATCCCCCTCGTAGCCAGTGTATCAAAAAAATATAAAAAGCGTAGTTGAAATTAATTACATTTTGATTACTTTCTGATTATTAGAATGAAAAATTATACTCTATGTATCACGAATGATATTATGAGTGTTCGCCCTATGAATATTTAAAATAAAGAGCCGCCCAACTGGACGGCTCTTATTTTCACTTTACAAACGTAACATATTCACCAGAAACCCATTGATTTCCACCAACATTATACCAACCATCTTTATATCCAAACGATTGATATTTTTCACCTTGATACACGTTTTTCACAATGCCGTAATTTGTTCCAGGGCCGGTACGAACACGCAATACATCCGCGATTATAGTAACTACACCTACACCATCATTTGATGATTGTGAAGTTGCTGGTACATTTCCTCCCGTATAACGAATGTATGATGGATCGTTATAAATCCACTGATCGCCACCTAGATTTAACCAGCCATTTGATTGTCCAAATACTTTGTAGGACTCTCCTTTCCCTAATTGACGAATAACGCCATATCCAGTACCAGGTCCTTTTCGTAAATTTACATTACTACCGTTAATATAAGCAACCCCTACATTATCATTCGACGTGGGAGGAGTCACTACATTTTGAGCACCTTTTCCAAAAGTATCCGTTCCATACCCTTTGTAGTTATATTGCAAATGCGGGCTATCCACAAATCCTTTCCAGTCACCGCCCCATTCAAAACCAATTTGTTTAGCATAACGAATTGCTGATGCCCACGGTTCTTTATTATAGCCATTCCAATCTTCTGTACCATTCGACTGAATTGGAACAAAATCTAATGCCTGTCCTACTAAGTGATATGAACGCATCGTTTGTGATGCTCCTTTACGAACATATTCACGTTGTTGCTCGACTGTACGGATTGTTTCATAAATTAATACTTCAATTCCATTGTCGATACAGTACTGATACCACTTAAAAGCTGCAGCTTTCGTATTATCCGCTAGTTTATTCAGATTATTTACGTTTCTAGTTTGGTATTTCAATATGCAACATCTCCTTTTCTATTATCATATGCAAAACTCGTCTCATGGGTTGTACATATACCTAGAACGATCCGAAGTACAAATACATAAGAAGCCAATTCATCTAAATAGATTTACATTTCTAGTTTCAAACTTTGTAAACTGAAATCTAAGCAATAAAAAAAACCGCAACCCAGGTCTTCTAGTTGCGGTTTTTGGTATTTTCTTTTTATATGCAACATGCCACCTTGCATTATTAATCCTAATATATAGGTTGTGTAAATTTTCCCTTTATGAATAACACTTCTTATTCATGACTTTTCAAATCAAATATTGAATGTAAACGATCCGGATAATTAGTAAACATCCCGTCGACTCCCCATGAAAGTAACTTTTTCATATCTTTTTCATTATCTACTGTAAATGGATGAACTTCTAATCCGTTTTTCTTTATTTTATTTACATAATCTGAATCAATATATTTGTAATTCATACCAAGACCTATGCAGTACGTTTTATACTTTTCTATCTCTAATTCTGTTAATTGAACTGCTTTTTTATAAGGTAATAATTGTACTAAGGATATATTACTATTTAAGCTATGAATCTTTTGTAGACTTTCTTCACTAAACGATTGAATAATTATTTTATCCTGTATTTCGTAGTGATTAATAATTTCTAATAATTTTTCTTCCATTTCTGGATATTCATTAGGTGATTTTGTTTCAATATAATAGTTCGCATTTTGCCCAAACGTTTCAACAATTTCTGTTAATGTCGGGACTTTAGCATTTTCAAATTCTTTCTTTGCTAAGTTCGGATATTTTTCGTTGAAAAAAGAATCTGCATTTAGTTGCTTTATTTCTACTAATGTATGCTCTTTCACTAGCCCAGTACCATTTGTTGTACGATTTAAGGTTTCGTCATGCATTGCCACTAAATGCCCATCTTTTGTCATTTGGAGATCAATTTCTATATAATCTCCATTCATTTTTTGTCCTAATTTATATGCTGCTATTGTATGTTCAGGCGCATATGCAGAAGCACCTCTATGTGCGATATTTTTTATATGATTTGATTGATTAATAGCTTTAGTATACTTATGTTCATTTATTTTCTGAAAAACAAAGATACTTATTACTATAAAGGCACAAATTATTGTAACGAGATATATCTTTTTCATAACGATTTATAAGCTCCTATATAAAGACGATTTAACTTGAATGATTTACTCAATTAAATGTCGATTTTCCAATACAGTCATTTTGCCGATAGCTTGAAATCCCGATTTTTTATAAATATTGATTCCATCGGGTGAAGCTTGTAATACACAATACGTATTTTTAAATTTATGTGCTTCTTGCAGCAGGAAATTGAACATAGCAGATCCGAACCCTCGTCCTCTCATTCCTTCTTTCGTTGCTATGTCATAAATACCAATACTATCTTTTGAACATATCAATGAACCAACAGTTACGACTTCACCTTCATATAATCCTAAAAATAATTTCATATTCTCACTGTTACATATATCAAGATTAGAAATTTGATTATAGAATGCTTGTACATGTATACCTTCTTCTGATGTGCCGAATAGATCAGCTAACGTTTCTCCAAATTTATTTATTTGTCCAGGTGAAGATGCTTGTTGAATAGTAAAACTTACTGGCATGTTTATTGTTGGGGAAATTGTTTTTAAGTCTGCTACCATCGCAATATTCTGTTCCACTTCTTTTAAACCGATTTTAATTAACTCACTTTTTATATCCCGCTCTTGCTCCTCATCCCATAACCAAACACTCATTGGAAAATTTCTTTGATAATAGTATTCTACCTCTTTATATAATTTCTCGATCCCTTCCGTTAAATTATTGTTTAGTAGAGTGATGATATTAAATGTATCGGCAGGTAATCCACAATCAACAGCAATATAATCTTTGGTTTTTTTTATACTCATTCCGGGCACAAATTGTGCAACATATGAAGTTTTAAATGCAAAGTTATCTAGTAGTAGTTGTTTATAATTCATCAATTGTTCTCCTTTTCATAAAAAGTAACACTCGAATTTTTCTATATTAAATATAACATATTAGAAATTTACCATTTTCTATAAAAAGTACCTCTTTAAATTGTGCTCTATAGTTTAAAATAATTAAAAATGATATAACGTTGTCGGAATGAAAAAAGTGGTATATAATAAATATTAACATTACTAGTAATTATTTTAGGTATTCCTAGAATAAAGGAGCGATACATATGAAAATTACTATTTATTTCGGAAGTCATGAAGATCAAGATGTTCGTACTATGGACTGTCATTTAGATGTAGAAGATACAGAAGAGATTGTTTCTGTATCATAATATAAATAGTTAGGGTAAACCCTATCCCTTACAGCGTTTAAGGCACCTTTTATAAGGTGTCTTTTTTGTTATATTTTCATCAAAAACCCTTTACTTTATAGCGTTTTAATAGTAAAATATAAATATACGAACAAACGTTCTTTTTATTTTAAACGTACATGAAGGGATGATTTTAACAATGGCTCCATTAAAGCGCAGAGGAAGAAAAAAGCAAGCACCTATTATTTCAAATACAGGCTTTATCGGCTCTGTCTTTATTGATACATTGGAGTTACAAAAGAAATCCTATTATTTCGCTCGTAAAAAACTTCAAATTGTTCATCACGTACTAGATGGTCTCTCTGGAGCAACAAGTGCTTTATTTAAAGAACATAACATTTCAGCATACATGTCATGTGTGTATTTACATAAACAAAAGAAAATTGGTTTTGTTCTTTCAACGAAACCATTTGAACAAAGTGATGGCGTTGCTTATTTTGTAAATTATTTAATCGAAAAGAATTTTTATGGCGGCCATGATGAAGATGTAGAATATCAAGAAGTATTTAATACAGGTTTTATCGGTGTAGTATTCGCTGATTTATCTAGTATAGATCGCTTTAATTTCGAGTTTGAAATGGGTATGCTAACGAAATTAATGAAAGATATGATTATTCCGGTTAAAGAACTCTTTTTACGCCATAATGTACCGGCTTACATCTCCACTTCTCACTTAGAAGAACAAAACAAATTAGGTTTCGTTCTCTCTGTAAAGCCATATGACGAACGCGCTGAAGCAGATTTATATTTTGAAGCATATTTAAAAGAACGCGGATTATTTATTGGTGATGAAGAAGATGATATTGATAAGATTGTCATTAGAAAAACCGCTGAATTACGATAGAAAAGCGCAGGATGCTGATCCTGCGCTTTTTATAATTTATGAAACTGATTTACCAAATAAACGGTATTAATTTTTTTGTTTTCTGTTTATAGACTGTAAATTGTTCTCCATACTTTTTCTGTAAGTAACCATCAGATTTTGGAATATATTCAAAAACGAATACAAAGAACAGGCCTAGAGGTATAAATAAACTATAAATATTGCTAGCGATAAATGCTAAACCTAACACCCAAAAGCAATCCCCCAGATAATTAATATGAATCGCATATTTAAATAAACCACCTGTATATAGCTTACCTTGATTTACAGGATTGTCTTTAAAGGATTTTCTAAGTAGCTCTGAAACTGTGTTTAACATACTTCCTCCTAAAAACAATATCCAACCTATTGTAAGTAATATTAAATTAGGATCCTGATTACTAGTAATCATTAAGATTGGAAAACCTAAATAATAAATTCCAAAAGCAATACTGTTCATAATGGCTTCTTGCCATGAAATCCCTCTAGGCAACCATATAAACATCATAGCCGTTAATCGTAAAGCGGTGATAATCAAAGCTATAAACAGCCCTATTGAAATGCCTGGTTTGAAATAAGTAATGAAAAGTAAGTAATACGCAATGATTAGATAGATAATCTCAGTAACTAAAATTAATATTTTTTCTTTTATTGTTGGCCGGTTTATACCATACATTGTGATACGCTCCTTCTTTTATTCATTTTATAGGAAAATAAACTTCTATGATATTATTCTCCTCCTGTGTGCTATAAGGATTCGTTTTATAAACTTCAAACGGAGCTCCATTCAGTTTATAGTTATTTTCTTCAATCCAAACATGTAGCTTTGTATGAATAAAAGGTAATTCTTCGTAAGAACCAATAAGCGTAGCCATTGCGCAAAGACCGGGATTAAACACTTTTGTTTTATTTGTGGCTTCTGCAAGGGGAATCGCAATTTCAACATCATAATTTTCAGGTACATATTCTGAACTATGGAATATAGCAAGTGGTTTTGCAATAGGTAATAAATTTTCAAATGAAATTTTACTAAACAACTCATTAAAGTGTGTTAGGAAATCAACGGTATTAATTTGTTTTCGCTGAGATGATATATTATAGGTTAAGTGATTTACAAGATTAATCTCAATATGATTTAAGTAACCTATGATACTTTCCTCTTCATCTAATTGTTGAATATCACGCTTTAATTTTTTTAATAAAGAAGAATAATATGTTATCTGCTGTGTTAGATTTTCTTGTTTGGTTTTCATTTTAGAGTTAAGCAATTCAGTTTTCTCCCGATTTTCTAAAATATCCTTAATTTCTTCCAGCGAAAATAAATAAGTTTTTAATCGTGTAATCAATAAAGCTATTTCTAATTGGAAAATATCATAGTAGCGATATCCATTCTTAGGGTCTATGAAAGCTGGTTTTAAAAGCCCAATTTCATCATAATAGCGCAGCGTCTTCATTGTAAGATGAGATATTTTTGAAAACTCTCCAATTGAAAGCATAACACTCACCTCCTGTAATTAATTATTTTAAATATACTGCTTCCTGTAAGGGGAAGGTCAATCAACAAAGTTAAATTTTCTTATTGTATTTAGAACGATATTCATCCCCTCAACCTACAATTTTAAAGTAGTCTCCAAAACGAATATGTAATCTTTTCAAAATTGTTCATGGGAAATCAGCCGATTTTTTCATTTTATAGTATTTGCATTTCTTATCTTGAAAAATGTAGCAGTATCCATTATATAAATAATCTAAGATCTACTAAGCGCTATAATCTTTCGAATGAACTTCTAATATGAAACAATTCGATGAAACTTTAATTACTATTAAATATAAGATTCCCCCTACAATTGTAATCATGTAGGCTGGAATATAATTTAATAATAGACCGGATAGCGCCATTGCTATAGGAAGCATCATTTTACTTATACTTAATCCAATGCTGAGAACCCTCCCTCTATATTCATCAGGAATCTCTTTTTGCATGAAATAAGCTATAGGTATATCAATAAGCACTATAATTAGTCCTAAAAAGAACATAACAACACAATAGGTAATAACGTATACAAAATCATTTACCTCAAAACTTTTGAATAAAACTGGAATTCCTGAAATAATCATAAAAACCGCCAACATAAAGCTTAACTTTTTCAAAAGATAAGCGTAAGAAAAACGATCGGTTATCTTTTTTACTAAAATCGCACCAATTATCATGCCTACTGGAAAAGTCCCTTGAATCATACCAAATTGTTTAGAACTAAGATTGAGAACTGTGTTAATAATGTATGGCAATGGAACAGTTACAGCAAACCCTAAGAAGAAATTAAGTGAAATTAAAATACTGAACGTATTTTTTAAGCTTTTCCGCTCCATTAAGTAAGAGTATCCCTCCTTTATATCTTCAATAAAATTAATTTTTCTAATTGAACATTCCTCATTTATGTTTTGCTCAAACAATTTAAAGTTAATAAATAATATGGAAATAGCCGAAAGGATAAATGAAATACCGTTTATAATTATAAAAGTTTTCATATCAAAGACTGCAAAAACAATACCACCTAACATAGGACCTAGAATTAAAGATATAGAATCGATAATTTTACTTATAGAGTTAATACTCATTAGCCTCTCTTTGGAGACGATATTTGGTTTTGCAGCTTCTATTCCTATTCCAAAAAATGTTGTAAATACCGTTATAAGAAAGGTAGTAGCATAAATGGTGAATAAGTCTAATCCATAATTACTGCTAAATATATAAACAGTAATTAATAAGCTTCCACTTAGTAAATCCATACAAATGACCAATTTCTTTTTATCAACTTTATCTGCAATTACACCAGCAAATGGATTCATAACAATCATCGGAATAGTTCCTAAAATAAGAGTAATGGCAAAATTTAATGCTGATCCGGTTATATATAAAACATATAATCCTAATGCAAAACTATAAATAGAGCTACCAAATATTGATACTGTTTTCCCGAATGAATAGAGACACATATTTCTTAGTTCTTGGTTTCTTTTTTTATTTTCTATATGTAATCGTAAACTTCCCATCACTTTCCCCCCTACCTAACTTTGTGTTACGTACATTGTAAGTTCTTGGGTCAACCCAATAGCAATATGTACTATTTGAAAAGTTTTAAGGGGAAATAAATAAAAGATGGGGTTAACCCCATCTTTTTCCGAAAAATGAATATGTATAAATTTCTTCTCCTTGAACAAAGAAATCCTCGTACCTTCCCCCTCGTATCAAATAATTTGAAATACTTTCATCAATAGATTGAAACTGTAAATTTTCGATTTCTTTTGTTACTTTTGCAGATGTAAAATTCTCTCTGAGTCTAGGTGCAATTTGGCTATTTATGCTGAATTTATTAAATAAAATAAATGAACTTAATAAATAACAATTGTGTTTAAAAAGGGAATTTAATTCACACAATAAGAACTCCTCATATTCAAAACTATAATTACTTGTACCTGATTGATCGATTACAATATCAACAGAATTATTCTGAATAGGTATGTTTAGAAAGTCGGCACAGATAAATACAATATTTCTTTTCACATTTCTTCTCTCAATTACATCTTTTAAAAGTAAAAGTTTATTCAAATCTCGATCAACAGCAATATATAAACACTCTTCCGGTAGTTCTTCATAAATATTTCGTAAAAAGAACCCAATACCAGACCCTAAATCAAGTAGTATTTTTTCATTTAAATCTAATTGCATTAGTTTCTTTTTCGCCCATTCTCCTCCTCTTTGAACATTTTCCAAAAAAGCAGTATCCGTTTCATGGATATAATCTGAAATAGAATCTTCAAGTGATTTCCTCTTATACACCTCAAATAATTTTCCAGCTGTTAAAACTCCGGAAGTAATCGTGTATTCTTCACCACAATTACAAATTAATTTCCCCTCAACAATTTGATTTTTATTAATAATGCCATCTTCAAGAATTAAATTTCCGTTACACTTAACACATTTAAATAAATGAAGTACTTTTAAATCTACCCCTAAAATTGAACTCGAAATTTCAGTTTCTATAGATAAATTATTTAACGTTTTCTTTAATTTATCTTTTCGTTCCTTTAAGGTTTTTATCTCTTGTTCAATCTTTTCATATTTTACTTTAAATAAAGATTGATAAAAAATATCCTTTTCATAGTCTAAGGATTTCCCTAAATTTTTATAAAGAAACAGTTCTTTAATTTCATTCAAGCTAAACCCTATCCATTTGTACTCTAATATAAGTTCTATATCCTTTTGACAATACTCGTCAAAGAAATAGTGACTTCCTTTTTTCTCAGGAATAACGAGTCCGAGATCCATATAATGTCTAATCGTATCTACACTTACATTATTTACTTCTGCAAACTTACTGATTTTCATCCTAATCACTACCATTTATATATTTGTTTATACATACTTCTTTATTATTTTAAAAAATCCTTTCATCTCCCTATATAAAATTGTTTATATTATGAAAAAGATGTAATTAATTTTAGAGTTCCGCCACATATCCATCAAGCTAAGCTTATTTAAGTTTAGCTACTCTTTTTAATCTTGAATTTTAAAAAAGAGTAGCAGGTAGTACGGTTATGTCTATATATCTAAAAAACTTAAAATTAAACTATGAGTTCATGGATAAATTAAAAACTGTGGCGTAAGTACGACAGTTTTTTTCCTTTTTCATTGGGTTGGAATATGTAAGGTTACGTACTTTAACTGTAGAGGACTAGTACTACCCGTTCATATTAATTTCATAGACGTTTAGGATATTGTTTTATGGGAAGTGTTCTTGCTATGAAATCGGGATTGTAAATATAGATGGACGTGATTCAAGTCAAAGAAAAGGCACTCCTAAGAGTGCCTTTTCTTTGACTATTTTATATGTGCGAACGCTTTCAAAATTATTGGATATAAATTGATGTACGCATTGTATTAAATGGTGAATTTATAGATGTCTTTTGGTACTCAAACGTTCCTTGTTGGTGTCCAGAAGCATCCCATTTATAATACCAGCCAACGATTGGTCTTCCGCCAATTATAGTGGAATCAATACTTTTTACATTAGAACCATTCATTTTAGCAAATGGGTTTTGGCCATAGCCCATTTCTTTCGTTGTAATATATAAGTATTTTCCCCCGTGGTTACGCGATGTGCTGAAGCTGTTCTGATTAATTGTTTCTACCCCGCCTAGCTCAGACTCTACTTGTACGACGTTTAGTGAAGTAAGTGGTGCTGCTGGTCCAGCTGAAGCTTCTGTTGCCATTCCTAACCCGACGAACGCTGTGATTGCTAACGATGAAATCCCTAGTGCTGCTTTTTTAAACATAAAAAACATCCCCTTCCATCTATTGTTTTCTCTTTCATCTTCAATATAATCCTAATAACCTTATATGTAAATAGATTGTAGCTGTATAAATATTAGTGCGAATATTCTATTATATATTTCTACAATTCTATTACTCAATATGAATGATTTACAGTGCAAAACGAAATACACATTACAAATTGATTCTATTATTTTCATTATTAACTAGCGTATACCGAATTTAAACCATATGAACCATTGTCACTATTTTTTTGGTTCATAAACAGATGCCTATATTTCTTGTTACTGCATAATAATGTTACATCAAACTGATGTAAGTACACATAGAAACAATAAAAAGAGAGCATATTTTAAAAGATTTATTAAAACATGCTCTCTTTTTATTAATTTGAATGAATCTTTCAGTAAAAAAGTACATTGATTTGTATCCTTTATGTAACAGAAATAATCGTTTTAAAAATCTTGTTTTTATGCTTTTTCCTATTATTCTTAAAGATAATTTATTGAATATTTTTATTGTATTCTAATTGATTTTGAATTCCTGATCTATCAATTTGAATCCAATACTCTGAAATTTTCCCGTTTTCTATTCTATACACTGCACTTGCTATTTGAATTATAGGGAGACCTGTAGGTTCATACCCATCTATTTCTCCTATGTGTGTACCTACTTGTTTCCAGCGTACATATACTTTACTATCTTGTACTAATAATTCTTGAATTTCTAAAGAGAAATTCCCATATACTTCAACCATCTCTCTTACATGCTCAGCGTAATCTTTTGGCGATCTATATACTGTTTGTTCCTCTTCAGATATAACTTGATGTGCCAATACTTTATCTGCCATATATCGATTTGAAAAATCCGGATTACTCCCTGAACGCACTTCTTTAAAGAAATTTCTGATAATTATTTCTGGTTTCATTAAACATCCCCCTTAAAAATAAATCCAATACTAATAACCCCTGAATGTATCGGATAAGTGTTATATTTTCATTCTCACTCTTTCTCAATAAGTATGTCAAGTTTGAAGTATTGACATTAAAAATTGTAAATTTGCATAGGGTTAGCTGAGCAATGGTTTAAAAATGCAATATTACTAAGTTCGATGGAGATATGTCGAGATCCCATTTTGTTTTAATTAAATAAAAAACCCGTGAATAATTCACGGGTTTTATTTTAATAACTAATTGCTATTGTACCTTCACCTGCATGAACCGCAAATGAAATTGGTAATGGATATAATTTGAAATCCATTTCAGGGAATGCTTGTCTAATATCTGCAATCCATTCCTCGGCTCCATCTTTATCATTAGCATGGAACATGTGAAGTACTTTTGGTAATTCTTTTTCAAGTTCATTTTTAATATATTCTCGACATTTTTGGATTTTACGAACTTTCTTTTCAAGTAAAAGCTCTCCACCTTTTACTTCTAATATTAAGTTAACACTTAATAAACTTCCAAGTAAAAATTGAATGCCCTTTACACGACCACTTGCATAAAGGCCTTTTAAACTTTTCGGGAATACGTGGAAAGGTCTTCTTTTTTCATCTACTAATGTTTTGTGTATATCTTGTAAAGTCATACCATCATTGTATAACGATTTCGCTTTTCTAATTAGTTCATCCATTGGATAACTTGTTGTTTCACTGTCTAATACCGTTAATGGAAAACCTGCCATTTCTGCAGCTAGCTTCATATTTTGATAGGTTCCACTTACTTTTCCGCTAATAGCAACTGCAAATCCTTCTTCATATTCTTCTTTGCATTTCGTAAATAACTCTACCATTTCCCCAATATTAGGTTGTGAAGTAGTGACTGTTTTACCTTCGTTTAACGCATTATAAACACGTTCACGTACACCTTCTTCACAATCTTTGTACGACATTCCATCAATAATAACTTCGATTGGGATAACAAAGTTATCTCCTTCTGTTTTTAAATTCGCAGTTGTACTATCAGTAATCCAAGCAACACGCTTCATGTTGTTCCTCCCTTAATTCAATTCCTCTTTTCTAATTTTTCTATATATTTATGTTATAAAAAGAGAATATCCCTGTAATAGTAACAGGACTTTATTGTTTTGGCTATAGTAGATGTATATTAAATGTGACTATTTCTTGTCTATTTCACAAATAAAAAAGAAAATCAAGGAATTTGCTCGATTTTCTTCTTATCATATACTATTTAAAAGTTTCATTATCTAAAATTACAACATAATCATTCGTTAATCTTCCAGCTTCTTTTGTATAACTAACAAGCCTTTGTATATTATCACAGCAAATTTTTGCTCCCCATACGAGTAACGGTACGCCAATAAAATCGATATGGAACCTTCTAGAAAACAGACCACCAAAAGTCATTGGTAAAGGT
Organism: Bacillus sp. S71; assembly: GCF_016625265.1. NCBI lineage: Bacteria > Bacillati > Bacillota > Bacilli > Caryophanales > Bacillaceae > Bacillus > Bacillus sp. S71. The sequence goes on along the minus strand of NZ_JACVUW010000004.1, from coordinate 279,140 downwards.
ACAGTTGGTGATGTATTAGAAAAAATAATTTTTTCATGACTTTGATAATGTTTTTGCAAGATTTCTCCTAAATGCTTCATCGCAGGTACAACAACTTTTGATGCGCCACATCCAATCGTATATACAGGATGACCATGTTCATCAATTCCATGAAAAATAATTTTTCCCATATCTTCTGTTTTCAATTTATTAAAGTAATCTACATTCAAAATTTCTTCTTTCGTTAACTTACGATCCGTTGGTAATTTATTTAAATGATACGCTGCAGCAAGTGAAGTTGTATGAGTACCGCCGAAGTCTGTGTAAATGTATATCATATTATCATCCCTTGTTGTAAAAGTTCAATGTTAATTAGTATTACCGTTCTTAGCAATGTTAAACAAGGGGTGAATGTATTTACGCTTTTTGTGTTAATTCATTATATTTTTTCCAAATATAATAACGTCTACTAATCACGGTGCCTAATGTAATACATAAAAAGGCGTTTGTTACAACCATTAATGTCTGGTGTGTACTACCAGAAAACATACTTTGTTTAATTATAATTTTTGCTCCTAAAATAACAAGAAGGATTATTGTACTTACCCAATTTCCTTTTCGTAGTACATGACCTGTTTCACTATCTACTCGAAATGTTAAAGCTCTTCCTCGTATAATTCCAAGACCTAAGCCGATTCCAAGCATTACAACAAACAGTAGTCCTTGCAGCAAAGTTATTTTTCCCATATGAATAATGGACTGGATTGTTACAAAGCACAACAAAGCCGGAATGAGCCAAATACGGTTTATTTTCACTTTTCGTTCTTTACTTTGCATCAAAACAATAATAAGAACAACAAGTAAAATATCCATTTAGAATCCTCCTATAAACTTGTTTATCTTTAAAAATTATATTCTCCTCTTTTCATTCCATACTTGAAATACGATAGCTACTTTCAAGTGTAAGATGGAAAATGTGATTTCTCATCAGCCTTAAGCATTATTTATAAAAATAAAAAGACGTACTTTTTACTCGTACGCCTTTAATAACTCGTTTAAACTCCTATTTATCAACTAATTCCACACCTTTAGAATTAGTTTTACCCAACACTCGAATGTTAAATTTATTAATGGCTTTTAAAAAGATATTATAAATAGAATATCCAATAATAGAACCTATAACATTACAGATCACATCATCAATATCAGTAATACGTCCCACTCCACTAAATAAAGACTGAATTAATTGTAGCAATTCAATACTAACTGATATAGTAAATCCCAATAAAATAGTATTTTTGAACTTTTTATATTTATCCCATAAAATTGGTGCTAAAAATCCTAAAGGCATTAATAATAAAATATTCCCGCCTACATTTCTTACAATTAGACCAATCATAAATAGGGCATCCCCATCATAAGCACTACCAATTTGATTGATGTCTTTAATAATTGATGTAAATGGAATTATATTGACCGAGCGATTCAGATTTTCAATATTAGAAGGAAAACCGATTGGTAAAGGGAATAAAGTTACTGCAACAACCATACAAATGTAGACCACGAATAAAAAACTTATTATTTCTTTCCACCAAATCATATGTTTTTTATTTTTTGTACCAATTAATATTCCACGTACAATTAAATAACAAATAACCCCTAAAATAATAAACAAACTACCGTTGATCATATACAAATTGTTAACACATCCTTTCATATGAATTAATAATTTAAATTTACAATTATATAGTAATGTTTTTTAATTTAAAAATCCATATAAACATATGTAATTGTGCAGAATTACAAAAACCCCTTATTTAATAAATAAAGGGGTCCTCGTTAACTAAAATATTTTTCAGAACAGAAACAATCATAAACCCGTTTAAATTATTTTCGTATCTCTTCTTTTATATCCATATAATTAAAAAGCTCTTTCTATTTCTGTCATTAATTTTTCAGGTCCTGCCCCTTTATTCGATGGAATAACTAAAGTGATTCCTAATTCTGGATATATGGCCGAGCGAAAACTGACGCCTGGATCATATCCCATTACATGATATTTAAATACCTTGTTTTCTCGTGTTTCAATCCATATTCCATATCCGTAAGACTGTTTATCATTTACATGAATGTGGGGAGTTAAAAGTAACTTTGTATATTCCTTTCCTAAAATTTCATTATTAAATAGTGCCGCCCAAAATTTCAACATGTCTGGTGCAGTAACATATGCACCTCCATCAGCCCCTCCTTTTATTGGTATAGCGTAAGCGTTTGTTCTCCAATTTTGGTTGGTTTCGTCCTTTATATACCCTAGAGCTGTATGTCTTGGTAATTTATCTAACGAAAAATAGCCAGAATCATTCATGCCAATCGAATTAAAAATGTTTGTTTCTATATACTCCGTAAATTTAAGTCCCGTCTGTTCTTCTATTATTAATCCAAGTATGATAAAACCTGCGTTGTTGTAGTAAAACTTACTCCCAGGTGCAAACATCATATTACTGTTTTGGAATAATGGTAAAAAGTCTTTTAAGCTCTTTAATAGATACATAGGTGTTTGTTTCCAAAGATCCTCGAAGTTATCCATAATACTTTCATCAAAATAATCTGGTATACCAGAGCTATGCGTTAGTAGTTGATGTATTGTAATATCTTCATCGAAGTTTGGAAGTTTTATCTCTAGACAATCCTTTAATTTTGTATGAAAAGAAATAACACCTTTTTCAACAAGTTGACAGATTCCAATTGCAGTAAAAATTTTACATCCTGAGGCAATGCCGAATCTTGTTTGTATCGTATTGTTTATACATTCACTTTTGTTTGCGTAACCCATTGCTTTTTCATAGATTATGTCTTTTTCTTTTTTTACTAAAACTACCCCAGAGAAATCTATTTTCTTTTGTATTTCTTTTACAATTTTATTAATTTCATCTTTTGTTTTTATCACAACAACCACCCTTATCTTTCGGTATTGTTCTTTCCCCTTATTAAATACGATAAATTGTTAATGAGAACACAAAGTTCATTTCGAATGTATTCCGCTATTTGTGGGCAGTAGGACCCTCATCTCAAAATTCAGCGAAAGCAAAGAAGTTAAGTGGGGACCCTGCTGCCCGTAAAAGTCCGATTGGTGAGGGCTGATAATCAGTGGGGGATGCCCCCTGATTAAAGTTTCACTTTATTGATTCAGTAGAATACAACTTAGATTGTGATGGGAATAAAGTAAACACACACAAGACGATAGTAATAAATAACATGATCAATGAGACTACAATAACTACAAGTTGTATAGAAATGAACTGAGTCGCAACACCAGATAATATTGTAATAAAGATTGTTACTAACGTAATAACAAGTCCATATATACTTCCGATCCGTCCCATTATATGAACGGGAACGTTATTTTGGTAAAACGTATAAAATCCTGTATTTGCATATGCCATAGAGAAAGATAAAATAAAGAATCCAATAGCAGCTATTAAAAATATATTTGAAAAAGCATAAATTAAATAACCAATTGCGATGAATAATGATCCTATTCCAATTAGAAATGAATGTGCTAATTTCTTTGACAAAATTGTATTTGTTATGGCACCTAAAATAAATCCTGCACCAGCTATACTAACTAGAAAACCATATTCACTATCTGTTAGTAGTAATACCTCTTTCGCAAACGATAGTTCAAGTGAATCAGTAGCAGTTGCTAATACGAACATACTTTGAAATAAGAAATACACACATACGACATACACATGTTTTCTACTAAAATTTATAACAGTGTTCCAATCTTTTTTTAATACTGTAAGAGATAATGTATTACTTGTTGTATCCGAAGCTTCTTTCTTATCAAGATTAGGTAAAAGTAATGTAATGAATCCTGATAAGAGAAATGCTATAGCATTCATATATATAGCAAACTCTGGTGTACCTGCAATTAATAATCCCCCCGCTACTGCTGGTCCAATTAATGATGCACCAGATCCTATTAAAGTACGTAATGAGTTGAAACGTTGTCTTTGCTCTACTGGAATTAATTTCGTCATATACGTCATAGCAGTTGGCTCATAAATTGCACTGGCCATACTTATAAAGAATACGAATACATAAACAATCCAAAGTGACGGAAGTAAAGGTAAAATAGCGATAAATAACGCACGATATATATCGAGGTGAATCATTAATTTCCGTTTATTTAAACGATCAATCATACTCCCAGACCAAGCGTTTGTAAATAAAGTGGCTAATGGTTTTATTACATATAAAGTAGCGACAGCTAAGGCTAAGCCACCCATATGATAGACAAGTACATTCAGTGCTATTAAGTAAATCCATGCCCCTAAATTCGCAATACCAACACCGGACAGTAGTAATAAAGGATATTTCCAATCTTTAAGAAAATTTTTCATTTTTGGCCCCCGCTTTCAAAATTGTTTTACAACAATAAAAAAATCCCACCCCCAAGACTTTTAATCTTAGGGACGAGATTTATCATCGCGGTGCCACCCTAGTTTGTTAATATGTCACCATACTAACCTTATCAGGTACTGCATTCTAATTCATGCTTATACCATAGCTCTATAACGGGAGCTCCCGTCACACCATCCCCTAATAATAGGTTCCGATGTGCTGCTCAGAGGCTTGGTTCAATAAAGAATTTTTACTCCTTTTCAGCTACATGGAGCTCTCTGTGAAAAATTCATTTTATTTACTCTTCTCTTCACTACATTTATTTTTTCCATATTATCACATATAAATTTAACTGTAAATAAACAATAATCAGATATTTAACAACGTGTCACTGTTAGTTCTTTTATTTATTATTTTTTCTAAAAATTACGGTGCGTGAAATTACTCGCAACTCTAAAGAAAGAGCTATTTGCATATAGCTCTTTCCAAATGCCTGGATTAATTCGTATTCGCCTCTGTTAACGGTTGTAACGGCGGTTCTAATTCTAGTTCTAGTGTATCTCCTTCTTTTAAATCTTGTCCTTTTTCAATACTTTGACTCGTTACATAACCCGTACCAGAAGTTTTCAAATCTAATTTCAAAAGTTTAGAGAAATACATAACATCACGCATGGACCACCCTTTTACATTTGGCATTTGTGCGTTATTCCCTAATAAAAATATCCGATCACCTTCACTTATTACCTCGCCAGACTGTGGATATTGTTTTATTATTTTTCCTTCTCCTAAAATTACCGGCTGTAGCTTCTCTTTTTCTACACTTTTCTCTATTGTATCCATCGATTGATTTACATAATTTTGTACTTTTAATTGAGATTGTTTCGCTGCATCAGCTATTTGTTTTTCTGTATACGGTTTCACCTTTAAATATTCAAGGCTGTTTTTTATAACAGGTTTAAATATTTCAGCAAGAGGCTGAGCTCCATACTCATCTCCTTTTAACTTTGGCTGCTTAATAGCTAAGTATACGATTAACTCCGGATCGTCAATTGGAGCCATTCCTAAAAAGGAGAAAATGTAATTCTCTTTCCCTTCCATATATCGGCCATTTTCAGGATTCGGGATTTGTGCTGTTCCTGTCTTACCTCCAATTGGATAACCATCCACCTTATACATTGTACCAGTTCCTTTTGAAGATGTTATAACACGCTCCATTAAGCTTCTAACCTTGTCCGCTGTTTCTTTTTTTATCGGATTCCCAATTTCTTTCGGTTGATTTTCCATAATAACTTCTTTGTTTGTTGGATTTACAACTTTATCAACGATATATGGTTGCATCATTTTCCCGTCATTTGCTATAGCAGTAGCCGCTTGGATTAATTGAATCGGAGTTACTGTAGAACCTTGACCGAAAGAAGTTGTAACCTGTTGAATTTGTGTATTTAATAATAAAGTATTTTTCCTTTCTCCAGGTAAATCTATCCCTGTTTTTTGATTGAATCCAAATTTATTCATATATTGCTTAAATTTATTTGGTTTCAGTAACTGATCTTCTAAAATAGAAAAAGCTACGTTTGATGACCTTTCAAATCCTTCATCAAATGTAATTGATCCCCATCCAAATCCACCATTATGGTCTTTTATATCAGATGAACCAACGGAATATTTTCCAGATTGAAAATATTCTTTTCCGTTATATACACCTTCATTAATGGCAGCTGCTAATGTAAAAACTTTCATTGTTGAACCTGGTTCATATGCATTTGCAATCGGGTCATTTAAAAAGTATTCGATATCACCTACATTAGGATTGTAACTAGGTTTACTAGACATCGCTAAAACCTTTCCTGTTTTTGGATCAGCAATAATGCCAATTAACATAGAAGGATCATAATGTTCTTGCGCTTTGTTCATCGCTTCTTCTAAAAAACTATTAATTTGTTTATCAAGCGTTAAATATACGTTATTCCCATTTTTAGCTGGTTCTACTTTACCTATATCATTTGTAAGCGGAATTCCCCTTCGTGTACCCACATATTCTATATTTCCGTTTGTAGAGCGCAAATATTTATCCAAACTCTTTTCAAGCCCAAACTTCCCTTCCGTATTCCCTTTATCATCTGGTCTAGCAAAACCAAGTATATAGGATGCAAAGTCTTCATTCGGATACACTCTTGCTTTTTCCGACATAAAAGATACACCTGGTATTTTTAAATTATTAATTTTTTCTTTCGTTTCCCTAGATAAATTCCGACCAATTTTTCCAATTTCAACTTGTGTACGCCCTTCATGAAAGTTTTTTAATACTTCTTCTTTATCAATTCCAAGCGCATCGGCTAATTGTTGTGCGGTTTCATCTTTATTTTTCACTTTATCTTTTCCTTTTAAATTCACAACAACTCGATACGTTGTAGAATCTTGTACTAACACCTTTCCGGTTTGATCATAGATAGTGCCACGATTCGCTTCTAAAACACCTTTTTTATTATGTTGTTCATTCGCGAGATCCTTTACATTCACATTATGCACGACTCCTATTGCCTGAATGTAGAATATACGCAAAATCATAATAAGAAACAAAACAATAAAAGCAATCATCATATATCGAGCGCCTTTATTCGTTTGGAGTTTTTGCATACTTATCTCCTCTCTTTTGGAATGGATTCGTACGAAGATCCGTTTTTAAATTTGTAGTTTTTGTTTGCAATACTATATGTTTCGAAGTTTTCTTTTTAATTCCTTTAAAACAATGCGAAACTGACTATTGTTATTTTGTGTTATTATTTTATATATTTAAAATACGGTGCGTGAAATTTCAGAATATTAATTAGTACAACTTGATTACAGAGCACTCTAAACTCTTTTCGTATTTCCTATAAAAAAATTCCCCTCTGGATGTCCAAAGGGGAACTTTTTATAGGAAAATTATGCGATATGGTTATATTTCGCTAAGAAAGGAATTCGTCTCGCTACTAATGCATACATTTTGAATACAAGTTTCGCTATTGGTTCAAACATACGTGTACTTTGCATTACTAAAGCACTCGTAATAAGTGTTAAGAATGCTGCACCAAGTATATCTAAAGGATAATGAACACCTACGTACATACGTGATATACCGACTAGTACTGCCCATAATAGCGCGATATATTTCAGTTTTTCTCCTCTAAGAATAAATACGAAGGCGATTGAAAATACAAGTACAGAATGATCACTAACGAATGATGAATCTGCTGCATGTGGTACTAATTGATGTACATCATGTGATACGAACGGACGTGGATGGTAATATACCGCGTGTATAAGAACATTTACTAATAATGCAATAATAACCGAAAGCGTCGTATATAAAACTGTATATTGTTTTCTAATTGCCTTTTCTTTCTTTCCATTATTAAACCATAAGATAAACATAAATAGAACGGCTACGTATGCAGCGCTATTTGTAATAGCAATCATTAACGTATCTAATAGTTTGGATGAATCAGCAAAATTATTAAACCACTGAAATACTGTGTAATTCATTAAACTCTCTCCTTACATACAAGTGTTCGTGATTTACACAGTATACAATACCATTATGAAAATAGGCTTAAACTTTTTTCATCTAATTCTCATTTTACTATTACTCATGTGACAATTATAAAACAAATTTTATACGCTATTTATGTATAAAGCCGGTAAGCCTTTATAATAAGGCGGTTCGTATTTTTTTCATGTTTGAAATACATAACATATTCATTTAAATATACTAATTGCAAAATCATATTTTTTAATTCATTTGAAGTACAATATTTCCGAATTGTTCCCCATGTTCCATACGGCTTAGTGCACTAATTGCTTCTTCTAACGAGTAAACCTTATCAATAATTGGTTTAATTTGATATTTTTCAATAAACTTTATCATCTCATTAAATTCCTCACGGCTACCCATGGATGTTCCCATAATATCAATTTGATTATAAAATAATGCGCGTAATGGTAATTCAATTGTATCTCCTGAGCTTGCACCAAAATTCACGATTCTTCCATTTGGTTTTAATACATCAAAATATTTCAAGAAAGTTGCCGGGCCTATACTATCTATTATTAAATCTACTTTTTCACCTTGTAAGCTCTCTTCCCAATTTCCGGTACTATTAAAAGAAATATCTGCACCATATTTTTCAGCAAGTTCCCTTTTATTCTCTACCCTTGAAGTAACACTCACTTTTGCGCCGATTGCTTTCGCGAATAACATGGCAAATGTAGCTACACCACCTCCTATTCCCGGAATTAAAACATGTTCACCGCACTTCAATCTACCCTTTGTAAAAAGCGCTCTATATGCAGTTAATGCGGATAAAGATAAAACACCTGATTCTTCCCAAGTAAGATATGACGGCTTTTCTACTACATTTTCAGCTGGTACAATTACATATTCAGCAAACGTTCCATCTTTTGGTCCACCTAGCACTTCCGGTAACTCCGGTACTTCAGTAGCATGTTCCCATCCAATACTAGGATTAATAATAACTTCTGTATGTAGTGTAATATTTGAAACTCCTTCTCCTATTTCTGTAACAATTCCTGATCCATCTGACCCTATTACTAATGGTAGATCCATTTCTTTTCTATTATTTATAATAAATAAATCCCTATGATTTAATCCTGCAGCTTTTAACTTGACTTTTACTTCACCTGCATTAGGACTTATCTCAGGTAGAAATTTATATTCTAACCCCTCTAATCCTTTTTCATATTGATGTACAATAGCTTTCATTGCTTAATTCCCCCTTAATATTTCCAATGTACTAGAAATATCAAAATAAATAAAATAGTTTGCCTCCAATAATTAGAAATTATATATTTTGACATGAAAAAAATCCCCTCCCTATAAAAAGTATAGGAAGAGGTTTCAAAACTAGTTAGATAGGAATCTATAAATTCATTGAGTTCTAGCCAATTCTAATATTTTTCGAATAAACGGCGCTTTCGCCTTTGTATATGAGACACGATCAAAAGCATATGTAATAGCAAGCATCTCTTTTAATTCTCTATATTCTTTACGTGCCCATTCATGCCTTATTAGAAAGTCACGAAATAAAATATTGTTTCTCCACTCATCACTATTATAAATATAAATATGCAAATGATGAGTACCCGCTCTCCATTTTCCCTTTCTAAAAAAACGCCAATTGGTTGTATCTTTTGGAACATATTCATATCCAATTTCCGATAGAACTTCAATCCAGTTTTCAGTAATTTGTAAGTCTGTTACGCCAATCATCATATCAATAAGAGGTTTAGCTCCTAATCCTTCTACTGCTGTGCTTCCTATATGTTCAACAGCAATTATTTCTTGTCCTAACAAGGAACAGAATTTCTCTTTTTCTTTTATATACTCTTCAACCCAGTCTTTTTGATATGCTTTAATAACAATTTGTTGATCCATTGTATTCACCTCTTTATAAGTGTTTATCATTATATTTATAAAATTTTATATTATTAGCATAGGATTTCCATAAAATATGTCGAATAGTGGAATGTACAACATAATTATATTAAATGTGAGGTAATCTATGAAAGATAATTCCGTGGAAATTCAGTTAAATAACGTAACATTCCAATTAAAAGAATATCATAATTTTGATTGGCTTATTAAATTAGGAACCGTATTTGCAGTTTTTGACCAGCAAGACTCAGGTAATATAAGTTTTGGTGTAGAAAAAGATGGGCATAAGAAATTTATCAAATACGCAGGAGCACAAACAATTGCATTTGAAGGAACAACGGGTCACGCTATTAAAAGGCTAAAAAATTCAGTTACTATCTATGAAGATTTAAAGCATGAATCGCTCATAAGACTAATTGATCATTTTCCAGTCCAATCTGGATATGTATTAATTTTCGATTGGTTTGATGGTGAATGTCTTCATTCGCATTGGAGTTTCCCACCTCCTGAGAAATATAAAAATCCAAACTCTCCATTTTATAAATTTAGACATTTATCTGCTATAGAACGAATTCATTCCTTACATTCCCTTTTTTCTTTCCATACTTATGTAGAAAAGAAAAACTATGTAGCAATAGATTTTTATGACGGTAGTATTTTATATAATTTTAATACAAACGAAACAAAAATTTGTGATATAGATTTATACAGTAAGAAACCTTACATAAATAAAATGGGCCGGCTATGGGGTTCCTCCCGTTTTATGTCACCAGAGGAATTTGAACTAAACGCAACAATTGATGAAAGAACAAATGTATTTAATATGGGAGCAATGGCTTTCTCACTTTTAGGCGGTGAAAAAGATCGTTCTTTTATAAAATGGGAAGCAAGTAAGGAATTATATGAGGTAGCGTATCGTGCTGTAAATAACAATCGAGCAGAACGGTATGCATCAGTTACAGAATTCTACGAAGCGTGGTTAAAAGTGGCTAATGCAGAAAATATATAACCTTAAATTATTAAAAGAAATATAGAGTTTATACTATAATCATGTATAATACATATGAAAAGGAAATTCAGAATAACGAGGCAAATATTATGGACTTTGTTTATATTAATCAAAACGTATTAAATAATCTTCTATACATTTTATGTAGTATATTTGTTTTTTATTTCATATATGATAGCAGGCATTATTTGAAAAAATACAAAATATTACTGATTACCCTTTGTTCTAGTATCCCGCTTATTTTATGTATGCGATACCCTATCTATATGGATGAAAGTTGTATTCATGATTTAAGACAAATTCCGGTCATAATAGGTACGCTTTATGGTGGATTCCCTGTCGGTATCATATTGTTTACAATTTTATTAATTACAAGATTTATATTTTATGGCTTTAATATGCTGACAGTCGTTGTTTACGGAATAATGTTCATCGTTACAGCACTCGCATCTTCAAAATTTAATACATATAATAGAAAGCTTAAAGTAGCTTTTTCCATGTTTTTAACCTTTTTCCTAGCAATATTTACAACTGTAATTGTATTAACTTTATCAGATTTTGAAGTGAATAATTTGTATATTATTTATTTCATGGTATTACCGACTACTTTAATGTTATTTATTGTTTATATAAATGAAGTTATAAAAGATGCTGTATTAATGCGCTCAAAATTAATTAAAATGGAAAAAATGGAGATTGTTAGCCAACTCGCTGCAAGTATATCGCACGAAGTAAGGAATCCTTTAACGGTTGTAAAAGGATTTACACAGCTTTTAAAAACACCAAATTTAACTCCTGAATCAAGAGACGAATATATTAAACATATACTTGAAGAGTTAAATCGTGCCCAAGAAATTATCGATGATTACTTAACGTTTGCCAAACCTGCTCCAGAAAAATTAGATCAAATTTCAGTAAAGCAAGAGTTAAATCGAGTTATTAATATGATATTGCCATTGTGTAATATGAATACGATACATATTACACAGGATTTTTCTGAGGCAACCATTGTTGGTAATAAACAGCACTTTCAACAATGTTTTTTAAACTTAATAAAAAACAGTATTGAAGCAATGCCGAATGGTGGTACCTTAAATATTTCCTCATCTATCAATAATAGTAAAGTTGAAATACGAATTGAAGATAGCGGAGTTGGAATGTCACAGGAGCAAATACATCGATTCGGTGAACCGTATTTTAGTACAAAAACAAAAGGAACTGGTTTAGGTACGATGGTTGCTGTTAAAATTATTGAGACGATGCATGGAAGTTTAAAAATCCGAAGTATCGTTAGTAAAGGAACGACTTTAACGATTACGTTCCCGAAATATAGTGAGAATACGCATTTAAACAAATAAAAAAGGAGCATAGTTGCTCCTTTTTTATTTGTTTCGATACATAAGTATCTTCAATGTTTTTTTAGTTTACATTTGTGAAGACTAATTAAAAATTAGTATCCTCCGCCCCAGCAGCTGCATCCTACAATTATTAATAGAATGAATAACACAACTAGTAAAGCGAAACCTCCACCAAAACCACAAGAACCACCGTAACTCATATTTTCTCCTCCTTTTGGTTTGAAAACTAATAGGTAGTTGATCATTTTAACTGGTTCGTATTATACATTATGTATATATCCCTTTTTTGAGCATGTCTACATAAAAATAAGTAAAAGCACTCGTTTAAAGAGTGCTTTAAAATGGATACCAAAAGTTTTGAAATACGTTTAATTTTAAATATACCGCAGCAATGAATATGAAAACACCGGCAAATAAAACGATGAAATCTTCACGTTTCGCCTTACTTGTATAAAACCATGTACGTTTATCCTTCTTTCCAAATCCTCTTAAATCCATTGCATTTGAAATCGTATCTATTCTTTCTAGAGAATGAATGATTAGCGGCCAGAAAATTAAAACACGATTCTTCATACGAACCCATATATTTGCTTCTCCTTTTTCAAAAGCCACTCCTCTCGCTTCTTGCGCGTGTTTAATAATTTTATACTCAGACTGGATGTCAGGAATATAACGTAGTGCAATATTTACTGCATATGTAATCTTATAATGAATACCAAGTTTACTTAAGCTACTTACAAATTCGCTTGGATCTGTCGTGTAAATAAAAAGAAGTGTAAATGGTAATAACGTAAAATACTTTAATGAAAGTGTAGCTGCATAAAATAATGTTTCATATGTAATCGTTGCATATCCAATATGTAAAAACGCGGTATATGATTCAGTTAATTCAGATCCATGAGTTGGTGTAATAAATAAAATCATGACAGAGTTTAATAAACTAAATGTAAATATGACACTAAAAACAATTAAAATTTTACAAAATGGAATTTTAGCAATGCTGAGTCCGATACACCCAATAATAAATAGTATTAGCAACACCCGAAAATCAAAAAACAAAAAAGTAAGCGTCATACAAAAAATAAATAAAAACAATTTCACTACCCCATCCATACGATGAAAATATGTACTATGCACCTTCCTCCCTCCTATTACTATCTAAATAAAGTTCCATAAATTTTTCCGGACATGCAATCCCACTAAATTTAACAAGCTTGGTTAAAGAACTCTCTCTTAAGTTAGCTATTTGTAACGTTTCTTGATCACCAAATACATTAGACACTGTATTATCCGCAATAATTTCCCCTTCATGTAGAACTACTGCACGGTCTGCATATTCTAGTGCGAGATTCATATCGTGAGTAATAAAAATAAATGAAATACCCTTCTTAGCTAGTTTTTTAATAAACGACATAAATTGTTTATAATGATAATAATCTTGTCCCGCTGTCGGTTCATCTAATATGATAAGCTTAGGATTTGTTGTTAATACAGATGCGATTGTTAATCTCTTTTTTTGCCCATAGCTTAGTGCTTGAATTGGCCAATTACGAAATGGATATAAACCACAAATTTTTAAAGTTCCTTCTACTCTATTCTTAATTTCTTCCTTAGAAAAATTATGTAATGTTAATGTAAATGAAACTTCTTCAAAAACAGTAGGCTGTGTAATCATATGATTTGGATTTTGCATCACGTAAGATATGATTTCCCCACGTTTACGAATAGACCAAGAACTAATATTTTCACCTTCTAACAAGATTTTCCCATTTTTCATTTTGTTTATGCCTATAAGACTATGAGCTAATGTGGATTTCCCTGCTCCATTATGTCCCAACAGTGCCACAATTTCTCCTTCATATATTGAAAGGTTTACATTTTCTAATACTTTTTGTTTATTAGGGTATGAAAATGATAAATTCTCCACTTTAAGTAATTCCTTGTTTTTAGTATTACCTTTTAATATGACTTGTTTCTCCATCCACTCTTTTAGAACGTTGCCTACCTTTTCTTTTTGAAGGTTTTCCATTGGATATATTACGTCATTATTACGATCAAAATGTAATCTCTTTAATGCTTCGATGTAAATAGGCTCTCTTAAGCCAATACGTGGCAATATATTTGACGCTAAGATTTCTTTTGGTGTTCCTATTGCAATGACTTTACCTTCATCAATTAATATAACTTTGTCTAAATCCAGCTTTAAAATTTCTTCTATCCTATGTTCGATAATAACAATCGTTTTATTATATTGCTCATGTATATCTTTCATAAGTTCTATCGTATGTACGGCGCTTAGTGGATCTAAGTTCGCTAACGGTTCATCGAACAATAATATATCCGCATTTGTTGTTAATAAACCAGCTAGAGAAACTGTTTGCTTTTGACCTCCTGATAATTCATGTGGACTTTGTTTATGAAACGTATGCATCTTCACCTTTCTTAATGAGTCCGAAACAATCTTTTTCATATCATCTTGCTTTACACATTCATTTTCTAAATAAAAAGCTACATCTTCTTCTACTGTCAGACCAATAAATTGAGCATCTTGATCTTGCAAAATTGTTCCTACCTGCTTACTTTGTTCAAAAATACTTCCTTCCCTCGGGTCTTTACCGGCAATTAAAACGTTACCTGTACTAGTCCCTTCGTAAGAAAATGGGATTAGCCCATTTATACAATGAGCTAATGTCGACTTTCCTGAACCACTTCGTCCAGCAATTAGTACTTTTTCCCCAGGGTATATATGAAAGGTAATATCACTTAAAGTAGGCTGCGCAGCATGCCCATATTGAAAGGTGAATTGTTCAAACGAAATAATTGGTTTCATGTTAACATCCCTACTTTTCAATTTTTAAATGTGTATGTTTCTTATTAGATTTTGTCAAGCCAATTGTAAGTGGCAATCCAACTACTAAGAAAACGATAACATCGGAAATTGTTGCTCCTAATACTTGTATAACAATTTTGTCAAATGGTTCTCCCATCACAATAATATCGAATGCCCCAGCAAATATAATAGCAATGACAATACCAACTAACCCAGTAATTGCTAAATAAGAAATATGCCCCTTGTTAAACGACCCGTTTTTCACACTAAAACCAACTCTTTTTTGAATAAGACCCATCGAAAAACCAATAATCCCTGAACTAATAACCCAGCCCCACCAAATCCCCCATCCAGCAATCGTATCTGTTACGGTATGACCGATAAGTCCGATTAAGAGTCCTACCACTGGACCAAATAATGCTCCAAAAACAGTTAATATAGCTAATGCTGGTTTAATAAATGTATTCGGTGCAATAGAAAATCCCCAAAGTCCTAATATCCCGTATAATGCTGCTCCAATACCGATTGCTACTACTAACTTTGTTGATAATTTGTTCATTACAATTCCCCTCTCATATTAGTCAACTTTTATTACTCTATATTTAATTTAAAAATGAATTATGCATCTACACTCCCTTTCTATACAACAAAAAATGACCTCTTATATAAGAGGTCATTTTCTTTCACGTTCAAGAATCCTCTTATCTTTCAAAAAACACAACGTGTCCTCTGCGGAATTAGCACCTTCCTATAAAATTGCATAGGGGTTGCTGAGGTTTCTTAGGGCCGTTCCCTCCACCTCTCTGGATAAGTATTAATTTGTAATTCGTATTATGGCACTAAAAAGTGTAAATTTCAACACTTTTCTTACTATTTTTATTTTTTGTTAAATGGCGCATTTAAATCATTGTATTCTTATCGGAATTGTGAAATAATGAATTCAAAATCGTTTCGGGAGGAATGCATTATGAAAGTGATTGGTTTGATTGGAGGATTAAGTTGGGAATCTACATCATTATACTATAAACATATTAATACGCTTACACTCTCTCAATACGATCAAAATGCAAAGTTAGTTTTATATAGTATGGATTTTGGTGAAGTAACTACTTTATTACAAAACCATCAATATGAAGAAGTGAAAAATGAACTAGTTACAGTTGCAAAGAAAGTTGAAAAATCTGGGGCTGAATGTTTATTAATGTGTTCAAATACCGTACATCTATTTGCCGAGGAAGTAGAACAAGCAATATCTATCCCGCTTCTTCACATTGGTGATGTAAGTGCTAAAGAAATGGTAGAACAGAATATAAAACGTATCGGACTATTAGGAACAAAACAAACGATGGAGCAAGATTTCTATAAATCACGATTAGCGAAATATAACATTGAGACAATTATCCCCAATGACGAGGAAAGAACTTTTATCCACCATGTCATATTAGATGAATTAAGTAGAGGGATTATTTCAGAAACATCTAAAGAAGAGTTATTACAAATTACAAAATCATTAATTCAAAATGGTGCTGAAGGTATATTATTAGGCTGCACTGAAATACCTTTACTCATCTCCCAAAATGATCTGACTGTTCCCGTTTTTGATACTGCTTTTTTACATGCAAATACTGCTGTGCAATTTGCTGGATAAGAATATACAAGCATAAAGGTGAGAACCTCTATGCTTGTATAAAGTTATGACTATTTATCCTGCTATTTGCAGGCAGTAAAGCCCCACCAATTAAATTTTTACTTTATTTAAAAGAGATTCAATAACTGCAATTGCTTCTTTTGAACCACCACATTCTAAAAAGCTATCATTAAGTTTTCTTATACCATGTTTATACTTTTCATTTGAAAGAACATCTGTTACGGCCTCTTTTAAAGTGTGTACATTAACATGTTCTTTCAATAGTCTATGTGCCGCTTCAAGCTCAGTTAATCTTTGCGCTATCATAGGCTGATCTTTATCATGCGGTATTATTACAAATGGGACATTATAATGAATGGCATCGTGTACGCTATTCATACCACCATGTGTAATAAAAACATCTGCTTCATTTAATATTTCTGATTGAGGTACGTATGGAGCAATTATAAAATTATCTGGCGCTTGCTTTATTTTTGAAATATCATTTCTATCACCAATTGCCATTACAACTATCCCATCAAAATCTGAAAAAGTATCAATACAAGTATTAAAGAATGGTTCGAGTCCTTCAAGCAGTGTTCCCATTGAAATGTAAATAACTTTCTTCTCTTTAAGTGATTCCAGTGGAAACTTTATATTTGTTTTACGCTTTGAAATGCTCGGTCCAATAAAAATGTTATTTTCTCCGAACGATTCGCTATTAGGTTGGAAATAACGACTTGTGTATACGAAACAAACATCACCCTTATTATTCATAAATTGAAGATTATTCTTTGGTTTTACTCCAAATTTATGTTCCATCTGATTTAGTAATTTTTCAGAGATCTCCTCTGGTTGGAATGGTATATCTGCATTTGGATGAAAAGGTAATGTCTTCAAAAACTCTGAAGGAATTAAAAATATAGGTGAGGAAACTACACCTGGAACTTGTAAATACTCCTTTACTAACTCTCCCGCGCCAAATATATCATAAATTACGAAATCAAAATTTATACTTTCACATAATTTTTTCGTAATTTCCAATATATATAAAGAAGTTTGAACATGCACATGAAAGAAAGCATTTAATCCAGATGAGGTTTCAGCATCAATAGAAATTTCCTTTAATAGATCCGGATGAGTATGTACAGTAGCTCCTAAATCTTCAATTCTATCCTTAAAGTTTGTCGTTGTAATATAATGTACGTGATCCCCTCGTTCAGTAAAGGCTTTTACTAAATTTAATGTAGGGTTTACATGTCCCTCTGCTGGAAAATTAACTACTAAAATATTTCGCACTTATTCCTCACTCCTTATATTTCACTGTTTTAATTAAGCATACTGTTATTTGTACATATAATCGTCCCCTAATAGTCCTAAAATGCTTGCTACATTATGTTGATAAATAATTTTTAGTCATCAACATAAAAAAAGCATCTACCTATGTAGATGCCTAACCGTGATAAGGAGTGTTCTGTGAGGTTAGAACAAACTTTTCTGCTTGTCCTATGCTATCAATATATGATTTATTTTATAAAATGTGAATCGTTAATAGAATTATTTTATCCATTTTATATGATCAAATGGATAAAATACCATTTCTACCTTACCTATTATATTTGACTCATCAATAAGTCCAAGTGTATTCCTACTATCTTTACTATGATTACGATTATCACCTAACACAAATAATTTATGCGTAGGAACGTTTATTTCTCTAAAATTTGAAAAACGATTGGATACTTGTAACATATCTAAATGTATATACGACTCATCACGCTTTTTACCGTTAATATATACCTCATCCTCTTTTAATTGTATATTATCCCCCGATAATCCAATAATTCGTTTCACATAGTAAGTAGGCTCGTCTTCTTTTTTTATGATGACAACATCCCCATGATGAAAAGACGATAAACAGACGTTTGCCTTATTAACAAGTATATAATCTTTTTCATTTAAAGTAGGTTGCATCGAAATTCCTTCTACCATACAAAATAAAAATGACTTATTAATAAAAATAACCCCTATTATAATTAAGATGTAGATACATATGTTCCTCCAATATTTTAGAATAAACAGCTTCATATATACCTCATTTCCAATCTATTCCCAGATAAAAACGCCTCTAGTTCACATGAATGCTAGAGACGTTTCGTCCATTTTAATTCTCTTTAGAGTTATCTGTTTTTGGCGCTTCACCAGTTAATCGCTTATTTTTCAAATCAAAATAAGCATCTAAAACTTCTTTTCCAATGTCGGAGTTAATGCCCGATTTATCATTTTCAACCCACGGTACTACAATAGAAAATGCTACTTCTGGATCATCATATGGCGCATATCCAGCCAATGTTAAGTTATAACATTCTCTACGATCGCCTTTCGCATTTCGCCCAATTTCATTTTCTCCACCATATACAGTTTGTGCGGTCCCTGTTTTACCAGCTGGTTTATATGGTGCTTTTTGGAACGCTCTTACTCCCGTTCCATCTCCTTCTTGAAATACTTTTCTAAATCCTTCTTTTACTTGATTAATATATTCTTGTTTCATATCGATTCTATTTAAAACAACGGGTTCTATTGATTGTACTACTTTACCAACCTCATCTTTTTGAACGGTTTGTTCTCTAATTTCTTGAACAATTTGCGGTTTCATTCGATACCCTCCATTTGCGATAGTCGAAATATATTGTGCAAGCTGAAGTGGTGTATACGTATCATATTGTCCAATAGAATAATCTAATAAGAAACCAGGCTGATTATCTTTTCTTCCAATTTGTCCTGCAGTTTCATTTGGTAAATCAATACCAGTTTGTACGCCTAATCCAAATTGCCTGAAATAATACCTCATTTTATCAAAATATTCTTGTTTAATATCTAGTGAACTATTTTTCACATAATCCACTCCAGCAATTTTTAATGCTATATTAAACATATAAACGTTTGAAGATACTTGTAACGCTCTTAGATCGTCTATATCACCAAAATTTTTCCAAGACTTCTTCTCCTTAGTTCCTTTAAACTTCATAGGTGCATCATAAAAATGTGTTCCAGGAGTTATTGCATTTGTTTCAAACCCTGTTAACACTGTCGCACCTTTAACCGTGGATCCAAGCTCATAAGAACTAGTCAGCGTGCCTAAAGCGTAATCTTCTACTTCCATTTTCCCGTCTTTTTCTACAAGCTTTTTCCCAGCCATTGATAATACTTGACCATTTTTTGGATTCATCATCACTACGAAAGCACGGTCTAACATTGATTCTGATCCTTTATATTGTTTTAATATTTTTTCTATGCTCTCCTCTACTTTTTTTTGCAATTCCATATCTATTGTTAAAGTTAAATTTTTACCGCTTTTCCCTTCAGTAACAGTTTCCGTTCTAATAGTATTTCCTTGTTTATCAGCAATGCTTCTTACTTCTTTTTTTGTACCATGAAGTACATCTTCGTATTGCTGTTCGATATAACTTTTGCCGACCCTATCATTTCGACTATAATCACGCACTAAATAATAATCTAATCTTTCACGTGGCAATCCTTCATCAGCATTTGAAACGTTACCAAGGACAGAACGGAATAGACCATCATTTACATAGATTCTCTCCCAATCAACTGATGCATCTACCCCTGGAAGGTTCGCTAAATTTTCACTAATCACCGCATATTCCTGTTCACTAACGTCCTTTTTAATAATTTGAGGTGCCATTTGAAAGCCTGAGGTCATTTTACTTTTAATAGCTAACACTTCTATATCTTTAGCTGTTAGTTCTTGAAGATTTTTATCTGTAACGCGCTTCCTTTTTAAATCTTCTATTTTTTTGTCTAGCTCTTTTCCGGTAATATCCTTATTTCGGAACTTATCTATTTCTTTTTTGGATACTAAGTCTTGAGCAAGTTCTGGATTTAATTGCATCCAAAAGTCTTTCTTATCAGTCTCAGTTAACTTATCAATATCTTCTTGTGGCATTTCAATAATGTCTGCAAGTTGTCTTGCTGATTTTAATATTTCTTCTTGTTTTACACCTTTCACCTTT
This sequence comes from Bacillus sp. S71, assembly GCF_016625265.1. Taxonomy (NCBI): domain Bacteria; kingdom Bacillati; phylum Bacillota; class Bacilli; order Caryophanales; family Bacillaceae; genus Bacillus; species Bacillus sp. S71. The sequence continues at coordinate 258,462 of NZ_JACVUW010000004.1, read as the reverse complement.
GTATATGTAATCGTACGTAAAGACTTATTATCAACTACTGGATTTCCTTCACGATCAAATATTTTCCCACGTGGTACAGAAAGGCCCACGGTTGCATTTTCTCTCTTCTCTACTTCATTTTTATATGTTTCTCCATCAAAAATTTGCACTTTCCCTAACTGAATAATAATGCCAGAAAATAATAAAAATACACAAAGGAATAAAATATTTAACCGGAGAGGTACTACTCTACCACTTTTCTTCTCTTGCTTTTTCACCTTGTCATAATCTCCTCCTTATAATATTCCAAATAATAATCACATTTCTATATTAAAAGTAATGTACAATTTCTATACATTGCTTTGTACAAATATTAATATAATGTTTAAAACTTAATAGAAATTAAAACAAAGGTAAAGAAAAGGTAAAGTTTACTAAATTAAATATAAAAAATACCCAATAACAAAAAGTTTAGTTTTCACTAATCGCTTTGTTATTGGGTATTAATTGATTTAAGAATTACTACTAGTGCGTATCGCTATACATTTGTCGTCACAATTAGAAAGAGATTGTTTATTTAGTACTTTCGGTAAGTAAATAGTTACTGTTGTCCCGACCCCAACCTCGCTCATGATACTAATTGTCCCTTGATGACTTTCAATAATTTTATAACTTAACATTAATCCAATACCAGTCCCTTTTTCTTTCGTACTATAAAAAGGTTCACCTAATCTCTTAATTCTTTCTTCAGGTATTCCTATTCCTTCATCTATTACATGAATAATGACACCATCATCATTTATTTCTTTTATGTGAATTGAAATTCCCCCACCATTTGGCATAGCTTCGATTGAATTTTGCAAAATATTAATAAATACTTGTTTCAATTGATTTTCTGAGCATTCAATAATTATATCTTTGTCACCCGTAAAAAGTTCAACTTGAATATTTGTCATAATTGCTTTTGTATTCATTAACGATACGACATTTTTAAAAATTTGATAAATATTTTTCTTTTCTGTATTTATCTCATCTGTTTTAGCGATTGATAGAAATTCTTGTAGGATTGCTTCTATCCTTTCAATTTCAGAAAGCATAAGATCAAAATATCTTTCTTGATCTTCTTTATTAATTTGGAATAACTGTATAAAACCTTTAATTACAGTTAAAGGATTTCTTACTTCATGAGCCACGCCAGCTGCTAATTGACCAATTGCTGCAAGCGTATCTGATTTGTTTAACAATTCTTCTGTCTTTTTTCGCTCTGTAATGTCGCGTACAATAATCATAATTTTATCACGTAATAATGGTAAGCACCTAGCTTCAAAGAAATCAATACTTCCATTAAGTGTGAGTGGATATTCTACAATTACATTCGTTCCTTTTTCCTTCACTTGATTAATGGCTTCCTGAAACTGCTGTGCTACTGAAGATGGTAATACTTCGTAAAACTTTTTTCCCATAAAAGCTTCTGCGGGTACGTAAAACTTCGTAGGAGATCCTGCCTTGTAATCAATAATCGTGCCATCATCTTCTGTTAAGAAACATAAATCTGGTAAAGCTTTAAAAATTAATTCCAGTTCAGATGTTTGTTGTTTTAACTGCTCTTCTATCGCTTTTAAATGCGTAATATCTACACCAACAGCCCAATAACTATATCCTGTTACAGGAAACTGTTCTGATATATTCGACCACATTATTGTTTTGATTTCACCATTTTTACATGTTAAGTGCATTTCCCAATCTCTGAAATTTTTTCCACAAGTTAAAAATTTCTTTTGTATTTGATGGCGATAATTATGATCAGGATACAATAATTGCAGTGCATTTGGATTTCCAATTATTTCTTCAGCGGTATAACCTGTTACGATTTCGCATTCTCGGTTCCACAAAACAAAATCTCCATTATAATCAAGCGCATCGACCATAACAGGCATGTTTTGTAAAATCGTATGTAGTTCCTCCTCTTTCCGAGAAAGCAACGTTGTATTTTTACTTTGAAATACTTTTATTGCACCATCTAAAATTAAACTTGAGAGCATTTCAAAGTATTTTTGACAACTGAAAATTTCACTTTTTTTGGACCATACAACAAAAGATCCTAAATGTTGATTGTATAAGAAAATGGGGATTTCAATCTTTGGAAGTTTACTCTTTTTTATCTCATTCATTCCGAATGAAAAAACACACTCTTTTTCAGCATCAAGAAGTTGATGTGATATGTTAGTTAATTTATAAAATTGTTCTGCCATGGTTTCTATTGTACTCACATCAATAAGTTCCATTAGCCGCGAATTCATTCTTTGTTCACCTCAATATGTAAAATTAATACAAATCTAAAATTCATACTTCTCCATTATACGAAGAAAGCTAGTGTAGGTATATAGCTGTAGAATAATTATTCGAACAAATTTTATTTTTCAATTAAAACAAGAAAAGAATATATTTCGTTCATTCCTCATTTATTGTCTAGGTAACTTGAATTCCTCCTTACATTCACTGAATTTTCACTTGAGAGTCATACGCGTCACTAATAGCGGTATAAACATGCAATAAGTATAAAGTTCATAAAATATTCACAATTTTTATGAAAAATATACACATTTATTCCAATATATTCTATATAATAAAATGTAATAAGGCTTCTATGAATCCCATAGAATACCTTACCCCTAATAAAAAAGAAAAAAGAATCCATTTGGATTCTTTTTTCTTTTTTTAATTACATTACATATTTATATAAAGCATGTGCCACACCATGTTCTTCATTTGATAACGTTTCGTATTTACACATTGCTTTTATTTCTTCAACTGCATTTCCCATTGCAATTGATATATTCGCTTTTTCCATCATAGAAACATCGTTTAGTCCATCACCTATCGCTACAGTGTTTTCAACCGGAATATTAAGATGTTCTGCTAAAGTATATAATCCATTCCCTTTTTGAGCATCTCGATGATTAATCTCTAAATTGTGCCAATATGAAGATGTAATTGCTAAATCTGTATTATGAAGAAATGTTTCTTTTAGTTTTTTTAATTTCTCAATATCATAAGAAAATGGTAATAGTTTATGCACATGTATATCTGTTTCTACAATTGGTTTACAACTTTCCGCACTATGAAACGCTGTATGCTCAAGATATAATGCTGCGATTGTTTCTAACTCTTTCAAGTCGAAATTTTCTTTTGAATTCTTCACATACTCAATTTCATTACGTACACTCTCTACTCCATAATCCGGTACATACACACCTTTATCAGTATAAAGCTGATAATATAAACCATTCTCTTCAAGATATTCTACAATTTCAAGTGCCTGCATATTTTGAATTGGATATCTCTTCATCATTTTTTTATCTTTATATATAAGAGCCCCATTTTCCGCAATGATTGGACACTCTAAATTAACTTCTAACAATAATCGCTCAATGTCAACAATAGAACGTCCTGTACAAATTGCTACAACATGGCCAGCTTCTTGACATGTTCGAATTGCTTCTGCATTTTCTTTACTTATCATTTTATTCCCCGAAAGAAGAGTTCCATCTAAATCAATTGCGATTAATTTCATTATTTCTTCACCACTTTCTATAAATACACGAGTTCTAATTAATTATTAGGTATCGTTTCCATACAATCCTCGTGAGGTACTTCTTATTTATAATTTATGAAAAGCGTTTCAGGTCAAGAAATAATTAAAAATAAAATCCAAAGCTTTTCTTTTTAAAAAAGCTTTGGATTTTAAACTATGAATTATAACTAATGTATTTTGTCTCACACATGTACACGTTTTTTTCTTCAGTTGGGATATATACTTTAAACTTTTCTAATCGTTTTCCATAGACATGAATCGTAATAACGCTTTCATTTTCGCTAATTTCAAGAATATGACAATCTGCTGGTGGAATTACTTTATCAGTTTCTCCTTCTCCCAAATAAAGATTTCCTGTATGTGTTAAATAAACAAGTGAATTTCCAAGTTGTTTCGTTTGTATAAAGTTCTGCACCATTATCCTTCCTGAAAAAACGCCTTCTACTCCCCATGTGCCGTCATGATCATGTAAAGGTGTAGATTGTCCATCTTTCCATACGAGAGCTAGTACTTCAAAACGTTTGAGCGGATCTTCATACAATAAATGTCTTGCATATTGGGTCAAATTGGCCTTCTGTTTTTCTAACGGAAGCCATGTTTTCTTTTCTAAAAGTTCTTCTAGTAATTTTTCAATGCCACACACTATTTCTTCTTCAAATAAACCGTTTTCCATAAGATCTGTAACACCTTTAATAAACTTTTGAAATGATTTACTTCCATTACAAGTCAACATAAGAATCCTCCTCTACGTTTTATACAATTCCATATTAAGGTAATTGCCGAAAACTCACAATTGAGAAACAAAAAAAACAAGATGCAAATGTATGCACCTTGTTAAGATTTTTATTTGGCTTTCAATCGAATAGGTAAGTATTTTAATGTTTGTTCATTTTCCAATATACATTTTTCTAAACAGAAAGATGGAGATAGCTCTATTTTTTCAAAAGCATTTATAAAGGTAGTTAATGCAATCTCAGCTTCTAAACGTGCAAGTGGTGCTCCTAAGCAAAAGTGAGGACCTTTCCCAAAGGTTAAATGCTTTTCATTTCCTGTTCGATGTACATTAAATTGAGAGGCTTGTGAAAATTTTTTCTCATCTAAATTCGCTGCACTAACCCACGCAACAATCATCTGATTCTTTTTCATGAAAGGACCAAATATATTTGTATCCTCTGTAATCCTCCGGGCCAATGTAACAGGAAAGCGATAGCGTAATACTTCCTCAATCGCTTTTGAAATTAAGTTAGGTTCTTTTCTTAACTCTTCATAAATTCCAGGTGAATCTACTAAAAAGCAATAAAAGCTATTAATAATTAAATTTGTAGTGGTTTCATTCCCAGCCGCTAGTAAACCTAATGAAAAGGTTACAATTTCTTCATCGGTTAATCTTTCGCCTTCATATTCAGCTCGAATTAAATCAGAAATGATATCATCGGTTAAATGATATCTCTTTTCCTGAACAATCGGTAGAAGGTATGCTTTGAATTCATGTAATGCTATCCCTTTCTCGGCATCCAGGTCATTAAACTTTTCTTTACTATACGGCATAAATAAAATATCAGACCATTCTTTAATTTTTTTACGATCTGTTGTTGGGACTCCTAATAAATCGGAAATAACGGTAACAGGTAAAGGTGCAGCAAACTGTTCAACGATATTAACTTCACTACATTTTTCGATATGTTGTACAAGTTCATCTGCGATAGCCTGTATTCGAGGTTTCCACTGTTCTAAACTTCTTGGAGTAAATGCCTTAGAAACAATGGAACGTACATTGCGATGTTCTGGTGGATCTGTAGAGTTTATATTTATTCTAGTTTCTAAAGGAGGGATTGAGAATTGTCTGCGCTCCCTTCTACTTGAAAATAAGCGATAATCTGATAATACACGATTTACATCATCATATAAAAAAACATTCCATACATCCTGCTCTTCATCATAATGAACTGGGTGATTATCCCTCATCAAACGATACCATTCATATGGATTCCATAATTCTTCTTTTGTTTTCAGCTTTGAAATTTCATGAACTAAAATAACATTTTCAGGTGAAGCCATAGTTCTTTCCTCCCTTTTCTTTTACAATAAAAGTGATAGGTCGGCAGTCCAAAGTTGTATAAACTATCATATGTTATTTTAACATATACCAAAGGGGATTTTTCATTAGAGAACTTGAGAAATATATAAGGGGGATTTTTATGTACGTTGACATTTTACTACTAGCAGAATTAACGACAGGACCAAAACATGGATATGAAATTAAAAAAAATGTTCAAAATCGTTTAGGTGAAAATTTCGAATTAAATCACAACATGCTTTATCCTGCCCTTCGGCGCTTTGAAAATATGGGTGCTATAACGAAAAAAATACATAAACAAGTCGGAAAACCAAACCGAAATATGTACGATATAACAGAAACAGGAGAAGAAATTTTTTCTGAAATGTTACGAGAGTTTCCCGAAAAACTTGCGACAAACAATACAGAATTTCTTGTTCGTATTGCGCTATTTGAAAAACTTGACTATGAGGATAGAAAAGAGATTTTGACTGTACGTCAAAACGTACTATATAATCAGCTTACTGCTATTCAGTCTCTAGATGTTACCTCATCTTTTATTACTGAAGTCATTGAATTTAGTAAATCACGAATTGAACATGAATTGAGTTGGATTACATCACTTATGAAAAAAATATGAAAAAATAACAAGAAAAGTTAAAAACAATGAATGAAAATGATATTTATTATCAATACTATAATTAATAAAAGGGCAACCACGATTTGGCCACCCTTCAAACATTTACACTTCTGGATCGAAAGTTTTGCAATCTGTTTCTTCCGTTGTAGATGCATGTTTACCTTTATGACTTACTACGTAAATTGCCTCTGCACTACATTTATTACCGTTCGCCCAAAATTTACAGTTATTTACTTCACATAAAACGTCTTGTGCCATAGTATCACACCTCCTTGTTCTATTATCATTAACAAAATTCGGAGGTATGATACTCTTTGTCATGCATTTTTTATTCCCTTTTTAGCTTTCTTAATGGTTCAATATCTCCTCGTACAATCACATCTATATTTTCAGTTATTTTTTCAATGTCAAAATGCCACCATTGAATTTGTAATAATTCTTCTATTATTTCATTTGAAAATCTCTCTTTTATTTTATTTGCTGGATTTCCACCAACAATTGTATATGGTGCGACGTCTCTAGTCACAACAGATTTAGCTGCAATGATTGCACCATCTCCTATTTTTATTCCGGGCATAATAGTTGTGTCCATACCAATCCAAACGTCATTTCCTATAACTGTATCGCCTTTGTAAGGTAAATCAGACAAACTAGGTGTATACTTCTCCCACCCATTTCCAAAGATATTAAATGGATATGCCGAAAATCCATCCATCCGATGATTCGCTCCGTTCATAATAAAGTTAACTCCAGATGCAATACAACAAAACTTTCCAATAGTAAGGCGATCCCCAAGAAATTCATAATGATGTAATACTCGATCTTCAAATGTTTCTCCATCTTTCGCATCATAATAAGAATAGTCACCAACAAGTATATTAGGTTTTGTTATTGTATTTTTTATAAATTGAACGTTTTGATTTCCTTCAATAGGGTATTTAACATTTGGATTAGGATTCATTTTGTACGGCACTTCCTTTACCACTTATTTCACTTTCCACCACTATTACTGGCTTTAAATTGTATATAGGTAAAATAAACAATAATCCAATTATAAAAAGTAAAGCCGTCCCTTCATACATCATACTTAATGAAAACATCTCTTTTAAAGAACCGGCAATACTCATCGTTACCACCATTGAACCGGTAAAAAGCGGACTTAAAATACCATTTACACGACCTATAAAATCAGTATCGCTATTTTGAATAATAAGCGTATTAATACCAATTTGGATACAAGGAAGAGCTAAACCACTAAAAAGCTGCGCAGTAAGTGTCACCCATAAATTTGTAGAATATCCTATAATGCCAATACCAATTGCTTGACCAAGCATACCGATAATTAACATCTTTTGCGGAGCAACGTTTTTCGCAAATACCATTGCTAATGCTCCGCCAACAATCATTCCCGCACCATTAACTGTTAGTAGCCACTGTAAACTCTCTTTTGATAATCCTAGCTGCTCAGTCACAATAAATATACCTAATGGTTGAATTAATCCTATACCTAGTCCTGCAGCCATAAAGCAGAGCCCTAGCAAAGTTAACGCTTTTTTCTTTTTGACATACTTAATACCATCCTTCATCTCCTGCAGCAGAGTGATATCTTTCTTTTCTACGTCGTTTTCAAGATCTTTCGGAAGAAATAACAATACAACTGCCGCAAGTAAAAACGAGATACCTGTTATGATGATTGAAATGTAAATTCCAAAACTATGAAAGATAAATGTCCCTAGGATTGGTCCTAATACCATAAATATTGCAAATATCGTTTGATATATAGACATTGCTAATTGAATTTGTTCCGTTGATAAATGTTGTTTAAACAACTTCATTCCAGATGGTTGTGAAAACTGTGAAAGGATTGCAGAGATGAGTGTCACAAAAAACACAATTTTCCACGTTCCAAACATAAGCGTAATTAATACAGCGAATACTGAAATGGAACTTAACGTTTCACACCATATCATTGTCTTCTTTGGCTTCCACCTATCAGCAAAAGTACCGCCAATAAATGAAAAAATAAAAATTGGAGCGAATTCAGCAACTGAAATCATTGAAATAGCAAAAGCATCACCTTTTGTCATTTCCATTACATATAGTAATACCGCAAAGTTTCGAACCCATATTCCTATTTGTAAAAATAATGCTGATGCTAAAATCCCTTGTACAAACCGATTTTTTAATACTTGTGATACCCCATTGTTTTGTTTCGTTACTACATTTGTCGACATAAAAAAGCCTCCTATTTCATGTTCTGAACAGGAGGCAGCACAAATCATATAAAAAGACTATATATTCGCAGAGCGAAATACATCCCTTTTCTATAAATGTACAGACTAACCCTATTCAGAAGAATATTTCGTTTTTTAACGAAGATCTCTTACAAATAGAATTAGTTGATCATTGGGATGTCTTCACCCTTCCGTTTCGAATTTAAATAACACATACATACTCTATGTAAATCATTTTCGATGTATGCATGTCTACTTTTAACTATTCTAGAAAGTTAAAGGCAATTCCTCTAAAGAACGCATTAAATAATTACCTTGCCATTTAATTTCTTCACGGTTCCCTTTTATTTGTAGTTCAGGCATTCGATTAAACAAAGTAGTAATAGCAATCTTTGCTTCTAACCTCGCAAGTGGAGCTCCTAAGCAGAAATGGCTACCATGACCAAAGGCAATATGGCGATTATTTTCCCGAGTAATATCGAATACTTCTGGGTTTTCAAATACAGTTTCATCACGGTTTGCAGAAGCTAAGGCAATGACAACCATATCTCCTTCTTCAATTTTTCGATCATGAATTTGAAAAGGTTCATCTGCCCATCTTGAAGTTGTAACCTCAACTGGAGAATAATATCGTAATCCTTCCTCAATAGCGGCATCAATTAATTTTGGATTTTCTTTCAATAACTGTAATTGATCTGGATTTTCAAGAAGTGCTAATACCGTATTTGTAATTAAATTCACTGTCGTCTCGTGTCCCGCCACAATTAGTAACATTATCATTGAATATAGTTCCCGAGCGCTAAGTTTATGTCCTTCACTCTCTGCAAGTATTAAAGCACTCACCAAATCTTCTTTTGGCTCTTTTCGTTTAATATCAACTAAATATTGAAGGTATGTAATAAACTCAGATAGTTGCTTTTCAGTTTCTCTTATTTCTTCTGGTGTTTCTGGGTAAGCAATGACAGCATGAGACCAAATTCTAAATTTCGCTTGATCTTCTTTTGGAATACCGAGCATTTCACTTATTACAATGATCGGTAAAGGGAATGAATAATCATCAACAAGATTTAATGAATTCTTTCGCTCGACTTCATTTAACAAATCATCTGCAATATCCTGTATTCTTCCTTCCAATTGCGTGATCATCTTCGGTGTAAAAGCTTTTTGTACGAGTGATCGTAAACGATTATGGTTAGGTGGATCTGAATTTAACATATGAGTAGTTAAATGATCACTATTGTCAACGGTAAGAAACACATTCAATGCATCTTGAGAAAATACATTGGCTGGATCTTTTTTTAAGCGACTGTCTTTTAAAAGCGGTAAGGCATCTTCATATCTTGTGATAAGCCATTCCGCACCTAGTTCAGTTTTATTCACAAATAAGATAGGTTGCATTTTTCTAGATTCTTTATAAATTTCATACGCATCTTCTTTAAACTGAGCTGAAGCTAAATTAATGCCATCCTCTATGCTTAACCCAACTTTGTTTTTCATTGACATTGTATTCCCTCACTCTCATTTGTTTTTGAAAACCAACCAACATATGCATTATACTCTAATAAAAACGCGAAAATTGTAAATTTTCAATGGAAATCTTACTTCGTATATTGAAAAATAAAAAAGTGAGAGAGTACAATCGTTTTACTCTCCCACTTCTCTTTATGCGAAGCACATAAAATTACTAATTTGTTGATAGCGATAACTTACTTTACGACGACGACCACCTTGCCAAGTGTAACCTGATACTCCGCTTCTTCTCACTTCAGTCGGAAAGAACCATAAATCCCTTCCAAAAGGTCCAGGACGATGTAAACGTAAATAGCCCCATCTTCCTAAACAGTTACACATCCATGATTTCATATTGCCTGGTTGTGCTGGAGAAGCAAATGTAGACGGTAACGATGGCGCTTGTGACGGTGGTGGTGACGTTGGAGCATCCTCCGCATCATCTGGTCTGTAATCTTCTTGTTCAATATCTCTCACTTCATTTGTAGGTTCATACCCGTAGTTTTGTGGATTATAATACATCGCTTGATCATATGGATAATTTTGTTGGTTATACATATTAACAAATCACCTTCTTTTCATTCATTACCTTTATCATTCATTACCTTTATCATTCATATGTGATATGCCCTCTCTGGGAAGCTTATGTATAGCCCAAATTCAACTTAAAAAACTCGTATTATTAAAAATACGAGTTTTTCAAAAATAGAATATTTTTATCATCTCCTTAACTTCACACTATAAAAACGCATTTCATCTAACGAACCTTCAAATTCAAATACTTCTTGTTTAATTAATTGTTTCAAGCGATATTCTAAGAAAGTATCTCCAACCAATTGTTCAACAAGACCAAGTGCTTCACCAATTACTCTAGGAGCTTTGAGGAACTCTCGATCAGCACCCACACTTTTCGCGCATTCAATTATAAATTGATCAAAATAATCTTCTTGTACAAAATGCACTTCATTTTCTTTCCACACTCTTAAACATTCTATGCTTTCCGATAATCTATTCCACTCATGTTCAAACTTCATGCGCTTCTCTTCAGTTAAATAAGGTAACTTTATAAAACTTTTTTGGAATAGAGCTAAACTTTCAGGTGGTAATTCTCCCGTGCCACGAATATCATACTCTTGTTTTAATATTTCTCTGCTTGCTTCAGACGTATTAATTATTCGAATGTTTTTCTTATCCTTTAATTGTGCTATTACAAAACTTAGACCTACATGTTCATGTGCATTATCAGCCCTCCAAATTGTAATAGGCGTTTCAACAGGAATAGTATGTAGTTCTTCTATAGTTGCTATAAATCTTAATAAATATTCTTCTTCAAAATAACTATCATAAGCAGTTAAGTTATTTATTAACCACTTCTGTCTTGCTAGTTGCCCCTCATTCGTATGCAACCTATATATCGGTCCAATTGAAAAAAATTCCGAAAAAGCAACAACACTCTCTTCAAATAATTCTTCTTGACTTAACATATATTTTAAGCAACCAGCCGTTGAATCATCAAAAGCAATATGTACGTGCGTACTTTCTTTTACATTCCTTTTATAAGTAGGATTACTTGTTAATTGTTTCGGAATATCCATCAAATTTTTAATTGTATCTTCACTATAGTTTTCTTCTAATAAGTTTAACTGTATGAGAATACTTTGAAGTAAATCTTTAGCCTCATCTTCATACATATCCTCTACAGCATTTTTAATTTTATCTATCACACAAATCCCTCTATTCATTTCAAAAATAACGTAGATTATAGTGTATCATTTTAGTATAGTTCTTTAAAGTCAAATCCAGATTACTACAGCAATCTGGATTTTTAACAAAAGCTCTTCTTATATTTTTGAATTGCTAAATATTTTTACTTTGAAAATCCTTGTATCTAAATGTATAATTATATAAAAACAAAAATATAGGAGCTATATTTATGGATAAAGTACTTACAAATTATAAACATTACTTAAAAAATTGGAGATTTATATTTATTTGCATACTACCTGCTATCGCCTTATTCGTTACTTTCTATGTCATCTTCGAACTACTGTTTCATCAAGATTTCTACCTATCTAACTTAATTTCTGCTATCATATTATTTTTAATATTTATTAACGTTAAAGATAAATTTAAAATTAAAGGCTAAAAAACACTATTTCAAAATAGCCCTTTATTATTGCATCCTACTATAAAATAAGGCTCGTAGTAGATTTTCATAAAAAATAAGAGCACCCTGCAATTGGATGCTCTTATGTGATTAGAGGTTTTTTCTGAGTATTAAATAGGACACGAAGATCTTGTCCTACTACATAATATATGCTTGTACTTATTATTTCGTGCATATATTATGCAACATGTTCAGGTACTTAATATATGCATAGTCATTGCTATAAAATTTACTCAAATATTTACTGTACGATTATCATATTTATAAATTAAAAAACATCCCCAATGGATGTTTTTTATCTAACATTTTAAGCTTCCATAAACTTAGCCGGTACACCAATTTTTTCAACTACAGAAGATATATTAGTAGGATTAATCATTACATTTTCAATACATACTAATTTATTTTCTAATATCCCATTCTCTGTAGTAATAAGTTCTTCAAACCGATCTAAAGTCATTGAGAATTTGTGTTCACTTCCACCATTCATACTAACTTTTACATACTTCATAGTGTCACCGCCTTTCATAATAATTTACATTTCGACAAGAATGCGCTTACATCCTTTTTATTTACTCTTAGATTTCTCACGTTTACATGTATTTTGAGAAAAGAAACTACTTTTATTTACTCACAAAATTATTGTTAATAAGAAAGATAAAGATAACAATGCACAAAGTGGAATATATAAACCGGTATCCATTCTAGCAAAGTGTGTATCTTTTTGTCGTTTAAAGATACCAAAATAATTGAACTCACCAATTACTCTAATAGAAAAGACGATCATACAAATCCAGGAACCGACTTGAATAATAACATTAGGAACTTCAAAATGAACAATTTTTGCTTGTTGCAACAAAATTATTGCTGCCATACTTAATAATAATGCAATGACCAATGTCATTCCGGCATGAGGTGTAAACGCCTTTTCCCCTGCTTTAGTTGGAATAACACTATTTGTCCCCCAATTACCTCCGAAAGCCCAATATACATGTAAAAAACTAACTAAGAATAATATACAAACAGATATATATGTAATAATAAGCATTTTATCCTCCCCTTATTTTATTTAACTACTCATCTATAAAATATGCTATTCCCCTTTCATTAGCAACCTTCATTTAATTACATAAAAAACCCCGTAATGATTTATCAATATTAAGATAAGTCATTACGGGGTTATTAAACTTCATTATGCATTATACCTATTTCTTCGGCGTTCCATCCTTGTTTGACCTTGAACTGCATTTTCTTTGTATGGATCTATTTGCTCTGTCATTTCATATGTTGCAACTGGTTCTTCGTACTTATACTCATGGTTCTTTTCTGGCATTTTACTTTTAGATTCTTTCCCACCAAACTTAAATAGTTTCATCTTTAATTTCGGCAATCTTGGAAGTCGAATCTTAATTGATAATCTTTTGCGTTTCTTTTTTGGTCCAAGTAGATTTATATTTTCTTGATTATCTTTCTCTTTGCGGTGAATGAACATCGCAAGTAATCCTCCTAATACAAGTCCTCCAATTAATAGTAATATATATACATAATGGCTTGTCATTAAACTCGTTATGCGTTCAAGTATGACTAACGACTGTACTTCTTTTATATCCCATAGTAAAGCGGCCCATAATGAGAATAAGCCCAAAGTAAGTCCATATGTACGAAAACGGAATAAACATGGAATTAACGCGACACATGCAGCAATTTTCGCATTTGCTATGATTGAACTTGTTGAAATATCCTGGTGCCAAATAACTAACAGTAATGTTATAAATGGCGCATACGCTATCCAGCTGCATATACGTGAATACATCTTTTTAGCAAAATAACTACCGAAACTAGTAAAAAATAAAAGCCCTCCAATATATATAGATTGTTCTAGAGGGATTTGCTTTGTAAGTCCTGCAATTGGAAAGAGGCCGCTCAATAGCATTAAGAGCACATCTAATTTCTTCACAATTCCCCATTCCTTTCAAATTTTTTCAATTAATAAAAATCTTTTTCCATATGATATAGTTTTTGTATTTCTAAAAAACATATTAATCCTGTCTGCACATAAAGTAAATATGTAAACGAAAAGATACTTGACAAAGGATATCCTTATTTACATAAAAAAATGACAAATCCTGATCGATATAACGAGCAGGATTTGTTTACTAGTATTTAAAGTAGAGTAATTGAATCTTTCTTTTCTACCTTTACTACATCTACATCCAATTCATCATCAAATTCTTTAAACTCTCTTGCATCTATGTCAGTAATATAAGTCTTCATTACTTTTTCCATATGTACGGAATATGTCATGTGTACATTCTTTTTCGAAAGCATACTAGAATTACAGCACATGTAATGTATCATTTTAGCGATATAATCCCTTTCTACAGGTTTTACACCCAATGGTAAAATTTCAAGTATATATCGCTGAAAAATCCCACTACAATTAAGTGAATATTCACCAGTGCTATAATACATCCCTTTTTGATCTGCATATAAGCCAATGCTATCTAGAGCATCATCAGATTCTATTACACCGTAACTTGGTACATCAAAACCTGTATTTATTCTAATAATATTTAAATTTGGAACCTTTAACACCTCTGGAACAATATCAGGTAAAATATCTATATTAATTTCTTTATTTTGTAACTCTTTTATCCAACATTTTCTCAAATTTGCATCTACAATGAAGTAAACTTGTTCATTTTGTTCTTTTGCATATTGTACAATTTCCATTAATGTTTCGAAAACATATTGTTTAAAAAGAGCCCCCATATCATTTCTCTTTGATGGTTGTGGTAAAAATGCATTATGTTTATTTATATTTAATAATACGTAATCAATCGTTTGCCACTCTGTACTCCCATATAATTTATATAAAATTTCTTTTCCTTTTATTTTTGAAAAAATAGGTAAGAAATCGAATTTCGATATTCGTTCAATTGATAAACTAACATATGTACAAGGTAAATTTATCTTATTCCAACTACGCCTCAAAAATCCTTTTTGTTCTAATAGACTAAAAACACTATTTACAATTGTTTTACGAGATACATTTTGTCCTATAAATAAATTAATAAATGTTGAAATACGGTTTGTTCGTGCAAATCCCTCTCTAATGATTTGTTTTGGATCAATTTTTTCGCGTCCATCACAATCTTTCATTGCGATTAATGCTAATGTCGCATCACTGCGCTTACCCGCGGTAGCATAGACAGCTTTCTTAACATCATCTACAAGATTTGTTTTATATTTTTGGCAATATTGCATTTTATATGGATTTTGTAACACCTTTTCAATATTGTATCTCACAATCTTTAATAACACTGGAAAATCTGTATTCAATACATACGAATTTTCACCAACTTTAGTCAAAACAATTTCGCTATCAAGTAATGCTTGTTCTATTTCCAGCGCTATATTTTCAGACCAAACTTCTAATGTTAATGTCTCTAATCCTTTTGGTGCAAATAAAGGAAATAATTCATTTTTGTTATTTGTTGCTACCTTTTTACATTCTGGAAGTATTGTGAAATAAGAGAATTTACGCTGAAATTCTTTAAATAAATACTCTCTTTCCTTTACTGTTATACCCGGTTCTATTTTAGTACCTTGAACTTTATAAATTCTCTCATTGTATGGAAATAACACCCTTTTATTTTCTCCTACAATATAATCTTTCGGATATTGGAGAATATGGTCTAAATCCACCTCTCCCCCTATTTGAAAATCATCTTTTAAATTTCTAAATATCTTAATCCATTTCATGCCGGTTGTAGCTTGTTGTATTTTTAGTTTTACAAACCGTATTTTTTTATTATTTGACGCAAACTCTGAGGTAGAAATCAATATCATGCCTCGTTTTCGTCTTAAAAGTAAAGGAATATCTGGATGATTATATTCTTGATATTAAGACTGTTACTATGAGCATTTCGTATAAATGTGATTTAACTGATTAAAGCTATTTTCAAAGATGACATATCAGCGATATTTTATGTCTATTCTGTATAGGTGTTAGCAAGTTCGTTTGCAAATTTGTTAGCACTTTTTTATTTTTTCTGTTATATACACCTTCACAAATACATTACACTTCCCCGCTAACTCTTTCAGGTCTTTTTTTTATTTCATAATAATGGGTAATTTTAATAACAATGCACAAAAATATTCAGCTAATAAAATCATCGAATTAATCTATAATGATATTCTCTTTCAATTGATAAATTCTTAGTGAGTAAACGAATTATTTCTATTACAAAACCGTCTCGTTTATTTTGCTTGGAAACCTAAATTTAATAAATATATTATTATATATAATTTTCCCGACTGAAACTATAGTATAATTATCCTAGAAATAAAAAGAGAGACTAAACCAACTGCAATTGGTAATACATTTAGCATTAAAGTGAAGCAAAAAAGTGTTCCGGAAAAGAAAAATTCAGCTGGAAAACTTCATCGTTTTTGGCATTTTTGGTTTCATTTTTTCTGTTATTTTAGGTATCAATATAGTTGGATTATTCTTCACAATTCTGCTTTTTCTCTTTTCATTAGATGTACGCATCATTTAAAAAATAAGAATTACAATTTCCTAACTATAATCATAAACGCAAGGTTTCTAAAGGAACTAGTTATTTTAATTGCGGAAGTTGCAAGAAACATACTTTAGTAGAGTGGAAGCTTTAGATTGTTTAAGAAAAGCACTATAATGTACAAATTTAAAACGAAAAGGATGATAAAACGCATGTCAATAATAGTAAGTGTTTATTGTAATGAAGGTATTGTTTTAGCAAGTGATAGTCGAATTACGCTTAGTAATACAAAAAGAGAAAGTAACGGCACACATATCCATTTAGCTATAGGACAGTCTGATTCTAATTACAAAACATTTTTAGCAGGAAATATCGGTATTTCATTTTGCGGAGATTCCGATATTAAAGGGGTACCAATTTCAGGTTATATAGAAGCCTTTATAGGTGACTATATTACTAAAGATACTTGTGTTTCAGAGGTCCCTGATTTATTGCTAAAATATTTTAACGACTTTGACGTTGTACCTGATTCCAATTTTTTTGTTGCTGGTTACACAAATCTCACTAATGAACAAGTGGTATATGGGGTGTATATTAAAAGGCAAAATTTTGAACAGCTTGCTGCTGATCAAGGTACCTCTTGGATGGGAGAGGCTGACACATTAAATAAGTTACTAAATCCTGTATACAAAAAAGAAGGAAACGTATTAGGTATAGAGAAATATACTGAACTGCCATTCTACTCTACAGAATATAATTTCTTCACCTTACAGGATTCCATAGATTTCGCTGTATATGCTGTAAAAACGACTATCGACACAATGAGATTTCAAACTCGACCAAAAACCGTTGGCGGTCCTATAGATGTACTAGTAATAAAACCACGAGAGGCTTTTTGGGTACAACGGAAAGAACTTCATGTTAGATAAAACATTACATATATGGTAAAAAAATTAAAAAGCAGGCTCCAAATAGTTGAAATGCACCCCAATTTTCAGACACAGTCTAACAATTGGGGTGCATTTTTTTCCTTTATACAAGTCACTGAATTGTATTATTTAAATTCTTTACTTTATCTTCAAATCGTTCAATATCTTCTACCAACCACATTAAATATATTAATCTAGGTGTCATCTTTCGCGATTTAATTTCAGTATTCAATCCACACTTTATTTTCTTTAAATTAGGCAATTCTATTTGTAAGTAACTATAATGATTTTCATCAACAAACTCTTTTCTATTTCTTATAAAACCTCTAATATTTTGAATATTATCTGCTGATAATTTAATTATAGTTGCACAAAATTCTTCCGGATCACAATGAGCAAAAAACGGTATATTTATATGCAACTGGTTTTCATTCATCTTTCTGACAAAACTATTGAAATCCGTTCGCATTAATTCAAATAAAAATTGTGCATCTTCTTTTTCTTTTTTCACTCCCAAGCCATCATTTATTTTTTTTATCATTTCTTTAAACTCGTCAAGATTTCCTTCGGCAAAATTTTCTTCATAACGAAATTCTACCAATAAAAACATGGTAAATGTATACTCGATGTACATCCCTTTTTCTCCAGCCTTTTTTAACCCTTCCATAAGTTCCTGTTTTAAAATTAATTCGTCTATGGAGATTATTCCCTTTCTCCTAAAGAATTCATACGTTTGATATGCTCTGAAATACCAAGCAAAATGTATTTCTCCATTTGTTAATTTATTATATGTATCTCGTTCCAATACCTCAAATTCATCATCAGTAACATACCAGTAATTCCCGTTAATAAACTCTATGTGTGGATCCTTAATTTCTATTTCTTTTAGTTCTAATTGAAAACTATCCATCTCTCTTTTAAATAATTCTTTGTTAAATATTCCTTTTCTTATTAGTATTTCCGCAAATTTAAAAAATGCTCTTTGATAGATTATATCTTGTTCATTGTAATACTTCTTTTCAAATTCCCTTGGAAACTCTTTCTCTTCCTCACTGATTATGCCTGATAAACCTGTTGTATCAATAAAATCTTTGTGTGAATTAATTTTCTCTAATACCTCATTATTTTTCACATTAGTTTTAATTTCAAATGACGCTGCTAATACAAATTTTAATATAGATTTAAGTATTCCATCTATTTTATAACCACATTCATTAAAATATTGATAAATTAAATCAAAATCTTCAAGTGCTTGTATTAAAACCCTAATATTCTTACTATCACTTTCCTTGTATGTATTTTCAATTGTAACTAAATTATCTTCCAGAAACTTTTGAAGATCCTGTTTTTCATTTGATGTTTGATTTACTATGTCTTCTATAAGAACTTTTTCGTCTAATTGAAGCGTTAATGTTTTACCTATAAGCTTTTCTTTTATCCTTTTATATTCATTATTCTTTTGAAATAAGTCTTTTAAATTACGTGTAATCAACTCATTTATACGTACCTTTTTTTCGTCTGAATCGGAGCCATTTATATGTTTCTCTTTTTGGTCTGAATCAGAGTCATTTTCCTGGTTGAATTCTCCTTTCTTATCCGTATAAAAACATGTTGTTAACATCTTAAGTTCAGCATTTTTATCATTTAATTTTGCTTCTATTTCATTTTCATTAGCAATCAAAATAACCTTTATACCATCATGTTCCACAAAATTATTTATATAACCTAATACCTTATTAATGTCTATACTCGCTCTTTCTAAATCATCAAAACACAAAACCGTGTTTGTAAAATTAATAAACTGTCCAAAATCTATTTCAGGAGCTTCTATTGTTGTTTTTATAAATGGAATTTCAATGCTTTTCACACTTCCTAACATAGCTTTTGTTATCTCTGTTAATCTCCCTCCCCATTTGCTCTCAGTGAATTTCTGGACGTTCTCTCCCCATTGGCCTAAGAAAATCTTATTATTAATATCCTCTATACTGTTAACCCCGTATAGTGACACATAAATAATTTTCTTATCTATTTTTGTTACCTCTTCTTTTAATACATTTTCCCAGAAATAAGTTTTCCCACTTCCCCATTTTCCATCTAATAAGATAGCATAACTTGTATTCTCCCTTTTTATGTAATCCAATACACTATCAACCGTATACTTCTCAGATTCACTTAGTGATGTTTGAACGGATTCACTTGCCGATATTGACATTGAACACTCCTCCTAATTTATAGCTATATGCATTTTACATTCTATTAACATTATATCAATATTTTTAAAGATATATTTATAATTTTTGCTGTGATATACTTTGCGCTTTAAATACATGATTAATATAGGAGGGAATTCAATAGATTAGCGAGTTAACTAAACTAAAAAAGGGCCTACTCATATGAAGAGTAGGCCTCTTTTTTCACTTAACATACACATAGGCTTTATTTGCTGTTACATAGTATGTTTTTCCTTTGCTATTGTGTACTTTATATTGGGGTGAACCATTTACATTTACTTTCGCATCAATTGTAAATCCTAATCCTACATCTACAGAACCAGCAACATCTTTATCCTGCCAAGATGGAGTATCATAGAAACGTAGATTGTTAACTTTTGAAACAACACGCTTTCCAACAATAGAAGAATCTACTGTGCTTTTCTTATTAAACTTCACATAAGATGGATCGTTCTTAATCCACTGATCTCCACCAAGATTTAACCAACCATCCTTTTCCGCCCACACAATATAAGATTCTGGTTTGTTTAGTTGACGAATTTTAGAATAGCTTGTACCTGGTCCTTTACGTAAGTTAATGTTGTAACCTTTAATATAAGCGATACCGTCTGTTACTGCTGTTGGTACTTCCGCTGGTTTAGATGGCTTCTCAGGAACAGAAACATCCACACTAGAATTATTGTATGCTCGTTGTACATCTCCTCTAAATTGAGCTTCTGAAACGCCATGAGACTTTAAGTAATCAATTGGATCTTCATGATCCGTACCGCCAAGGTAATGAGTTACATCGCTATGTGTCCACAATCCTTTTTCTACAGATAACCCACGGTCACGTAAGATTTTAGCTAGTAACTTAACGTATTTGTCATAGCTGCGTTTGAATTTTGTATAGTCCGCTGTTTCGCATAACTCTACATGTACAAATCGTTTATTAGCAGCAGGTCCACCGCCATAAGCAATGTACTTTGTATCAGCGATTTGGATTGTTTCGTCCCAATCGACTGCATAGTGAACAAAAGCATTTCTCCATGTACGAGACTCATATTTTTGAATGTTAATAGCTGGAGCTTCTGGAGTTGCTGTAGAATGTGCTACAACTCCCTCATAAGCACCTACACCATAACGGTATGGTTGTTTTGGTAAATCAGGAATAATAAGCGTTCTATCAGCAAAAGAACTTGTAGCAAAAGAACCAGCAAGTACTAGAATCATAAGGAACGAGGTAATATGTTTCATTGTCTTTTTCATTTAGCATCAACATCCTTTTTTATAATTTTTGTGTGGTCAAATAATCCACTTGCTGACAGTCCAATGATGATTCCTTGAAATACATTTGTTTTGATATCTCCGCCCAAAAATAAAACGCCTAGCACAATGCCAAGCGTTAAATTTAGTAACGGAACATATTTTGTTTGTAATCCAATTGTTTTTCCAATCTGTGAAAGACCAACTATAATTCCAATCATTACAGTAATTTCAAACATTACATACCACCTCCTTTCATAAAGAAAGTGAGTGCTGCGCCTATAATTCCACCTACAATAAGTCGCAAGATCCAGGTAGTATTAGCGCTAATCTTATCTAATTGCTTATTGATATTGATAATGTCTTTCTCGTTACCTGTCGTCCGCATTTCTAAACTTTTAATCTCTAAGCGAATGTCCTTAATATCTTGCTTTATTTCTTGAACATCACTTCTTACTTCTTGTAATCCTTCCATTTTGACCACCTCATTTCAAAATAAAAAGAGAGACATCTATTTGCCCCTCTTTTCTTATAAAAGCCGTATTTTATGCAAAATAAAAAACAGCTTATGGCTGCTCTGGTTTCTTATCAATTAAATTTTGAAGTAACAATTGTTCTAAAACTTCAATTCTACTGTTCATTTGTTTATTTTCTTCTTTTAACTCTTGAATTTCAGCATCTTTCGCTTGTTTTTCTTCTTGAAATGCCTTTATTTGAATTGCTACTGAAGAATATATTTCAGCTGCATTTCTTGTTTTTGTAACAAAACACTCAGGAGTATTTTCATCATCTGCAATCCACCCATAGTGAGTTTCTATATCGTTTGTTGTAAGAATTGGGTCCCCTTCAACACGATTCATTCGCTTCTCATATAAGTCTTCTATATCTGTTTTCAAGTTGTATTGTTGGATTTGAAGTGCCATAATTTTTTCTATTGCGCTAAACTGCACGTCACGAATATTTGTTTTGTATTCACGTTTCGATGCCGTTTGAAAAGCTGATGCTGTAACAGCGTTATATGCACTTCCTGACCCATTTTTAACCTGAAGTGTTGTATATCCCTCAACGTTACCATTTCGTAGCATTACTGTTTGGAATCGAAGGTCTGTTTCAGCGTTGGGCGTTGCAACTATATCAAGCATATTTTTTCCTTTTAAGTTGAATACAATGGAAGACTGACTGTCCATCCATACGGATTTAGATCCACCTTTTAACGTTATTCCACCAGCAGAGTCTACCCAAAATGCGTTCGATGGATTAGATACTGTGAAGGTAGCACCGTTGGCTACTTCAACCCAATATGATCCATTTTTTGCATACTGACTTATACCTTTTCCAGAAGTGATAATTGTATGCCCACCAGAATTGACCTCTGTATTCTGATTACTTTTCATAAACAAAGCCCCACCAGTAAGAATATCTACATGGCTTACAGAATCTAAACGAATTGTATTAGTATAAGCGCTAAATTGTTTATCAGACCTTAGGGTAACTCCGTTATTACCAGTAATATAAATATAGTTATCTCCATTAAGAGATACATCCCCTTTTGTATCCACATTTAATTTAGCGCAATAATGTGGAGTTTGATCCGCATCATAACCTTTAACAATACCAAAGGTACCGGTATAGTAATTTTCTCCTTTCACTGGGAATTGAGATATTGTTAAAGTACCATCTCGGAAACGTGATGTATCCACATCATCATGCATAAGTATTGTTGGTTGTATTTGGCTATCAACAGCTCTTTTGTAATAACCAATAAACATTCGATTTAAATTCGACTCCATCAAACGTATGAATTGCTTTTGAATGTGAACATAATTAGAACCATTGTCTGTACGTATGGTTGTACCTTTAAGTTCCTGCGCTTCTAAATACTTTGCTATTGTTGTTCCATCTAATTGTATTTTACCTGCACTAATTTTAACTGCTTCTGCTGTTTGATTGATAGTCGAGATAATATCGCCTTTTTTGACTGTTGAATTAATTTCATTAGACATTAATGTAATAGAGCTTTCGTGCTTTTCCACCATTGCCTTACTTCCGAATTGACCGTTCGCTTCTGTTTTGGTGTATACATCCGTTTTCTCTGCCTTTAAGTCAATACGGTTAGATTGCTGATTGATCGTTGTTTCCATTTTAGAAACTTTACTATCAAAATCAGAAGTAGCCACTTTCTTTGCAATTTCGCCTACAAGTTGGTCATAGTTGGCATAGTCTTTCGGATTCTCCATGAAACTAGAAGGTGTAATACCTTGTTGTAATTGTGGTTGCGATACCCAAAGTCTACCGTTTTTTCTAATAACCACTACGAAACGTATCGTAGTAACACCAGATGCAGGAGATGGCATAGTTACACTAACAAATTTCCATGATCCATTAGTCAGTAATGGTACAAGTTGTACGACTTTATTCGTAACCCAAGTAGAACCATTGTAAAATTCAATCATTACAAATGCTGTATTATCTATGGTAGCAACTGCATCTGTGTAAAACCATGCAGATAACACATAATCACCTGAGTTAGGAGATACAGGTAATGATTGATAGAACGCTGCATTTCTGTCTACTGTCTGCCCGGACGATTCTAATTTAACGGAATTCATACCGTCATGGTTTCTCGCTGTTTCTGGTACAGCTGTAAAGTTACTGCCGTTTGGACCGACACCCCATTTAGAAATACTCGGTTTTCTACTCGTTACAGCTCCTGTAGTAGCGTTTATTACTCGATCTTCAAATGCAGTATTAAATAGTAAGTTCGTACTTCCTAATCCACCTACATATTCTAGCATTTGATTATCTGTTACTTTGGATTTAATTTGATTATTCAACTGTGTGATATCACTCGTGTTTTGTTGTACAATTTCTCCTTGTTTGCCTTGTGTTTGAGATAGAGATGTAATGGTTTGTGAATTAGAATCCGTTGTTTGTTTAACTTGATTCAAGGTAGTTTGCATTGCACCTTGGTCTTTTTGAACAGTTGATACAGTAGTTTTTACACCATCCACACTTTTTTCGATTTCGGTTGTTTTCTTCGTGAATTCATCGGTTGTTACTTGATCTTCTGCTGCTGGTTTATAGTCTGTTGCTTTATTTCCAATTTCAATTTGCCATTCTTTTAATTCGATCATGCCTTTAACATTACGTAATAGCGTTTGCGAATTGAAAACCTCAATTGCTTTATCTTTAAGATTATAAGTAAAGGAATATGTTTTCCATTCTTGATTTGCGCTAACATCACTTTCGCAACGAACACCAGGCCATAATTGTTCACCATCTTTATACTTTATCCACACTTCTACCCCAGCCCATGGATTCGGTGTTCCCTTTTCATATCCAATAGTTCTTGCTTTAAAGCTAATAGTAAACTGCTGCCCTTGTAGCATCGATAAAGCATCCGGCACAATTTTAAATGACTTATTTACTATATTAGACACCGTTGTTCCTGTGTCAGATTTAAGTGTGCCACCTGTATTTAACAGAATGTTACGTCCGCCAATCTTCATATCATCAAACTTTTTTTCCACACTATTCAACTTCTCAGTGACTTTTCCTGCTTCTTCTTTAATTTCAGTTGTTGTTTTCTTAAGCTCACTTGTTGTTTGCTGCACATCAGAAATAGTCTTCTTCGTACCTTCCACAGTGGATTCAACCGTATTTAATTTATTACTGATTTCAGTATCTTTTTTTGTTAACGATTCAATAGAAGTTTTAAATCCATCTGCGGTTTGCTCTGATTTCGTTACACGTTCAGTAAGCTTTCCTTGTTCATTTTGAATATTAGAAACCGTCGTGTTAATCCCTTTAATAGTAGTCTCAATTTCTACCGTCTTTTTAGTAAAATCAATTGTTGTTACTTGATCTTCTGGAGCTGGTGTCCATGCTGTAGCAACGTTAGATAATTCAAGTTTGACGTTTTTTACATACGCTGTACCTTCAATACCTTCGCCACCATATATATACAATCTAACAGCTTTAGTAACGTCAAATTTTTCATGAAGTTTCATGGTAAACGTATAGCGTTCCCATCTATTAACTTCACTTACGTTAAACACATACTGACCACTGTGAAAGCTTTGTGCTGTGTTACCTTCAATAAAATGATGTAACCCACCGTTTATACGGAAACCTTTTGTATCTGACCAAATATCCATACTAATAGTAATTTCTTTACCCGCGACATTATTTCTCGCAAATTCTGCAACCACATCTTCAGCGATACCCAGCCATCTATTTTTTTGACCGATAATACTGTTTTTATTAATAAACGCTACAACTGGATAACCGAAAGTAGTTATATCTAGATGGGCATGATAACCTTTTGTTGGATCTGCTACACCACCGTTATACCCACTTCCCCAACCAGATGCCTGAAGATTACCATTTAACGATTTGTCCCAACTTATAGAATCATTAACAATATAACTAGAAAAATTAGAGTTTTTAAGCGAATTTCGTCCATCTAGTTTTGTATTATCTACTTGCGTTTTAAGTTCTGTAAGAGTCTGTTTCGTCCCCTCAGCTGTTGTCTTAATCTCGTTTGTTTTCTGCTCCAACTGTGACATGCCTTCATTCGTTTTCTTTAATTCGGACTTCTCCGCTTTCTGTGTAAGAGCTTCATTTGTTTGACCAATCGATGTATTAATATCCTTGAATTTCTGTACATTCCCTTGTTTATCAGTTTCATAGATTTGTTTCCCTATAAAACCATTGTTAATTTCCTCTTTTGTAAACACTCCAGATTTATCGGCTTTATCTTTTAACTGTGTATTAATCCATGTTTGATCCACTTTGCCATTAACTTGCTTTTGAACATCCACTATTTGTCCAGCTATCTCTTGCGCTTTACCTTCCACACTTTGAACCTTTTGATTTAATTCCGTTTTAGCTGTTTCAATATCTTTCTTAACATCTTTAATACTTTGCTGTAATGGAGCTGTATCAGGAACAACAGGTTCCCACGATACACCTGTCCATATTTTTAAAATACCAGGCTTACCATTACTAATATCACGCCATAGTGTTTTATTAGGTTTAAGATTAGTAGTAGGTGGATTAGCCCCTTCTATAATATCTACAAGATTTTGATTCATATATTTTTGTGTTGCTTCTGCCAAGTCTTTTGCTGTTTGGCTTTCTTTTTGAGCCTGATCAGCTTTATCTTTAGCATCAATGATGTCTTTGTTTTGTTTCTTTACTTTATTATTTAATTGTTCAAATAACTCCTGCGGAACCTTGTCATACAATGAACTTAGTATCTTTTGGTATAATCTTCGCAACTCATCATTTTGATCCACGATTTCACGATAATCACCAAATACATAGTTATCTTGTATAGGATCTTTAAAAGATTCATCACCAGCAATAGCTCGCGCTTCAAGATACAACTTAGGTGTAAACCCTTCATCTATAATTCGAATTGTATCTCCTTCATTGATCTCTTCATGTGATAAATTAGGTATTCTAGCTATATTTTGTACATCGACTCCATAAGAAACGGAAGCATTCACAAGCTTTCTCATTTCCGTTTTCATTAAAGTTAAAAGTCTTTCTGGAGACATATTTTGGTCGTCTGTTTGTGGAGTGTAGAAAGCGAATTTATGTTTTCCGTTCTCATTCCAGCGTTGATAAGCTGCATCATCAACAAGATAAGGAACACCCTTATTTATGGATGAGATTGTAATAAATTCTCCATTTTCTTTTTTCACAAAACCTAATAAGGCTGTACAAATGTTTTGAGAGTTCTCAATACGTTTAATTCCTATTAAATCTTTACCAAAGGTTACTTCTTTTCTTGTATCTCGCCCTCGTCTCTTAACCATATCCACATAACGACCAACAATTTTAGAACCAACAACTTCAGCTCGATATTGAATTTCTATTTCAAATGAAGCGGCAATTTGTTTAAGAAAATCCAATGGATTTGTAAATTCTTCAATTTCCATTGAATGTGCTCCATCATGTTCGGTTTTACCTATTTTCCACTTCGTCCCTTTAAGAGCTATTTCCATACACTGTTTTAATGTTTTGCTTTCCAATTTTTGTGGCTCTATAATTGCTGCTTTAGCAAGCTGAATCCATTCACCAGATGCATAAACCATTAATGATCTATCCTTAGAATCCTTTTCCGTTTCTGTAATGACATACGGAACGATTCTACCGCCACGTACTTCTTTTAATACTAAATTTTGCTGTACAAGTGTTGCTGCATGATCTGTATTCTCAAATACCCTAAACTCTAGAGTATCAATATTATTTTTAATTTCCCAATGCCGTTTGTCATTCCAATAGTCCTTAGGTTGTATAGCTGAAACGATTTGATTTGTTTTAAAATCAACAACATGTAAGTCTCCACTTGGTGTACTCATCTAAATCGCTCCCTATACGTTAATTTTGCTATTCCTACATTTGCTGGACGTATTATGACTTCATTTTTCCCTCTCTTTATAACAGGGAATGAACTAAATATATCTTTTAGTGCAATTGCATTTGTTCCATTGATTGTTACTAATGATCTTTCTGTGTCTATTTGAATTTTATCTCCTATATCAAAAATATAAGGTGTTACATCTTTATCGAAATGATTAATCTTGTAAAACTTAACATCTTCAACAAACGCGACTTCCATCGCATCATTATTTCCGTATTTAGTAACTGCTACAGCAATTTTTTTCGGCTTCATACTTGTATATTTAGATGTATTGCTTATGTCTATCCAATAATCTAATTCAGTATCGTTATCAATCTCTGTATTCGCTCTGTATTTAGATACCTTAGCAGACCACTTGTTACCTTCACGCTTCATTGACAAGTGACCTCTAAAATCATTGAACGATCCTTCACGAATACCACCTGTGGATTCTATGATTCTATAGTTATCTTTATTGACCTCAGATTCCATCCAACCTACGCCTACTCTACCATTGATGTTTTGCATAGTATTGTAGTAATCTGTTAAATCCAGCATAGTCATAACTTCATCATTATCTCCTAGAAGAAATACAGCTACAGAACCCATTTGACCAACCCTAGTAGATTGTAGTGTGAATTGACAATCTAAAATAAAATCAGTAGCATCTTGAGGGATTGCCCTAGTCATTACAGGTCCATGCCATGCGGTACCATTACCATAATCTTCAGCATAGAATGCGTAACCTTGCCATACTTTAAAACTACCTGCGGGCTGAATATAACCGATTTTTTGAGTATACGGTGTCCATTTGGTTAAGTCCGTCATTTCATCCCATAAAATACGTTCCTCTCTAGATACCACAACCGTCTGTATTGGGACTGGATAACCCAGTCTGAAGTACTCTAGCCCGTTCCATACATCCAGAAAAGGACTCTTTGCCCCTACAGTTATATCAATAATTGGATTAGACTCTACAGATCCTTTGTTAATAAAGTTAGACTTTAAGTCACTGTTCTCAATAGCAAGGGTTTTACTTTGTACAGGACCTAACTTATATGGCATTGGACAAATGAACTTAATTGTTCCTATTCCAAGTGTTACAAACTCATCTGGATCAAAACTGTCATCCACAACTGCTAAATATGTTCTATTGGGTTCTACATCAAAAATAAGCTCTACTGGTTGATCTGTTATTAACCAACTTGCAATTTCTTCTTTTACCATTTCTAAATCAGCATCATCAGGAACTATAATCCCTACAGGAATTAATAAAACACGCATTTCTGTTTGTGTATTTAATAATCTTGCCCCAGGATATCCTGGGGTACTTAGAAAATTCCGTTTCAATGGTGCCCAAGTTGGTCTTTTCCAACCTTTTGCAATTTGGATATACTTTTTACGTTCATTGTTAAATTTGAAAGAGCTCATTTTGACACCTCATTTCTTTATAAAATAAAAGAAACCCAAACCTAAAAGTCTGAGTTTCTTTTTTCTTCCCTTTCTTGATACTCGGTTGTATATCGATAAGTACCACGTGCCACATCTCGTCCATCTAAAACAACAGGAACTTCCACAACTAAATTACCGCCAAGCATTGGGGTTACTCCATTACTTGATGAACCAAAAGAATTATTAACAACTTGATTTGATACACTATTTGTCATCGCCTGTCTGCTATTCGACATATTTCCATACACACCACTCATGACATTTTTTAGTCCTGCCAATTGGCTTGCGGAACTAGTCATCATACGTCCCATGTCACTCATTAATTGATTTATTTCACCTGACATAGCAAATTGACCTCGAGGCATGGCTGCTACGATTCCCGCACCAATACCTCCAAGTGTCTTTTTATTTAAAGGTAAAACAGCTTCATCACCAGCTTCGCCAGCCCCTTGTAGATTGCCACCGTTCATTCCGAATATTGTCGGCTTAGTGAAGATACCACCTTTTGCACGCCAGTCCACATTAACGCCTGATGGGATAGTGATATTTTTCCCCATAACTGTCCATGTACTAGTCTGCAAGCTAAAGTGTGGTAATTTAGGCATTTCTGGAGATGGTATTTTTAATCTTAAATTACTAAAGAATGACTTGATTTTATCTACAAATCGCTCTACTTTATCAACCGCATCTTTAATTGGATCAATAATAAATCGTTTCGCTGCTTCAAATTTTTCTTGCGCTGCATTCTTTACGGAATCAAATTTTTCTCTAGCTGAATTATATAAATCAGTAAATTTTTGCTTTGCCTGATTATAAGCGTCTGTTACTGGCTGAATAACATATTGCTTCACTAAATTCCAGGCCGCGAGTGTATACAATTTTATAGATTCCCAATTTCCTAATATCCAGTTAGCTAAATCTGAAAGCTTTTGTTTCGTTGTATTCCACAATTCTTGAACCGGTTGAATAACATACTGTTTTATTAAATTCCACCCTGCTAGTGTGTAAGACTTCGCTAATTCCCACTGTGAACCAAGCCAAGAAACTAAATCAGTAAATTTTTGCTTCACTAAAGTCCAAGTTTCCTGAACCGGTTGAATGATATACTGTTTAAATAATCCCCACGCAACTTGCGCTACCGCTTTTGCAATTTCCCATTGTGTACCAAGCCATGTAACTAATTCGCCAATTTTTGTACTTACCCATTCATAAGCTTGTTGAATTGGTTGAATAATATATTGAGATATTGCCGCCCAAGCAATTTGCGCTCCAGCTTGGATTAATAACCATCCAGCTTGTAGTACCGTTGAAATTAATGAAATAATTGGATCTAAGAATGTAAGTATAGAATTCCAAATTTCTTGCCATTTTTGGTATAGTTGTATGAAAAATTGAGTTGCTGTTTCTACCAAAGATGACCACCAAGTAGATGCCGTCTCAACCAAAGAGGAGAGCCAACCTACAGCTGTATCAATTAAAGAAGAAAACCATCCTGAGGCTGTTTCTACTAGGGATGACCAATAAGACGATGCCGTTTCGACAAGTGAAGATAGCCACATTGTCGTTGATTCTACTAGAGAAGCCCACCAACCAGACACTGATTCTACAAGCGAAGATAACCACGATGATGCTGTTTCGACTATTCCACTCCACAATTCAGATAAATATTTACCTATAGAATTAAAGGTATCTATCGTCCATTGACTTATAGAATCCCAATTTTTATATATAGTAATACCTAAAGTAACTACAGCTGCAACAATCACACCGAATAGAGCTATCCAACCTGTCATCGCTAAACCTATACTCGAT
The DNA here is from genome assembly GCF_016625265.1 of Bacillus sp. S71. Classification (NCBI taxonomy): domain Bacteria; kingdom Bacillati; phylum Bacillota; class Bacilli; order Caryophanales; family Bacillaceae; genus Bacillus; species Bacillus sp. S71. The sequence goes on along the minus strand of NZ_JACVUW010000004.1, from coordinate 227,678 downwards.
ATGACGACAACGATTGGTGCTAAAGCCATAAATGCTCCTGAAATTACACCAATAGCTACTGCTATAGCTGCCAACGTAGCCGCTAATTTAGGATTATTAGAAATCCAATCCGCTATTTTAGCAACAACATCAGCGATAACTCCAAGAACAGGTTTGAGAGCCATTTGTAAATCTTGCATCGCCTTTTGGAATTTAACCGCTGGGTTTGCATCCATTTTCTTAATGGAATCATTCAATTTATCTTGTTGTTTTCCAAAATCAACCGTTTTATCTTTCGCACCTAGCAAAGTATTAATGATGTTTTGCCCTTGATCTTCATACATTGTCATTTTGTTATCGTAAAGGCTTTTTATCCTCTACTTCTTACAGTTCATTTCCTGTAAGTTCGGCATACGTTTTCACTAATAAGTGTCGCGGTCTCGTGGAGGGATTATATCTTTTCACCCTCTATGCTCTGCCCCTGACTACACTTCGTATAGCCTTCGGTTCAAATTAGGATTCGCACCCTTTTTGCTTTATACCGCGATTTTAATTCGGCACAATTTATCATCTACCGAATAGTTTTACCCCTAATTCATTACGTTTCGTTTCATCTTCTACTTGTGACAATGCTAAAGCAATATCAGTCATAGCGGCTGAACCTTCTTTACCACCATTAGCTACAGCTTGTCCCCATTTTTGTAATTGTTCTGCTGAGATATTAGTACCTTCCAACGTTTCCTTCATAGCTTTATCGACACCTTGACCGAATTCAGCTGCTTTAATCCGTCCCTCTTTCAAACCATCTAAGAGATTATCAATCATTTATATTCAACGTGATTCGCAACGTCACGCCCGTTCTCTTATGAACTGCTATACGTCACCGCATAGATTAGACTATATCTTCAACTACTTGAGTTGCTCCCCGTTTCGAGTGTCATTTGCTTACACCCTACGTCTTTCGACTAGTCGTTGCACGTTCCTTAATTAAAAGGCTTCGCTCAGTATTGTCTCATTCGAGAGTTTCACTGAATTAAAGGAGTTTTTCATTGTATGTCACCATACAAGGGAACTATAATCTAATTCCATGTTCCTGTTTCAACCCCAGCTGCCATGATTGCTTGGACCTCTTCAGCGTTGTAGCCTGCTCGCGTCAGCTGACCACCATATTCAGCGATAATATCTAATTGTTCTGGTGGGAAGCCCATTTTTAGTAATGCATCAGCCATCCCAAGAGCGCCCTCTTGGGAAATCCCTAATTCATTTCCTATTTCATTTGTTTCTTGAATTAATTCAGTGAAATCTATACCTGCATATGCTTTAGAAATAACAGCTGCGCTTTTTACAAATGAAGCATTTGCTTCATCACTAACATTTTTATTTAAAGCCCATTGTCTTCTTACACCTTCAAGCGATTCTTCAGCATCTAATCCATATGCTGAAATGCCTCTTACTGCTTCCTCTACTGATTTCTTTGAGGACTCAGGAACATCGAAAGAGATATTAATCTTCGTTTGTAGCTTTGACATGTCCATTGCTTTTTCAATAGCCGTTGCAATTCCGCCACCAGCTGCTAATCCACCGATAACATTTTCTAATCCAACTTTTAGACCTTCAAACTTCTTCTCAGTTCTTCCAGCTTCTTGTTGTAAATCTCTCAGTTCATTTCGTACTTGCTGAATTGAATTACCAGCATCTACAGATCGTAGCGCTCGCTGTAATTTTTCTATATCTGTTTCTGCTCCTAATGCTTCGCGGCCAATAATTCCAATCGCTTGCTCTAACTGACGACTTGTAGCTGTTCCATTTCGAATTGCATTCACAAGACGATTCCCTAATGCTCCTGCAAAATCATCAACGCTTTTCCCTGTAGCTCTAAACAATGTTTCTAATTGCCTTGTGGAACTCGCTACATTCTCTTGCTCAGCTTTCATGTTTCCTAGTTTATTTTTAAGACCATTAAGTGACCCTTCTGTAAATTCAATCTCACGTCTAAATGCACGATACTGTTCTTCAGAAATTTTACCGTTTTGGAATTGAGCTTGTACTTGCTGTTCCGCTGCTTTCAATTTATCTAGCTTTTGCGTTGTATTTTCAATCTGTTGCGTAAGTAACTGTTGTTTTTGCGCTAATGCTTCCACATTACCAGGATCAAACTTTAACAACCGTTCAACGTCTTTAAGTTCTTTAGTTAAATCATTACTTCGTTTATTTACATCTTTTAAAGCGTTTTGAAGCCCTGTGGTTTCTCCGGCAATTTCAATCGTAATCCCTTTAATTCTTCCTGCCATTTTCTCACCCCTTTCTTAGAATGAATCGAAGTCTTTTTGACCTGCTTTTCTAACTTTTTCTTTATCTGGATTCTCTAACTCAGCGAATTCAGCAATGTAATCAAAGCAATCACCAACGGTCATTTCTTCTAAATCACCTTGTGTTAAATTTGCTTTATAACAAAGAGCAAGAAACAATTCAGTGGTAAATTCTTCATCACTGAATGTCCCTTGCTCTCCATTGTTTTTCTTTATTTTTTTTTTGCTCCCATAGTGAGCTGAACTAATTCCATTACCTCTGGCATAATTTCTTCAATTGGGAATTCTTCAAATTCATCCAGCCATGTCATAGGATCAGGAATATTCGGATCAGCCGTTTTAGCGTATAACCAAGTTAAGTCATAAATAAGTTCAAAATCCACATTGCTTAAATCAACATTAGACATATCAATTGGCTGTTGTGAGCCACCTGGTGAAGTTACTGCACTAATTGCCCCTAATCCCATCAAATCAGCAAATAAATTCCGTCTGAATTGTGCTTTATATCGCTTAACTGTTGCTGCTGTAGCTTTTAATCTGACTTTTTTTCCGTCTATTGTAATTGTCTTTTCCATTCACTTACGCCCCTTTTGGTACTGCAGGTAACTTTGTATACACTTTTTTGTACCAATTATCATAGATTTCTTGTTTTGATTTAGTTGTAGTTTTCGTTTTAACCATACGTTTTCCGTTAATATCAATAGGGCTTGATACAAATTTAAGTTCATTTGTGTTAGGTTCTGCTGAATTTGTTTTCGTTTTAGATGCAATTGTTGGACGACTTGCTGCGCAGTTAAACATAACATGTCGAGTCGCTCGTACATCGCCATCGAATTCAAACAATAAAGCAAATGGTTTTCCTTTTGCGTCAGCTAATTCATTTAATACACCATCTTCTGTGTCTAATTCTTCTCCCAATGCATCAACTGCAAATTGCTCTGGAATTGTCGCGATGGATAGCGTACCGTCATAACCTTGGTTATTGCTTGCTGCATAGTACAGCATGTCATCCGCGTAGAATTCAATTAGATCTCCTCGTGGATCACAGGTTAATTCAACCGCACCTGGTAATCGGATTGGTGTACTGAATGTAACTACACCATCTTTAATTTCATAGAGTGCATAGTGGACATTTTTCAGACCGAAAGCTACTTTATTTTCTGGCATTCACATCAACCTCGTTTCGTATATTTTTTGATACATTTTTTCAGATTCAATAAAAGTCCCGTACGAATCATAAGGAATCTCATGATCGTCTAGGACTTTTTCAAGTTTTGCTTCTGCAACTAAATCTTTTTTATTTGTGTAAAGTTCAATATTTGCATCGTCTATCTTGTAATACACCTTATTATCAGCCATTAAATTTGCTGATCCATCAACAAGGATACAAATATAAGGTGGCACTGGTACTGGCTTTCCTGGCGTTGCTATGAAATGCGAATAAGCCACAGGATAACCTGTAGCTTCAAGGATTTTTATTAACTCACCTAATGTCATTATTCAAGCGCCCTTTCAATACGTCTTGGCAACTCATCAATTACATATTGTTCAACTGGAAGGATATGAACTTGTGCCGGTACACGGCCACCGCCGACTTTCGCATGTCCATTTTCTAAAAGATGCGTTAATTGTCCTTGTGAATTGTGGACGACAACACCATTACCTTCTTTTTTCTTACGCCATCCTTTACGATATGCCCCTGTTTTTTTAGGACTACCTTGCTTTAATTTTTCTACAGCAACATCAGCAACCTCTTCTTGTGCTGTCAACAATTCTTCTTCCACAACATTTGCATATCTTTGCAATTCTCTAGCAAGCTCACTCGCAAAATCATTCATATTAAACATGCTCCTTTGCGATAATAGTCAATGTTTGATACATTTCATTATCATTCATTGGCGGTTCGATAATGTCAAAGATACGACCTTTCATATTGATTCGCATTAGTTCTGTAATACCTGTTGTATAAGGCATCACAAACCGATAAATTCGTGTAGATTGTGATGCTGAAGCTTCAATGTACTCCGAACCTTTTACCGTTTTTATCATTGCCCATGCTTTTTTTACTTCTTGCCAATTACCTGTTTCAACTTCTTGATTCAAATCATCTTTTATTACTTCAGGTTGTTCAATGATAATTCGATTTCTACAATCACCTGTATTCAGTGGTTTCTTGTACTGAAAAGGACGCATATTAATCACCGTCCAATTTAATTTCTTCTAATGCTTTATCGATACCTAAACTATTAATCTGACTTAAAAAATTCTTGTCAAAATACTCTAATGCATCGTTATAAACATAACGAGAACGTTCAAAGACTAATTCTTTGAACTCCTCGTCTTTATTTAAATCATAATTCCCACAAACCCTAAGTAATGCCTTGTTAGACGTAGAAAGGATGCGCTTTAGGTTATCATCTTCCTCATCCCCTAAGTGCATCCTATCTTTGAATTGCCGTAATATTTCATTCGAAATTACTGTATTCATTCACATCATCCTTGTGTTGGTGGAGTTACTTCTTCAAGCTTTAATGTGTAAACTTGTGAAGTGTATTTATCCTTCGGTTTACCTGTAGCATATTGTTTAGCAATATAAACAGTTGCATCTTCTAAAGCTAATGTTTCTTCATACTTCTTGATTGGCTCTGTTCCACCCATCGCTGCAATGTATTCCCCTTTAACAAAGAAAACCACTTGTCCTTGAGGTACAAATACAGATTCTGTTGGGATTGGATTAAAAGGTAAGCTCGTTACATATACACCTGCCGCATTTTGAATCGTAGCATTTGCTTGAATATCAAAAGTATCAAATGGATTTGTTACCATAACTACTTTACCCGCAATATTTTTTGGTCGATCTGCATCTGTTTTACCATCAGGATTTAATTTTTTAGCCAATAATTTGACCACGCCTTTTAATTCATTAATTGTTTTGCGACCAGGCTCAAAAGTTAAAGTTCCAGCAACTTTTTTATCTGGATATACTCCATTTGTGACACTTCCGCTAGGATCTTTTAATAATCCAATTGGCTCATTTTTACCCGTACCAGCTACAAAACCACGTTCTAAACCTACTGACATTGCTTCTGTAATCATAGTACGAACATATCGTTCCACCCAAACTGGACCAAGCTTCAACATATCATTTGCTAATGGAATAAATGCTGTTAATTTCAGTTGAGTAATTGACTCTTTTCGGAATGTAGCATTTAATTGTCCTTTAATATCACCAAATAACGGTCCCCATACAGCTGCACCCTCTGAATCTCCATAAATAAATTCTGTCACGGCTCCTAAATTCTCTAAACCGATATGCTCTAGCAACGGATGACCTTGAACTAAATCATCAAAAATTCTCTCTTGTGTTGTTTTAGGTAAAGTCTCAGTAGATTTAAACCCACCCTCTTCAACAACGGCATTAAAGAATTTCATTTCTTCACTTGTTAGTACATTAGAACCACGAGATTGCATAATAGAACGATCTACCATTGATTCATTCACTTGATTTAAAATATCTGAACGAACATCTGTTGCAAGTGCTTCAATCATGGAATTTAACGCTGCTGATTGTTCTTCCGCTGTACCTTCTTGTGTTGCTTTCGCGAAAGCTAGTTTCTTCTCTTCAAAATTATTAAACTTAATAACCATATTTTATTTTCCTCCTAAAGTTAAAAAGAGCGTACTCAGATTCTGTTTTGTATTAACAGGCTCTTGAATAGACTCTTTGGGATTTTGATTATTTGGTTGTTTCATATACTTAGCTACTAAATCTTCTTTAAAATTTTCTACAACTTCCACTTCTTCATCTTCTTGCGTATCATCAATTTCAATTTCATCTGCAATTTCATCAGCTAAACCAAGAGCAACCGCTTCTTCTGCTGTTAACCAAGTTTCATCTTTTAAAAGTTGTTTTAATTCTTCATCTGTTCCAACAAAACGTTTTTTATAAGATGCCGCTAAAGCTGAATCAATCTTTCGTAAATCTCGTGCTGTTTTTTCAAATAAATCTGCATTTCCATATTCAAAGGTACTTGCTTGATGAATCATCATCATAGTATTACTAGGCATAATGATTTTATCACCTGCCATCGCAATTACAGACGCGGCACTGGCTGCCCAACCATCAATATGAATTATAATTTTCGCATTATGCTGCTTTAGTTGATTACAAATTGCTACACCATCGAATGCGGAACCTCCACCTGAATTAATATGAACATGAATTTTTTCTGCTTTAACATCTTGAATTTTTCTTCTTACAGCTTCAGCATTATTTTCACTAAACCATCCACCAATTGATCCATAAACAGTTAATTTGTACTCATTTTCACCTTTAGCTTCAAAACGAATATCTCGTTTTAAGTTCAAAAGCTTATTCATATTCACATGCTCCATCATTCCTCACCTCCTTTTTCTCCATTCATTTGAGTATAGTTTTTTGTAATATAGTGTTTGTCCAAGTTCGGATCATTTGAAGCTTCATATCCCCCCTCCAATCTAATTTCGTTACCTGTAAAGGCGCCAGAGGAAATGAGCTTATCAATGCTTGTTGCAAGATCAAAAATACTTTGATAAGAAATAGATTTTATTTCTATCCTTTGTCCCACAAGATAATCTTTCATCTCAAAAAACTTCACATTTGATTCATCAGATAGTTTCTTTAATAAAGGATTTACGGTGAATAGCATGTAGTTTTTCGTTTGCTTCTCTACATCAGCCATTTCGCCATATATCAAAGCTGTTGGAATCCCCATTGACATAGATACTTGATTTAAGAAACCATTCGTTACTTTATTGATTTCTTCCACGCTTGGTCCATTCGCAACACCATTGTATATTTCGTTATAACTAAAACCCTTTTGTTGTGGAACAATAGCAATATCCTTATTACCAAACGCTTGATACATATCATCAATAAATTTTTGTAATTTCGCTATATTCTCTTCCGTTTTGGCACCTGACATTTCCATATCAACTGTTCCACGAACTTGATTTTTTCGTTTTTGGGAACTCAGTATTCTACTGAACAAGTCTCCGTAATCTTTAAATAAACCATCAATAAGCGGAGATAATTTGTCATTTCGATACTTTAAGTGAATTACTTCACTTTGCCTAAAACTTCTCTTAAACGTATAATCTTTTACTATTACATTAGTAAAAGTATCCTCAAACACGGCGTATTCATTATGTTGAAACCCATCTGCAATAAGTAAATCACCATCATCTGCTTGTATAACTAAACACTCATTATCATAAATAAGTTTGCGAACAAATCTTTCCCAAAAGGTACTTGCGGTCATATTCTTGTTCGGTCTAACGTTTAATCGATAATAAAGCTCATTCTTCTCAAATGTGTTACCATGTCTTACTCTAAATTCAGATTGACTAATCGTTCTCCCTAAAAATGATACACATGTATCGATTGCCAATCGTTTCATATGAACCCTGTTCGCCGTATCAGTAATTATGTCCAGATCCACCATAAATTCTAGTTCTTTGTTTCTTTTAAATACTGAACCTAACCATCCAATGGTTATCACCCCCTTTACTAGAATTTAATGTCACCTATAATGAAATCCGTTACTTCTTGTATTTCATCAGCTCTATAGAGAGCATGTACAAAACATTGAAATCCATCAGTTTTTCTACGTACAGGCTCTTTCTTTTCATATATTTTATTTCCATCACTTTTGATAACAACCAGCACATTTTGCGTATACCAACGCATTAGCGGATTATCATCAAAGACAATTTGTTTATTTGCAAATGCCATTTCAATACGTGGAGCTAATAAACTATGAATAGCTTTTGGGTTTCGTATAACTTCTATTTCAAACCCTTCTGCTACTAATAATGGTCTTATTGCTTCCATTCTGAAGTTATCAGCAATAATTTTTTTAATTCCATATTGTTCTCTCATTTCTACAAACCAATCAACAATGTGTTGAGGATTAATAGTTGGTTCATCTACAACTGTTAGTAAACCTTGCTCTTCCCAATCTTTTATAGGAGCAAATTTTTGTTTTTTATACTCGCCAGCTTTTTTAGAATAACCATAATAAATATCAACAAATTCTTTACGCACAAAGGAATGGGTTTTAAAAATGTACTCACCATTTTGTCTAAATAAAAGACCACATGCTGCGAAATCTCGAATACTCGCAAAGTCTAACGCTCCTATGCATTCTTGAGCATATAAATCAGGGAATGGACGGTTTGTAGCAAGAATCTCTGACCATTTTGCAACAGATCGTTCTAGATTTGTAACTGGTAAGTTCATACGCTTTGTCATAAATTCTTCTCGGTTACTTGGATCATCCTCTAAATCTTCATATTCTTCCTTTATCGTTTCAAGTAATCCCTCAGCATACTCGCTTAGTGGCTGCGATAACATAGGATTAGCTAATTCCCAATTATCAATATCATCAACTTCCTTTTCATCATTAAGCTTACAGATAAAAGGAAATACGGCATTAGGACGAGCTTCACCATTTAAAACCTTCATAGCTTTTTCTTTTTGTTTATCTAAAAACCCATCTCGTACATAACCATCTGTACCAATATAAAATTCACGAGGGTTTTTCTTTTTCCCTAAGCCACTGATATGGACGCGAACGTCTTTATTACTTTCATATTGATGTATTTCATCAAATACAACTGCACCATCACGCAATCCGTCTTTTGTATCCCCGTTGGAAGTTCTAAACTTTAGTATACTTTCAGTAGCCTTTGAAACAGTTTGAGTTAATGTGGTTTTAAACGCTCTCTGTAAAACCTCATTTTTCTTTACGCATTTATGCACTTCGTCAGGACTTGTTTTCGCTTGTTCCTCACTATTCGCAACAACAGAGATGTTATACTCTGGAATACCGTGCAATTCACTAATTAAAAAGTGAATAATTACAGATATCAGACCATTTTTACCGCCACCACGTCCTAACATCCATAGGAATTTCCGATAAAATACGCGTCCATTTTTCTTATAAAACAAAAAAACGAATGCTATTAAGAATTTTTGAAATGGCTGCAATGGAAAATACCACTTCTCACCGAAGTTGATACAATCCTGAATCATTTCATCATCAAAATACAAATCGTCTCTGTTTAAAACGTATTTTTCTAGATAATTAATTAACAGTTCTCTCTCTTTGTTGAACTTTATTTTTCCACTTCGATAAAGTCCAATGTATTCTTCTACATACTTTTGCCTAATCATGTTAAATCACTTTTATTATAACCAGCCTTAGGAATATTTGGTTTACAAACAAACTTTATATCTCTTCCTAAAGCAATTAAAGAACTGTTAATTTTATTTCTCTCACTTATAAGAGGATGGGCCTTAACAAAAACTTGAGATCCGTTTTTGACTGTAACAGACTCACCTTCTTTATTGATAGTCCTGTTTATTTTTCTAAATGCTTTAACTAGATCAATATATCGTTCTACTTTTTCAACCTCGACTAAATCTTCAACATCAATACTGTTCATTAGCTGTTCCTTTAACTTTGTAATACTGACAGCCATCTACCCACCCCCCTTACGTGCGTAATTTCGAAAAAAACCTGACAGTTAACCCCCTCCTCCGGTGCCCCTTAGAGCATTTTTTGATGAAATATTTTAAGGGGGGGTATTATTATCGAATCATTTTTACCACTTTTCATCGTTTTCCCATTTGTTTATCTTTTTAACAAACACTCTACCGTGTTCTTTATTATGGCAATCCACACAGACTGTTTCTAAGTTATCTATTTCTAAAGCAAGTTCTGGATGATGTTCAAGTTCTTTTATATGATGGACAACGAGCTGAATCTTCTTACGCTTTGCACTCTCACTGTATTCTTTTGTGTCTGTTTGAACGCGACCATTACGTTTACACTCCTGACACTCATAATTGTCTCGCTTCTTTACTCGTTCTCTTATACTCTTCCATTCGCCACTGTCATAGAACTTACGCTTCATTTGTTTGTTTTTGTATTCATGCAACATCCTTTACCTCAATCGCACCTATATCACAACCGCTTGTTCTTTTTTGTTGAGTTTCATTTATCTAATTCCTCCTTACAATAACCTCTTGAACTCATTTTCATATCCTTGTATTATATTTTGTTATCTTACTTGCATACTAAATATCAATTTTTAGAAGTATCTACGAATTTGAAGGTTCTTTTTTGAAAAATAAAAAACACCCTAATTACTGGGTGTTTTTTATCCTTAATTATTTTCATCTCTAGCGTTTTTTTCCAATAAAATTATCATATTTTTTAACTCTTTCAACATTTTAATACGTTCATAGTCATCATTTTCTTGATTAAGAATCAGATGTATTTTATTGCTTGCGTAGTATTCCGTAACTTCAGTGGTCAAGGATTCAATCTCTCTTATTAATCCCTTAATTTTTTGCTCTGGATTATGTTTACTGAATTCTAATATTTTTTTATTATATTCCGCTAAGATACTATTATAACTTTTATAGATTACTTGGTCTCGTATACATTTTTCATTTTCAATTTCATTTTGCAAATTCAATTCTTTTACTTCTTCTATCGCCTTATTATTTACACTTTCATGTAAATGCACTCTAATTTCTTCTAAAAATCTAGCAGCTCGATACATATAAAACGAAGTTCCAGCTTTCAAACTAAATTCATTTAACAGTTCAATACGTGGTCCTACTGTTTTTCCACTTTGTTTCCCCCACCAATCTTCTTTTCGATCATCAGTTATAAAAACTATTGGTTTTTCATTATTTTTTGCATATTCAATAATTTGATACCAAACCACTAAATCTCCATACTCATCCTTGTAAATATTTCCTCCGTACTGTTTGACTTGCCCTTTCTTTTCTGCTAAATCCTTGTAGCCAGGAGGACATTTTCTATCATACCTTTTCTTTCCTTCTTCATAAATTTTATCCAATTGATCTTGAGAATAGGCATTTCCGACCTTATCTTTAAATAATTTATTTATTTCAGTTAATACCTCATCATCGGCAAAGAGATTAGGGTGTTCTTGTTGTTTCACCTTTATATCTTCAGTCAGATTCGTAATACACCCTTCTAATTGCGCTTTAATATTGTCCCATTTTATATGAGGATGTATTTTATCATATTTTTTAGCTAGCTCATTAATAAACTCTTTAGAACCCGATTCAAGACTAGAAATTAAACCATTATAAAAATTTTCCTGATCACTTATCACTGATAACCTATTAAAATTATATTCTAATCCAACTTGATGAGGCATCCATAATCTATCTTCAATTCTATGTAAAATTTCTAACCATTCTTTTTTTGTTTCAATAGAATACTTATATAAATTCAATAAAACATTCGTATCAAATACAAATATACATTCTTTAAATAATTCTTTAAATTGATCGTTGTTATACCCTTGAAACTCTGGAAATTCTGCTTTCATGATTACCTCCATATATTTCTATATTTATCCATAACAAATATTATCATTCTCACCTTTTTTATGCAAATAGAAATTTAAATTAGAAAGGTATTATCCACAAACGATATTTTCTAAAAAAGCTCCCCGTACCCATTTTAAATCTAATATTTAAATACCAAACTAAATAAAAATACTAAAGCCATAACACTCAAGCGACATGGTTAAACATATAATCACTTCCTCAAAATAAAAAGCACCTGAATAGGTGCTTTTTTCATTAAGTATTGAATTGTACTTCAATTACGGTAAATGAAGTTTTATTCTTCTTCCAACCATCTAATTCTGTTTGTATTTAACTACCCAACAATACTAAGTAACTCGAAGAAGAGCAAAAGCTCTCCTTAATAACGGTATCATTCAACCACTACCATCTGCTGGTTTCGGATTTTATGTGCCGTCATTATGAAACCGTTTAGACAACATATAGTTTATAAAGGAATTTATGAGTTGTGTTTTCCGCCACTTCTCACAATACAAATATATCACGTTGATTCCAAAACAACCGACACATTTCCTGCCAAAAAGTGGTCAAGACTCTGCCACTTATTTTATAACTTCCCATCTCAAACTTGAGCCATTAGTCATAACTACCTCTCGATCTCGCAACCATGTTCTAACATGCATACTATGTTTCACAATATCTTCACCTTTACTATTTTTTATTGTTTGATTTATGTACTTCATCTTTTCATTTGCTATTGTTTTATATTCTACTTCAACTCTTTTTATTTCATAAACCTCAGTATTAAAAGACAATGATGGAATATATAATTCATCCTTACCTTCTAATACATAAACATCTACTGTATTAAATGTATTTTCACCAGTCTTATCTTTTAAAATCACTTTTATTTGCATATCAAAACAATGATTAGAACTTATATTTTTTATTCTTATAAAAGTACCTTGTATTATTTTTTTATCAGATCCGCTCAGCCTATATTCAGCAAGTGCCTTTTTATATTCTTCTGTAAGAATTAATCTCCCGCCTTCTTTTAATATTTTATCACCTGCATAGGGATTAGCTATTGTACTTTCAACCACAACAAATGCTCTTAAATCCTTCTTCTTCAATGAATTAGCATTTCTCAAATTAAATATCAATGCAATAATCGTTCCAATGAAGCCCCACATTGACCAGCTAGTTAAGTTACTCAACATTTGTTCCAACAAGCTCATATTAATAATCACTCTCCTCAAAAAACAAATTAATACAACATGGCGTTTAATATATTAATTTTATCATGCGATCACCTTCCTTAGTTACCCATATCTTATATTGTGTGTAACTGACCCCTTCGCTGAGTCCCTTGGTATCAATGGTTTCATTTAACTTTCTCTTTCGAGTTACACAGTACGAAAATTATGAGTAACTGTATAGGGATACCACCAACATTTTGCAAAACAACCTACGCTATGCGGAAAAATAAAATAAGCTGCCCATGTGGACAGCTTATTTACATAATTATCGTTATTGGAGGTTCGTTTTTCGCTTCACATCTTCCTATTTTTCAGTTGGTTCTCTTTGTTAATGAGTGGACGAATAAACCAGAAGAGAATAAGTATATAACCTACAATGACAAGTATAGACCAAGGTTCTCCTTTTTTGAGTTCGTCAATCAAATGTTCTGCTTCATTCTTTCCTTCGGGTCGTCCTATGCTATAAAGAAGGGACACAAATGGAACAAGAAGAGCAGTCAAAACAACAGAAGCAGACAACCACTTCTCTTTTTTCTTAAATAAGCTGTACAGAGCTGTTACAAAAGCTAACAATAGAAAAATATAATAAACACTCCAAAACCAAGTAGGAAGTGATTCAAAAGCCATTTGGTTACACCCCTTTCTTATATAAGTGTAATTTTACACAAAATGAGTAATAAATGGAATATTTATCCTGGATTTATTAAAGGATATAAATTTATATTCTATACATGTGAAGTTAACATAACGTCCTATTATCGGTATCAATGAAAAGAGGAAACCGCACGCTCACTAAGGAACCTTCTTTTTTTGTTCTATGGATCTATGTATTTTTCTATACATTCCTATCCTAGCACATTTTTAGGGTTCTTGTTTGTTACTGGAACCGTATAAAACCTTGCATACTCTTAGCGTAGTTTTTTTCCAAAATGCTGCAATAACCCTAGATAAAAATAGAGAGAAACAATGATTAAATTTTAAACCTAGTCATTGCCTTATCCATTGCATCTTGGTTTACACCTATATAACGTAACGTGACCTTCTCTGACGAGTGATTGAATATCTCCATAAGTAATGCTATGTTTTTCGTTTGCATGTACATATGATAACCGTACGTCTTTCTCAGTGTATGTGTTCCTATTTCATCTAGCCCAAACTCTGCCGCTGCTCCACTTAATATCTTATATGCCATACTACGGCCAATTGGACGATTCTTACCTTGTCTACTTTGTAATAAATACTCTTTATCTCCTCTTTCTTCAATAAACCATTTAAGTTCTCTTTTCAGTGTTGCAGTAATTTGTATTCTTTTTTGTTTCCCCGTTTTCTTTTCCCTCATAGAGATATGACTACCTTTGACATCTCCTACTTTCAATTTCAAAATATCGGATATTCTAAGACCTGTATTAATGCCCATAATGAAGAGAATGTAATTACGTAAGCTATTTCCCTTAAAATACTCTTTCAGCTGCTGTATTTGCTCTGGATCACGTATCGGTTGAACAAAATTCATTATTCATTACCTCCCGTTTCTTCTGTCTCGTAAACTTCTAATCCAAGTGCGAAAGCAAGTTTATAAAACGCTTTAGACTTCCAACGTCGATAGGTGCGCTCTGACATCCCTATTTCGTTATAAACCATGTAATCACATACGTCCTCTTCTTCTAAATAACGTTTATAAATAATATCTCTTTGAATATTTCCTGCACGTCCGTTTCCTAATCGATTTAGAAACTGATCAATACGTACAGACATTCTTTCAAACCACTCTTCTCGTTCGCTTTGTTGAATATTTCCTATAGCAACATCTTCTAGTGGCTTGCCAACTGTATGTGTAGGACCGTGCTCACGTATTTCATAAGAAGGAGTGACTTTCATTTCTTTACGCATCATCCCAAATTGCCTATGTATACGCACACTTTCCAACATACCTTCTAATTCCTCTTGTGTCGCTGTTCTATCGATTTTTGGTAAGAAAGATAATTGTTTAGTCATTTAAGACCACTCCTTTTTATTTTTAAATTACTTTTGTCTTATTGCTCCACGTCTTCGTTCATAACAAGGTCTATGCATCCCCATTAAATCCTCAATTTCACGAGTGCTAAATTTCTCTTTTCGTTTTTTCTTCTTTTTCTTTTTTGCTTGATTCGATTGCTTTTTCCATTCACTTAACTGATCTTTTAACCCCTTCATTTCCCCATCTCCCTTGTCCAAATAAAAAAGACACCTATTCCTAAAACAGCTTTTATTGCTGCTTTAATGAATTGGTGTCCTCTAGTTTTCTAGCCGGACTATATTTGTTTGCTTTTAGCTTTCTTGCTTCCCTTATAAAATCCATATCTATGATCAACTTCTGAAATCAAAATTACAAGTACCATAATAATTCCAGCTTGTATGAAGCTTTTCGCATTACTAAAGGTCACAAACATGATGATTAAGTAAAGAGCCAAATACATTCCGAAAAACTGTTTACCATTCATTTTCTATCCCTCCAGTACTGTTATTTTATTATTCCAGCTTTCACAAAAATATTTCTCCAAGCGTTATCAACTTGATATTTCTCTACTGGTTTTGTGCGACGCGCGATAGCTTTTCTAATTTTTCTTTTCTTTAAATTAGTCATTATCCTAACCTCGCTTTCTATTAAAAGGATTATTTTATTGAGTTTTTATTTTCATATATGTTTTCTATCACTTTTAATTCATAATCTTCCGGAACCCATCCAACACAATGATCATCTTGGTATATATCAAATCCAACCATTTTAACAACAAGTGCACCTTCCAATTCAAAAACTGTAGAAGTGTATTCTTTTACTTCTGGATCATTTGGAACAAATATTCTTACCATATCTCCCTCGAATATCTTTGTTCCCTCTACATCTTTAATGCCTGAATACTGCATTAACACATAGTTATTATCTATATGGTCATATGATTTCAATTCCAATTCGCAGAACTCATAACCGCTTTGTTCATGCTCTAAAATTATTAAAGTTCCTACAATACCAACGTTATAATACATTCGCTTATCTTTTAAATCCCAAGCTCTGAACTCAACTTCTTTCATTTCCCTCTTCCTCCCCTGAATAAAATCCAACATTCCGTCAATAATATATATACATCTAGAGTTACATCCCTGTTTGGAGCAGTTAGCTTTTGCTGGCTGCTTTTTATTTCTTTGAATACTAAGCGCAATCTTGTACATACTAACTATAAGCAGATTTCTTAGCAGTGATTTCTGCCCGAAATCTTTTGTCGAATGTGGAGCAGTTAGCTTTTGCTATCTGCTCTTTTATTTTTCATCACCTTTTTTATAAAATGACATACTTTGTATTGAACACTTTTCAATACACCTTCATAAGGCCTGCTTAAATTTTTTAAATTCACTCCGAGAAAGAGCACTGTTCGAAGGTGCTCTTTTTTAATTTTACACATCCGAATATTCCTTAATATTAAACACATACTATATATGGGCGATAAGCCAGAACTCTTTTAACCGTCCATGTATTCCTTCGCTACTTATCTGTATCGAGCAGTTAGCTTTTACTAGCTGCTCTTTTATTTGTGACTGTTATAAGTAGGATTGCATACACTATAGTCAGTCCTTTCTTATAACCTGAGCTCGTCACTTTTGTTATAAAAACGCGATTATATCCTATAACCTTTTCAGGAATCATTCATATATTATTTCTGAAAAAGTTGCTCTGTTTTATAAAAAGGTGGTTGCGGAAACAACCGCCTTTTTATTTATAACAAAATGAAATTTTTATATTAATCTTCCTCAAGTTCCGTAACAGTTATATAATTCCTAGCATTCTTCCGATTCGCTATTCTCCTTTGATACGCTGGTCTTGTATAAAAACGAACTGTCGCAGGAAGTACGCCCATATAATCAGCGCATCCCTGTATAGTTCCAATACATAGCAATGATTCACCTTTATAAACGACGTACTCCTTTAAGTTCATTTCTCAGACTCCTTTTCTAATAAAATAGCGTTTTTGTTCAAAATAATGGCCTTACTCATTTGGACACATTTACCAGTATTTTTACCAAAAAATTCATGATATGGTTATTTAGTCGAGTACGTCATTACTTGACAATTACCCTTAGAAGCCTCGTAGATAATTGGGGCTTCTTTTACCAATATATAGTTGTTAAAATGATCAGTTGAGTGTTAAAATATCCTAGATTCTCCTTAGGGAGTTTTCATCTGATTAAACAAGAGTTTACAAGTTCTCGAATCTTAGCCCCTTGGAGCGCCCTTCAAGGGGCTAAACCAATTAAAATAACGATTTTGTTTAATTTTCCGCCTTCCTCTTTTTCCTTTTTTCTTTGATGACAGGCTCCATAATTCCAAGTAAGGCATACAATATAAAAAAATTACTCGTAAAAAATCTGATTACGATTTTTTGAATTTTTTATATTTCATGAGACGTTCACCAGATTTACTAAGAGTGCATATAAAAATGCACTCTTTTTATTTGTTGTTAAATAAGGATTTTATTAAATTACTTTCCTTTGTTTCCGTACGCTAGCTTGTCATAACATGTTTTACAATAATGATCTCCGAATTCCGTTTTTACACCGATGATGATTACCTTATCGCACTCTTCACACAATACATCCCAATTTTCACGTTCTCTCATAACTCTCGTCTCCTTTTTAAATAAATATTTTATTAAAATTTGATTCACTCTTTATTTTCAACTTCCATATACTTATACGGACTATAAAAAATACACAATATAGTTCTTGGTCAAAGAGCGCCTTACGCCCTAAGGGTGCTCTTCTCTATTCCTATAAGGATTTTCTTTAAAATTTATTAACCTTATTGATTCCTTTGCATACAGTATTACCACAAGGAATTCTACAGGTTTCCTTAGGCCAGTTACCTTGTATTCCTTGCACACCTTAAGGGAAGAATCCGTTTATAACAAACGGGTTCTTTTATCTATTCACCTTTTTACTGGACAAGCATATATTATTGTATGGAGGCATCCACTCATAGAAATCTACCTTTCTTGTCCAAGAGCACATATATTGTGCTCTTTTTTATGCCCAAATAAGAATTTTGTTTCAAATGTATTCACTCTTTATTTTCAGCTTCCATATACTTATACGGACTATAAAAATACAAAATATAGTTCTTGGTCCGAGAGCACCGTTAGGGCAAATGGTGCTCTTTTCAATTCAAATAACTATTTTGTTACAAAGTCACTGCTTCTGCTGCAGGTTTATTTTTCGTTAATTGTTCAATTGCCATTTGCAAGCCTACCCAGTAAGCAATTAATCTATATGGCATAACCTGTCCTAAATCGTATAACCATTCCATATCATCTGTTTCTAAAGATGTATTTTCGTAAATATCCATTATTCCACGTTGATACTCTCTAACATTCGCACTCTCTCTTATTGCAGATGTAATTTGATTGTAAACATCCTTGGTGTCCTCCATATTATCCATCTCGTAATCATTCCAGTTTTCTTTTAAATCCCGTCTAGCTGCGTTATTATCAAAATCCCATCGTTCATTACAGAATGCCGTTAATTTTCCTGTGAAGTAATGTAAACCAAAGTCATTGATGTTTTCTAAAGTCGCTAGGCAAGTTAAACTATAGACCGCTTCGCCAATGTCACCAGAGATAAATACGTTTGCACCGGATAATACATATTTTGTACGATACATGTTTGTTCCAGGTTTCCCCCACTGAATAACTTGCAAGCCCTCTTCACCTGTTATTTCAGCCACATGATCCTTAAACCAACTTGTTTTAATTACCTCAATTGCTTTTTCGTTGTAATTCATTTTTCATTTCCCCCTTTTGTATTCAAATAACGCTTTTGCTTGGTTTTTTATTTAACTTGCTATCAATTGCTCCTGCAACATAGCAAGTAACACTTCAAATATTGCTTCTAAAACATCAACTACAATACTGTTACCAGCCAACGCGTACAGTGTTGCATTTCTTTTTCCTGGTTTAGTTGGAAATTCTTTAAGCATAAGCTCATAATCTTCATCACCGAACCCTAATAATCTCCAACACTCACGTTCTGTTAAATATCGATACTGCGGATTACTTAATCGAATAATCCCTGCATTTGGGCAACGATCTTGTCGTTCAGTTATGGTATAACAGTATTCATCAATTACATCTAGTCGTCGCTTATAACTACCACTCGTATCGGGATTGAATTCTTTAATTCTGTTTAGCATCGATGGAATATTAATTAGGTACTGTGATGGTATATCGTCATTTGGTCCATACTCCAAAAACTCGCTTATATTCTTCATTGGTTTGTGCTGCAACTTGCTAAAATCAAATATCTCATTTCCTAGTAGCGAGATACAAAAAACTCTTTCTCTTGCGTGTGGCACTCCGAATTTCCTAGCATCCAATACATCAAATGAATTTGTATAACCCAACTTCTCCATTTCTTCCAAATAATAATTGAATACTGGTACCACATTACGATCTAACACGCCTTTCACGTTCTCCCAAATAACTACCCGCGGCCGCCATTCCCCCATTTCTTTTATTATTCGAATTGTTTCAAGCATTAATTGTGATCGCGATTCCTTTGTATTGCCTTTTCGATACTTATTACCTCTGCTGTTATCTTGGCAGGGCGAGCCGTGAATTAGGATATCTGGCTGCAAGTTCCATCCCCGAACATCTTGCGGTTTATGTAGATGGTCATACAAAGCGTTGTATGCTTTTACTCTATTAGCTTGCCATTCTACATAATCGATTGCTTTATGATCTATTCCTAAATTAACAAGTGCTTTTCTTGGCGCTCCGATTCCACCAAACAATTCAAGTATCTTAATCAAATCCACCCCTCCTTTTTATACAAAATTCAAATTTGGTCTTACTTTATTAAATTTGAACTCACATTTTCCTCTCTGTGTTGAGTTAAGATAGTCTTTAACGCAGTTGCTATTCCTTCATTAGCAATCCATTGCCCACGTAAGTATCCTGATAAACCTAAATCGCCATTTTCATACGCTTTGTCTGATTCCTTTCTGTTCTCTACTGCTGACTGTTTTAAATGATTGATATATTCTTCAATTACCTTTTTCATTTTCTCTATCCCTCCTAGTCTAGTTCCAGAAATTCTGATCTGGTACGCTTCGAATGAGTTATCCTAATCTTCTGAATACCTTTCCCATGCTCTTCTATTGTTGCATCCCAAGCTTCAGCTTCACTCCTAGCATCAAAGCAATCCATCTTTTGCCGTTCCTCTTTATCGTAAAAATGTACTTCAAAGCTTGGATTGAAAAACTTTTCACTGGTGCTTATAGCGTTGTAGCGGAAACTCCCTATAACATCATCAATAGTTAATTGCTTCATAATCGCATCCCCAGTTATTTAATTTTTTCCGTGATCGTAGTTGAAACACGATCAACTTTTCCACCTTGCCAAGTAATTACTTGTTCCCCGAATCCTGTTACTGGAGGATTCAGTAGCGTAACCTCACCATTCTTGACCACATAAATTTTATTATCAGTAACATCGATTTCAACTTTCGTAGGCTTCATACGACTGAAATCCCCCTTTTTCTTGTTAGCTAACTTTTTGTTGCTGCTTAGGTTGTAACTCTTGTTTCATTGACTCAAATTTTATTAACCATGCTTGCCAACGCTTATCGTTTTCTTCTTGCTGCTGGATTGCTACTTCGCAATTACAACCACTCGTTTCAATTACACCTGGGTAAGTTTCTTTACAAATAATCCCTGTATTACGGCATAATGCACACATGCTTATTCCTCCTTATTAGAAACCTAAATTTGTAAGCCTTTGATCAGCTGTTGTAAATTTCAAAACCCTTGAATCCCCTAATAAACGACTAACTGTTTTAGCATCGTATTTATTAAAAAGTTGTTTTCCGGTAAAGTTTGTTGTAGTAAATGTACTCATTCCTTGTCTAGCGTTTGATACCGCATATAAAAGGCGTTGAATGAAATCCGATGCTTGTCTATTCGAATCAGTTGACCCGCTTTCTGCCCCAAGATCATCTAATACCACCAAATCAGCTTGTCCAATTAATTGAACGAAATATTGAAGTGTATATTTACTGCTCTTATCATCAAAAGAATCCATAATCATTCTTGTTATTGCTTCTAATTCAACGTACAAGCAACTTTTCATAAGATGATAATTTTCTTCTTTTTGACTGACATCCCAAAAATATTGATTTAATTCATGAAGCATGCTGTATGCTAGGAAACTTTTTGCCGTCCCTTGATTTCCTGTAAATACAACTTTTCTTATTTCTCCGTTCTTTAAATCCTCCAAGGTTTCTTCTACAGCTTTCTTGTGACTAATCGTTTCATCACATCCTGTTCTGTAATCAGATAATCTTGAAAGAGGAATTTTCTTATTTGTAATAACACTAGCTTTTTCCAGCATGTTGAATTTCTGTAAACGGCTAATCTTCTTATAATGAGCGTTAGCTTGTTCTTCCAAAACCTTATCGTTTTGCTCAACTACACATCTTGGGCAAACAGGCTTTCCTTGATAAATAATCATTTGAATTGGCTTAATGATTGTTTGTCCACCTATTACATAGGAGTGATTCATACATTGATCAGAATGGTAATTCACCTTCGATTCCAGGGATTCCGCCAATTTTTTCATTGGTGTTGCCATTTCTATTCGCTCCTTTTTTACCTTTGTTCTTAAACTCTATTTCTGCTGCATTAACATCAGCTAAAGTACGAATGTTTTTATTAACCCACTGTTTTAAAATCCCCTCAGCATAATTCCATTTCTTCTGCTGTTTCAAAGCACGCTCCATAGCTGCTTGTACAAGTTTTTCGCTTGTATCGTTTACCCATTGTGAAATACTTTCGGCTATGAATGAATTTAAAATACCGAAATTATTTTCGTAGAAAGAGAAGATGCTACTACAACTTTGTATATTAGTATTTTGTTTATTAGTACTTAGTTCTTTAGTATTTAGTAGCTTGGGATTTTCCATAAATGGAACTTCCATTTGTGATTTTCCCACTTGTGGATTTTCCATATCTGGATTCTCCACTTGTGGAACTTCATAAATAATTGTCTCCCAGTTAGTAATCTTTCCCTTTTCGTTTTTTACAGGAAACCTTCTAACATAACCGAATTTTTTTAGTTCTTTCATTCCTACTCTTAAACTATCAATTCCATCTTTCGCATGAGTAGATATTTCCTCCATGTAAAACACCCAATCATCTGGTAACGATAAAATGTAAGCCAATATTCCTTTTGCTTTCCAACTTAAACGTTCATCTCGAAGACCTGTATTATTAATGGTTGTGTAATTTTTACTTTTACTAACTCGAAATGTTGCCATTTATTTACCTCCTTGTACAAACCGCCACATATACTTGTCCACTTTTGATAATTCGTTGAATTTCATAATGCGGATAACCAGCCTTGAAATACTGTTCAATCATTTGCTTTAATTCATCCCTGCTCTTTGCTAAGTTCCAAAACTTATTAGGTAATAGCACTTGATATTCAGTTAGACGCATCTACTATTTCCCTACTTTTCGTGATATACTTATAACAACTGTTTTTTCTTAAAAGACCCACTGCCATGGGTCTTTTTATTTTGTTTTACGTCACTCCAAGCCCACTGTTTTATTGGTTCATAAGTAATGTAAAGTAACAATGCGCTGCACGCGATAAACATTGCGAATATAACTAACGATGTTGTATCTTCCACTAAATCACCTCCTTTTGTGTTTCAAGCCAAGCTTCTAAATCCTTTTGTAGGAAAAGTAATTTGCGCCCTTCCCTAATCACTGGAAACTGTGGATGACTTGCTAATTCATACATTCTACAAACAGCGATATTGAGATATTCTGCTGCTTCTTTCACCCTCATTACTTTGTTTGGTTGTGATTGTTGTTGGAACTGCGCTAAAGCAGCTTGTATCTCCTCTCGAACAACTTCGCGGATTGATTCTTTAATGATTTGATCTAATCCCATTTCTTTTTTCTCCTTCCAAAATTATATTAACGATGGATAATCATACTAACCTTGGCCGTCATGCTTTTATGTATGATATCTCTTCATTGAAATCTTTCTGTAAAATGTTGCAATAACTGTTTACTGCAAACGCTGATTTTACGTCTCTCCAAGTTGCTGCGAAAAGTTTCTTTCCACCATCATGAACAACTTAATTCCCTTCCATAAAACAAACTCATTTACTGGATGTTGCAAAACTTGTAATTGGCTCATTTTTTTCACCCCCTTTAGTTTCACTCAATGAAACTTCATATTCAAAATTTTTTTCCTGTTCATTAAATAGAATGTCGGTTTCTTTACCTAAAACATTTGATATTTTTACAGCTACATCATAATAAACTCTTAGATTATAATTTATAATTTTATAGCAGTAAGACTTTGATATACCAACCATATTAGCTAATTCATGATATTTAAGACCAGAATCTTCAAAAGCTTTTTGAAGTGCCGTTAGTTGTTTTTGATTTTGCATCTGATCACTCCCTTCTGATGCTTACAAACTCATTATAAGTTTCATAACGTGAAACTTCAAGTGTTTTTAACAAAAAAATTTCAGAGAAGGAAACTTTTTTTACTCTTTACGTTTCTTGCTAGGAAACTTTATAATGTAATTAACGTAATTTACGATATATCGTAAAAAGGGGAGTATTTAAATATGGAAATGAAGGATAGAATTAAACAAATTCGAATAGATAACAAAATGAATCAAGAACAATTCGGAAAAGAAGTGGATTTAACTAAAGGGACTGTTTCAAAGTTTGAAAATGGAAAAGCATTCCCAAGTCGTGAAACCATAGAAAAGATAGCGAAGAGATTTAATGTACCTGTAAATTATTTGTACGGAGAAAATAAAGATGACGACTCTAGTGATGATAAATATAAAAAATTCAAAGAAATCATGGAATGGCTAGAACCGCTGCCAAAGGATAAAGAAGATATGGCGTTAGAACAAATGTTAGCTATCGCTCAAGCTCTTAGCAAACACCATAATAAAACAGAAAAATAGCCCCTTAATTAGGAATGGCTATTTTTTTAATTTCTGCTATATATTCTTCTAATTGATCTGGTGCATATTCTTTCACAGTATCTAAAAATAGGATTACAATTTCCTCTTTCGTCATCCTTAATTCTCCCCTTACATCCTGTTTTATATATTAACCGTCTTAAAGTGGAAAGTTTTTGTCGTTTCAGTCAAAATGTTTCCATTCCCTATAAAGTAGAAATGACACTACCAATTTGATAGTGTCATTTCTAATATTATATTAATTACCCGCCTCCTGGGCCTGGATCAATCATATATAAAGTTGTTTTTTGTTCTTTAGCACTTTGCACCTTATCTTTTTCTGTCACCTGAAAAGCTGTGATAGAAAGACAAGCTACAGTAGCAATAGTGAAAACTATTTTCAAAAACTTATTTTTCAAGCGTTTCACCACCCTTTTTGTATAATTCAATTATAACATTTCAATGCTGTCTTTGGTAGGAATATATAGAAATAATCACCTGATTTAGAAAAACTTTCTATAGACATTTCTAGGTATTTCTTCCCTTCTTCTCCTCCGACCGCAAGCCCCATATAGTACAATTGAAAACTACTAAGATATCCATTTGTATTTTGTAAAGCTTGTAAAATTTTAATCGCTTTTTGATTTTCACCTAGCTTTACATATAAGAATGCTTTTTCAGCATCATCTAGATTTTCTGGGTTAATGGTATGTAAATCTTTTTCATGATATATTCTTAAAAATAATAGTGTATTAAGTACTTTTTCTCTTCTTACTTCTAATTTTTTATTCACTGGAACACCAATTATATTTAATGATTTCTCCATGTACTCTTTAGCATTTTGATAATCAGAGAAAACATAACTTTCTCCAATTTTGCAATATGCTACTGCCTTTGTGCTGACATAGCAATTACTTTGATCATTTATTATTTCAAAACATAATTCACGTGATTCGTCTAAATTATTTTCGTGAAGTGCAACGAAAACTTCCATTTCTTTTATTCTTAATAAAAGAGAATCTCTTAATGTATGACATTTAATTCCCAAGATGTCCGGTAATAATTGCTGAATATGTTCATTGACCATCTTGTAATTACCTAAATCAAAAAAAGAGTAAATTGTATTTAAAACAGATATTATTACCAGCTCGTTATCTGAGTATTTTTGATTTTTTCTCATTTTATCAACTTTCTCAAAGAACCTCTTAGGAGTAGTTGTATTTTCACTTCTTTCTCTTAATGTTTTGTATAATGGAACCAAATTTAAATTTATCCTTACAGTTTTTGAATTGCCTTTTTTCTTTTCTTCTTCGCTTTTATTTTTATTAGTTTTAAAACTCATTATTCGTTGAATTACTAGGTCTTGAAGATCATATTCTCCAAACATATCTAACACTTCTAATGCTAATTTCAAATTTTTATGTGATAGTTTAGGTATACACTCTTTGATGCATTCCCTTCTAAAATCAACATTTTTAGGCTTATATAGCTTCAGCGCATCAACCAAGTGCATAAAATCAAATTTACCTTGCTTCTTAAAATAACTATTGACTGTTGTATGCGTTACTTTAAAACGTGTTGCCAATTTACGATTTGTATAACCATTTGATTTTAGACACTCCTGCATGTCATTTAAATCCAATAAAACTTGCACAATCCTTGTCCTCCTTATGGACAAAAAAGACAACGTTACCCTAGATGTCTTATGTTTACAGGAAAACGTGCCATTATATCTAGGTTATGTGTTATAATTATGTTTGAGACTTATGACAAGTGTTTTCCCTAGCGCGTTTAGGGAGGACGGTGTAAGGGTGTTGCGAGCACCACTTGCACAGTCGTAGGTCTTTTTCACGTCCGTTTATTTTATTATTTTCATAATATCACATTTTTTCCAAAATTCAGTCGTGTAGTTATCTGATTCTTATTGAGAAAGTTTTAAAATCGTTATATATCAACGTTTCTCAAGGGAGCCTAACGGCTCTTTTTTCTACAATAAAAAAAGAGCCGTTAAGCTCCACCACCTATGTACTATATGCCTGTTCCAGGGTCTAAACTTATATCCCATCCACCGCCGCCTGGATCATTTGTGAATTTTCTCATAGTCTTACATCCCCCTTTATCTAATTCTATTAATATTTTACTATTATTGAACATTGGATGACAATCATATCCTATAACTGAATTTGTTTATATATGGTAGAATATATCCATCGCTGATATGTCCAACTATGTAATTTTCATAGCAGCAAAATTACAACTAGACTTATACAACATGATTCAAAACAAATGAAGGAGTGTTTTAAGTGAAAGGACATATTCGAAAAAGAGGAAATAAGTATTGTATTGTTATTGATATCGGGCCTGATCCAGAGACAGGAAAAAGAAGACAGAAGTGGTTTTCTGGGTATAAGACAAAAAAAGAAGCACAGGCTGATGTGGCAAAGAAAATTACAGAGTTGAATGAAGGAACTTTTATAGAGCCATCTAAAGTTACGCTAAAAGATTACCTAAATCATTGGCTAGAAATTAAAAGTATGAGTATACAAAAGAGTACCTTTGCTGGCTATAGGGCATTTATCAACCAACATGTTATACCTAGTATAGGAATGGTCGCACTCCATAAATTAAATGTTATGCACATTCAAAAATGCTATAAGACTGCGATAGATAAAGGTATTACAAATAATTCCGTTCTGCTTATGCATAGAATTTTAAAGAGTGCTTTAAACCTAGCTGTAAAACAAAATATTATCTCTCGAAATCCAGCAGATTTTGCTGAGATACCTAAAAAAGAAAAAACCCCTATCCAGACTTGGACAGAGGAAGAAGTAAAAAAGTTTTTAGCTCATTCACAAGAATCACGATATCACATTGGATATCTACTTGCAATAACTACAGGTATGCGTTTGGGAGAAGTTCTAGGTTTACGATGGCAGGACATTGATTTTGAAAAACATACAGTTACAATAAATCAAACATCTGGTCATGACAATAAAATCAAAAAAACTGCAAAAACAAATTCGTCAAAACGCACAATTCCTGTACCTAATGAAACAATAGCAGCCTTAAAAAAACATAAGATTTTAATTAATAAAGAGAAATTAAGATTTGGTTCTGCTTATCTAGATCAAGATTTAATAAATTGTAATGAGTTTGGAAGAATCATAAAAAGAGCACATTTCAGAAAAAGTTTCATTAGGGCGACACACAAAGTTGGTATAAAAGAAATTAAATTCCATGATTTAAGACATACACACGCTACTATACTATTGAAACAAGGAGTTAATCCTAAAATCATCAGTGAGAGATTAGGTCATACAGATATTTCAATGACATTAAGTGTCTATTCTCATGTTTTACCGAATATGCAAGAAGAAGCAGTTAAAAACTTCGGTAAAAGTATCTTTGGATAACCTATGTTTGCAAAATGTTTGCATTTTATCAAAAAAAGTCAAACAAACATTGTCATATTAAGGTTTGTTTGACCTATCATCTTATATTCTTGATAAAATCTCCGAATCCCTATTGAAATATTTAATAATGGAGCGTTCTCACCACCGCGTGTTATGCATTCGAATCGATATACATAGGAGAAAAAATCTTGTGTTTTTTCATCTTTTATCGGCCCTGACATCGCCTCACAAATATTTTGTGATCTAAGAGGGGAAAAATAGATTTCTTCTTCATTTGTATTTTCTAAATATATAGGACGCTCACAAAAAATATGTGAGATTAAAGCGGGCACCCACTTAGAATACGTTTCATTATCATGTAGTACTGGCAAATTAGAAATCAAATCGGATTGCCATTCATATTTTGGTGGTTCTACTAATATATTTGGTTTCCAATCATGAATAATCTCATACCAACTTTGAAAAATATAATCGAGCTGCTCTTGTCTAATAGGTTCTTTCGATACAATCCATGGTGTATTTTCATTTAATACGTACGGGTTATGCTGAATAAACAATATATCCGAAAACATATCATACAATCTTTCATTCAAACGTTTCAACTTACTCGTTAATAAAAATGTCTTATAATGTATCTCTACGATGTCCAGCCATTCAATAGGAAAGTATATAAATGATACCTTTTCATTTAAAAGGGGTTCTACTATATTTTCAAATGTTAGCAGCCTTAATTTTTTCATAAAATGATTCCTTCCTTTCTTCAGTTGTCTTGATTATCAAAAAGCTAGAACAATAGTTACTTAATCTAATCCATTTAAACCAAGTATTTAAAAGAAACGTAAAAACTGTTTATCTACATAAATTATTATCAAACCGACTCTTTTAAAAATTCAAAGTAATTATCATGTATAACACCTCTATTATATTTGAATTTCGATACATTCGAATTATACATTATACTTAATGCATTGTACTTATCATTTACAATATCTTTACAAAAAAACCAAAAAAGAACACCTTAATTCGGTGCCCTTTTTACAAATATCAACCTTTATGTAATTGAACATATAGATAACAGTAATCCCCCAAATGAAATTGCTCCTAGTAAACCTACTACAACTCCTGTTAAACAAATACAATCAGCAAGACAAATAGAAGACTGCGATAATGGAACAAATGACCTACTTGTACTCGAACCATATTGTTTTATTTTCTCATAATTCACATCTAACATTAGATGTAAACATGTTACACCATCCTCAATAGTATGTAGAGGTTCTTTTTCTAATCGCTCCAATAATTTACTATCAAAAGCAACTGATAGAGGATACTGCTTATCTAATTTCATATTTTGATAAATTAGTTGCAAACGAGATAATATATTGTTTTTCTTCTTTTCAGATGTTACTGTACATTTCATTTTATTAAATTCATTTAATAACAGTGTCAATTCATCTCTTTTTCCGTATAAATCTTTAGCTATTTTTCTCTTTAGTTTATACGAATGGATAATAGATTTTAGTTCAATCATATTCATACACTTCCTAATTACATATTATTTACCCAATTATTTTATAGATAAACAGTACTTTTTAATCTTATTTAAATTACACTCAAGCATCTTCACTTACTATCGATTAACATTACATTAACCTTACAAAGTTGTAATGAATTCATTAGCTAGAAGGAATCAATCCCTAAACCAGACAGATATTTGATGATAAAACCATAAGAAAAAAGCAATGATTAGATTTTAAATCTAGTCATTGCTTTATCCATCACCTCTTGATTACACCTATATATCTTATTGTTACTCTTTCACTTGAATGATTGAATATATCAATTATAATAATGGCTATATTCTTTGTCGGCACGTACATATATAAAACTAATGTTTTTTAATTGATAAGGTGAAACTTTAATTAGCCCTCATCAATTGGGCTTTTATGGGTAGTCCGCCACCTAACTTCTCTTTGCTCCTGCTGAATTTTTTTAGGGTCTTACTGCCCTGCAAATAGCAGGATAAATGCAATCAATATTCATACGTTATAATAGTACCAGTAGTATCAGTAGTACCACTAAAACCATCAAAACAGTTAGAGCAACCACCACAACCGCCACAACCTCCGCAACCAAAACAACCGAAGCAACCAATACAACGGAATCCACCACAACGGAATCCGCCACAACGACCTCCACCACAACCACCACAACGACCACAACCGCCACAGCGACGAGCAGCATCTTCAATATAGTAATATGGATATTGGTTTTGCTGGTCCCAATAGACAATATTTCCAGACCGGTAATCATTAAGACTTAACGCTTGTAGTTCTTGTTGAAACTGATTCATTTTCATAACCTCCGTTTATAAAATACAACCTCATTGATGCTTCCCTATATTTCTGTTCGTTACATCTAAGTAAAAATAGCGCTATAAACTAAGTTCAATACGTACACCAACAAAGTATGACTTATCACTAAATGATGCACCTTGTTCATATACCTATTTTTGCTATGGGCTCATTTTTATAAAGTGAAACTTTAATCAGTGGGGGGAAGTTCATCCCCCGCTGATTATTAGCCCTCACCAATCAGGCTTTTACGAACAGCCCGTTAATGCGGAATAAATAAAAATTAAAAAATATGAATTCTAGCGTCATATCTTCATACCTACTAAATTCAATTAATTTCTCAATAATTATGTTGCCATATCCTATATATTTTCGTCTGCCGCTTAGATTTTTCTGTACTGTAAATGCCTTTCGCTATAACACCTCCAAGTAACCGGTTTCTATGACGGATAAGAAATTCCTACAAAGAAAAAAGCCCTTATTAGGGCTTTTCATTCTATTTCTCCAGCAAAACTCTCTATGAAATTCCTAATAGAAAAAAGACACACTTAGATTGATGCGTCTTTTTGTGATGCCTCTTTTGTGAAATCATATAAAGCAATTGCGCCTAAAAGAACAAGTATACCTTGAGGAACATCTAGCAAAATAGTTTTCCAAATTTCTGGAATTACCCATTTAATATCTGCTGCTGTTTCAAGATATGTTTGGAAATAGCTGATTGTAAAATTAATTATCCCTAAAAATACAAACAACGATAAACCAAATCGAATTAATTTCTTATTTGTAAACATATAACACCTCTCAAAATTCATTGGATATTCCTGCTTTTGCTTCTTTATATTTCCATATCTTTATATCTAATTTTAACACATAAAGAACTCAAAAAAATACGATATGCATATTTGCATATCGTATTAACAACACTCCATGATAATTTAGAAATTCCTGGAAAGAAAAAAACAACTCCGTTACAGCTAACAGCTCGGGTTTCTTTTCTTATTTAACTTCATACCACCAACATTTACGTTCTTTGATTGTAAAATAAATGTGACAGAAGTTTATCCAGTTAATGCGTAGACAAGTAAATGAGCTAAATTATCGATATTTTATTTCGCCATATCCGTAGCACTAATGACTTTACGCAAATTTGACAAGAAAAAATATATAGATAGGTATGATCCATACCTATCTATAACATTACTTCTATTCTTTATCCAATTACGTCTTTTACGTCTGTATCCACTGGCCACTTTTCTAATGTATAAGCCATTTCCCAAAATGAATATTCATATTGACTGCTAATAATAAAATGCTGTTTCATACGTTTGCGGTCTGCCTCTGTTACTTTTTCAGCTATAGTATCTAAACGTGTAATTTGTTCTTCAACTAGCGTACGGAACCAATCAGATCCATAAGCAGAAATCCATTCGTTATAAATTGGCTCTTCCGGCTGGCACTCTTTTAAGTGTTCGCCAATTTCATAATACAACCAATAGCAAGGTAAAATTGCTGCAATAATATCTCCTAAATGCCCTTCATACGCAGCACGATACATATGTGAAGTATACGCATATGCAGTTGGCGCAGGAATAAAATTATCTTTTTCTTCTTTTGTTATCCCTAGCTTTTTAGCAAAATTCTCATGTAAAGATAACTCGGCCTCATATGTATTTTGAGCATGATGTGCCATACGAGCTGTCGTCTCTAATTCAAGAGCTTTTGCAGCTCCTAAAGTTTGTACTCTAGCAAAATGACTCAAATAATATGAATCTTGAAGCACATAATAGCGAAAACTAGCTAAATCTAATGTTCCTTCACCAAGTTTTTTTACAAAAGGATGGTTAAAACTCGCTTCCCAAATTGAATCTACTTCTTTACGTAATGATTGTGAAAAAGTCATTTAAATCCCTCCAATAATGTATAAAATATAAGTATTTATCCACAATTATTAAAGCTGTAAAATAAAAAAACTTTCTTTACAGGCGTAAAGAAAGTGAAATTGACAGTATTTATTTACTCATTAAATAGCAACGTCTTTCCCACTTCCCTACGCTGGCATTAACCAGATCAGGTACTAAGAGTCTCAAAATCACATTTGATCTCAGCCTATAAAAGGCCCCCCTAGTGGATAAATATTTTGTTTTTATAATGTATTCATCATAGCATACTTCGTGAAACTGTCAAAAGAATTAGTTATATAATCTCCTTAAAACCCTTCTTCATTTCTAACTTTTAATGATGTTTCAATAATCATATCTAATAGTTTGCTATAACTAATTCCCGCTGCTTCTGCACTTTTGGGCAATAGGCTTGATTGTGTCATCCCTGGTAATGTATTAATTTCCATTACATATGGAATTCCGTCCTTCACCATCATATCAACTCTTGCATAAACACTACATTTTAATGCTTTATAACAAGTCAGTGAAGCTTTATTTACACGTTCATTAATTTCTGCTGGAAGTTCGATAACTTCCTCAACTGTACTAGTATCATCATATTTTGCATTGTAATCAAAGAACTCGGCTGCATGTCGAATTGAAACTATAGGTAACTGTTTTCCATCCAGAATAGAACATGTGATTTCATCACCTTTTATATACTTCTCAATTACTACTTCAGAATCCCATTCGAATACAGTTTCTAGCATTGAGATCAATTCATTTTTATTGTAAACGATTTTCACCCCGACACTCGATCCGCCAGAGTTTGGTTTTACCACTAATGGAAACCCTAACTTATCTAACTCATCAAGATTTAGATCCTCCATTTTTGTAAGTTCAATCCAATCTGGTGTTTCTACACCTTCATAACGTAAAATCTTTTTCGAAATATTTTTATCCATACATATACTGCTAGATAACATATTACTTCCGCTATAAGGAATCCCTAAACTCTCCAGTGTTCCTTGAACTGTCCCATCTTCTCCGTATTTTCCGTGTAATGCGAGCAATGCAAAGTCAATGTCTTTCGCTTTTTCAATTAAATCCATTTTTTCGTTTAATGTAATTGGAACTATTTCATACTTATTTTTATCTAAATGAGCAATCATTTCATTCCCCGTCATAATTGAAACTTGTTTTTCAGACGATACCCCGCCCATAATAACACCGATTTTCATTTTCTCAACTCCAAATTTCATTTTTTAATGTATCACCAATTATTTTAATTCCCCGAACTATTTCTTCTTCTTTCAAGCGCGAAAACCCTAATCGGAAAGTGTTTGCTCCTTCTCCATCAGAGTAAAAAACATCTCCAGGTGAAAACGTAACGCCTTTCTCATAACACTTTTGTAAAAGTGTGCGGGCATTCATATGCTCTTCTAGCTCTATAAATAAATGAAGTCCACCATCTCCAGTCATTCTTTTAAAAGGAATGTACTGGTTACATGCCCCGACAGCTAACTCATATTTTTTCTTATAAACAGATCTTGCCTTTTTTAAATATTTTTCAAAATATCCCTCATGTAAATATTGAAACAGAACAGCTTGATCTAGCGTAGATGTGTGAATCGTTCTTGCTCTTTTTACGCTTTCTAAATAATGAATCAGCTCTTTATCTGCAATAATCCAGCCTACACGTAAACCAGGGAAAAGCACCTTTGAAAAGCTACTAATATAAATCACATTATTGCCAGCTCCCGCAAAAGTTAATAATGGAGCTAAATGTGAACCTGAATAACGTAATTCTTCATTAAATCCGTCCTCTATAATAGGAACCTTGTATTTTGAGAATAACCTCATCAATTCCGTTCTTTTCTCTGAACTCGTAACAATACCGGTTGGATTATGATAAGAAGGAATTAAATAGGCAAAATCAAAATCTTTTTCACGCAAACTTTTTTCAACTTCATTCGTATCAATACCATCCTCATGCATATCAATCCCATGAACTTCAAGTCCATGTAAACGGAAAAGCTTAAGTGCAGCATGGTGAGTTGGATTCTCACAAATGACACGACCGGATTTTTTTGATAAAGAAGAGAGTACAATATCCAATCCTTCTGTAAATCCATTTGTAATTAGAATATCTTTATTCGAAATGTCTACACCTTTCATTTCCATGTAATGAAGTAAATAATTCATTAACGGTCTATATCCCTTTGCATATCCGTAGTTCAATACGATGTCCCCTTCAATGGACATACGAGTAAGAAAAGCTCTTTTGAAATTTTCAACATCAAATAGCTTCTCATCCGGGGCTATACTATTAAAAACAATCATTCCCTTTTCCCAACGAACACCATGTTTCATTAAATCTAATTCGTCCGCTAATGCGGTCACTGTATTAAGTTTATTTTTCCAATCTATTTCAACAGACGAAGTGTTAGATATATCCACCTTCGCAACAAAGTTCCCTTTTCCTTTAACTGCATAAATGAGTCCTTCTTGCTCTAAATCTGCATAAGCAGCGAGTACAGTGTTTCTACTCACACTTAGTAATTCACTTAGTTCCCTTGTTGATGGGATTTTTTGATCCCCGAGCAAATGCCCTTTCATAATCATCTTTTTCAAATAGTCTTTTAATTGAATATAAACGGGACGATCTTTAACAACTTTAAAATCCTTAAACAATTCCTTACCCCCTGCAATCATTTTTGCATATTTATTTCATTCTCAAAAGGTCCACGACATATGTATTTTTTATAAAGGGCGGTACGGTCTTACAAATCTTTTCGATATAAGTTAATTACATCTTTTAAAGCTGCAGCTGCAGCGCCTCGTGGATTAGAAGCCCCGCCAATTGTAGTAACTTGCCCCATCGTATCTGTAAAGAACGTAATTCCTTTTTCGGTCCCATTTACTTTTGCTAACGGATGATCTTTTTCTATTTCGCACGGTTCAACATTTAAATTCACATTGCCACCCTCATCCTTATATATTGATGCTATTAATTTAATAATTTTATGTTGTTTCTTAGCATTTTGTATTTGCTGTTTTGTAACGTGCTCAATTCCTTTTATATGTATATCAGTAAGTGTTTTCTTTGTTTCCATTAAGCTGTTAGTCAAAAGTAACAATTTACACGCACTATCTGAACCACTTATATCTAATAAAGGGTTTGTCTCAGCAATCCCTTTATTTTGTGCTTCTTTCAGCGCTTCTTCAAATGTCATATCTTCCTCATACATTTTCGTAAGAATATAATTAGTTGTTCCATTTAATATTCCTTCTATTTTATCAATACTGCAACCGGCTAAACTAAATTGTCCAATATCTAGTGTCGGTAGCGCAGCGGCTGTTGCACCGCTATATCGAATTCGTACATTTGCGCCCCTTGCTGCTTCATTTATTTCTCTCCAGTTTGTAACGAGCGCACCTTTAGAAATTGCTACTATATCCATCTGTTTCTCAATCGCTTGTTTCATATATTGTTTCCCTGGATTTCCATCTTTAAGATTTGTAACCGTTGATTCTACCAATACAGTACCACTTATGCTAGTTGTTGCACGTTCCTTCGGATGATACTCTAAATATTTTTCAATTGCAGCGGTACCGGCACCATACATTAATAAATGATGAAGAGATAAGCCTTCTTCATTATGTATTGCAATATTTCTCCCTAATACGCCACTTACAACTAATTGAATCCCATATGTTTCATATATATATGAATATTTTTCATTTAATAATTTTATAAACTCTCTGCCTACTGTTCCGTATCCTGATAATACAACTTGAATTTTCATAATATCCCCCCATATTTTTCTACCAAATCCCTCTTTCAATATAATATAAAGCGCTCTCGAATTCCATCGAGAGCGCTTTATTATTACCTATTTCGGTAAACGTGATAGCTTTTCAGCAATTGTTCTATAAAACTCTTGAATGCTAGAAAAACCTAACGAGTCTGAAACACTTAACCCTACCATGTCGAGATGGTCCCAATTCGCTTTCGTTTCGATATGATTCCATTTTCCAATCTGTAATGACTCATTATTATTTACAGCAACATTAGAAGTTGGTGCAATCATAGAATTTGTATTTACTACACCATCATTTTGCCACCAAGAAGTATCGATTAATGGACGGTTTTCTTCATATCTCGCATAGGAACCTAAGAAAAATGCATTCCCCATTAACACTTTATTCATCGTTATATGTGGTAAATGTAAACCTGTTATAGGTGCTGCTTGTGATGCATGTCCACTATAAGATAAGTAATACACATCCGGTTGCGTCTTTACCCAATTATTTAACTCCTTTGCACCATCTGTACTTAAATCCCATTGACTTATATCTTTTGTATTTTTCCAAAGTGAACTATTTAGAATACGATTACTATATTGGAAAAAGGACTCTCCAGCATTCTTCTTTATCCCCCATTGATCCAATTTGAAATCATATAACGATAAATTATTGTTTCCTCCGAAGCTTGCCGTTGTAATGAGTAAATCTTTAACGAACGGTAGCAGAAGACTCCCATCCGCAAGTGTTGTACCGTTGTGAGGGGTTGCTAATGTTGTAACACTATGAACATATGATTTTCCGCCTTCAAATAGTGGTGATATTTTGGTGTTTGGGTGATTTTTCACATAATTCTTTTCTTCAAAACTACCTTCTTTTAATAGCTGTACTAATGTTCTAATCGTTTGTCCACCCATGCTATGTCCAACTAAATGAACTTTATTTGTTTCAGTCCAATTCGGTGCAAAACCACTATAAGTTCTGCCAAAACGATTATGTCCATGTTTCTCAGCATGTACGGCACCATAGTCTACTGTCCCACCGTTAATTTGTGCATACAATTCACATGCACGATCCCAGTTACTAGAAACAGGTCCAACAGCTGCGGTATGTACCATATAACCATTTCGTTTCAAATCTTCCTGTATATCATGAACACCACCCCAATATTTTACGCCCAGCATTTCTTCCCTACCCCATCCAGCAAATCCATTCACCAATATGATAGGATAATTATTTTGTTGCCTTTCTTCAGCGTATGATATTTTCGCTGCGAATGAACATACGGTCACTAATGCGAAAAAACATATTTTTAAAAATAACTTCCCCATACTTTCTCCCCCTAATAAAACGTTTACATTTTTCTTTTTTTAAAATTTAACAGAATACTTTAACAACTTAAACATAATGTAAAGTATTTTATATACGTTGTATATATAGAAAACATATACAAATGTTGATAAATATTAATTCAAGTGAACATTTACTTTTTACAATATAACTTGTAAATCTGTTTATTTGAATTTATAATTAGATATAGTTTCCTCATGTTAAAAAAATTTAAAAACCATAAGAAAACTAATCTCATTGCTTCAAAAAGGAGGAAAAAGCATGCAAATCGGAACAAATATTCATACATTATCTCAACCTACTAAAATAACTCCATCTACTCTTGAGCATAATACTATCTCTTCTACTAAACTTGAAAGTACGAAAGTAAATGATCCTATCAAGTTTGATATTCGTTCATCTGAAAAAGAAATGAAACAGCCTGAGCATAAATTTAATGAATTAGATTTATGGAAGATGTTAAAGGATAAAGGCGTTCCTTTATGGATCATCCTTGAAATGCTACAAAAGGCTCGTAAAGAAAAAGAAGCCCAAAATAATTCAGTTCAAAATTCAAATGGGATTGAGGAAACGAGTGATACTCGATTAAATGAAGTAATGTAATCTTGTTATATGAATGTTTTATAAGACAAGCACCACTCCTCACAAATAGTGGGATAAACTAAAAAGAGTTCAAAGTTGATAGAACCATTATCAACTTTGAACTCTTTTTTAAGATTTGCCTCCAATCGTTACAAACTGAACTGATCCTTCCCCTTTAAAACCTTCAATTAACTTTCTTACTTTTACTTTTTCATTAATCAACGTATTATCTGTCGATATTTTAGGGTTTTCATCACCTAATGACTTTTTCAAGTGTAGAAGTTGCATATTCGTTTCAGTTGCCCTTATTTCTTTATACACACTATTTCTCGCCACAATAATATACCATAGTGCTCCATAGTCACGTTTATTGCCAAGCCAAGCATCATTACCATATGTAACAGGTATCTTGCTTCCTTCTATATCAATACTTTTTATATTCTTTTCTTCTTCATTTATAAATAATAGGGAACTTTCTTTTGGAAAATCCGGCAACGTATCTAACGTTTTAGAAAGGGATGATTGATCACGTTTACGAAAAATCTTTGCATTCATCATCTCTTGTGCAGTAGATTCATTTATTATCAGAACCCTTTTTTGGTCGAATCTACCTGTTTTCACTGCAAAAGCTTCCTGTTCTTTCGTGTTTTCCTTATAACGATTCATAATTGCTCCAGTATGATTCTCATCTCCAATGATTAATACACCGTTAGCTGGAAATCTGTTTTCATTTTTAGAGCATGCACCTACACTTAATAACACTAATATACTTAATATGAAAATAGATAATTGTTTTTTCATCACAGTTCCTTTCATAACTCAAATTGGTTTATACATGCTTTTCTGCAAGCATACTTGCTCATATTCTCTACTGTTCCATCGTTTTATAAAGCTTTTGTAAATAACGCCAACGAGTTATAAAGAAATATAAAACTTGTATACACATAAATGAAATTAAAATGACGATAGAGCTATTTAGAATAGAAAAATCGACTAATTGTTGTAATGCCATATAAGCGACTACAGTATGTATTACTGCAACGACAATCGGTAAGAAAAACATTAATAATAACTGTCTCGTTACGACTTTCTTTAACTCCCGTTTACTTAACCCCATTTTCGAAATCATTTTATACTGCTGTTGATCGCGGTCCAAATCAGTATATAATCGAAAATAAATAAAACTAGCAGCAAATGTGAAGAAAACAATGCCGACTAAAACACTAGCCATAAGTAATAATCCATTCGTTTGTTTTGCACTTAACAACTCTATAGTTAGAGCTCTAAATTCAAAATGTATATCTCTAGGATCTTGATTAAATATATTATTTAATTGGTTTGAAACCTCTTTCGTTTTTATCCAATCATCTACAACAAATCCGTAAGTACGATATTGAATAATATCTTCATTATCTGGACCGCTATTCAGTGGAATTCCATCATATACATGATCTTGAATAGCAATATATATTCCTTCCGTATCATGAGGTAAAACTAAATTATCGACAGTTTGTTTTACATGAAATGTCTTTGTCCAATCGCCTTGAATGACTTCAATATTCTTCTTATAATCACCATTTTTAAATTCTTGTTTTTGTGATACCATTCCAGGAATTAATAACATTTCATCTTCTTTTTCAATCGTTTCTTGTTGATACCCTAGCGCTCTCGCAAGTTCGTTATATTCACTTAATTTCATTACATATACATTACTTTCTGTATATATATATGAAGATGAAGCCATTCGATACGGAATATTAGCATCAGCCATATGTTTTTTTATAATAGAGAGATGTTTATCCGCTATTTTGTTGTTTTCAGGAGCCATGTATAGTAATGTATACGGATTCGTCATCCTTACTAAATCTTTATTTCCAAGAGCAGCTGTCGTGCCAATTGCTGTAAAAGCAACTGCTGAAATAATAGATACTATAAAAAACATCGTTGCATTATCCTTCATACGATAAATTAATTCTGAAAATGTTAATATATTCGTTCTCTTTAAAAAGAAATTTTCTCTCCTTTTAGCAAGATGCAATATATACACGCTACACTGTGTATATAAAAAGTACGTTCCAATAATTACTAGAAACACTCCTATTCCGAGCACAATAAAACTATGATTTGGGATAAAGCGAAATACTAAAATATAGCCATACCCTATACTAAATAAAGAAAAAATTGATAATAAAATTGACGATTTTGGTTCAGGTTTTGGCTTTTCCCCTGCTTGAATCAGTTCCACAAGCTCTGTAACTTTTATCATTTTAAATGTTACTAGCGAAACAATTAAAAATAAGAACAGAAATGTAATGACTGTTAATAATACAGCCTGTACTGGTATATAAAAAGGTAATCCATTGCTAATCATTAATACACTGGCGCTTATTAATAAAACTAGTTTAGAAAAAATGAGTCCAATAAGAATACCTATACAAATTGAACCAATTCCAATTAACATATTTTCAATTAACAATAACTTCTTAAGCTGTCTCATTGACATACCTTGCATCATTAAAATGCCAAATTCTTTCTTACGCGTTTTTAAAAATGAACTAACTGAATATAAAATGAAGAAAAATGAAAATACAAATATCAACCCTTGTGAAACTTTAAATCCTAATGTACCAAATGCACTTATTGTTGTACTTGTCGATTTCAACTCCCCTTGTAGATCGGGATGAAATAATAAAAGTGCATACGTAAAGAAAATCATAATTGAAAATGCACTACTTAAAAAATGACCTGCATATGTACGCTTATTACGAAAAATATTATTAAATGCGAACTGACGAAAAGTCATGCCTTTTCCCTCCTAACAAAGAAAGGACATCCATAATCTTTTGATAAAACGCTTGCCTGCTTTCACCGCAATAAATTTCGTTATATAGTTGACCATCTTTAATAAAGATTACTCGGCTGCAAAAACTCGCTGCATACGGATCATGAGTAACTAACATCATCGTAGCTTTTTCTTCTTTATTTAGAGTATCAAGCATCTCCATTACATCATTTGAAGATTTAGAGTCTAAATTCCCTGTAGGTTCATCTGCAAGTAATAATTGCGGCTTATGAACGATTGCGCGAGCGATTGCTGTTCTTTGAGCTTGTCCCCCTGATATTTCAAACGTTCTTTTACTCAATATATCAGTAATGTTTAACTTCTCTGCAATCTCTTCCACTCGTTTATTCATTTCTCGGACGGAAACACCATCTAAAGTCATCGGCAATACGATGTTTTCTTTTACAGTAAGTGTGCTAAGAAGATTAAATGATTGAAATACAAATCCTAATTGTTTTCTGCGGAATAACGCTAATTCTTCTGATGATAATTGAAAAGGATTTGTGCCATTAATAAATATTTCTCCCGATGATGGAGAATCAATAGTAGATACCATATTTAATAACGTTGTTTTCCCACTACCTGACGGGCCCATAATTCCTACAAATTCACCTTCTTGAATTGATAAATCAATATCTACTAATGCTTTATAAGGTACTTTCCCTTTATATACTTTACTAATACTATTTGCCTGCAAAATTTCCATTTATATTCTCCCTTCATTTCCACTGCTCACTATAGAGTGTAAATGAATTGTCTTACAGCTCATATTGATTCATCTTTCATTTATCTTACACGCTTGTAAGATTTCTAAAAAAACTGATAACAAACCTATTTTCAATCTATAAACAAAGTATATCTATCTTATAATATTTGCATATTGGTTTGAATTACAATGCTATTTTCTAATCTTTATTTTATTAATATGAAAAGACCGATTTTTTTATCGGTCTTTTTACTTTCAAATATTATATTTTAACTGTTGTATGTAGTTGAAGCATATTTGAGTTACCTATTAAATACTATTTCACTTTATAATAACCTCTGCAAAAAAATGAGCGCTTTGGTTTCATTGCAATCAAAAACGAATTGTAAATATCTGAGGCGGAAATGAATGTGTTTATCCAACATATAAATAATAAAATTGATTTAATATTTCCTGATACAAAGAATGACATCATGGCAGGAACTACTGATAATACAATAATAGGTAAGCTCATAAAGACCCAAAATCTTGTTTTAGATAAGACTGCATTTGTATTTAACCAAAAAAATCTTTTACTAAATGTTAAGCTAATATCCCCTTTTTTACTTATTACTAAAATGTGTAGACATTCGTGAATGATGAAGACTAAGATACCTATTATGATAAGATAAAATATATTAATATGAGTGAAACCTGTTTCAAAGAAATAAGGTATTAGAAAAATAATTATCTGGAGTATATATACAAACTTCATATAATGTTTTCGGTACCAATTATTCTGTATAAAAGGAGTCCATTCTGAAAAATCCATACTTATTTGTGGCAAGTGACGAAACCAAATTATAATATGTGTTCCCCTCCCTCATTTAAACTAATTCCTGGCTTAAAGATTTAATCTACTAGCACTCAACCGTAAGTTTTATATGTAGCTCTTTAATAGACTTACCAGCAATTTTTGTTGACTAAGACTAAATGCTTCTTTATACCGCCCACTTCTCTTTTCCCTTCCATTTTTCAAGTAATTCATCTGTAGAATGATTTGAGTAAGAAATTTGTATTATCATTGATACATAAATTCGACAAAATCTTCCAACACCCTTTTTCATGAATAATTTTTCAACTGATTATCCCCTGTACAGCTTGATTTCCATATTTTGTTGAAAAGCAATTCCATCAAGAAGTCATTACAATTGTACCTTTCATATGTTAGCAGGTATAAAGTGAAACTTTAATCAGTGGGGGTTTTACTGCCCGGTAATGCGGGATAAAATGAATATAAAAAAGCTTAGAGTTTTAGCTCTAAGCTTTTTTATGATTTCGTTTTAATTCCTTTTACAGAGAAATATTTTTTATCCATTCAGATTTACTCAATACATAATGATTATATATTTGATCTTCTATCTTCTGTTCACTCAAATAAGTAAACCTGCATTTTTTAATAACTTTATTTGATGGTACATTGTTAATTAAAGCAATTGCGTTGAGGACATTTAAATTTGTTTCTTTAAACAAATAGTCAATTAAACCTTTAGTCGCTTTTGTAGCATAGCCATGATTTTGATGTTCATTTGAGATAGCATACATTATCTCTCTGTTTGGTGAAGGAAGTTCTTCTTTCATGCCTGTGCAGCACCATCCAATGCATTCATTTGTAGCTTTCTTAAATATTCCTAGCTTTAACATACGATTATCTATGTTATTCGTAGTTTTCACTGTCTCAAGAAATGCTTGGTTTGCTGGTATTTCGTAATTTGCAATCCAATCCATCCTTTGTTCTTTTGTTGATTTCCAGTCTGGTAAAAACTTTTCTATTTCCGGTTGATTTGCTATTTTATAAATACTCTCTGCATCTTTGACCATAAACTCTTGCAAGTATATATCTCCACAATCTATTCTAAATAACTTAGTCAAACTCTCTTCTCCCATATTAATCCCCCTTACTTACGTTATAGCGCCTTAATCTGCTTCGTAAGTTCTATAAATCGTTCATCAAGTTCTTTATATTCTTTGTCGTTAGAAGTTAAAAAGCTTAATTTTCCTAATACTTCTTGTCTCTCTGTTTCTAACGTTAAACGTAGCTCTTCAATATCATCTCTTGTTTTCGTAGGTTCTTCTAGCTGCTTTTGTATCGTATTGTTTGAAAACACGAGTTTTGTGTTAGTTGTTTTCTCCAGAAAATATCGATCGTGAGATACAATTACTAATGTTCCGTTATACTCAGCTAATGTATTTTCAAGTTGTTCACGTGAAGGTAGATCCAAGTGATTCGTCGGTTCGTCTAAAATGAGTACATCTTTTTCATCTAAAATATAAGCCATTAGCTTACATTTTACTCTTTCTCCCATACTCATATGCTCAATCGGCTCTTTCCATTGAGAAGCTTGGAACCCTAAATGTTTCATTAAATTTTGGACTTTTCCTCTTTCTTCAAACGTCTCTTTAAAAAATAAATTTTCTGGTGTTTTATCAAGCGGTAAATCAAAAACTTCTTGTGTTAAATAGCCGATGTTCGCAGATGGTGAAATCCATATTTCTCCTTCAGCAGTTTCCGTTCCCATAATCATCTTCAGTAATGTTGTTTTCCCACTACCGTTTGGTCCAACAATCGCAACTTTCTCACCGTGCTGAATTGTAAAATTAACGTTTTCAAATAATACTTTCCCATGAAAGTCTTTTTTTAATTGCTTCACTTCTAAAAAGCGTTTTCCTACTTTTTTGTTCGCTTGAATAGAAAACTCAACTGAATATTCTTCTTTCACACGTTCTACTTTCGTTTTCTCCAGCTCTTTTTCGAGTCGTTTTCGTTTTGACTTCACTTGTGCATCCATTCGCTTCGCTTTTACACGATAGAATTCTTTCACACCTTCTTGTTTTGTAGACTGCGCGTGTGCCTTTTGTGACCATGAACTCAATTCTTTTATATGTGTTTCTACTTGTTCTATCTTTTTTTGCTGCTTTTCATATTCACGCTGCTGCGACTTCCTTCTTTGCTCACGTACTTTCATGTAGCTCGTATAATTACCACTATGCTCAATTAATTTTTTGTCCTCAATTGACCATATTTTTGTTGCGACAACATCTAAAAAATATCGGTCATGCGATACAACAATAACAGTACCTTTCATCTTTTTTATTTGTTTAATGAGAAATCCCGTACTGATCTCATCTAAATGATTTGTCGGTTCGTCTAATATTAAGACATTAGGATTTTCGGCAAATCCTTTTGCTAATCGAATTTTCAGCTTTTCACCACCACTTAAAGTATGAAAATCGTTCGTTGGCACGCCCCATTTCGCAAGAAGTTCTGCTTCTTGCGAAATCACATCATTACTAA
This sequence comes from Bacillus sp. S71, assembly GCF_016625265.1. Lineage (NCBI taxonomy): Bacteria > Bacillati > Bacillota > Bacilli > Caryophanales > Bacillaceae > Bacillus > Bacillus sp. S71. The sequence goes on along the minus strand of NZ_JACVUW010000004.1, from coordinate 183,444 downwards.
TAAAAGATTCTATTTCTTGCTCAACATATGCGGTTTTCATATTCATTTGCTGCCATTCAACAATCCCTTTTGAAGGTTCAATCTTTCCATTTATTAATTGAAGTAACGTTGATTTACCAGCACCATTTTTACCAATTAATCCGATAACATCCCCTTGTTTCACTGCTACATTCATTTTTTCTAACAAAGTATTTTCCTTTATTTCAACATAAACATCATTTAATTTTAAAATTTCTTTCATATTACCGATCCCTTTCATTAAGGGAGAACAAAAAAATCCTCCCAAAGTAATTTTGGCAGGATTAGTCGTTACATTATTTATACCCAAATAAGCTATTACGCAAATCAAATAGCAATACCGTTGTTTGGAATTGGGCAGACTAATCCTAATTTTTATAAATTGAAATTTATTTCATTTCAACATTTAAAAATAAGATTAGTTAATCATCGTCCACCCATCATTCCTTTCCGTCATTAATAACCATATTGTACCATACTAGTACTGTATGAGTAAATGCAATTATTTGTGCTGTTAAAAAGATCGCTTTCTTTTAGGCTTATTTATCATTTCTTAGCTTCATATTGAACAAGCACAAATTACATTGATTGTAATACGTCCTTTAGATTTCCCCAGTAGTAAACTTCTAAGCACTCTCTCTTATATAAATTTTATATAAAAACAAAATGTTATTCGTTACCCAATAATAACTTATTGTTTTTCGATAAATTTTTATTGATTATTTCCTTGTGATAAGCTATTATATCTTTACAGAAAATAATAATGTAAGGATTGAATTTATGGACAGGACATTAAAAATAACAAAGTTAAATATGTTTTTAAGGATTTTTCTCATCCCGATTATAGTAGGGATTATTGTTGGTATACTAACTAAATTGGGGCAAAGTATACTTCCTGGACACTGGAATTCATTAGCTAATCTAGGAAGCGTTTGGTTAGTTCCATCCTTTTTTGTGGCTAGCTTTAGTTATTCTAAGCGTTCAGCTATACTTTCTGGTATCCTTGCACTACTCGGTATGGTATTAGGCTACTATGGTTATGCAATAGTTATTAAAAATGTAGCTCACTCTATTTATTTTATATCTGTATGGATTGTATGTGCATGTATAGGAGGAACTATCTTTGGAATTGCAGGTTTTCTATGGAAAGATACTACAAATCCACTTCATAAATTCGGAAGCGCACTTTTAAGTGGCGTTTTTGTAACGGATGGACTTCACATTCTTTTAAATTTTGAACACTATAGTCACATGTTACCTGTTGGATATACCGAAGTCATAGTCGGGATTATCTTGATTCTTGTATTAGAACGCTCTAATGCTAATCGAATTTCTTCTTTCTTAATGATGGTTCCTATCACTATTTTAGGATTAATTGGATATAAATTATTAAGTTTGTTTGTTTAATTACAATACTGTATCATGAAAAAATAAAAGACTAATTCTATTATAATCCACAAAAAATATCACGAATTTGAACATTATACTTATTCATGTTAATACACTCATTCATAGGATAGATACATACAGCTACCTCTTTCAAAGGGGTAGCTTTTTTCTTACAAGATCTATTTATCAATTTATTATTAAATCCTTCTAATTTAACACCCGTATTTATTAACGTGTCATTATATATATTAAGATGACCTTTTACTATTTCATATAATTGCTATAAAATAAGGCTAAAAAAACTTATCTCCAAAGTTCTTTAGCCTAGATCCATTATCTACACATTAAAAAATTTAATTCGTACAACGGTACCTTTACCAACTTCTGAATGAATCTCTACACTATGCCCCAATTGTTTTGTAATTTCATATACAAGATATAGCCCCATTCCTGTTGATTCTTTAAAATCTCTACCGTTTTCTCCTGTAAAGAAAGGTTTGAATACTCTTGGTAAATCTTGCTTCGGTATACCTACGCCATTATCAGCAATTTCAAGTATAACGGTATTATCTTCCTTACAAGCTTTCACTTTAATCTTTTCTCTACTACCTGATGAATACTTAATCGCATTCGATAGTATTTGTCCGATTAAAAATTGTAACCATTTCACATCACTTTCTACAGTAATGTCCTTATCAATTTCAAGCTCTGGATATACAAAATTCCGGATAAAGAATCGTTTATGTTCATGTACCGAATCATTCACTATTTTATGTAGTTGTACCCTTTCTACATAAAAGTCTTGTGTAAACGCTTCTAAACGTGCGACATACAGAGCCATTTCTAATCCCTTTTTTAATCGATCAGTTTCCTCATTTATACTTTCAAAACGTGAATCTACTTCATCCTGTGTAATTAATTCTATTACAGATAAAGGTGTTTTCATTTGATGGATCCACTGATTCATAAAGGTTAAATGGTCATTATTTTTTCTCTCTTGCATTTGCAGCTGATTTTGATAATGTCTATATTGCACCTCAAGTAGTTCTTGAAGAGCAGCCGATACAGCTGCAAAATCAGATTTTTGAACAGATTCATCCAAAGATTGCATCGGGTTTGCTAAGCGCTCATAAAAAGAACGATGTGTAAAATAACGAAACACTAAATAACTTCCCATAAAGAAAACACCTAGAAACATTGCATATAACGCCGTTGTAATATGATTATGCCCATCAAACCAATATACGAGAAATATAGCTAGTAGTTGAATTATGGTAAAGCAAATAAGTGGTATATGATCACGTATAAACAACCTTATCATTTTTCTATACCAGTATCCCAAGTAATATGCAATCTATATCCAACACTACGAATCGTTTCAATCGCACCTTCTATATGTAACGTTTGTAACTTTTTACGCACACGTGTTGTATTTACACTTAATGTATTATCATCAACATAAGATTCACTATCCCATAATTTATTAAGTAACACTTCTCTACTCACAACACGCGGATAATTTTTCATTAATGTCTCTAATAAAATAGCTTCGTTTCTCGTTATATCAATCTCGTCATTTCTAAGTTTCAATACAAGTCTTTCAGGATATAAACAAAGACCTTGTTGCTCAATCATTCGCTCTTCTAGTTTCGGTGCATAATCTCCATATGCACGTCTTAAATGACTACGAATTTTCGCCACTACAACTTCATAATGAAAAGGCTTCGGAATAAAATCATCGCCACCGTTTTCTAACGCCATAACTTGATCCATCGTGCCTTCACGGGCCGAAATGAATAGTATCGGACATGTTGAAACTCCGCGAATTTGACGACACCAAAAGTACCCATCAAAACTCGGTAAATTAATATCTAATAAAACTAACTCTGGTTGTTCTTCTAAAAAAATGTTTAATACATTTTGAAAGTCCGATACAATAACTCCTTGATAACCATATTTCGCAACATGTGTCGATAATAGTTCTGCAATTTTCATATCGTCTTCTACAATCATAATTTTGACCATTATTGAACTCCTTTTTAATCCACAATCTCAAATATACTTATATAAAATAAATACTACCTCTTTTCACAAAATCAGTAAATTAAAAAAAGGATGCTTTTATACAAAAGTATCCTTTTTCGTCCCTTATCTATTTAATATGAAATTTACTAAAAGTAAATCCTAGTTTCTCCACATAATCCATTCCTAGTTCCATACGCGCTGTTTTCAGCGGATCCACAACTTGGCAAACTTTTAAATTACCTGCTGCCGATAATAAAAGCGTTGCATCAGCTTTAGACATTGCTAATTCTTCATGTAAAAATGTCACCATATTACGTACAGCACGATTTGCTGCATCATCTAACAATTTCTCTGAAGCAATCGTCATTATTTTTTCTTTTTGAATAGCCATTGGTAATGGCCATTGTTTTCCTTTTATCGTTTGAACTGTTACAGTTACCTCACCAGCAACCTCTACACCACTAACACCAATTTCCCCATCACCCATTGCTGCGTGTAAATCACCTAACGCTAATAGTGCCCCTGGGACATTAACTGGTAGTAGTAATGTTGTTCCTTCTTTAATTTCTTTACAGTCCATATTCCCGCCATGATCATGCGGTGTGCCACATGAAATGCTCTCTTCTTTCGGTGCAGTACCAATTACCCCAATCATTGGATTAATCGGGATTTGTAGTTCACTTAAAAACAAAACATATTCATTATGTATTGGGACAATTTTCACTGTATTTTCATTTAACTCATCACCCATTACACCAAGGTTTGCACCTGTAGTTAAAACGCCCTGCTCTGCAATTTCAATTTTTTCAATCGTTACGACTAATATATCGCCAGGTTCTGCTCCTTTAACATATACAGGTCCAGTCGCTGGATTAATTCGGTTCCAATCTAATTCTTGTAACACAACATCTTCAGAATCGATTTGATTTTCAAAGCAATCATATGTTTCAAATACAAGACTGCTCCCAATTTCTACTTCCATACACGGCTTATTTTCTGGTGACATTGAGTAAATGATATGGTCTTTATGAATTCGATACATAATACCTCTCCCTTTTATATTAATCTACTATTACTAATTAGCTTTTTTTATACAAGCTCCTCTTAAAATTAAATGTTATTTTTATGTAAAAAAGCACGCAGATTGTTTTATAACATACACTCTTTACTATAACAGAAAGGTGGTATCACTATGCCCCTTATTCCATACAACGAAAGTGATGTTGATTTGCTAGCTCGATTAATTCGTGCTGAAGCTGAAGGCGAAGGTCGCCAAGGTGAGGAGTTAGTTGGATGCGTTGTAGTAAACCGTGTATTTTGTGATTGCTTAGATTTTAAACAACTCCGTACCGTACGAGACGCTGTATATCAAAGCCCCGGCGGATTTGAAGCAGTACAATATGGATATTTTTATCAACGCGCTCGTGAATCAGAAAAAGAAATCGCACGAAAAGTTTTACAAGGTCAATGGCGCTGGCCTGCACGATGGGCTCTTTGGTATTTCCGTCCAGTTGGAGCTTGTCCGCCTGAATGGTATAATCAGCCATTTGTAGGACAGTTTAAAAGCCATTGTTTTTATGAACCAAGTGGTGATGAATGTCCGAAAATGTATTCACGATAGTAAAATTTGCAACGCAAGTACTTAGAAATTTTGGTACTTGCGTTGCTTTTAACTGTGTTTTAGAAATCTAATAGTGTGATGAAATTTTCTATGCCTACTACATGTATTAATAATGGTATACGAGGACCATTTGATTGATTCATAATGAGCTTATATATAATAGTGAATAATTGTTTTTGATTTTCTTTCATTATTTTTTTATTTTCATGATGACAAATCGCATATAATTGCTCCATTAAGTTAGAGTAATCTTTATTAGAACGAAGTATTTTACAAACTTCTACTAGCCATTCTTTCTGCCTTTCATCTAATGTATAGTAAAACTCTGCATTTTTCTCCTCATTTACCGCGATTAATTTTTCAGATTGAAAGTTTCTTATCCAATACTCTGCGCGATTACTTATCGCTCTCATTTCATCTAATGCATAGCTCCTATCTATTTTCTTTAATATCCCCTGTAAAATAGTTGAATCAAAATTTAATAATGGTAACGTTCCTGCTACTTGATTAAATTTCGGATATTCTTTAAACTCGCTATCAACTTTAGAGATTTTAATTGCATTAAATAAATCTTCATTTTTGAGCGTTTTATTTTCATAACTATCTTTCAATCGTTCATACTCTGTATAATTACGAATCACATCTTCATCCAACCCAATATGAAAAGCAGCGCCTGGTTTGTATTTTGCAAACATAAAGAGAATTACTTCTGGTATATACACTTTCAATATATCGCTTGGTGTAATACTATTCCCTGAAGAACTAGACATTTTTTCATGATTCCCTTTAATACCAATAAAATCGTAAGAAACATAATGAGGCGCTTCTCGATTGAATATTTTCCTTGCAATTTCTTTTGATACATTATAACTACCCGTTTCTGATGAATGATCTCTACCGCCCGGTTCAAAAACAACATCCTCTATCATCCATCTCATCGGCCAATCGATTTTCCAATTCAATTTCATTTTTTTTGTATTTAATACGGATAACTCTTTTTCATTTCCGCATTCACATTCATACCGGACTGTTTTTAATACTTCATTAAAATGTGTAATAGTTGTTGTATCTTTTCCGCACCTCTCACAATATAATGTAGCTGGATAAAAGCTCTCTCGCTCTTCTTCACTACACTCTCCAGTTTTAAAATCCATTAAAATATCATATATTTCTTTTCGTTTATACAAAGCCTCTAAAATATTATCATTATACCTTCCACTTCTATATTCATCATGTTGATAAATAAATTCTACTTCAATTCCAAATGCTTGAAGCGATTTTTCAAACTCTTTTTCAAAATGCTCCGCATACGAGTTATGACATCCATACGGATCTGGAATATCACAGTATGGCATACCAATATACTTTGCAAAAGATGGATCAATATTTTTTGGAACTTTTCTAAACCTATCATAATCATCCCACGAAAATATAAAACGAGTCTTTTTCCCTAAATCTTGAAGTGCTCTTACTACGAAATAAGTCGTTACGATTTCACGAAAGTTCCCAATATGAACAGAACCTGACGGACTAATTCCAGATGCACAAACAAACATTTCTTTATTTGGATGTTCCCTAATTAATTCATGTGCTACTTCATACGCCCAATGCATATATTACTCACCTCAATTATTTTTCGTTTCTCATTTCCAGTTTTATGCAACAAAAAAACTCCCACCCCCAAGATTATTCATCTTGAGGACGAGAGTTGTTAGCTTCGCGGTACCACCTCAGTTTGTTAATATGTCACCATATTAACCTCTTCAGGTACGGCAAAATATGCTTATACCCTATCTCTATAACGGGAGAACCCGTCGCACCATCCCTAAATAAATTAGTTCCTTGCGCAGCTCCAAGTCTTTTTTCATTAAGATGTATACCGCTCTTTCTCAGCTACCAGAGCTCTCTGTACGTATTCTTTCTTAACTACTCTTCTATGCCTTAAATATTAGTTTTTTAATATGATAATTTATAACACTTTTATTGTCAAACTTTTCCGAATCGAAATCGTAAAATTATCTAAAAAAATTCTTTATCGCTTCTAATTGAATTTTGTGGCTACACTCATCACAACAATATGCCCCTTTTGGTTTCTCTTTAAATCGCTTATATTTTTCACTACCTTCGTAAACACGAAATATATTCTTACAAGAAAAGCAAACAATCTCATAAAACATCATATGCATTTTCCTCTCCGTGTTTATAAACCTTTTAATCACTTGAGAAGATTAGTTTTCTAGAGCACAAATCATAATATCCTCTGACTAAAAGGTTTACCTCTATTCTTATCGAATTATATTAATATCTTATAACGCGAGGTGAACATCTTGTTCAGTAATATAGACTTAGTTTTAAATGTTAAAGCAAGTTTAGCTGAAGGACCATGTTGGAATGAAAAAAAGCAACTTTTATATTGGGTTGATATTATGGAGAAAAAATTATGCATATATAATCCTACTACCAATACGAACCGAGTAATCGCTCTCAATCAACAAATTGGCTGTGTTGTTCCATATTTAGAGGACAAATTACTCTTAGCTATGGAAAACGGCTTTTATTCTATTAATGTAAATACAGAAAAACTGACACATATTTTTGACCCCGAACCTCATTTAATAGAAAATCGTTTTAATGATGGAAAATGTGATCCAGCTGGTCGTTTCTGGGCAGGTACTACAGATACATACGGTATGAATGCTGCAGGTTCCTTATATTGTTTACATAATAATTTGAGTGTAAAGAAAAAAGTTTCACATGTAAATACTTCAAACGGAATCGCTTGGTCACCTGATCATACATACCTTTACTTTATAGATACACCTACTAAAAAAGTGGTTCGCTATCAATATAATATACGTACTGGAGACATTCATAATCCAAGTGATGTAATCATTTTCTCTGAAAATGATGGTCTACCTGATGGTATGACAATTGACGAAGAAGGTTGTTTATGGATTGCACATTGGGGAGGTTCAAAAATAACTAGATGGAATCCCTCTACTGGAGAACAAATATTAAGTATTCCAATTCCTGCGTTATATGTAACATCATGTACATTTGGTGGGCCTAACTTAACTGATTTATATGTTACAACAGCCAGAACAAGAATGACGGATGACGAATTAAAAGAGTATCCACATGCTGGTGGTATTTTTCGAATTCAAACAAATGTTAAAGGCTGCCCCACCTATTCATTTTGTAATAAAAATATTGGAGCTGAAACAATATGAACCGTATCGATTACATAAGACAAGAAGAAAAGAAATATCACGACCTTTGCTATGAACAATATAAACTGTTTGAAGCTGGCTCTTGGCTTTTCAAACCAGTTAAAACGGTTATGGACTTGATGAACCACTTTGACGGACAAAACAACTTGCAAGTACTTGACCTTGGCTCTGGCGTTGGGAGAAATAGCATTCCAATTGCAAAAAAAATAAAAAATACTAGCGGCACCGTTACATGTGTTGATTTACTTAATTCCGCTTTAACAAAGCTACAAATTTATAGCAAAGAACATGACGTATTCGAGGTTATAAAAACAGAAGAAGCAGCAATTGAAAACTATTATATTGACTCTAACGCTTATGATTATATCGTTGCAGTATCAAGTTTAGAACATGTCAGATCAGAAGAAGATTTTAAAAATGTACTCCACTCTATGAAAAGAGGTACAAAAAACGGCGGTATTAATTGTTTAATTATTAACTCTAACATACAAGAAATTGATTCAATAACGAATGAAGAATTAGAAGCTTTAATTGAAATTAATCTTTCAACCGAAGAAATGATAAGTACTTTAAAAAGCATTTATAAAGAATGGAAAGAACTAAAAGTTGAAATAAAAGAATTAGCTTATGATATTGTTCGAAATGAAAGACACATTCAATTAAAAACAAATGCCATTACATTTGTCGTTCAGAAATAATACTATAAAAAGTAAGGATATTTCCTCATATATTCATAGGAATACCCTTACCTTTTATTTTCATAAAATTATTTTGTTATTAGTTTTCGCATCATTTAAAATATAATTTTCATTCGACATACTACTCAGCTATTAATTGAATTCATTAACTGGAAGAAATATTCTGCTTCATGAGTCTCATTCAATTTATACCATGAATGAAGTGTATCCGGCGCAAATACATCTAATTTTTTCAGTACTTCCATGGCAAATTCTAGAGGCGCTACACCCGATGCAGTAATAAGGTTTCTACTAGACGCTACAGGTCCCACTTCATAAAAATTTTCTCCTTTATAAGTAGGACAAACCATTTTCATATACTCTAAACTATTACTTGTGTGATTTATAGAATCCAAATAACCGTAATTTGCAAGACCTATAGTTGCACCGCAAATTGCTGCTACAATTGTACCAAGTTTTAAAGCTTCACCAACTGTTTTCAAAATAGGTTTATGTATTTCTTCACTCCAAGTATTCCCTCCAGGTAAAATTAATAGATCGTTACTCTCAAGGATACATTCATCTAGGGAAATATCCGGCTTTATATTCAAGCCCCCCATTGAAATAATCGTTTCTTTATTTATTCCAACTGTTACTACTTTAAAAGGCGCTACATCTTTTTTGAAATATCTCCCTGTATTAAGTTCAGCAATTAAATGTCCGTACTCCCAATCGGACATCGTGTCAAATATATATAGATAGGCTTTTCTTGTTTGCATTCAATAACACTCCATTCATAACTAATATCGTTAAACATCAAATTACAATTCCTTTTAAAAGAGCTTAAATAAGTCGGTTCATTTATAACCAAATTCATTTTTTCTAAAAAATAATTTATCTATTATTTATAATTGCTTGTCGAGCTGTTTCTTTATCATCAAAATGAATCGTTTTATCTTTTAAAATTTGATACGTTTCATGTCCCTTGCCTGCAATTAACACAATATCATTAGCAGATGCCATTTTTATTGCATGATTTATAGCAAGCTCACGATTAACTTCTACTCTATATTTCAAATTATTATTCTTTGAAAATCCTTTTTCAATATCTTTAATTATTATTTGCGGGTCTTCCGAACGTGGATTATCAGAAGTAATATAAACAAAATCGCTATAACTCTCAGCAACTTCACCCATTATAGGTCGTTTTTTCACATCCCTATTTCCTCCGCAACCAAAAACAGTAATAATTTTCCCCTTTGAAAACTCGCTAATTGTAGAAAGAACATTTTCTAACGCATCAGGTGTATGAGCATAGTCCACTATTACAAGAAAATCCTGATTTTCATCTATAATTTCCATTCTACCTTCAATGCTCTTTAAGTTAGATAAGCTATCACTAATGTTTGTAAGCGGAATACCTTCAACTAATGCAGCTGTTATTGCTGCTAATGCATTATAGACATTAAAGCGGCCTACCAAATTTAGATTAATTTCTATTTCTCCATTAAAGGAAGAAACTAAAAACTGAATTCCTTTTGAACTTAAAGTGATGCTCTTCGCTTGAACATCTGCTCCATTATGTATCCCATATGTAATCACTTCAGCTGAAGTAATTTTTTTAAAGTATTCTACCGATGGATCGTCTGCATTCAAAACAGCTATTTTTTTATCTGTAGTAGATAAATCATTTCCTAATCTTGCAAAAAGAAGACCTTTTACATGCTTATATTCATCAAATGTTCCATGATAATCCAAATGATCTTGCGTTAAATTTGTGAAAACAGCTATTTTAAAATTACACCCTTTAACTCTTTCCATATGTAAACCTTGTGACGTAACTTCCATAACACAATAATCTGCATTTTGATTTTTCATCATTTGCAAATTCCGTTGAAGTGTTGGAGGTTCTTGCGTATTAATATCAGTAGGATACCATTTTGAACCAACTTTGATTCCGTTATTCCCCATAAGCCCTGTTTGGAATCCATAATCAGTTAAAATTTTTTCAAGTAAATATGAAGTAGTTGTTTTACCATTTGTTCCTGTAATTCCAATTAGCTTCATTTTATTAGATGGGTAACCATAGAAGTGTGAAGCAATAACTGCCATAGCGTACCTTGCATCTTTAACAATTATTTTAGGTATTTCAATATTTACATCTCTTTCTACAATTAATGCTACAGCGCCATTTTTCACTGCATCTTTAACAAACTGATGCCGATCTTCAAGAAAACCATCAATACCTGATACACATATAAATAAATTTCCACTAGTTATCTTTCTGGAATCCATTTCCAATCCTGTAATTTCTACATTCATATCGCCAATAGTCTCTTTAACCAATAACAAATTCGCCAGCTCTTTTAGTTTCAAATCCCCCGCCCCCTTACACATTCCCCCTATTTATTTTACCACTTTATATAAAATAATGGTTTAAAATCCCATATTAGTTGAACGAAATTTATTCATCTTAAATAAACAAAAAAATAAAAGAGCACTTGTTTCCGCAAGTGCTCTTTTGGGGATTTTGAGATACCCTATTAACGAAAGTTAAGGTTACTTAAAGTTAAAAGGTATTTCTATTATATGCTTGTCCTTTTTATTTGTGCATAATCAATATATAAACATCTTTAATCATTCTTAATAACTTTTAGTTATCGTTCTTTCTTACATTTTATCATTAAGAAATTGATTGAAGGTTTATTTGCCATGTTCTTATTTGGTTCATCAATTTCCGAAACTTGTACTAATCCATATTGATTAAAATCTTTTTTTATAGATTCAGAATCATAGAAGAACATTTTTACACCTTCCATTATCTCATAATAATCTTTATCCAACTGTTTTCCTTTTCCGTACATGGGAGCTTTTTTAGAAACAGTTGTAAAAACCATATATCCGCCTGGTTTTAACTGATTATAACAATCTTCAATAAATTTCTCTCTTTCCTGTTCATTCAACAAATGAAGAAGTGCATGACTAAATATCCCATCATACAGTTTATTATCAAAAGGCATTTCGTTTACTGAACCGTGATACATACTAACATCTTCTAGTCCGTTTTCTCTTGCTAAATCGATCGCTGTTTTCGAAATTTCAATACCTGTTACATTTATACTATTTTCGATAAATACCTTTGCGTTTCTACCATATCCAATACCGGGAACTAATATGTCCTTAATGTTCTTTTCTAGAAAAAAATCTTTTGTCAAAATTGCAGATTCTGTAGGCTCAAATCCCCACATCGTTTGTTTTTCGATAAAACTTGATTCCCAAAATTCCATTATGTATCTATCTCCTTATTTTCAATCCATTTTTAGTATCACATTAAAAACTTATAAATTTTAACGCTGCGTCTACCTATGCCAAATTAATTTTTTACCACATTCACTTTAGGTCCATTGAATATAGCATAATTATAAGTCTATATCTATTATAATGATTGGTTTAAAATCCACCCTATTTTATTAATCCCTACGTTTGTAAAAAAATAAAAAAGCCAATACTTCCGTTGTAGTATTGGCTTTTCTCGAAAGAAATTATCTTTTTGTATTGTACTGATTTATTACTTTTTCTAACACTTCTAAAGTTATTGGTTGAGCTTTCTCTATTAGTTGATAACCAATACGCCCATTCGGTTCCGCTGTAACTTGCTGTAAACTCTTCACATCATGAATCCCTTTTTCTCTTAATTGCATATAAAGTTGTTGTTCCGACATTTTTGCCTGCATCAAATTCTCTTTTACAATCTCTCCGTTTTCAACAATTATAATGCTACTTCCATTTAGGAATTGTTCCACCTTCCTTGATTTCAATTCAAAGAAATGAATGGTAAGTAGTATGCTTGCAAATATGATAGCTGCAAATAGAGATGGGACTACTTTTCTACTTAATACAGGTTCTACAATAATACGGCCAATTGAAACAACTATAATTATTTCAGCTCTTGTCATTTGGCTGACAGATGTACTACCTGTCATTTTCAAAACAATTATTCCAGTAAGAGTTAATATAATACTTTCCCAAATTACATTCATAATAACCCAATCCTTTAATGGTGAATATTACTACCATTCCCATTAAAGGTGTATTTTACTTACCTATCAAGTTGTTAAACCCTTCAGACCATGATGGAAATAAAGGTGTCCATCCATACTCTTTACGTGCCTTATTATTTGAAGCTCCTCTTTCCCAACTATTTTTCCCATCTTGAACTTTAGGCTTAGGTGCCCCTATCGCTGCTGCATATATTGGTAACCATTCTTTACTAGTTGCTGGATAATTATCTACAATATTTACGATTCCTGAAGGCCAATTAAGGGCTAGCATAGTAGCTCTTGCAGCATCTTCAACATGTATAAACGAGCTTATCTCGTCTGATGCGATAATTTCATTATTACGAACTTGATTTGCTATTAATCCGTTTTCCGCATACCATGTTCCTGGTCCGTATAATGTGCCGTAACGAAGTATAACCGATTCAGGTAACTCAGTAACAGCTTCTTCTAATTTCAATATGCCATTAACAGTGACTTGCCGAGGCATAGAAGCAGTAATATGTAGTGAGTCTTTTTCAGTCGCAAATGTCTCCCCTGGTTCATACGCCCATGAAATACTTTGAGCGATTATTTTCTGTACCCCTACATTCTTAGCGGCATCGACAAGGTTACGAGTGCCTTTTGTTCTAATTTTTTGCATTATCCTCAAAATTCCATGAAGACAATGACGTTAATTGATGAATAACTACATCGGGATTTGTTTCTTCTAATACAGAAAACACAGCCTTTCTATTAAATACATCAGCTATTACTGGTATGGCACCAATCTTTTTCATTGCTTCTACTTGCGAAGTATTACGAATCATCGCAAACACCGTATGCCCATTTTTTATTAACATTGGCAATAAAGAACGTCCTATTACACCAGTTGCACCTGCTACAAATATTTTCATATATGTTCCTCCTCATTTAGTAATCATAAATGTGACGAAACATTTGTTAGGTATGTGACAAATATTTGCTCAATTATTTCGTTATTCATATGAAACATATACTTTTAATGGCTTAATTATCCCTAAACTCAATTCATCAAAGCATTGTATGAGTGAAGTATAATGTATTTCATATTGAAAGATTTCTTCTATAAATGGTGTTTGTGCTATTTCTTTAAAAAACCAATCTGCATGTTTTTGATAATCGTATCCGTCACTTGATCCAATGATTTGCAATTCTTTCTGATAAAATTTGGCGGTTAATGTTAATTCTTCTATATTACCATCAGACAGTATACATATTTTACCATTAGTTTTGAGAGCTTTTTGCAAAGTATGGAACCCACTATTTGTAGCAGAACATTCGAAACCATAATTATATGTTTCTATTATTTTCTCTTCTGAATCATATATGTTTTTCGCACCAAACTTCTTTGCGAAATCTCTTCTATTTTTATTAGGCTCAACAACATCCACGTGCTCAACGCCTACATAGTATTTTAAGAAATGACAAGCGAGTAAACCAATAACTCCCATTCCAGTTATAAGTACTTTTTCATCCTGTCGCGGGTTTAGTTTCAATACCCCTTTAGCGGCATCACACGAAAGAATAGATAATAAAGCAACTTTAGGTTGTATAGAACTAGGCACTCGAATTACTTTATAACCCTTAACTATCCCTATCGTTTCATGTCCATAAAAAGAAACTACTTTATCGCCTACGTTTACATGTGTTACTTTATTACCAACTTGAATCACTTCACCATAACTTTCATATCCAGTTTTTCTTGGATAAAAAGGATTCGTATCTGTAACATCGGATCCATTATACTGTGGTAACTCGGCCCCAATGCTTATCGCTCCTGCGATTGTTTTAACGATAATTTCATCGTCCTGTATGTCCTTAATTTCATTTGTTTCCCACTCAAGTTGTTTAGGCCCTTTTAAAAATAACTTATAATGTTCCATTCGTATCCTCTCACTTTATAAAAATATATTCTCACTAAATTTCAAAAAATGTATAATAGATTCATCCAAAATTAAAGCTATAGCGTTGGCTAGCACCCAACAGTGATAACATGATAATTGAATTTGATGGATATGGAATAAACGAGTATGTTATTGGCCGTAACTGTTCTATTAACGAATTAATAACGATGTATTTAAATGTAAAAAATGAAGAGATATCTAATGAGGATCTGCTAAGCTTATTTTGTGTACGCTATCATTACAAAAAAATTCCAAAGTTACTACAAGAGGACGTCATAAGCAATGTTGTCATTGATTTAGATACGGACTATATTTATATCCCAAATAGATAACAGTAAACTAGATTGAATGATTAGTATTTACGATTCAGCTAAGTGTTTAATAAAATAAGTAATTGCCCAAATTAATGTCGCAAATTGAGTGACAAAATACATTGTCCATTCAAATCCAGTCAATTTTCTCTCTCGTTTAACCTTCTTTAAGTATCTGTAAAATATGAATGTACTTAAAAACATAAGTAACAATGATAATTGCTGTAAATCATCGACTATGCGTACCGCCATAAACTCCATCACCCTCCTATTCAAAATAAAAGCTATACTTTAAGAATATCATTAATTGGTAGTTTATTCCCATTTTAAATACTTATGTCATAAATAAAAAGAGCACTCAGCTATTGAGTGCTCTAAAAAATATTAATTTAACTCATTTTCCTTGTAATGGTTACATGTAATTCCCCTTACTTTTTATAACTCAGTTCTATTACTTCTGGTATATACTTACTATCATATTTTCTCGTATAGATTTCTCCATCTGGAGTAACTAATTGTAAAACAATCACACCACAAACCCCATCTAGTATTTCAAATTCACCTTGTGCATTTGAAATACTGCGTTCCTTACTTTCAATTGAATCTTCATATATTTTCACATTAAATATAGGTTCGTTATTTTGATCTACGATAATACCTCTTGAATACTTAGCAACTGCTATGCATTGATCCTCTTTTTTATAATATTTAGTCACAACCATTACTCCAATTATTATAGTGATACATACAAACAAGAGAATGATTTTGCGCCTCACAACAAACCTCCTAATTCAAATTATTCTTTTTTGAACTGAAAATTCAACTGTCCTGATTGTTTGATTTCCTCAATTACTTTACGAATACCTTCTTCAATCTTATCTTCTTTTACATTCGAAACATTTAATTTTAATAGTTTTTCTTTAGGAAAATCCCTCATATAATTCTTATCAATAGTATCGACACTTATTTGAATGTCACCTAATTTTTGTATAAGTGTGTCTGTAACTGTGTTTTTCTGCATTTCTAAACAAGTGTGTATTCCAAATGTGTTTTGTCTATTATATGTAAATAATGATGGATTTTCATTTTGCACTTTTTCTAATGTTTTTGCTAGTTTTATCGATCTATTGTAGTAGGAAGAATTAATTTTACTTTTATGACGTTCAAACATCCCGCTCTTTATATAAATTTCTAAAGCCGCTTGAGAAATCATCGGACTATCAATATCTAGTATCTTTTTGTATGTATAGAAAGCATTTGCAATGGATGGTGGGATGACCGCAACTCCAACCCGTAAACCAGGAAAAATAATCTTAGAATAACTTTTCAAATATATGACATGACTACAATTATCCAAGCTATATAACGGATCTGCTTTTGAATCAGTTTCTAAATCTGCTAAATAATCATCTTCCACTATAAATACATTGTATTTCTTAGCCAGTAATACGATTTTTTCTTTCTCATCTTTAGAATAAGAAGTTCCAAGCGGATGATGATATCTCGGTATCGTATAAAAGAATTTTATTTTTCCAGTTTGAAATATTTGCTCCAATTC
This sequence comes from Bacillus sp. S71, assembly GCF_016625265.1. NCBI lineage: Bacteria > Bacillati > Bacillota > Bacilli > Caryophanales > Bacillaceae > Bacillus > Bacillus sp. S71. Next base: position 166,632 of record NZ_JACVUW010000004.1, on the reverse strand, counting down.
ATTCAAATCGATACCTTCATTCGTACGTTTAATACCGATTACAGGAACTTTATTTATTTCTAGATAATCAATATATAGATGATATGTTGGCTGTTCAATTAATATGGTTTCATTTCCATTCGGAAATGGTATAGAAGTTAATATAGCAAGCGCCTGCTGAACACCTGACGTTATAAAAATATTTTCTTCTTTTGTAAAGACTTGATAATTTGCTAGTTGTTTTTGAATAACTGGTATTAAAGATGGTAACCCTTTCGGCGTTCCATATACAAACAAATCATTTTTATACGTATCAATAGCCTTATTAATACAATGTTGAAAATCTAAATACGGAAAAACATCTGGATCTGGTGCTGAAGAGGCAAAGTCAATTATCTCATTATTTTCTATCGTACTCCCTGATTTCTTAACAACGTAGTATCCACTTTGAGGGACAGAATATATAATGTGACGCTTTTCTAATTCATGAAGCGCACGTATAACTGTTGCCTTATTACATTCATATTGCGTAACGAGTGACCGTATAGACGGTAATTTCTTCCCTTCTTTTATTTCTCCATTTTGAATCATATTTTCTATGTCGTTTAAAATATTTAAATACTTATACATCTTACACCTCCTTCAGTAATTCTACATTTAATTATATCGATTTTTCATTCGTATAGCATTCATTCCTCAATTAGTTAATTTTCCGATCATCTATATCGTAAATCCCAATAGCATATGAATCATTTTCAATCCATTTCTTTACTGCTTCTGTTTTAAGTACACCTTCAACTTCTTTTTCTATTTTCTGTCCAAGTTCTCTCGCCCCTACTTCATCATCGCTAATCTTAGTTTTTATATCAATGGTAACAGGTTGATTCTTTATATAATTTATTTGCTGAATACTAAACCCTTCATATCCGTTTTTTCTGAATCCGTCATCAAATATATGTCCAAAAACTAACTCCCATCTATGTTCTGCATTTACAATCTCCTTGTTTCTTTGAGATACATTTACTTTATAGGACATAACGCCTTGAATTTGCAATCTTTTATTAATTTCTTTTTTTATTTCGTTAGCATTTTCGCTATCAGCAATCTCTAAATCTACTATCCTTTCTTTTTCATCTCTTATAGCGGCACTAAAAAAAGATTCCTCCTTTACCGCTGCTGTAGCAATATCCATCACTATAGACTCTTCACTTTTAGCATCTTCAATGTCATTCTCACAGGCACATAATAAAGCAAGTGGAAATAAAAATACAAGTAACTTCTTTCCCTTTCTCATGTAGCACCCCTCCATATATTTTCATTTACGATAAACTTTTTACTTTGATATATAAATACCTTCTTTAATTATTAAATTTAACATTATTTCACATTTCCCCCATTTAACAAAGGAATTACAATTAATAAATAGAATATCTCTATGAATAAATAAAAAGTGAGGGATATATAATGCAACGTGTAAATACGATTGATATTAGTAATGTACTACAATTGGAAAAAACTCTTTCGACTTTATTAAATAAAATGATTTCTTCAAAACTAGACCTTGAAAATTGGTTAAAAGAGCAGTCAAAAGTAATTTGGGACATCGAAGAACAATTAAGATCACATTACATCGCCTTTCAATGTAATACGGATGATGAAGAAATAAAGGATACTTTTGAACATGATCAACAATTTGTAAAGCCACTTTTAAAGCGGTACCAAAATTTATTGGATAATAAATATTTAGAGTCACCTTTTCGAATGGAATTAGATTCTAACGTATATGGTTTATTAGATACAAAAATAAAAAATGCTCAAAAGTTATTTTGTGAGGAAAATATCGAATTAGAAATACAGGAAGACAAATTAGTCACAGAGTACTTTGAAATCACTGGAGGATTAAGTGGAATTTGGGACGGAGAAGAAAAAACGATAACAGAATTACAATCCTATTTACAAGATTCGAATCGTGACACCCGTAAAAAGGCAAAAACCATTATTTCTGAACAATTTTTATCTGTTGAAAAAGAACTCCAAAACATATTAAATCAATTAATTGAAATTCGCCATCAAAAAGCAAAAAATATTCAACTAGAGAATTATCGCGATTATATGTTCAAAAAATACGAGCGTTTTGATTATTCAGCGATAGATTGCTATGAACTAGCTGAATCCATACGTAAGTATGTTGTGCCTCTTAAAGATAAAATATTGCTAGAGAAACAAGAAAAACTGCAAGTGGATACGCTTCGCCCATGGGATGTATCAGCTGTAACTCCAGATCAAAAAGTACTTAAACCTATTGCAAATGAAAATGATTTAATTGAAAAGAGCACTCATATCTTTAATAAACTAGATGTTGAATTTTCAGCACTTTTAAACCGAATGTATAAACACAATTGTCTCGATTTAACAAGCCGCAAAGGAAAAGCAGCTGGTGGCTTTTGTGAGTACTTACCAGCTTCACAATTATCTTATATTTTTATGAACTTAAATTATACACAAGATGATATTGTCACTTTTATACATGAAATGGGTCATAGTATTCATAACGAACTCATAAAACCATTAAAATTACGACAGTATATAGAAATTCCAGCTGAAACAGCTGAACTAGCCAGTATGACAATGGAGTTATTCTCGCTTAATTATTGGGATACCTTCTATACAGACAAAAAAGATTTAAAACAAGCAAAAATTAACTTCTTTAAAGATGTTATTTCATATTTACCTGTTATGCTTATTGTCGATCAATTTCAACACTGGCTGTATGAAAATCCAAGTCATACTTCTGAAGAAAGAAATGAAAAATACTTACAACTTCAAAAACATTATCAGTCTAGCGTCATACATATTGATGGCTACGAAAACTGGATAGCAACGAGTTGGTTACCTGTACTCCATATTTTTGAAGTACCATTTTATTATATTGAATATGCGATCGCCCAACTTGGTGCATTACAAATGTATAAACAATATAAAGAGGATCCTAAGCAAGCGCTAGAAAATTATAAAAAGGCATTATCACTAGGAAGCTCGCAATCTATAAAAGAAGTGTATGATGCAGCCGGTATTCGTTTTGATTTTTCTGGTGAAACAATTAAAGAACTAATGCTATTTGTAGAAAAAGAATTAGAATTACTTGAGCAATTATAAGAAGAAAGCTGCACCTATATTTTTGGTGTAGCTTTCTTCTTTATTTTATTAATCAGCTCTATGTACTGAGTATCCCCATATCCGATTGTTGGAAAAAGATAAAACAACTTTATTAATAATTCACGAGTTGATAAATCTTTATTTTTAGAGATGAATTTCATTACTGCATTATCTTCTGTTAACATTTCTAAAAATAAGTCTATAGCCTGATACATTACAGGTGGTACCTTATGAGAGGTCTTTTTATGGTTTACTAATACTTCATTGTATATAGAAGAATAATTCCCCAATTCAAGTTCAATTTGATTTACTTTAAATTCATCCTCTCTAAAGCTATTTAAGTATACCTTCCCTTCATAAGCAGACTGTTCAAGATGAGAAAGTATGGTAAGTAGGTTCATTTGGCAAAACATATCTTCACCAAACCATAGAACAATACATTTATACTTTTTCGTAAAAAGGTTTTCTAACGGATCTATAACCTTTTTTATATAACTTTCTACTGAACTGTTATGTCCTTTCGCTCTTGTTTTAATAAACTCTTCATTAAAAACTTGAGTAGTAGCCGAGTTCACACACATTGCCTCATTAAATGGGGCATAATCAGAATCACCCATTAGCTTTTCGTTTTTAAATTCTTCATACATAACTTGACCATTTAATATGTTAAGTACCTCTTTATCAAATAGCTTACTCTTCCTATCTCGTAACTGTTCAACCTCTATTTTTCTAGAAATATTCATTTTAAATGCCCCTTCTTTATTTAAATTTAGTTTAACAAATGATTGGATAGGCATTTTGTTAAGTTGGTATTCTCTTGGATTCATTCCAAAAACATTTTTAAAACTTCTACTATAAGCCTCTTGGGAAGAGTAATCGTAATCCAATGCGACCTCAATTATCTTCCTACCATTCTTTAAATCTTCCGTAGATAAATACAACCTTCTAAGAAGAATATAACGTCTAATACTGAAACCCGTTACTTGATGAAATTTAAAAGAGCAATAATAAGGAGAATACCCCATGTAACGAGATAATTCATCTAATGAAAATCTCTTTTTTAAATTGCTTCCAATCCAATTAATCATCTGCTGTATATGTTCATTCATTTCCTTCACTCCTTATTTAAAAGTATAGGAGAAGTGCGTTTCTTTCTTTTGATATTTCTTGTGTTTTATAACATGAGCCTTTCTCTAAAATCTTTATAATCTATATATAAGTATTAATTTTATATTTTTTCATCTATCTTATTTTGTCATACCTTCTATTCATTTTTCAATTTAGCGTTAATGAGTATGTTGGCAACACCTTACTAATTATTAAAGGTCAATTTACATCATATTTCATTTTAAAGGATTTCAAAAATTAAACACGAATTTTATAAAATAAAATTCTTTTAATTCCCAAGTTAAAAAATTAAGGTTTGGAAAGGACGTTTCAATGAACAAGCTAGAAAAAGAAATACTTCAATTCATAAATGAACAGTATCCGTTGAATTTTATTAACATTAAGCCAATAACAAATGAGATGTATGAATGCCTTACAGAACAAGGTACATACTTCAGTAGAATTACAAACTACAAAACATATGAAGAACAGATAGAAGAAGTTATATATACGAATTTTTTATATCAAAATGGTTTAGGTGTTCCACCAATAATCCCTTCATTACAAGGGAATTTTGTAGAAAAATTCACATTAGACAAGGAGATTTTTGCTGTATTATATAAAGCTGCTCCTGGTATACATTTACCAAGGTCTGAATGGAATTCTAATATATTTAAAAAACTTGGTAAACAAATTGGAAAATTACATCGTATATCTAAAAGCTTTGAAAAGATTAAACCAGTAAAACATATAAACGATTGGTATGAAAATGAAGAATATAATTTTCTTAAATATATCCCTAAAGAAGAAAATACAATAAGAGAAATTGCATCTGACGTTTTAACTTCCATAAAAGAGCTACCAAAATCCCCTTCAAATTACGGCTTAATACACGGAGATTTATGGTTAGAAAACATTTTAGTCGAAAATAATTCAAACTTAACAATGATAGATTTTCAAGACTGCGAAAAACATTTTTACATATTCGATTTAGCCGTTCCTATTTATAGTGCGATAGAATATTCATTTGCTGGAAATGGGAATATCGTAGACTATGAGTATTCTATTACAAAAGCACTATTTGAAGGCTACCAAGAGGAAAATGAGCTACCAAAAGAGATGAAAGACAAGTTTCCGTTATTTATTAAATTAAAGGAGATTTTTGAATATAGCTTAATGCATATGTATTGGGATAAAGAAGAATTAACGGAGGAACAAGTACGGATTATGAACCTTTATAGGATGAAGATCGAAAATAAGAATACCTATATCAATATTTAAGAATGCTGTTGTTTAACTGCAAGGAAACTTTGGTTAAACAACAGCATTTATTAATTAGCTGACAACCTTTTTTATGACTTATAAATACTGATTCAATAATCTTCTCAAATACACTTCATTTTGCGGTGATACTTTTTCAGAAAATCTAGCTGCAATAATAATAGGAGCCCATTGAAAAACTTCATCTCTTGATATGCCGGTACGACTGCAATATATATGTAAATACATCTCAGCTAATTCTACCGAAGATTGTGAGTACAACAAGTATGTTCGAAATACATCTGCGCGAATATCACCTGAACTAGCATCTACCCAATCTATAACTTTCACTTTCTCTTCCTTACTCAAAATCAAATTAAATGGATGAAAATCTCCATGACATAGCCTAAAATCAAATGTAATAAAATCTAATTTTTGTAATATCCCCTTCTTTTTGCGTTCATCCAATTTATGCACAGATTTAATTTGACGCTCTAACCTTTCCCTCATTAACTCCATTTCATCTGTATTCACATGTATAGCATGAATCTTTTTTTGCTCATTAACACAAAGGCCGATATAACGCTCTGCCTCATTTAAATTATTAAGCAGAAGATCACCAATGTTGTCCCCTTTTACATGTTCCATAATAATTGCCTGTCTATTTTGTATCTTTGTCACTTCAAATACGTTTGGAACTGGCAGCCCGCATGTATAGGCATATTTTTGTTTTTTTGCTTCATTCATAGACTCTGTATCTGGGAGGTAATCTTTAAATAATTTTACAACCTTATCATCAGTTAAATAAATTTCTGCAGTATTCCCTTTTGCAATTGGATTACCTAGATTCACTTCATTTCTCTCCTTAAAATAAATTTGAATAACGCTTAATCCTTTTCTTTGCATTCACTCTAATCATAACGAAAACCTTCTTCACGAAGATATAAAAAACTTACCACTTTCTATCCTTAAATAGAAAGTGGCAAGTTTAGTTCTTTAGGAATATTGGAATGAAACTCTGGTGTATACACAATAGAAAATGAATATCCCTGCTCAATAAATGATACTTCATTATGTTTACATTCAAAGGGAACATTATTTATCTTAAAGTTATTATGGATTCGCTGTAAAAATGCGACGTCTGGTGTTCCGAAAGAAACGTGTACTTTCGGTGATAGAGCTTTCATCGCGATTGGAATCCAAGGTCGCTGCCACCAAGTCGCGACGATATATGCAGTGCCACCTATAACAAAGTTAAAAATATCCCCATCTTCCATCGTTTTCATATTTAGATTTGATTTTAACCATTCCGTAAAAACAGGTACACTCTTAACGGGAAGACCGATTTCCCTTACGTATAAAATGTTTAAAGGTGAATATGGTACTAATACATCTTCTTTAACATAACTATGCGCAATAATTTCGAGTAGATTTCCATCTCCGTCTTTAAAGTATAAATTGAATAGACCATTCTCTTCACCAATTACATTTCCATTTTGCCATTTCACAATGAGTAATCCAGAGTCGTTTAACCACCTCGCTGTTTCATGGAATTTTGAATATGGGATTTCAAAAGCAAAATGTGCAGGTGCGATTGGTTCATACACTTCTTGAAAACTAATTGTTGTATAAGGTGTTACTTCAAATTGAATGAAGGATGCTGTTTCTTTTTTTATTGGAAAAGATAATATGTCCTTATAAACTTGTTTTACCCCTTCTATGGAAACCGTTTGTAGTTTTATATCTGATATATGTGTAATCACTTTACATTCCCCCTCATTTCTTATTATCTATTCGTATTGTATTACACTTATAAATAGATAAAATCAAACGGAAGGATGGATTTTTCATATAGAAACTACAACTTTAGTATGATTATGTTAGCTCCAATTATTTTTTATTTCCGCTATAACAATTTCTGGTTTATCCCAGTGCAACATGTGTGTAGTATCAGGAATTACTTTTACTATACTGTCCGTTTTCTCTTTAAAAACATTTGCTGTCTTATCTCTATAATCCGCCCAAACTTGTGGGACTGTAGCTCGAAGTAATACAATATTAGCCAGTAGCTTCTCATATATATCTATTGTTTCATCTTTATGCATACCTCTTATTATATTACTAGCTGTATTTCCCCTGGCATGCCACCATACTTTATTATCCATTTCGATCCCTAGATCCTTTACAGCAACTTCTAACAATGAAGACCACCTAGTATAAGCTGCTTTTTCACTTTTGAAAAATTCGTCCCAATTATTAAAAACGTATTCATCAAAGTCCTTTTCATAATAAGCAATTTCTTCTTCCAACGTTTCTTCTTTAAGCCTTTTTGTTTGATATCCACCATCAATAAGAATACTTCCTTGTACTTTTTCTGGATGATTTAACAAATAAAATAACGCTACAAAACTTCCCCATGAATGTGATAGAAAATAGAAGTATTCGATTCTCAATTCATTTATTATTTCATTTAACCAATTTGCTAAATTGTGCATCTCATAATCTTCTGTTCTTTCAAATGGGGGTGTTTTACCATGTCCAGGTGCATCAACGGAGATAAATCTATACTCTTCTTTTAATTCCTCAGCAATTTCTATAAAACTTAAACTCGTACTACCTAATCCATGTAAACAAAAGATAACGGGCTTCTCATTATTCCCCCATTCAGTAATATGTACATTTATTTTTTCATTGCTAATATAGTAACGTTTCAAAACATTTATCCTCCATATTTTGATTTTTTAATTTACACTTTATTTATTTCTATTATTTTCAAGTATTTCCTGTATTCTTTTCCACACAAAAAGCTGCTTTTCTTTAAATGAAAAGCAGCTTTTACACTAAAATACATTATAATTTAACAGCAATAATCATAAATCTTTTTGAATTAGTACGAATCCCTTTTTCAGAACTATACGTATCAATGAACTTTTGTAAAATAGTAAAATCCTCTTCCTGTTCTCCAAATCTAGGAATAATAGGGGTATGTTTTAATAAGAAAATGAGATCTTCAGACCTACTGTAATAATCAGTAACATCATATTCACGTACTTGCACGAGATCAAATCCTGCACTAATAAGTTCATTCATATACTTTTCTTTTAAAGTACCATCCCGTTCACCTAAGCATTGTCCTCTACCAAATGCTTCTTTCAGGTTTAATTTATCATTCTCACTTACTTGTTGTGTTAAGAAAAAGGCATCCTTTTTCATTACTTTCGCTAACTCAGATGCCAGAAACGGGGCATGACAACTTGAAGCAATATCAAAATGTGCATGTGGAAATGTTAAAGCTTCAGAACCCATTTGAAGAAACTCAACATTTTGTACACCTGATTTTTTCAAGTTAGAATGTGCCGTTGCAATCATGCCGTTAGAATTATCAATTCCAATTAGCAATTTAGCCGAAGATGCTATGCAAAGTACATTTTCTCCTCCGCCTGTACCAACATCAAGTAGAGTGTCTGATGGTTTACATCTTTCTTTCACTTCTCCATAAAAGTCCCATATATCTCCTACAGTTTCACATTTTATTTTACTAAAATCCCATCCATTTAATCTTCCTACTTTATCATAAAAGCTTTTGTACTCTAAATCATTCATTTTATTACTTCCCCTTTGTTACTATGCATGAAATATTTAATCCTGCAGCCTCCCGAATTAGACTCATAGTTTATATTTTCGTAAATCTCTTTTTATATCCGGTACAAATCTTTCAGTTTCAAACAACTACTTCCTTTGAGCAATACATAATTTCATCTATCCCACCTCAATTAAAAGATTATATCTACGATAACATCATCTAAGTATGTATATTATAAAATGCAAATTATTGAAATAGCAACTTTCTGTTTTTTAATTTACATAATAAATTTACAGTAAACTCCTATTAATATATTCTAAATGTTTCCTTCCCCAACCACACATACTATCCAAAACTACACTTACCGTTTTTCCATGCTCAGTTAAGCTATACTCCACTTTAGGTGGTATTTCTTGATAAATTTCGCGTTCTATTAGTCGATCTAACTCTAATTCTCTAAGTTGCTTCGCTAATGTGCCCTGAGATATGTCTGGTATTAATCGCTTTAATTCACCAAATCGTTTCGTTCCATCTGTTAGCAAAATAAATAAAATGAGTGGCTTCCATTTTCCACCGATTATTTGTAATGTCGCTATTACCCCTTTTAACTTTGGTTCTTGTAAATCCATTTTTCTCACCTCTCTCCTCAAATCATAAATGATAATGAATAATTTTTCATATTATTTATCCGTACGACAAGCGATTAGTACGAAATTTGCGACTAAGTACAAATAAAGTGCGTACTTTTCAATACTCTTATTTTAAAGAATAATAAAAGCAGCACAGATTTATTTTAATTTTATATTAAGGGAGAGGCTTAATCATGTCTTTTACTTCATTAAAAGATAAACAAATCATTATTATTGGCGGGAGTTCTGGTATTGGATTAGCAACAGCAAAACAAGCAATCGAACAAGGAGCACATGTGATTATTGCAGGACGATCTGAAGAAAAACTAAAGAATGCTCGAGAAGTAATAAATAACAATCATCTTCAAACTTATGTAATCGATAATCAGGATACAAACCAATTACAAGATTTCTTCAAAAAGGTTGGGAATTTTGATCATTTGTTCACACCAGGAGCTTCTTACACACTTGGACCAATAACTGCTACAAATGATATTGCTGAAAGCAGCTTTAGCGGAAAGTTTTGGCCACAATATTATGCCGTAAAATATGCAATTCCTTTTCTTTCAAACTCTGGATCGATCGTGTTAATGTCCGGTGCATTTAGTCAAAGACCACTTAAGGGTGCACCTGCTTACGGAGCTTGTAATGGTGCTATTGAAAGTTTAGGGAAAGCTTTAGCTGTTGAATTAGCTCCTATAAGAGTTAATGTTGTTTCTCCTGGAACAATACGGAGGGAACACGAACAAAACGAAAATAGACTAACTGCTTATGAAGCTTATAAATCTCTTTCTCTTGTAAAAAGGCCTGGGCATAATGATGAAATTGCACATACTGTTCTATATTTAATGCAAAATAGTTTTACTACAGGCAATGTATTGTTTCCTGATGGAGGATACACATACCATTAAAATATTTAAAGCAAAAGCCCCTTATAAAGGTGGCTTTTGTTACTAATTTAGAAACTGCTGAAATAATACAGGATCCTCCTTTAAAAGTTCTGCTAAAAACATAAGTTACGGATAAGGTTGTAAGATTAAGTCTATATCCATTTTTTCTTTCAATATAGCTATTCCACCTTGCTTAATATAATCTTTTAGTGTTATTTCCTTACTACAAATTAGCCTAATATCGCTTAAAGAGAGTAACAGTAGTCCATTCGTTTCAGAAGATGGTTTAGGTAGCATCTTTGAATAGGCAACATACATGATAGATAAACTCTCATCTGGACTATCAATAATTAATATTGGATTGATCTCATTTTCTACCTTTATTTTCTTAGATTGCGCATTCCAGTTCTCTTTATAATATGTACTTGGTGAACTCAAAATAGTAATATTGATAGTAGCTTCTTCTCTCACTTCTCTTTTAGCAGTTTCTACTGCTGTTTCATCCGCTTCTTTATGTCCTCCAAGTCTTACTACACCTAATGTATCACCTTTACTCGTTGGTCCAACCTGAAAAACAAATAAATTCTTATACATTACATATGCACCAGATGTTCGTACATTTTTATCTATATGTATCAATATTTTCCCTCCTAAATTAACCATCTTACAAACTAATTTACTATAATTTTATTATGTTATTAAATTATGTTCAATCCAACACACAGTATCAAGTAAATTTTCCGCTATATAATTAGGCACCGTTTCTATCCACGAATTTCTATACTTTGTTAATGAGCTTTCTCCCCATCCTCTTCGTACCAAAATCTTTTTTCATATTCGCCCTTTCAGCTGCAATCATATCCGTACTCCCTGTATCTCCAATAAGAAAATAGTCTCTTAACCATAGATTATGTTCTTTCGCTGCTTTTAAAAGTAAATCTATATTTGGTTTTTGGCAGTCACGGCCTGTCTTGATATTTATGGATATATTTATAAAGAAAAAAGGCATATAATTAATGCCTTTTTTCTTTATCATCCTTTAACTGGATAACAAACTTCTGTAACCCACTTATTAGGATCGGATTCCATCGCTGGGCTCACATGATAAATATTAAACATCGGGCCTGCTAATTTGTAACCTTCTGTCTCAATCCACTTTGCTGCAGCCTCATTTACAGCTGTCATCTGTTCATAACTTCCATTAACTGTTATAGAAGCTACATTAGTCGATTCCATATTTTTAAATGTAACGTCTTTTGTATTTTCGTGCTTACCTAGAATACTTAGCTGTATTTCTATATCTACATCATTTTCTTTGTATTCACGATCATGGAAAACCGCAATACTATAACTCGGTTGGGCAATACTAATATTTTTCATTTGAATTTCTTGCATTAATACACTCCATAAATCACCTTCGCAATTATACGATGGAATAATCTTTCTAACACTAGCTACAGTTCTTTCTGGAATTTCTTTTATTGAAACATGATAATTCATCTCAACAACATCCTCTCTCATCGTTTTCATTGAGTCTTCGAGGAGACGTAATTGTTTTTGGAGGTTATTCATGTCTTCTTTAATTTGAGCACTACGATTTAAAAATTGCTCTTTTATGCTATCTATATTATCGCATTCTATTATTTCTTTGATGGTAGCAATATTAAACCCCATAGCTTTTAATGTTTGAATTTGATTTACCTTTTTTAATTGGTCAGCTGAATAAAATCGATATCCACTCTGCTCATCGACTTTTACTGGTTGTAATAATTCCACTTTATCGTAGTGTCTCAACATACGTATGCTAATGGAAGATAGTTTAGAAAAATCCCCTATTTTAAACATGATTTCCTCCTATAAGTTACATCTACTTTGAAGCTCAACTTTATCTTAAACAATGACATTGTGTGAGAGTCAACTGTTTATAACACTTGAATTATATTTCTTTAATTATTTATCCTTATACCGTCTTATGCCTATAAAGATTGATAATAATCCGTTCACAGCTAATAAAATTACTATAATACTTGTAAGTAAACCAACATCTGCCGCAAATATTTTTATCGTACGCCATGGTGAGCTTGTACTATAAGTAAGAAGTGGGATGAAAATAATAGATAATAGTAGGAATAGATTCCCTATGAATAACCAAGTTAGTTTTTTTACAGTTTTCTTATGTTTATATTTTTTAATTAACATAATTGAAGAAATGAAAAGCGCGAGTATAACTGTACACATAACAATTTGTGTAAACGGTATACTTTTATGGGGATCAACCGGTTCTTCTTCATTCAAAATACTAATAATCCCCTTTTTTAATACTGAAAGTGCTGGTTCTTCTAATACATGATTTTTATTTGTTAAAATCACACCACCCCAGCCACTATTATTTAAAGTAAATATTTCTGCACGAGCATCGGGCGTTGATCCTGAATGCCAAATCATCGTTTCGCTTTCATTTATACTTGTTGTTCTTAATCCAAAACCATAGCTTTTTTCTGAATTTATGTTATAAAGTGGTGACAGATAAAGGTCAATGTTTTCTTTCTTTAAAAATTGAGTGTCTTCTTGCCGATTCAAAAACATAATAAATTGAATCATATCTTCCAAATTCGCGGTAATATAACCATACGGTGCCCCAGCATTATCATAGGACACTACACTTTTTCTTGGTATGCCAAACCACGACTGATAACCTGTTAAATAGCCTTTTTCATATGCAGTTTCTTTACTTGCTGACGCACCATTCATATTTAATAGCTGAAAAACATGTTTTTCCATATATGAGGAATATGTATCATTTGTAATTTCCTCAATAAGTGCACCTAAAACAATATAATTCGCATTACTATATTGATATTTTTCTCCTGGTAGAGCAGTTAATTTTACATTTGAAAGTCTCATTACATTTTCTTTTAATGCTGTAGAACTTTTGGATTGCTTATCTGATATTAATAAGCCTTCATATGTGTTTATTCCGCTTGTATGAGTTAAAAGGTGTTGGATTGTTATAGATGAGGATATTTGAGAATCTTTTAGTTTAAACCAAGGAAGATGTTGTTGAACTGAATCCTCTAATTTTATCTTTTTGTCTTCTATTAATTTCACTATAGCTAAAGCTGTTAAAGATTTGCTTATTGATCCGATTGCAAATGGTGTTTTACTAGTTATTTTTTTTTCAGATTCCCCAGTAATCCCCCACGTTTTAGTGAAGAATACATCTTTATTATGTACAATTGCAACAGCAGCCCCTGGAATATTCTGTTCTTTTATAAATTTTTCAATATACTTATCTAAAGTAGCTTTAATATCTTGCTGAGCATATGATTTTGGATGAATGATACATAATACTATTACATTACAAAGAATATAGATTTGAAATAGTTTATAGATAGTTTTCTTCATTATACTTTAGATAGCTTTCTTTTTTTATAACTTACTAAGCTAATAAACACTACTACAGAGAGCATAAAGCTAATCATTATTAATAAAACGTTCCACCATTGATTCTCTGATATGCGATATAAAATATTATAATTAAATGTATTTTTGCTATTAGTTGAATTAAATGATTCAGTTAAAAATATTGAAAATGTAGTTTGCGAGATGAGGTAAGTAATAAATGCGATGAATATGCCACGTAAGATAAATGTGTTGAATTTTCCTTTTTCATTTTGAAGTTGTTTCATTTTAACTTGTAAATCAATTTCATTTATTTCTATAAAATCTTTAACAAATAATTGAGGGGTACCTAAATCATCTATACTGTCTTCACCATGTTCACGACACTCTTGAATATGTTCTAATATTTGTCGCTTAATATTTTCCCTTTCTTCTAAACTAATATCGTATTGCTTTAATTCCTTAAGTACGTCTCTTAAAAATTGCTTTTCTTTACCTATCAATTTATTCCTCATTTCAGAAGGTCTCCTTTCAAACCGCTTTTTAATAATGTTTGAATGTCCAATTGCAATTCTAACCACTCATTAATTTTCTTCTCAAGACGTATTTTCCCATTTTCATTAATTTCATAATAAATCCTTACTTTACCACTGTCTGTTACCTCTTGATAAGTATTAACCCACTCTTGATTTTTCAACTTAGTTAAAATAGGATAAATACTTCCTACTCCTTTCAATTTTAAATTGTTTATTTCAAGTTCTTTCATAATCTCATAACCATAACTTTTCTTTTTCGACAAAATAGATAATACACACATTTCTAAATGACCTTTAATTAAACTTGTTCTATCCATAGGATAAATTTAACAGAAATATATACTTCATTCAAGTATATATTTCTGTTAAATTCAAAAAATCAGACAATGCAAAATAGATTAATAAACAAAATATATCACTTACGAACCGTTTTCAACCTTAATTTTAGATTTTATAATATAATAATTACATAATATATTAATCGTTTATCACTATTAGTTTTTTATCTCTCCTTCCATATTACTTCTTTTCTTATTGAAAAATATTGTATGGAGACATAAAAATACTAAAAGATCCAATTTCTTAATTTTGATATTAAGAAATTGGATCTTCTTTCATTACCTTGTATTAGTCATACTGCGCTAATATATACATTATAAAGAATATATGTTTTATTAATTTATGCTAATAACACATAAACTAATAAAATTTACTGATTACTCTCAAGACATTCATAAACCGCCATCATATCTCGTTTATTCAACTCACGAATACGATTAAAAATTGGTATTTGCGCAACAGCTTCTGTTAATAAGCTTTCATCCACAACATCACTAACTTTTCCAGTTAACCATGTTTGTACATCCACGCCCTCAACAACTTCTTTTAACCCTTCGTCATTAATACCACTTGCATTACAAGTTACACATGGAATTGTTAGTTTAAAGACACCATCATGTAGATTATCTTCGGTTATCACTTTCTTACCTTTACAAAATGGACATGGATTACTTTTTTTAATTTTATTAATTTGGGTAACTAATTTTTTGTAACCAAATGCTTCGTATACATACGTAAGTTTTTTATATTTACCATTTGTGAAATACTTATCTATAATGGTTTCTCTCGTTTCATAAACATTAGGGAAATCACAAACAGTTACCTGATTATTAACACTAATGGATTCGATATTTCCTTTTATTTCGCCCCAGAATGGTAAGACATTTTGTAACACCATTTCATAGTTTGAAAAGCTTGCTTGTTCTAATTCAAACATTTTCAATGCAACTTGTGCTTTTCTTGGCAATAAAGAAACATCTTCTGTCAATACCATATCGCCACCAACAATAGACTTCAATTTAACAAGTGCCGGTAAATCACCAACTGTTTTCAATACTTTATTAATAGGCTGATTGATTATTTCACGAATATCTACGTTACCAAATTTAAGTGGTTTATGATGATTTAAAACCGTCCCCTCACAAATTGGACATTTCATCATTTTTTTTGAACTCTTAATTTCTTCTTTAATAGGTGCTTTTGAAATAACAATATATCCACCAATAATTGTATTAAACCCTACCCATGTTCTGCGTGTCTTTCCTTTTTTATCATAAAATGATTTTTCAAAATATCCGTACCAAAACGTATGCTTTTCTTCTTCTGACATATCATTATAGCTTTTTGACAAATCGTGACCAAGCTCATTTTTTATTTCTTCGAATAGAAATTCTATTTTTTCATGCTGATAAAATTTTAATACCTTCATGATTTCTGGATCGAATAGCCCATCCCAAAATGGAACACTTTTATCTTGAATGGCAATATCTTTATCAAAAACTTCAATTTGAAGACGTCCAGAACAAGATGGACAATGATTGTCCTGTGAATAGAAATCAAAACTTCTCGTATCTTTATTAATTGGATGAGCAGCTACAATATGATTAATTAATCCACCAATCTCATATAAGAAACTATATTGACTATATAAATGTCTTTCAAGATCAATAGCAACAACAGGTGCGATTGTATCAGATTCATATTCACCATAAATTAACCTAGCCATTGATGATAAACTTTTTAAAATACCGCCCTTATAAACGTTTTCGGCATTTTTAAAATAGTTAATATGATTCCCTTCTAAATAGTGAACTCCTTTTTTCTGCTTAAGCATTGAAGAGATGTTTATTTTCTCTGTGCTATTCACATTACTTTTTTGACGATAGTAATCCTCATGATTAACAACATCCAAATGCTCTACAGATTCATTCTGCCTTTTTCCAAAATCAACTATATAATCAGAGCTTTCTAACATGTAACGATTATGCTCAATCATAATGGTTGAAACTGATTCATCTTGCAGAATACCTCTAATACTATCGATAAATTGATTTAAAATATTTTGTGATAAACCTTTTGAAGGCTCATCAAAAATGAATAATGTATGTGGATTTCTAGTGTTTGCAAATAATTCCGAAACTAAATGAACACATTGAAACTCACCTGTCGATAATGTTTGTGTTTTTCTCTCTAATGTTAAATAGCCAAGTCCTAATTTAATTAGTAGGCTCAAACGTTTATAAGCGATATCTTCATTTGGAAGTTCATCAATAATATCCTCAATCGAGCGCTCAAAAATATCATCAATGTCTTCACTATACTTTGTTAGTTTCTTTTTAATATCTAGGAAAGTTGCTACAGTTGATCGACTTGTAATTGATTGATTTCGGTCTTGTCCCACCATAACTAATTTATCTTTTGGATATCTTTTCAAGAAATCTGTAGCTAGACATTCATTGACAAGTGTAGATTTCCCACATCCTGATTCTCCTGTAACCGTTACAAGCCTGTTTTTAGGAATTTGAAACTCCTCCATTTGGATATTACGGCAATATAAATCATAGAATGTATAATATTCTGTTGGTATTTCTTTATTTCGATCCCACAGTATTGACTTTGGTCTTGGTGATTCTTTCACAATTTTCCCGCCATATTTTCCGCTACCAGGTCCAAAGAACAATTGCTCATCAGTTGTATCTAGTACCGTATCTGAATGATCAATAAGCCAAATTTGATTTTTACACCCTAATCGTTTAATCTCTTCCAAAATTTTCAATAATGTTTCATGATCAAGTCCAACTGAAATCTCATCAATAATAATTACAGCATTTTCACTTACTGCCATGAATTCGGCCAAATAAAGTCGTGTTAACTCTCCACCTGATAACGTACCCATAATTCGATTTAATGTTAAATAACCAATGTTCATATTAATAATATTTTGCAGTATATGCTGTTTTTCTTCACTAATATTTAACTCTTTTGCTAGTGAAAGAATAGATTCAATACTTAAATCATTAATATTTGAGATTGTATGTGGCTTGTCCAGCAAATTAATTTCATGTTGTTCAATTTCTTCACTATAACGTTTTCCCTTACATTTTTTACACTCAACATTTTTTGTAGTACCACGGCCTTTACAACCAGTACACCAGCCTAATTGATTATTAAATGAAAAGACCTCTGGAGAAAGATTAAATACCTCAGCAAGTTTTTCCCGAACCTCTGTAAAAACACCAGTATGAGTACCAATCGTTGAACGCGGATTAGACGAAATCGATGATTTTCCTAGAAAAAGTACTAAAGGCATTTCTTCCATCTTAATGGCACTAAAATTTGTTTCCATAATGTTAGGAAATAAATATTGATATTCAGCCTTTGGCAATAAAGAAACTAATCGTTTTTTTGATTCTTCACCAATTGTTTGGCAAAAAGTTGTTTTACCCGATCCAGATAAACCAGCAATTCCAAACGATTTATTAAACGGTATAGTTGCATCTAATTTATTTATGTTATTAGCAATTAATTGATTTACTTTCATATTAACCTCTATTCTTATTTATTCACAAAAGCATTTTTAAAATATAATAATTACATAATGAATATTACCTATTATGCAATTATCCTCTCGTTTCATGAATCTTATCCTTGTATATTTCAAACCATTGTTGCCATTCATCTTTAGAAAATTCTTTCTCTTCTCCTTTTAAAACGTAAGAAAAAAGATTTAAACAAATATGCCAACCAGCTATATCTCTCGGTGTATGATCTGTTAATTCATGAATGTACTCTTTAAGAAGTAACAAAGTACCATTCTCCTCTTTATGTATTTCAAATCGAACACGGTCTTTATCCCAAGTAAATTCAAGTACTGAGTTTAGTTGACATTCTAAAATATCAATGTTTATGAATGAACCGTCCATCATGTCGAACTTTATTATTCCACCAGTTTTAAGGCTTTCAATCTGTAAATTGGACATCCATTTTTTCAGCTTACTGTTTTCTGTTAATACAGACCAAACTTCCTCTACCGTATATGGAAATTCGCGTTCAAATTTTACAATATATCCATCAGTTAGTTTCCCAATTTCAGCTATCATTTTGATTGCCTCCTTATATAGAATGTATGTTCTCGCTTTATTTTACACGAATATAAATATAAAATAAATATTTATGACAACGAAGTGTTAATTTAAAGTGAATGGTGCTGAGAAAAACTTAAATATTTTCTAAATCGAGTTATATAATATTGAAAATTAAATATAGATTTACGTACAAATAAAAAAGCCGCATTTGCGACTTATGAAATCATAGGATTAACTCCTGTTTTGTTGTATGATTAACGCTTAATCGCATCGACAATTAGCGATGGAAAACCAAGTTTATCGCCTTTATTTCTAGAATCATACCTTTTCGAACGGAAAATAACACCGTCGTTTGCATCCCATTCGTTGTAATAAAACCGACCATTTTCATCACAATATTCAAGTAAAACTACCTCGAATCCAGCAGTTTCAAACATTTTCGTTAATGTTATATAATTATGAACGATTTTATGACTTGCTGCTGGATGATCTTTCGGACCGGGTCCCCCTATTTGAACTATATTTTGATATGCCTCATCCTGAAAGAATGCATCAGGGACTCCGCACCGAATATGACCATGGTTTTAAAAATTCATAACAAATTTCAGCTGCTCTTACACCTTCTTCAAAAGTAAGGTGTTCCCATACATGCTCAGCTAAAATAGCTGAAATAGAGTTGTATTCAAATCTTTCTTCCCACGTAGCTTTATCTAGTAAGTTAAGTTCATCTTCTTGCGTTTGAATCCAACCTGGATTATTATTAAACACTCCAGCTCCGACAACTACTTTAATTTCGTCTTGTTTTATTGCCACCATGTTCACCTCTTAAATATTTTAATTCATTAATATATTCTATGTTTACTATTATCCTTCCTCCTTTAACAAATTTAGTACCATGAGTCCAGTACAATACCGAACTCATGTCCTAAAAACTCTCTAACGCAACGATCTGTCTAACTCTATAAAATTAGTTCATAATATACGATTTTTCTTACAGAAATATAGCACAGCAAACATTAGCATAATACCAATTACGTAAAAAATTGTTGTTCCGCTCCCACCAGTATTAGGAATTACCCAATTATTCTTCGCATTTTTCACTGTTATTTTTTGTGTCTTTACTGCTTCTGTAATTTCTATTTCTATTGGATCCCTAAGTAACATGTATCCGTTTGGCGCTTTTATTTCTTTTATCGTATATTTTCCAAGTACTAATTGACTGGAAATCACTTTTCCTTTTTCATCCGTTGTTAATCTAGCCACTTCTTTACCCTCTTTATCTAAGACTTGAAATATAGCGCCTTGTAGTTTTAAATTGATATCCTTATCATCAACTTTCTCAATTTCAAATTGTCCAGTCGGGTCTGGCAATTTCTTATTTCCTATTTTAATTTCTATTACTGCATCTTTTTCTACTTTTACAGTTATTTTTTCTTTTAATAATTCGTAACCTTTAGGTGCTTCTACTTCCACTATGGTATAGTTTCCTTTTGGTAAGTCTTTTGATATTACTTCTCCTTCTTCATTTGTCACTAGTTCTCCAACTATTTTTCCTTTTGAATCTTCTATATGAAACTTTGCCCCTGCTAGTTTTTTATTTTTATCACTTATGTCTACTTTCACTAACTTCATTTTTCCCATTGGATCTGGTAATTTCTTATTTCCTATTTTAATTTCTACTACTGCATCTTTTTCTACTTTTACAGTTATTTTTTCTTTTAATAATTCGTAACCTTTAGGTGCTTCTACTTCCACTATGGTATAGTTTCCTTTTGGTAAGTCTTTTGATATCGCTTCTCCTTCTTCATTTGTTACTAGTTCTCCAACTACTTTTTTATTTGAATCTTCTATATGAAACTTTGCCCCTGCTAGTTTTTTATTTTTATCACTTATGTCTACTTTCACAAGCTTCATTTTCCCCATTGGATCTGGCAATTTCTTATTTCCTATTTTAATTTCTACTACTGCATCTTTTTGTATTTTTACAGTTATTTTTTCTTTTAATAATTCGTAACCTTTAGGTGCTTCTACTTCCACTAAGGTATAGTTTCCTTTTGGTAAGTCTTTTGATATCGCTTCTCCTTCTTCATTTGTTACTAGTTCTCCAACTACTTTTTTATTTGAATCTTCTATATGAAACTTTGCTCCGATCAATTTTTTATTAACATTATTACTATCAACCTTTTTTATTTTTATTTTTCCTGTACTAGGCTTGTTCCAATGTTGCCAGTTAAATTTGAAATTGTGAAATTCAAATCCACCAGTTTGTTGTACCGCGCCGACAAATGCTTGTCCATTAATCGAGCCGCCTTTTGTTTCTAATACAGCATTTGGAGCAAACACACTCCCAACGACACCATATCCCTCTGTTGTAATTTTTTTCGCATTTGGAAAAACCCAAATCACTTTCCCGTATAGCTCAGTAAACGGGGAATTAGGAGAATATGGTTGTGATGTAGGAACTATATCTGTAGCCCTTCCAATATTGTTCGTGTCATATAGAATAGATCCATTTTTAAATGTAACCTCTGTTGCATCCGAATACATAACAATAAAATCTATGTCCTTAGCATTTGGTAAAAATACATCTCTTATATCTAAATTAATTTTCCCTGTCAATTCTGATGAAACATAAATATTAGGATTGTTTATATCTTTTCCGATTCCATGACTCATATTTGGAATTGGGGTATTTGTTTTATATTGACCTGCATTTTTACTGACTTGGTTCACTATATTGCGAAATTCATTAAATTTCGCGTCAATTTCTAGTTTTTCTTTATAAACGATACGATCATAAGAGGATTGTATGATGCGATCTGGATCACTCTCTTTTGTCATTACTACTATTCCGTTTTGAATGATAAAAGATTCTTCTCTTGATTTCTTAAATTTTCCAGACAATAACAAGGACGGATATCCCTCATCAACCCATTTTTCACCTACTATATTAGATGTTCCCGCTGCAGCACCTACAATTGTATACCCCGATGCATCCATATCACCTTGAACTGCAATTGCTCCTTCAATGTCGCCACCTATTGCTTTATGGTTACCAAAGACAACAGCATTATAGCGCGATATATCACCTAGACCTTCTAAGTTTGTCGTGGATCCATATACTTCTTTTGGTACATATATGACAAAACTTACACTTAACATTAACAAAACAATAAAATGAATACTTACCAGCTTTAATCGTAGCCTCAATTCCTTTGTTCCCACCTTTACCGTATTTTTTCTATAGTCGCATAAAATGACATATTCACCAATGAGGATTTACTTCATCTTTTCTATACTTTCTTTACTTATCTCTGAATTTCCGGTCCCACTTCCCATTAATGCAGGATAAATAAATACATTCTATCGAGTTAACCTTTTCTTATAAATTACGACTAGAAACACACATAACAATAGGATTGGAACTATTACAGTCCACTTATTAAACATAAATATCTCTGTACTCACTTTTTGTTTTTCTTTCTCGTTTAACTCCACACGCACACCTCGAACTAGCAACCTATTGGTGTTTACTCCATAAGGCGTACACGTAATTAAAGTTGTATAATCTTTATTTTCTACAATTTGTAGATCGTCCGTTTCGTGTGGTAACACTACTTTAATTTGATCTACTTTATAAGCAAGAACTTTGTCTAAAGAATGAATATAAAAAAGATCTCCTTCACTCAACTTATCTAAATCTGTAAATAATTTTGCTGATGGTAAACCACGATGCCCTGTTAAAATAGTGTGCGTATTTTCTCCACCTATCGGGAGCGAAGAAAAATCTAAATGACCTATCCCGCGGCTCAATACTTCCTCAGATGTCCCTTGATAGATTGGCAGTTTTATATTGATTTTCGATATTTCAATATACCCCATTACATCTCCTAAATTTAACGCATCAGCATATGCTTGATGATTACTTTTTTTTTCAGAAAATGGATCAGTAAATGTTTTCGTGGAAGTGTGAACTTGTTTATTATATTCGGCTGCTTCTTTTTCCCTACGTTCGACTTCTTTCTTTTGTAGCGCTTTGATCTTCTTATCGTAAGAGCTAATCTCAGAATAATGTGCACGAGTCGCCAACCAATTACTAATAGTAGGATATAAAAAAACACCTAATCCAAATAAAAAAATACCTCCCAAAACAAGATTTCGTTTCATATTTCCACCTCTGTATATGCTTAAATATCGAAAAGAGGGAAGCATTTTGCTTCTCCCCTTTTCCCATAGTTACATGTTCCTAAAATCTTAATTATTAGCAAACTTTTTTCTAAAGAAAACAAATGCCGCTGTAACCATTAACGTAAGGCCTATTACAGTAAAAAGAGTCGTTCCTATGCCACCCGTTACCGGAAGAACCCATCCACTTTTATTATTTTCAATCGTTAATTTAACCGTTTGATTATTTTCGCTAATCTTTACATCAATGGGATCTTTTAATAATTGATAAGAAGCTTTTGTACCATCTTCTTTTGTATATGTTGGTGCTTTCGTTTCAAAAATTTGATAGTCTCCATATGGAATGTTAGACCATTTAATAACACCATTTTCATCTGATACACCTGTTACTTCTTTTCCTGCTACAACAACTATTTTTCCATTTTTATCTTTAAGTACAAACTCTGCACCTTTTAATTTATTCTTATTAGCACCATCAATTTTTGTTAACTCAATTATTCCAGTTGTCGGAACAACAACTACAGGTTTAGATTCCTTTTCTCCAATTACATCATTTTTATTTGTAAAATCAATTTTTGCTGTATTTAAAATTTCCGAACCAGATGGTACTCCTTCTTTTACTTGAGATTTAATTTGCAAATGAAATTCTTTTTTACCATCTAATTTTGTGAAATCTTTTACTGTAGCTGTTACCTTTTGACCTTCTATAGCTACCTCTACAATGCTTGCATTTACTTCTGCTCCATCAATTTTCACGATTGGCTTTCCTTGAATCACTAAACGATTATCCAAAGTATCTGTTACCACATATTTTTTGTATTCCTTAATGTCTTCTGGAATTAATGTTTTAATATCATAATTATAATTAGTTAACGGATTGATTGGTAACGCTTCCAATTTTCCGTTAATCTTTTTATCAATTGTTGGTTCTTCATAGTTTTTCACTTCTAATTTAACTACTGTACCAGAAGTAATAGTTCCATCTTCATTAATTGTTCCGGAGTTCTTAACAAAAAACTCACGTTTAGTTGGATCTATTACATAGCCTTTCGGAGCTTTTGTTTCTTGGAAATAGTATTCTCCATACACCAATCCTTGCACGCGAATATGACCATTAGCATCTGTTACTAACTCTTTTTTCACTTCTGTACCGTCTTTTTTAAATAAAGAGAATACTGCACCTGCTAATGCTTTTTCATTTACACCAGTTTTTATTAAATCAACTGCACCACGTTTAACCTCATTTTTAGGATACATGTGAACATCATAGTTTAGCACCTTACCCTCTTTATTCGTTAATGGGATATCCACTGTATACGTGTTGGGATTTAGATTAACATGTGGAGGTCCTGCCACTTCTTTCACCTCATAACGTCCTAGCGGAAGATCTTTTAATACAGCTTGTCCGTTATCATCTGTTACTACTTGATTTGGAGTGGCTCCCATTACAGGTTTCACGTCTTCTTTTACGATTTTCCCATCGTTTGAAATTTTTTCAAAAGAAGCAACCCTTTTTACTTCAAACGTTACACCTTTTAATGGTTTCGCATCTTTTGGCACCTCTTGATTTGCAGAACCGTCACCTTCTAGTCCCTGCGCTCCATCTTTTTCTTGTTCATACTTATGAATCGTTAAAGTACCTTTAGATGGTGAATCCGCCTTTACTAATACACTAGACCATGTAGAAAATGTTAAGAAAAATACTAAAAGCACACTAAATATTTTTTTCATTTCTCTTATCCCCTTTACTACTTCTATCATTTTAAAAATCTCTTTATTACTATTACCTTCTTAAAAGCAATAGTGTGCCAAGTATCAGATTTAAACGAATAACATAAAACATAGTCGTCCAACAATCCATTGTTTACAATCACTTATTCACTTTTCTTATCTTCTATTATTACGTTGTCTCTCCACATGATATATGTAATTTTCTCCCCTAAATTACACGTATATCCCTATTTCAAGAATCATTACATTTGTTACATAATAGCTTTCACTGCTAATTTCGACTAGTCACTTACTGTCAATATATTAATTTCTCACTTCCTATCCCTATTTAAAATCCAACCTTAATCATTTTTAATACATATAAGTAATAACCAACAAATAAGTGTGACGATTCATATTTTACGCTACTGTCCAAAACTATTACCTGTATATTCAAATAATATGTGCTATTCATGTTAAATTATGGTATTATTCTTAGAAGTTTATAACTTTTATTTATATTTTTTATTAATAAAGGTTTTCCGTTTCTACTTATGAAAAAAGGAATATATGTTTATTTAACTATTACGCATAACTGTAAGGAGGAAGAATATGACTAAAAAGCTCAGTCTAGTTGAGATAGAGTACATTTGCAATATGTTTTTCCAATCTTTTGAAATTCCAGTTTGTTTTTTAGATTGTAACAAAAATATTCTTTTAGAATTCACATCAAAAAGTGATTCACATTCGTTGTATACATCAAAAATAGAGCAGTTACATGTGCTTTTTCAGAGAAATGATACATATAATTTCCCCATCTTCAGAACTCACGAACATCTAGGGCACTTCATTTTAATTCACATAAAGAGCGATTATATGGTGAACGGTACTGTTATTATTGGGCCCTTGGCACATGTAAATTTTTCTACA
The DNA here is from genome assembly GCF_016625265.1 of Bacillus sp. S71. NCBI lineage: Bacteria > Bacillati > Bacillota > Bacilli > Caryophanales > Bacillaceae > Bacillus > Bacillus sp. S71. The sequence continues at coordinate 140,841 of NZ_JACVUW010000004.1, read as the reverse complement.
AGTAAAACGGATAGTAACCTTAATTTCATTCCAAATTATAAAAGAACAAGAGACCATTATTTTTCATTGTCAGTCAAAGATCAAAATTTCTTTGTAAATATAGCAATATTGTTCTATAACATTCTCTATAAAAAAAATTCAGATGTAAGCACATTTTCAAATAACAGTGACTCACTTCATATAAGTCATAGCAGAATCTTAAACGAAGATGTATATATTTCAATGCAAAAAGACGAATCCATTTATCATAATTTATATATAGAGCAGCAACTACTTGGTTCTATAGAAAACGGGGATAAAGAAACCGTACTCAAATATTATTACGAATTCCAACAAGAGACTCTTTCATCTTTATCTTCATTCCATCAATTAAGACGTCATAAAAACATTTGTATTTCATCCATCACGCTCGCTACTAGATATGCGATAAAAGGGGGACTTCCATCTGGGATTGCTTACAAAATTTATGATTTACATATTCAAAGAACAGAAGATTTAAAAGACAAAGAATCTGTTTGGGATTTATTAAAAAATGCTTTTTGTACCTTTGCAGACCGTGTAAAGGCACAAAAAACACAGCAACATTCACAGACTATTGCTATCTGCAAAAACTATATTTTTAAAAATATTTACAATCCAATATCTGTTAAACAACTTGCTAAATTTGCAAATGTGAATTCAGATTATTTATCTATATTATTTAAAAAAGAAGTCGGTATTTCATTAATTGAGTACATTCAACGTGAACGAATCGAAGAAGCAAAGAAATTATTAACTTTCACCACCTATCCCTTATCAGACATATGCGCTTCGCTTAATTTTAGCGATCAAAGTTATTTCACTAAAATTTTTAAAAAATTCACCAATGAAACACCTGGTAAATATCGAAAATCTCATGTTGTCATTTAGAGTGACACTTCCATTAAAACAAAGTGTTTTCAGTAACTTATCAATGGCAAATTAGAAGTACTCCTATATTCATGAGCTATAGGATTTATGCTATTTTCAAATCAAAAAACACGTTACTATTCTTTTATTTTAATGAGAATAGTAACGTGTTTTATATGTAATATAGTTCTGTAGACAGAATAGTATCCAACTGCAAATTTTTATAAAAGCCAAATGTACCGCTTAACTATTAAAATCTTAATAAGTAAAAAATCCATATTTCATTTTATGTACTTTCTACTTTATTTCTTTTGAATACTCAACTCTTTTCTTCAAACGAATAATCCCTACTATTATTTTTGTACCTTTCTAAATTTGCGAATCAAAGTGAGTACTGTACCTGCAATAATCATCAATATGCCGATTGCTGCACTGTTAGTTGTACTTACACCCGTCTTTGGCAGCTCCTTATATGTATATTCTTTTTTATCGGTATTACTGTTATTTGAGATATTATTGTTATTTGTCTTATTAGCAAGACCATTAGGTTTGCTAGTTTCTTTATCTTTCACTAATACTTTTTGTATTGTATTTACCTCATTACCCACGGAATCTCTTACACTATATATTATTTCATAAGTACCAGCTTTAGTTGTATCTATAGTTCCTTCATACGCTACTTTAGAAGTAAGGTCACCGTCTTCTTTGTCAGTAGCTGATACTCCTACCAACGGATCAAATTGATCCCCCTCAGTAATTGAAGTTGTAGCAGGTACTTTTAGTATTGGTTTATCATTTTTAACTTCTTCTCTAACTTTGACCGTTACAGTTTGCTTCGCCGTTACTTCATGACCTTTAGAATCTGTAACCGTGTACGTTAATATGTAAGTACCGGCTTTAGATGTATCTACTTCACCATCAACTTTGATTTTAGAAGTGAGATTACCGTCTTCTTTATCGATAGCTAATACTTCTGCCATTGGAACAAATGAATCTCCTACATAAATTGTCGCTCTAACTGGCACTGTTAATTCAGGTTCTAAATCTGATGTTTCTCCATTTTTCTCTACAATTACAGTCTGTGTTGCCGTTGCATTCCGCCCTTGAGAATCAACAACCATGTATTCCATAATGTATGTACCTGATTTTGAAGTATCTACATCGCCTTTATGCTTTACTTTATTTGTTAAATCACCATCTTCTTTATCAACAGCTTTTACATTTCTCATTGGATCAAACGTATCTCCTACACGTAGTGTAATGGTAATCGGTACAGTTAACTCTGGAGCTTGGTTTTCTACTGCTTTTTCATTTTCTTTCACTGTTCCTGTAATTTTTGCCGCATCAAAAGCATTTTGGATTGCTTGAACTTCAATTGAGTTCGTTCCATATTTATTAGTTGCAACTGTAAGGCATGCCAATCTCAATTCAGAGAAATCAGAAGTCATGTTTAATTCATCAGTATTTGCATAATAGAAAATATCAAACATTTTATCTTCACCAATACCATTTACATTTACACCGTTATGAGTACCACCTTGTGCAATTAAATACGCAACTTTATTAATAATACTTGAGTTAAAATGAACGCCTCCATAATCCTCTCCATTTAAATCATTATATTTACTATAATCATCAGGATACGGTAGTCCTTCTGAAAAATTAATTGCAGTTGGATTTTTCATATTACGAAAAGTCGATCCAGTTTGTTCTCCTATTGTCCAGTTAAATTCCCCATTATTTATGTATTTCTCTATAGCCGTTCCCATAATATCAGATAATGCCTCGTTAATCGCCCCAGATTCTCCTGAAAATTCAAGGTTAGATTCGCTTGATGTAACTGCATGTGTAAATTCATGACCCGCTATATCGAATGCTTTTACCATAGGATCTCCATATAAAAGCATACTAATGTTATTAATATTAGTACTAAATGCATTCTCCCAATTTTCAGGATCATTTGTTCCTCCAGAATCCCATGCATGTACAACTGAAACTACTTTTTTTCCTTTATTATCAAAACTATTACGCTTATATTTTTCTTTATAAAAATCGTATACCTTTGTTGCTAAGAAATGAGCGCTTACCGCCTTTGGATCATTAAATGTTGTTGAAACGCTAGTTGCTAGTATACCAGGATAATAACTTTCTTCATTTGTAATATCTCTATAATTTACATCATATGTCTCAATTCCTTGTCCTCTTGTATAATCAGCAAGCGCATAATTCCCATTAGTCTGTTTAGAAATACCAAATGTACGAGTTACGCCTAAATCATCGTTTCCTGTTCCAGTTAATGATGTGAAATTGTTAGTTTTATTTTCCTTAACAAATTCAACATACTCTTCACTTATTTTCAAACTTGATTCTTGTACCATATCTTTTAACATATCACCATTATGAGCATTCACTAAATAAGTTCCAGATACATAATTTGGTGTTGTAGCAGCAAATGTAACTTGATATGCGTTGCTAGCCTGCCCATGATTTTCATCAACAAAAATAACTGCCTTAACTTCTGGCTCTGAAATAAATTTAGTATCGTTTCCGTACTTTTTATAAATATATTGTTTTGCTTCTTCTTTTGATAAATTAATAGGTTTCTTTAAATCTTCTTGTGTTAAATTTTGTGCGCTAGCTCCTGAAATGCTTTTAATAATACCTTTTTTATCTACGTGAGCAGTCAACTGGTGGCCATATACTTCTTTTCCTTCATAAATTTGTTGCATGCGCACAAGTGTAGTTCCATCATAAGAACCACGTTTTTGAAGAACCTTGTAATCTACTCCTGTTTCTGCACTAACTTGTTTTGGAGACAAAGCATGCTCCGTATTTTCCTTAAGTGCATCTTTCACTACATTCTCTGGTGCCTTTTTTGATGGTTGTGTAAGATCACCTGTACGGAACGAATCCTCTTGAATTTCAACTTGCATTTGACCAGGTTCCTCTGCATGACCTACTCCATATGGTGTTACACTTGTTATAACGAATCCTGTTGTTAATGCAACTATAGCTATTTCTTTTTTATTTCCCATGATATTTACCTCGTATAAATTTCTATTATTTATATGAAACTGCTAAAATGTATACAATCTATTCCTAACATAAAAAGATGACTTTTGTAATCTACAAAAGCCACCTCTTCAATATGTAATATCCCTAAAATGTTTTTAATACATAATTTCTATACAAAAAGAAAAAAGCATTCATTAACGAGCATTTTGCAATACTTTTATTAGGTCATTTATATTTTCAACTTTCTGCTGAAACTGATCAAGTCTGCTATGTAGCGATGAAGGATTTTTATCTTCAGTTGAAATAACTTGTTTTAATTCGTTTTCTAATTTATCATACATATCAAAGAAATTATCAAATTCTACACTTACAAGCTCTTCATTTTCGCGATAGAATCTTTTTGCTTCTATATAAGTCATATATGATTTATTTAAAAATCCTAATGAAATTAAATATTTAGAAGTGTTTTCTTGATAAATAGCAATATCACATGCCATTTTAATATCAGAATAAGTCTTTTGAACGAGACAATGCAATTCAAAAATCTTAAACTTTAATCCATTATTCATTTCATCCCCTCCCATCGTATCTATTCTACATAAAATTAGAATATTATACAAAGAAAATTATTAGCATGAAATTGATAATTAAAAAAATAACTTAAGGATAAACAAAATCCTTCGCATTATAAATTATAGTTACGGAGCATTTACCAACATAAAAGCAAAATAAAAAGCGAAAAGAATAAATCTTTCCGCTCTTAGAGTAATAAATACATTTCATATTGTGCTAAAGAATTCTTTTCAAATCTACATTTCTTTAAAAAACCCTCCAGTAAATTACTGTTAGGAAACCCAATTGATAAACTTGATAAATGTAATTCTTCTCTTGCTACTTGTAATAATTTCATCCCAACACCAATATTTCTATAATCTTTGTCTACGAAAATAAAACTAATTTTACCTTGTTCATTTACACATAGAGAGCCTTTTAAGTCATTAGTGACATATGCACCATAAAATACATTATTTGTTTGTTCGATATAATCAACATCATTTTGCCAATTTATATGGAAGTTTAACCATTTCTGAATTTCATCTTTAAAAGTTGGAAATTCTAATTGTTTTACTTCAATATCCTTACAATCTTTGTTCATTATTTTAGTCAAATCATTTAAATTATAATAAGAAAGATCGTACACTTTTTCATAGCCCAACTTATTATAAAAATGAATCGCTCGGTCGTTTCCTACAATGACTTCGAGAAAAAGTTGCTTACATCCATGTTGAATCGCCTCTTCTTTATGCAGTTCAAATAATTTTTGACTCACACCAATACCGCGGTAATTAGGATGAACCGCTAATGTTCCACAGCGCATAGTCTTTATACTTTCATAATCCTTTATACCACCTAATATTACGCCAACTGATTTGTCACCGTCTAAAGCAAGAAAAGAATGTTCTAGCAAATTACCTTCTGGTCCCAAAAAACGGTGTATAAAATCACCTTTTGAAACTTCCATCTTAATAATATAATCGGAAAATCCATCTTTAAAAGCTTCATATACTAAATCAATATTTACTTCACTACATCTTTTATATTGAATCATATAAAATTGCCCTCCAATTGCTTGTATTAACGTCAACATGTACCCATATAATATATTCCATCTATTATAAATTTCAGCTCTTAATTTGAAATGAACGGACATTTCCCTACATATAACTTACTATTAATTTGTTTTATAACAAACTATCTATTATTTACTACATTAATCTCATAAATACGCAAAAAAGCAATTAAATGCTCACATGCTCTTTCGCATGCTAGCATTTTAAAGATTTTTTGTTCTTCTTTCGTTTTATCATTTGCTTGATCTGAAGCAGCTTTTAAACATAGAAATGGTTTTTTATTTATTTGGCATACATAGGCGAAAGCTGCTACTTCTTGATCAACTGCCAATGCTCCATATACGGTATGGAGTAAATATCTCATTTCTGAACTACGAATACGTTGATCTCCGGATAAAAATGTACCGAAATGTATTGGATCATATGATCGTATTTTTTTTATTCTTCTTACAAGTGATTTTGTTGTTTCAATAGGTGCTGTTCTACCGTTATATAAATTAAAAGCATCTTCCCCTGAGCCAGCTGCAGTAACATCGTGTTGTATTGCGTTTAGTGCCACTACAATATGACCGTTTTTCACCTTGTTTGATAAACTTCCGCATATTCCTGTCATAAACAACTCATCTGGCTGAAACTCACTAATTAACAATTGTACACAACTAGCGCAGCTTACTTTACCGACACCAGTAACAACTGATATAATTTCCAGCTCATTAATAGTATGAAAATGAAATTCCCAAGCTGCTCTTTTTTCAACACGTTCACTCGGATAATGTTGATGCAAATACGTCAGTTCTGGTTCCCATGCAGATACAATTGCAATACGTTTCATTACACGCTTCACTTCCCCTATTGTCATTTAAATAAGTTATCTATACTTTCTCGTTCATAATCTGGAATCCATTCTTTGTATTTCTTATATAAATCTCGTATTATTTCTTTATTCTTCGCAATTACTTCACATCCTCTATCATCATACATAAACATGACAATATCTTTCGTTTCATTTATGAGAAATACATCTGGATAAGAAATTTCTTTTTTTCGTCCAAATCGAGGATACAGAGCAGAGAAATCCTCGTGATTAGCAGCTTGTATAAGCAATTCATACTTAATATCTTCCGCAAGACATTTTAAAGAAAAATGATATGTACAATATAAAGTGAAACTTTAATCAGTGGGGGGCTTACTGCCCGGCAAATAGCGGGATAAATCTGCTTCTTCATCTTCAAATAGAAACGGTAATGTTTCTTGTCTTATATGAAATCTTAAATCTCTTTTCTTAATATATTTATTGTATACATTTATTTTCTGTGGAGTTTTTATGTTTTCCTTTTTAAATCTATAAACATTTGTCACTACAAATACTACAACTTCTTTTGAAAATATGTCTTCAAATAAGAATTTATTATATGTATATAGTTGAGAAAAGTATTCCATATTTAAATCGTCGGTTCCTTCTACAATTTGATTTTTATCTTTTCCGAAATCAAAATGTAAATGATTTTCCCACTGAGATAATAAGTAGGGTCCTAATGTAACTCCTGGAAATGCTTGATTCATATATTCTTTTAATTGCATTTCCTTGTCCTTTCTACTGTACAATTCTTTTTAAATCCCAATATGCTTCTTCTAGCCACGGGTGTATAACTTTCAATGTATCTTTCCTTTCCCACAAATATGAAATATATACAAAAGCTGCTTTTTCCAAAGATTTTTCCAATCCTTTTTTTATTTCTATTAAATATGGTGGTGTCCCCTTTTGATCCCATTCTATTTTATCTGCAACAAATAATACTAAATCCATTTTCGTTGCATGTTTACGCAACGTTGTATGGCAACAAATTGCATTTAAAATTTCTTCATCTTCTATTTTAAATATTTCTTTTGCGATTACTCTCGATAATTTTTGATGAATAATCATAGGAAACTTTCTTTCTGCTTCCACTATCTCTACCCCAAACTCTTCAGCAACTGCAATCCGCTCCTCGTTCGGAAAAATGCCACTAATATCATGTAAATATCCTGCAATTGCTGCTTTTTCTTTATCTACGTGAAACTTTTCTGCAATCTTTTTTGCCTCATTTGCCACACGAATTGAATGTTTATATGTAAACTCTTTATTATATTTTAGTAGAAAGGCTTTAATATCATTTTCCATTTTTCCAGTTGGAGTAAATGAATATATATCATTATATAACATAGAAAATCCCCCTTATAACTAACTTACATTATAATGTAGAATCTAAATATCCTTTTTATTTTATATTCGATATTAATCTTTTTACTCCTTTTTAATACGTTACATGAAATTTTATACAGAATCATCGCTACAAGTACATAAATGTTTGATATTATAGTAATGTTGATGATTTGCAAGGAAAGGAACTACACAATGAATAAAAATATATTAATTATTGATGATGATAAAGAAATTGTTGAATTACTTGCTGTTTATTTGCGAAATGAAGGCTATAACATTTATAAAGCTTATGATGGCGATGAAGCATTGCAAAAGGTTTCTACATATGAAGTTGACCTTATGATTTTGGATATTATGATGCCAAAACGAAACGGATTAGAAGTTTGTCAGGAAGTACGTGAAAATAATACTGTACCAATTCTAATGCTTAGTGCAAAAGCAGAAGATATGGATAAAATATTAGGCCTTATGACAGGTGCCGATGATTATATGATCAAACCATTCAATCCATTAGAATTAGTAGCTAGAGTGAAAGCTTTATTACGAAGATCCTCTTTCCAAAATGCTACTTCGCAAAAGAATGAAGATGGTATTATTCGTATTCGCTCTGTTGAAATACACAAACATAATCATACAGTTAAAGTAAATGGAGAGTATATTAAACTAACCTCTATTGAATTCGATATTTTATATTTACTTGCGAGTAATACAGGAAGAGTATTTAGTTCAGAAGAAATTTTCGAACGCGTTTGGAATGAAGATGGTTATGGTTCAAATAAGACGGTAATGGTCCATATTAGCAACTTACGAGATAAACTTGAAACAGTAATAAATGGAGAAAAATTTATTCATACTGTTTGGGGAGTTGGCTATAAAATTGAGAAATGAAGCATTTGATATATTAAAAGATATTCCTAAATGGAAACTTATTTTTTGGCTTTTATTAGCTATCACACTCACTCCTATTACTGAACTAATTATTTATCGCCTCGTTACGAGTGTAATTGAGAGTTCACTTACTCTAACGGAACTCGGTAAAGAATTCATTCGAATTTTTGGTTATGAAAAGTATAAAGGGATTAAAGAGTCTTTATGGATGATGATTGTATCTTATTTGTTTTTATTTTCTATTTTTTCATCCTATCTTTACATTTTTTATCGTCACGAGAAAAAACTTTATTATGAAACTTGTATAAAAAAAATGATAGAAGAAATTCGTTATATTGCAAATGGAAACTTCAATCATAAAGTTTCTATTGTAAATCATAATTATCTAGAAGAATTAGCAATCGGGGTCAATGGAATTGTTGAACAATTAAAAGTCTCAATTGATGAAGAAAGACAAGCGGAACAAGCAAAAAGTGAACTTATTACAAATGTATCACATGACTTACGCACCCCCCTTACTTCTATAGTTGGATACGTAAATTTAATCCATCATGATAATTATAGAGATGAAGTGGAATTGCGATACTATATTCAAGTCATTTACGATAAAGTAACTCGTCTTAATGCATTAATGAATGACTTGTTCGAATATACACGTGTTCAAAATAAAGAATTAAGCTTGTATTCTGTTCCTATTGATATTGTAGAGTTACTTGGACAATTAACTGTTCAATTCCGCATACAGGTTCAAGAAGCTAATATAGAATGTCGGCCTTCTTTCCCGCCTCAAAAACTTATGGTATTAGCTGATGGTGACAAATTAGTGCGTGTGTTTGAAAATCTTATTATAAACGCTATCGCTTATGGAAGCGAAGGTCGCTATATTGACCTTACTGCTTATGAAAGCAATAATATGATTACAATTGATATAACAAATTACGGACAACCTATTCCTAGTACGGATTTACCTCATATTTTTGAACGTTTTTACCGCGTTGAGAAATCTCGCTCTACAAACACTGGTGGATCTGGACTTGGATTAGCAATTGCAAAAAGTATAGTCGAGTTGCATAAAGGAACAATTGAAGTATATAGTGATGACGAAAAAACAACATTCACTGTAAAACTACTTCCATACAAATGTTAATATTACAAACAAAAAGTTCAATTTCTTATCATATAAGAAATTGAACTTTTTCTATTATTTCCCTAAATTTAATAATCCTTTATAATTCTTTAGAAATTCTTTACCTTTTCTTTCTTCCTAATTAAGCATTCCTTTTTACAATACTATTATTGATGTCATAATAGGAGGATCACTTATGCAATTCTTAAAAAAATTCGCTATTTTATTATTATCTTTTTTCATTACTGCACTTATCGTTTTATATTTTTATCTTTATGTAAATGGTCCGATTATTCAAGCTAAATCAGCTATTTTAATAAATGCTAATTCAGGTGAAATTGTTTATAAAAAAAATGAAGAAACCCCAGTACAATCAGCTACTTTATCTAAATTAATGACGGAATATATCGTATTGGAACAACTAAATGATAGAAAAATACAATTAGATGACTTCGTACAAATAAGTAACGAAGTTTTCCGAGTAGAAACAAGCCCTATACAAGTAACATCGAATGATAAAACAACGGTTCGTGATTTACTTCATGCATTGCTACTGGCAGGGAATAATCGTTCTGCACTCGCTCTAGCAGAACACATTGCTGGAACTGAAGATAACTTTACAATATTAATGAATAAAAAAGCAAAAGAACTACAGTTATTACAACCATCTCCATTTCTAAACTCTACTGGAATTAATCATGATACAAATAAACAATCAACTACAACAGCAATAGACGCAGCTAAACTAGCTGCACGATTAGTAAAAGATTTTCCAGATGTATTGAATATTACGAAACTAACCTCTTACCAATTTACCTTCAAAGATTCCCAGGTTTTCAATACGAATAAAATGATATATTCCCTTAATGAAAACATTAAACTTCAAGGTGTTGATGGCTTACAAACTAGTTTTTCAACTAACGGTAATTATAGTTTTGTCAGTACAGCAAAACTAGGAGATACTAGACTAATTTCAGTAATATTAGATGCAGATGAAGAAAACATCTCATTTATTGAAACAAAAAAGTTGCTACAGTATGGTTTTGATCCTTCCTCGTACTCTGCACTCCAAGCTTTTAAAGACACCCTTACATCTTGGACAATATTGCTTCAGTTTAAAAACTTAATTATACAAACTATAATGATTTTCTTAATCATTACCACCTTAATGTTTTTACATATACGTCAGAAAAAATCCGAGGATTTCAATTAAGAAATCTTCTTATATATAAAAACCGACTTGCGCTTGAGATGCAAGTCGGTTTTTAATTCTATCATCCTCGTCCAATCAAATTTGCTGAAACTGGTTGCAAGTTTAACTCCCTCGCCCATATAGATAGCTGACCAATATGATGGATTTCATGTACGATTACATGTCTTAAAACTTCACCATATGTATATGTTTTATCTGTCCACGAAGCCTTTAATATCTTATATTCTAGACTAGATGACCACAACTGTAAAAAAGCTTTTAATTCTCGTTTATATAAATCAGATAACGCTTGCACTTTTTGAATCGATTGATAATCTTTAAATTGCGGTTCTCTATCTTCTTCTCCTTGAAGAGCACTAATCCAACTATACTCTACATCTACAATATGAAATAATGTTTCTAAAATACCCCCAACACCACCAACACGTTTGCAAAGTAACTCTTCCTCTGAAAGTTGTTCACACCACTTAAACCAATCATCTCTAACTTGCCAATTATATTGAAATAAAGTGTACACATTTATCTCTCCCTTAATTCAATTATCTACCTAACAGCATCTGTTATACATTTAACCATTGACAATCACTTCTCTTCGACCAAGTTCCTCTACAGCGTGATTAATTATTTCACTTACAGATAAAGAACCATCCAATACGATATCTGAATTCGGCTTAACAGTATGAATTGCCTCTAAATAAGCTTTTCTCGCATATGTCATGTAATGTTCCAAATCATTATGTATTTCATCTATTGTACCTTTCTTAAAATCTCGCAAAATCCTTCTAGCCATCGCAATATCTAAAGGCGTATCAATAAATATAGTTACATCAATGAATTTTCGCATCTCACTATTTAAGTATGCAAAAGGATAATCTACAATAATATAGTCTAATGTATTATTTTGTATAAGTTGCTCAATATCATGAATTAATGGTGTTAATACCCACTCGTTGTAATTCGCCCCATCATCAATCCATTTACAAATATCAGCAGGAGAGTTATCAAATGTATAACTATCAAAATATAGAGCTTTTGAGTTTTTAAACTTATGCTTTAATCTTTCTGTAATTGTAGTTTTACCTCCCCCCGAAACAGCTGCAATTGAAATTATTTTTGTTTTATTATCCACTATACCCACCAAGCCCCTTTGTTAACATAATATAATTATAAATTACTATCGTTGCTACTTCTTCCATTCATATTCTAACATACTCATTTCCCATAAATTCCAATACGTTTCTCCTACTCTTTTTGACTCTCTTAATAAGCCTTCTTTTACAAACCCTATTTTTTCGTAACATGAAATGGCCGATGTATTAAAATCATACACACCAAGAGTTACTCTATGTAGTTTTAATTCGTCAAAAGCAATATGAAGTACTGCTTTCATCATATGCTTTCCTATAGAACGTCCTCTCATCTTCGTATTACCAACTAATACTTTTCCAATTCTAGCGGACTTATTAATATTATCTATTTGCCCAAGCGAAATATGACCAATAACGTCTGAAGTCTCTTCATCTACCACTTTGAAAGCGAGTGTATTTGCACTTTCTATATACTTCTCTAATTGCTGTTCGTCTAAAGGGAATGTGAATGCATTTCCTGACCATTGTATTAGAAATTCTTCGGAATTAATCCAATTTATTAATTGTTTAAAATCAGATTTTTTAAAGGTTTTTAGTTTAATCACTTCCATGCTCCTTTCGTACATCATACTTTATAACCTCAAACTTATTTCTATATAAAGAATATATTCTCCTTTTATATGAAATTAAAATAAAGCCATTCATGTGAATGGCTTTACAAAAAAGCAGCATAATTATGCTTTGTTTGCTACATCAATACCATTAAAATCAAAGTCAGCAGTAACCGTTGTAACAGGTGGGAAAATTGCTTCAATTTTACAAATAGAAATAATTACTCCAACCGATCCAGGAATAGCCGCAAGCCTAACTACATCACAACTTACAGACGAAACAGTACCTACATAAGTACGTCCCTCTGTATTAATTTGAACTGTTCGATTAATTAATTTCTTAAGTTCATCTCTAATTCCTTGTACACAAGAATTATCACATTTCTCATGCTGTTCTTTTTTACACTCTTCGAATACTTCCCAACAATCATCTTGTTTACATGTACACTTCTTTTTACAATTATTAAATCGAGAACCCAATACCTCACCCCCTAATCCTTTCTATTAGTAAAGTATGTCCACTAGCTTAAAAGGGTACGAGGCAAACACATAAAAAGAAAAAAACAAACAATTGTACCAAACTTTCTTTTCATTATAAAAACAGACTTCTCCTAATTAAAAGCTTTTTAATGAGCGGCCGTGAATTTAATCCTACTCCATTTAATGTTTAGACACCACTTTCTAAAACAAACCTTTTTTCTTTTAAATAAGATACCCCTTAAAAACACACTAGATTTCCCATTAACTCACATATACATAGACTTTATTTATGGATTCCCCATTTTTCATTGTGAAATATACATTTAAAAAGCGTACTCGAAAATAAGATATTATTTGTAATCAGAACATTTTCTTCAACAAACGTTTATTGAAAAATACTATATCCACTATCTCTTAAAAATTTGCATATTTTATATAAACTCTATATTGAGTAGAAAACACTCTATCATATAAAGATAAAATAGTAGGTTAATAAACAAGCCATTTTTTTATTAAAACATAGAATAATATGAACACTATTGAAAGGAGGTAGAAATAAATGTCCTGGAAAAATGATTGCTGGAGTTCTCAGAAAAAGCATTGTTGTGATGATTGGTGGAAATCTAAAGAAAAGCATCATTGTGATGATGATTGGAGTTCTCAGAAAAAGCATTGTAATGATGATTGGTGGAAATCTAAAGAAAAGTGTCATTGTGATGACGATTGGAGTTCTCAGGAAAAACATTGTAATGATGATTGGTGGAAATCTAAAGAAAAGTGTCATCGTGATGATAATTGGAGTTCTAAACGAAATAAGTGTCATTGTAAATGTTTCTTTATTTGTTGCCATTGTAAAAGAAAAAATTGGTAATATTTTTAATGTCAACGTAAAGGAAAGAATATGTCTTTTGGAACCAATCGGGATTTTCCGGAAAGTTGATCCCTCACCTACTTCCTTGCTTTTGCTGAATTTTTAGATGGGGGCATTACTGCCCGGCAAATACTAGAATGTAATATATAAAAAGCTGACTGCTTATAGTCAGCTTTTTATATATTAACACGTAAAGGTTTAAACAGACATATAAGCAGTCACGCTTTGTCATCACCTTGTTGTTGTAAATTAGTATTTCTCCATTGAATAGACATTCCATAATATCGTGTTTTGATTAAAACTAAAAAACATACTTAACACTAATAGTAAAATTTTTCTTCTTCATCAAATTCACTTCTTTTCTTTTTATAAACATAAAAAAGGAGCTCTATTTATATAGAACTCCTTGCTAACTTTATAATTTACTAGACTGTAACCCCTGAATAAACGGAACTACTTCAGGATTTACAAGCGATGATAAATCACCTAATTCTTTTCCTAAGTAAGCTGCTTTAATAACACGGCGCATTACTTTAGAATTACGTGTTTTCGGTAAATCTTCTACAACGTGGATGTCTTTAGGACACAACGCTTTTCCAATATGAGAGTTTACTAAACTCATTAATTCTTTCTTTAAATCTTCTGTAAATATTACCCCTTCTCGTAATACAGCAAAGCAATGACAAACTTCACCTTTCACTTCGTCAGGTACACCAATTGCAGCAGCTTCGATTACATCATTATGTTTCACAAGAATAGATTCATATTCAGCAGGTCCAATACGTTTACCTGCAATATTTAACGTATCGTCTGAACGCCCTGTGATGATATATTGTTCACCATCGTAAATGACCCAGTCACCGTGGACCCATTTATTTTCAAAACGCGACCAATATGTGTTCACGTAACGTTCATCATCTTCCCAGAAGCTTTTCGTCATACCTACCCAAGGTTTCTCTAAGCATAATTCTCCGACTTCATCTCGAATTGGTTTACCTTGATCATCCAGTACGACAGCTGCCATTCCTGGTAAAGATGCGTTAAAACTAATCGGTGCGATTGGCTTAATAAGAACATTACCGAAAATCCCACCAGAGATTTCAGTTCCACCTGAGTAGTTACAGATTGGAACATTTCCTTTTCCAACTGTTTCAAACAGCCACATCCATGGATCAGGATTCCAAGGTTCTCCTGTTGATGCGAATACTTCCAAACTCTTTAAAGAATGTTTATTGACATACTCATCACCTTTTGCCATTAATGCTCGGATTAACGTTGGCGAAATACCTAGATGAGTAATTTCATATTTATCAACTGTCTCCCATAACCGGTCTGCTTCTGGGAAGTCTGGAACACCTTCGTACATAACCATCGTTGCTCCATTAATGAGTGAACCGAATAATAGAAACGGCCCCATCATCCAGCCCATATCAGTTACCCATAATACACGATCACCTTGTTTAATATTCATTCCAAATCCTGCATCAAAAGCTGCTTTCAAAGGAAATCCTGCATGCGTGTGTACTGTTCCTTTCGGCTTACCAGTCGTTCCTGATGTATAAATGAGCATTAATGGATCATCACTTTGCATTTCCTCGGCATGTATGAATGGTTTTTCTTTTTCTAGCGTACTCCACGAAAAGTCATAGTTATGTGGTGTAAAATCATTTCCTGCATGACGAACGATAACAACTTTTTCAACAGTTGGGCAATGTTCACAAGCTTTATCTACTTCATCTTTTAAAGAAACAATTTTACCGCGGCGTGAAAATCCATCTGCGGTAATAATCATTTTTGAACCTGCCGCTTGCACACGTGTCATAACTGCATCAGACGCAAAGCCTGAGAATATTGGTGAAATAATTGCTCCGATTTTCATTACAGCTAGCATCGCAACAACTGTTTCTGGAATCATCGGCATATAAATTGTTACACGGTCACCTTTCTCAATACCCGCGTGTTTCAAACCATTGGCAACACGGCTTACCCAGTTGTCAAGCTCTTCATATGTAAATGATTTTGAAGTTCCATTTTCCCCTTCGTACTGAAGTGCTGGCTGTATTCTCGTCTCTTCATCCGCAAGCCAGCGGGATAAAGCCGATTCTACAACGTTACATGTTCCGCCATTATACCACTGTGCAAACGGTGTACCATTTTCTAAATCTAACACTTCTGTATAAGGTTTCATCCATTGATAGCCAACTGCTTTTTCTGCCTCTCCCCAAAGCCAAGCTGTTTCCTCAATAGATTTATTATAAAAAGTTTCATAGTCTTCATATCCCAATGATTTCATCCAACTATATAAACGTGTTTTTTCCTTGTACTCTTCTGTTGGAAACCAAACTGCTTGTTTCAATGTTTTCCCCTCCTTAACTTTTTGAGCAAGAAAGCCCTAAATAGGGCTTTTAAACTGGATATACAGGATGTTTACGATCCGTGAATACTTGATATTTACTCATATACATTTCGAAACGTCCTTTTAACTCTTCACGTAAATTGTTTGGATGAACAATACCATCAATCACCATCTCTGATGCTAAATGGTATATATCAATATCTTTCTTATACTCTTCACGTTTTTCAGCAATAAAGCTAGCACGCTCTCCTTCTGGTAAAGCTGCAATTTTATTTGCATATACAGCATTGACCGCAGCTTCTGGACCCATTACCGCAATAGAGGCTGTCGGTAATGCCAGGCAGCAATCTGGTTCAAATGCTGGACCTGCCATTGCATATAAACCAGCACCATATGCTTTACGAACAACGATAGAAATCTTCGGTACAGTTGCTTCACTCATTGCAGAAATCATTTTTGCACCGTGGCGAATAATACCAGCACGCTCTACTTTTGTACCGATCATAAATCCTGGTACATCCGCAAGGAATAATAATGGAATATGATATGCGTCGCATAAATTAATAAACTTAGCAGCTTTATCAGCTGAATCATGGAATAATACGCCGCCCTTCATACGCGGCTGATTTGCAATAATACCAACTGGCTTACCATCAATACGTGCTAAGCCTGTAATTAGCTCTTGAGCAAATAATTTTTTTACTTCATAGAATGAACCTTCATCAATAACTCTATTAATGAGATCTTTCATATTGAAAGGAGCATTTTGATTTTCTGGAATGATTTGTTCTAACGTTTTATCGAATTGTTTCGGTTCTTGAGGTGTAACCAATGGAGTCTTTTCTAAGTAGTTATTTGGAAAATATGAAATGTATTGTCTTGCTTGTGTAATCGCATCTTCTTCTGTCTTGCATAAAACATCTCCGCATCCTGATACAGAGCAATGCATACGAGCTCCGCCCATCTCTTCTAAAGTTACCTTCTCACCGATAACCATCTCAGCCATACGAGGAGATCCTAAATACATAGATGCATTTCCTTCTACCATCATTACAACGTCGCAAAAGGCTGGAATATAGGCACCACCAGCTGCAGAAGGTCCAAATAATAAGCATACTTGAGGAACTTTACCTGATAATTTCACTTGATTATAGAAGATTCTTCCTGCACCACGGCGCCCTGGGAACATTTCTACTTGATCTGTAATACGTGCTCCAGCAGAGTCGACTAAATAAAATAACGGAACACGTAGTTTTTCAGCTGTTTCTTGAATACGTAAAATCTTTTCAACTGTGCGTGATCCCCACGATCCAGCTTTTACAGTAGAATCATTGGCCATTACACATGCAGTACGACCATGTATTTTACCCGTTGCCGTTACAACGCCGTCCGCAGGTAAGCCTGTTTGTTCACAGTTAGCAAATAATGCATCTTCTACATATTCGCCATTATCAAATAGAAGCGCTAAACGATCTCGAACAAATAATTTTCCTTTTGCTTTATTTTGTTCATGATATTTTGGTGCGCCGCCTTGTTTAATCGTTTCAACTCGTTCTTCAAATTTATTTGATTGTTGTTTTTGATCTAACATATTTACTCCCCCTTATACGTTGGTGTGCGTTTTTCCTTGAATGCTTGTAATCCTTCTAATCTATCTTTCGTATGGATTACACCTTCATACGCTTGTTTTTCCATTTGTAATCCGGTATGTAAATCAACTTGAATACCGTTTGAAATCGCTTCTTTTGCTAATCGAACAGCAATAGGTCCATTACTAGCAATTTTCTCTGCTATTTCAATCGCTTTCTCTTCAAGTAAATTAGCT
Source organism: Bacillus sp. S71 (assembly GCF_016625265.1). Taxonomy (NCBI): domain Bacteria; kingdom Bacillati; phylum Bacillota; class Bacilli; order Caryophanales; family Bacillaceae; genus Bacillus; species Bacillus sp. S71. Next base: position 122,646 of record NZ_JACVUW010000004.1, on the reverse strand, counting down.
GGTACAACAAATTCTACTAAACCATATTCTTTTGCTTCTTGCGCTGAAATACGTCTACCTGTATAAATTAATTCTTTCGCTCTACCAACTCCAATTAATCTCGGTAAGCGCTGTGTACCACCTGCTCCTGGTATAATTGCAAGTGTCGTTTCAGTAAGACCAAGACTTGCACATTCAGCAGCAATTCTAAAATCACAAGCTAAACTTAATTCCGTACCACCACCAAGTGCGATTCCATTTATAGCAGCAATAACTGGCTGTGGTAATTGTTCAACCATCTCCATAGTAGTGCGAATCATACTAACAGCATGGCGAACTTGTTCTTCATTCATATCGGCACGCTCTTTTAAATCTGCACCAGCACAAAATGCTTTTTCACCAGCACCAGTCAAAATAACTACACGCGCGTTTGAATCTTCACTTATTTGAGTTAATATAGTTTGTAATTCATCTAATAATGCTAAAGATAATGAGTTTGCTTGTCTTGCACGATTTAACGAAATCTTTACTACGTGAGGTGTTACGTAATCAACGGAAATGTTTTGTAATTGTAGCATCTTCTCACCTACTTATCGTTTTATGTTGAAGCGCTCTATACACATGACTCGGTAATTGGATATTTAGCTTACTTTGAATAAATTGACTAGCTCGCAATAACTTTTCTTCGTCTATATTCGTTTGAACTCCTAATTTATGGAGCATATGTACTAGGTCATCAGTAGCAACATTACCTGATGCTCCTGGTGCATAAGGGCAGCCCCCGAGTCCACCACAAGAACTATCAAACGTTGTAATACCGTATTCTAATGATTTAACTACATTCGCTAGAGCCATTCCATACGTATTATGAAAATGCATTGCAAACTGCGAAGCATCATACTTCTTTAATAGATGTTCTAATACTTGTTCTACTTGTAATGGATTCGCTACACCGATTGTATCCCCAAGAGAAACTTCATAAATGCCGTATGAAAATAGTTGATTACATAATTCGTCAACTGCTGCGTGACTTATATCCCCTTCATAAGGACATCCAAATACAGTAGAAACATAGCCTCTTACCTTTTTCCCTTCGAATAATGCCTGTTTTGTTATATCTTCAATTACAACTAATGCTTCTTTAATCGATTTATTAATATTACTTTTATTATGAGATTCACTTGCTGATAAAAAAACATTCACCTCATCTACATTTTGCAAAAAAGCTCGTTCCAAACCATTTTGATTCGGAACAAGCGCAGCATATGTAACATTTGGATCCCTTTTCAGCTCAGAAAATACATCATTTGCATCTGCTAATGCAGGGACCCATTTTGGGTGAACGAATGAGGAAACTTCAACATACGACAATCCTGCTTCTGTAAGTAGTTGAATCCATTTTACTTTATCTTTTGTGCCAACAATCTTTTTTTCATTTTGTAAGCCATCACGTGGCCCGACTTCTTTAATGACAGCAAAATTAGGTAGTTTCAATTCGCTTCCCCCTATATCTCCCTATTCAATTTCTAATAATACATCTCCTTCATTTACAAAATCGCCTTCTTGCACATTAATTTTCATAACTGTGCCAGCTTCTTCTGAAATGATTGGAATTTCCATTTTCATAGATTCCAAAATGACGACATCCTGCTCTTCCTCTACTGTATCTCCTACTCCTACAACAATCTTCCAAACGTTTCCTGCCATCGATGCGTATACTTTCGTCATCATTTTTTCCCCCTTAATATTGTTAAATCTTATTTTTTAACGAGTTGTTTCGTTACAAAACCCGTTGTATAAATACCCTCTTTGAACACTTCGTCTTCCAAAACTTGCAGTAGCATTGGCGTGTTCGTTTTAATACCTTCTACTTTTAATTCTTCTAGAGCATCATGTAATTTCGAAATTGCTTCTTCACGAGTCTCGCCATGTGCAATGACTTTCGCAATCATTGGATCATAGAAAGGTGTAATCGTTACATGATTTTCTAAGAAGTGATCAATCCGTACATTTGACGGTAATGTTAAATCTGTAATTTTCCCAGGTGATGGGAAGAATGTTTTCGGATCCTCTGCATAAATACGAGCTTCAATGGCATGACCACTACGTTTTACATCATCCTGAGTAAATGATAGTTTCTCTCCACTTGCGATAAGGAGTTGCTGTTCTACAAGGTCTAATCCCGTAATTTCTTCTGTCACTGGATGCTCTACTTGTAATCTCGTATTCATCTCTAAGAAATAGAAGTTCTTCTGATCATCTACAAGAAACTCAACTGTACCTGCATTTGTATAGCCAAGTGCTTTGGCAGCTTGTACAGCAACTTCTCCCATCGCCTTTCGTGTACCTTCATCTAAAAATGGTGAAGGTGCTTCTTCGATTACTTTTTGATTTCGGCGCTGTACCGAACATTCACGCTCCCATAAATACACTGTGTTACCATGTGTATCTGCTAAAAGCTGAATTTCAATATGATGCGCATCTGCTATATATCGCTCTAAATACATTTCTCCGTTACCAAAGAAGTTTTGCGCTCTTGTTTTATTACTTTCAAACGCTTTGGTGAGCGTTTGCTCAGTTTCCATCAACTGCATACCAATGCCTCCGCCGCCTGCGGATGCCTTAAGCATTAAGGGATAACCAATTTGTTTTGCAATTTCAATTGCTTCTTCAGCAGTTTCAATATTTGTAGTAATACCTGGGACTACTGGGACATCTGCTGCTTGCATTGCGATACGTGATTCGATTTTACTTCCCATCTTCGTAATGATTTCTTCTGAAGGACCGATAAATACGATTCCTTCTTCTTTGCAACGAACCGGAAAAGACGGATTCTCTGATAATAAACCATAACCCGGATGAATCGCTTCTGCATTTGTCTTCTTAGCTATTTCAATAATTTTTTCAAGGTTTAAATAACTTTCTTGAACACGCGGTCCACCTACTAAGTAAGCTTCATTTGCCATCTTCACATGAAGGGCATTTTCATCTGCTTCAGAATAAATAGCAACAGTGCGTATGCCAAGTTTTTGACAAGTTTTCATAATACGAACAGCAATTTCCCCGCGATTCGCAATTAATATTTTTTGAAACATAGTGATTCCTCCCTTTTATCTACATCCTAAATGTCTAGCAATTACGAGACGTTGAATTTCAGAAGTTCCTTCACCAATTTCTAATAGTTTCGCATCACGAATATGTCGTTCAACTTCATATTCACGCATATAACCATATCCACCATGAATCTGTACTGCTTGATTCGCAATACGGCTTGCTGCTTCCGATGCAAATAGTTTTGCCATTGCCGCTTCTTTGCCGAAAGGTTTATCGTTATCTTTTAACCAAGCTGCTTTATGTACTAAATTGCGTGCTAGCTCTACTTCAGTCGCCATATCAGCTAATTTAAATTGAATCGCTTGGAAATTAGAGATTGACTTTCCAAATTGTTGACGTTCTTTCGCATATTGTAATGCACGTTCAAAGGCTGATTGCGCAATACCAACTGCCAATGCAGCGATTGAAATACGCCCTCCATCAAGTGTATATAAAAATTGTTTAAAGCCTTTATTTACATCACCAAGAATATTTTCTTTCGGTACACGAACACCATCAAGTACGATTTCACAAGTATTAGAAGCGCGAACACCCATCTTATCGTAAGGACTTGAAATCGTTAATCCTTCACTCGTAGTAGGCACGATAAATGCAGAAATACGTTTTCTACCATTCTCTTCAATACCGTTGACAGCGGTTACAATAATTGTATTTGCATACTCTGCGTTTGTAATCCAACACTTCTCACCACTGATTACATACTCATCACCATCTAATACCGCTTTCGTTTGAGTGCCACCTGCATCAGATCCAGCATTCGGCTCCGTTAATCCGAAGGCACCTAATGTTTTACCTGACGCCATTGGAACTAAATACTTTTGTTTTTGTTCTTCTGTACCGAAATAATAAATTGGAGAAGCACCTAATGAAATTGTTGCAGCATAGCTTAAACCGGTGCCACCACAAGCGCGACCAATTTCTTCAACTGCTAACGCATACGATACCGTATCGCCACCTGAACCTCCATACTCTTCTGGGAATGGGATGCCTAATAATCCTAGTTCGCCCATTTTTTGAAATGTTTCATATGGAAACTCTGCAGTTTTGTCATAATATACAGCTTTCGGTGCGATTTCCTTTTCAGCAAAGTCACGTACCATTTCTTTAATCATTTGTTTTTCGCGAGTTAGAGTAAATTCCATTCCGCTACACACCCCTTATCGAATATTGAGTTTCGACAGCGTGCGAGTTTCTACTACAAACATAACAACTTAAAAGACAAGAATATTAGTTAGACAATTGCTACAATTCTGTCATAACTTAATTTTAAAACAGATTCTGTACTAATGCACAAAAAAATTCCTACATTGTTCTACAACAACATAGGAGGTTTTGTGTCGAATTATGTAATTTATTGTTTAATAATCTCTACCTTTTCCGGAATCAGAAATTTCTACTAATGCTTCAGGGTATGGTTCGAAATATGTTTGTCTTAATAAATACTTTTCATCAAATCGAATAGCCCATGATTTTAAAATTGTAAGTAAACTACTAAGTGGTATTTTCTTTTCTGCATACTTTTGTAACAGTTCTATAAAATGATCTTTTTCTTGTTTTTTTAACTTTGTTTTAAAATATCCAAAAATGTGCTCGCATACATTTACATTCGATGTATAACGGGGCGTACGCATAAATAATTCATATAAAGTCTTCTCATAGTTTTCAAATACCACTTCAATCTTTTCATTTTTTTGATTTGCAATTATACGCCCTAATTCCTTTTGTTTCACCTGATTATATGCCATAAATAAATATTTATTGTCCGACTGAAACGATACAAGGTCTTTTATATTTTTATTATGTTTAATCATTTTGTAATATGCGATTGTAAATAGCCTTGTAAAGAAATGCTCTCTAATAATAAAATTCGACAATCTACCTTCCTCTTCTATAGGAAGATGCGAAAATTTTTTTACTACTGCTCCGCCAAATAAGCCCGATCCTTTTCCCTTTGCTGGCGCTTTTTCAAAACCAGAATAAATTTTCACATCACGCGTACCACAACTTGGTGAACGATTCTTTAAAATAAAACCATCCACATCCGATATCGTTTGTAAAAAGTCATTTGAAAACTGCTCCATTTTTTCAGTTACATCTTCTCGTGTCGACGGTTGCACAAGTCTATTCTCACCATTTTCTTCTACAATTCGTATCGTTTCACGAGGAGTCCCCAATCCAATCTCGACTTCTGGACAAACAGGTATAAATGTAACAAATGGCTGCAAATTTCGTATTGTTACATCTGGAATCATCTCTCCATTATAACGACAAGCATCAAATTCTAAACATTTACTTACGACGATTGTTGGTTTTGCAAATTGTCGCATCTCATTACCTCCTTAGTGCTAGCCCGTATAATATAAATTGTACTAAGATTAACATTTTAAGCAAAGTTTGATTCATTTATTTTTATGAGAAATATATATCCAATGATATATTAACAATCATTCAACTCTATTTTCTATAAATGTGCGCCCTATTAATGAGGGTTTAGATATTGTGAAATGAATAATACACACATGCTTCGGAGAAATTAATGATTAAGAAAGGAGGGATTGTTATGAAAAAGAAATTATCATCTATTTTAAGTGTTTTAGCACTATCTATTATGTTTTTAGGTACATCTACGCAAGCTGAATACGATGGAAATAATATGAATAGAGTTAATAACACTGATATTTCAACTCGAGTAAATGACAATAACTTAGACAGAGTTAATAATGATGTAAGAACTCGAAATGTAAATACAACAAATGATTTAAATGATAATCGTGATAAAAATAATAATTGGGCTTGGCTTGGTTTATTAGGACTAGCAGGATTATTAGGTCTTAGAAAAAGAGACAAAGAAACACGCTGATTTAGAATATTTTTAGTAAACAAGTACTTATTTATCAAAAATATATAATGAAAATAAATCGCCTTTTTAAAGGCGATTTATTTTTACTTAAAAGTAATGTATGTAATTCACACTTCGACGATTAAATTCGTGGAGTTAATCCATACAATATAAATTGAATCGTATTTTCAATTTCCATTTCATCATCCCATTTTTCTTCAGGCAATAATAAAAATCTTGTTAAGAGTAAACCTAATACAGCTGATAAAGTAAGACGTAGTACGGAAGATGGTGGTATCTCAATAATTTCCCCTTCTTCTTGAAATTTCACAATCAACTTTTTGAAATGTGAAAACAGTTCTGTTTCTACTAATTGCTGTATTTCATTTTTTAGTTCTGTTTGGAATGGCACCTCTTGAATTAATATTTTTATCATAGGAAAGTGTTTTTGAGCAAATTTAAACCTATTATGAATTACAACCCTTAAAAGTCCTTCGTATGATTCATACTCCGATTTAAATATTTCTTTTGCAAAGGTTTGTACAAAAAATGGTGCAGCGAACTTAGTTAAAGTTGGCATTACGACCGCTAGTAATAAATCTTTTTTCGTCTTATAGTAGCGGAAGATTGTTCCTTCCGCTACACCAGCCCGTTTTGCAATTTCACTTGTTGAAGTTGAAGCGTATCCTTTTTCTCCAAACATATCAACAGCCGCCTCTAATATTCGCATTTGACGTTCATTTCGTTTATCCGTATTAGTTGCAGCTATTAATTCCTCCAGCCAATCCTTCTGCATTTATAAAGCTCCTTTTTGTCATTATTATATTTTGCGATGTTTCTTTAAAGCAAATACATTTCCTACTGCAAATAATATTGAAAAAAGTAATAATACAGTAAGATCTAATGCAATCTCTGTAAACCCTTGATTCCGAATCATCACTTGTCTCATTGCGTCAGCGCCGTATGTGAGCGGAAATAATTTCCCTAACATTTGTAGCCACTTGTTCATAGATTCCATTGGAAACAATCCAGAAAAGAAGATTTGTGGCACAATAACAAGCGGTATAAATTGAATCATTTGAAATTCATTATTTGCGTATGCCGATAAAAACGTACCTAATGTTAGTGCAGTTAAAGAGAGCATACATGTAATAAGTAGCGTTAGCCATATAGAGCCAGCTACATATAAATCTAAAATATAAACGGAAAAACTTACGATAATAATGGATTGTATAAAGGCAAAGATTCCAAAACCAATAATATAACCTGCGACTATTTCCCATCTTCTTACTGGGGTGGATAATAACCTTTCTAGCGTACCACTTAAACGTTCTCTTACGAAGGATACACCTGATAATATAAATACAAAGAAAAATGTAAAGAAACCAATTAATACAGGACCAAGCCCATCAAACATCGTAAAGTCTTTAGAGCCATGTAAAAAATTTACTTCAGGTTTCATAATCGATACATCATTCTTCTCTGTGCTTTTTTGCAATACTTGAAGTACAGCACGATTTTTTGACGAATCACTACCTTCCAACAGAAGTTTCATTTTTCCATTCTCTATTCGAAGTATTGCATCTACCTTTTGTTTTTCTAACTCAGAAATCGCGTTTTCTTTACTGTATTCATAAATTGACGCTTCTTGATTTTTCATCACTTTTACTATTTGAGCGGGCATATCAACAACAGCAATTTGCGGTATATAGTCTTTTTGTGTAAACACTAGCGATAATAGCCAAAGTAATAACATTGGTGCCCCAAACATCATCGCTAACGAGCGCTTATCTCGAAAAAATTGGCGAATAATACGAATGATTACACCAGTAACTCTCATGATGACACCACCTCTTCCAACAAAAAGACATCTTCAATCCGTCCAGATGACACGCGTTTTTTCAATTCTTCAGTTGTTCCAACCGCAACTAGTTTCCCTTCTCTAATTAATCCTAGACGCTCACAAAATTCAGCTTCATCCATAATGTGCGTCGTTACAATAATCGTTGTGCCTTTCTTTTTAAGATCATAAAATTTTTCCCAAATCGTTTTCCTAAGAAGCGGATCTATCCCCACTGTAGGCTCATCTAAAATTAATATTTCTGGTTCATGGAGGAGTGCTATTGCTAATGATAAGCGTTTTTTCATTCCACCTGAAAATTGTTGTACTTGCTTTTTCATATACTGTGACAATTGTACAAGTTCAAAAACCTCTGCAATTCTTGTCTTTTTACTTTTTCCCTTTAATCCATACATCGTTGCTATAAAATCTGCATTTTCATATGCTGACAATTCTTCATATAATGCATCCGCCTGGGCCATATAACCAATTCGTTTCATTTCATTTAAATTAGGCATATTAGTATTATTAACAAGCACTTCACCTTTCGTTGCCTCATTAATACCTGCAATCATTTTAATGAGCGTTGTTTTCCCTGATCCAGAAGGTCCAACAAAACCAAAAATCTCTGCTTTTTCAACTTGCAATGAAAGATTGTGTAACACTTCTTTTTTTCCAAAACTTTTTGATACAGTCCGTAAAATAATTGAAGGTTGTTGCACGTTTCATCCTCCTTTTCCAATAAAAATGAGTGAGTACTCACTTTTATTTTACTCTTGCTTAATTATATGTCAAACTTCGTTGATTAGTATGTATGTTCAATCACCGATATTAAACAATGAAACAGAGTCGACATTAGAATTTCATTTCCTAAAGTCGACTCTGTTTCATTTAAACTATAAATTTCACTTTACGTTTTTAAATTCATATACTTCCGAATTCTAGCAACGTCTAAAGAATATTCAATAACTAATTGCTGTAACGGTAAAATAACTGTGTCAGGATATAAATGTGCATATTGTAATGTTTCTGCATATTTTTCTAACCTTTTTTCTAAATACTTTATTATTTGATCAGGATGACTTACTAATAAACATTTACAATAATAATGGATTTGTTCCTCAATCGCCGTGTATTCTTCAATTTCATATTCTTTATGCATGTGTACACCCCTTTAAGTTTTTTATATGAATTACTTATCACAATTTTCACTCGACAAATTTTAAGCTTTTTGATTATTTACACTATAACAAACACTGAGGGTCAAATTTTGTTACTTTATGTAACGTAGAAAATTTTTAACAAAATTGTAATGTTTACTCCTGCAAAATACAGAAAGCCCCTTTACTCATTTTTGTATAAAAAAAATCGTACAGCTTAATTTAGCTGCACGACTACAATTTCTGGCCTATTCAAAATCCTTTGCGGAATGATACTATTTCCTAATCCTCTACTCACTACCATTGATGTATTTTGTTCTACATATAAACCCGCTGTATATTTAGGTAAAACACCTTGATTTGGCGCAACTAATCCTCCGATAAATGGCAATCTAACTTGCCCTCCATGAGCATGTCCCGATAAAACCAAATCCAACCTCTCATTCGTATATTCCTTTATAAATTCAGGCCGATGGGATAATAATACATTATATTTATCTGGCTGCATTTCAATTTTCGCTTTTTTAATTTCATCTATTATAATATTTCCTTCATCACGGTTTCCAGTAACAAACTCTGGATCATCAATACCTAGCAAGTTTATTTCTTGCTCACCCCTTCGAATGCCTACATGTTCATTCCTTAAAACATTGACATCATATTTCTTCAACTCTTTTTCTAAATTGTTATACTTTCCAGACCATTGTTCATGGTTTCCTGTCACAAAATATACAGGATATTTCTTTACAATTTCTCGTATTAATTGCATACTAACTTCTGCATCGTATGATTTACTGTCAATTAAATCACCCGTAATCGCAATAATATCTGGGTCTATACTTTTTATTTTTTGAATTAACACATCTTGATTATCGCCAAATTTTTTATTGTGTAAGTCTGAAATTTGTAGAATTTTATACCCTTTAAAAGAGGATGGTATTTTACTAGAGGTTATTTTAACCTCAGTTATACTTATTAAATTGTTCTGTAAAAATAAAAAGATACTACAACCTACTAATGTAGCAATAAGTAATATACTTCTTTTAATCTTCTTGCTCATATTCCCTCCTAAAATCTTCATCAATACTACAATTCTCAAAAACATTTCAATAGATTATTCTTTTTATCTAACGGTTCTCTTTTAAAGTGAAATCGATTTAACTACGATAATCAAGTACAAGTTTCTAATTTTAGGAACTGAAGAACTTATATCACTCTGTTGAAGTAAACATGCCCGGTTCTGTTCTAATCGTAACTCTATCATATAACATTAAAGCCGAAATTCCCAAGTTAAGGAATTTCAGCTTTTTGAGTTCGTATGAATATCTTAGTTTTAGTTCTATGTACCTTGCAGTTATACAACTTAGTACATATCAGTTGTCTATCTATATGTGGTGAGGTTTTTATCTTTTTCAATAATCAACTATGTATAAAATATTTAAGTTAGTTAATACCCTTAATGGATATCATGCTTTTTAAAGTTTCCGCCTTGTACTTCCGCAACATCATATACATTGACAAAGGCATTTTCATCAATTTCATGAATAAGTTCCTTCATTGTTTCTAAATTTTATAATTATGTAGCGTCCTTCCATTCAGACTTCAATATTGAATATTGATATTCATCAATCCACTGGCCTTTTAGCATGTAATTCTGCAATAAATGACCTTCTCTCCTCATCCCCACTCGTTCTAGTACAGAAATAGACTTATTATTTCGAACGTCCGAAAATGCAATCACCTTATGTTTTCCTAATGAATGAAATATGTAACTCAATAAGGCACAAACAGCTTCAGTTGCATAGCCTTTTCCCTGATATTCTGGAGAAAGAGTAAATCCGATTTCTACGATGCGAGGTTCATTTACAAGTGTGTGAAGTGCACAATCTCCAATTATTTTGTTATTTTCAGTTAAAGCAATTGCGAACTGGAACCAAGTACCTGGTAGATTAGGATTATTTTTAACTTGTTCATTTACAAACGTTTTAGCCTCATGATATTGATAATTAACCCATGACTGAAATTTAGCCACTTCTGGATTAGAATGATAAAAATGAAAGTAGTTAGTGTCATCCATACTAAACCTTCTCAAAACAAGACAATCTGTTCTCCAAAAGACTTGATTGTCATTCTCCATAACTATTCACCCTCTTTTCTACATTAATTATATCTTTATAATACATAGGTATAAATAGTTTACATGCTTATAAAAAAGCGATTCTTTTCACATTAAAAAGAATCGCTTTCCAAGTTCTTATTTTTAATTATATTACATAAAGAATTGAAAGATTATTACTTAAGAGCCTTAACTATAACTTCCGTTGCCTCTGCAATGAGTTGATTATCATAGGTAGCCTCTTTCTCATCTTTACTAGATAAAATTGCGATGATAATTGGTGCTCTATTTGGAGGCCAAACGATAGCAATATCATTTCTTGTCCCGTAACTGCCCGCACCTGATTTATCTCCAACTACCCAGTCAGTTGGTACGCCTGCACGAATAAGTTTGTCCCCTGTAGCATTTCCTTTCATCCACTCTGTAAGAATTTTACGTTTTTCAGCTGGAAGTGCATTTCCGACCGTAAAAGCTTTAAGATTCGTAGCAATTGCTTTCGCTGTACTAGTGTCACGAATGTCTCCTGGAATAGCTTCGTTTAATTCTGTTTCAAAGCGATCAGACATAGTAACCCGATCCCCCATCTTTCTAAGCGCTTTTTCATATCCTTTAGGTCCGCCTATTTTATTAAATAAAATGTTCCCTGCAGTATTATCACTTGAACGAACAGCAGCCTCAGCAATTTCTCCTAGTTTCATTCCAGTATCTACATGTTTCTCTGTAACAGGTGAATAATCCACTAAGTCTTCTTTCGTAAATGTGATTACTTCATTTAATGTATCAATTGAGTTTTGCTGTAGTAATACTCCTGCTGCTAAAGCCTTGTAGGTTGATGCGAAGGCAAATCTTTCGTTAGATCGATAAGAAATTGTTTGATTTGTACCAGTATCAATCGCATATACACCTACCCGAGCATCAAATTTTTTCTCAAGTTGAGAGAACTCTTTATGCGTCGCCTGATTTTTATGTTTCACTTGTCCAGTCTTTTCTTTCGCTTCAACTTGCAGTGCTCCTCCTGTAAAAGCTTCTAGGCTTGTAATACTTAAACCTAATATACCAACGCATATTCCTATTTTTAGCATCCTCTTATTTTTCAAAATCATCATTCCTTCCAAATTTTTAGCACCTTTTTATACGTACACATAATAGACAATCACCGAACCAAATTTGTTCCATAAACTAAAAAAATTATAGCTAGTATGAGAGTTATTAACAAAATAAGAGATAGTAGCTACGACGCCTCTATCTCCTATTTCATATTTCATTTTTTTACTTATAAATGGCTTTATATGAACAGGGTCTTTCCCTGAGAAAAGTACTCTAATTTTGCTTAGAACTACCTGTACTAGTAGCTTCACCATGTATACGTTGCTGTTTTAAATCAAAGTATACATCTAATACTTCCTTTCCGATTATAGAATTAATTCCATTTTTATCATCATGAAGCCATGGAACTACTACGGAAAATGCTACTTCTGGATTATCATATGGGGCATATCCAACTAACGTTAAGTTGTAACATTCCATACGTTCTCCTTTTGCATTTCTACCAATCGGGTCATCTCCACCATATACAGTTTGGGCTGTTCCTGTCTTTCCTGCTGGTTTATATGGCGCGTTTTTGAAATATTTCACGCCAGTTCCATCACCTTCTTGGAATACCCATCTAAACCCTTCTTTTATCCGATCAATATGTTCTTTCTTCATATCAATTCGATTTAATACGACAGGCTCTATGGAACGTATAACTTTGCCAACCTCTTCTTTTATTGATTGTTCTCGTATTTCTTGTACAATTTGAGGTTGCATTCTATAACCACCATTCGCAATCGTTGAAATATATTGCGCTAATTGCAACGGCGTATACGTATCATACTGACCGATAGAAAAATCTAGTAAAAATCCAGGTTGACTATCTACTTTTCTCGTTTGTCCAATTATTTCATTCGGTAAATCAATACCTGTTGGGACACCTAAACCAAATTGCTTGAAATAATAGCGCATCGTATCAAATGCTCCTTGTTTAATATCCAATGAGCCATTTGGTACGTAATTAACTCCCGCAATTTTTAAAGCTGTCTGGAACATGTATACATTCGAAGATACTTGTAAAGCCCGTAAATCATTAATATTACCAAATCCGGATACATTCCACGATTTCTTAGCTTGTGTACCTTTAAATTTCATCGGCGCGTCATAAAATTGATCTCCTAGATGTATTGCGCCTGTCTCATATCCAGTTAATAAAGTAGCACCTTTTACAGCTGACCCTAGCTCATACGAAGTTGTCATGTTTCCTAATGCCAAATCGTCAACCTCTATTTTCCCTTCTTTTTCTACAATCTTTTTGCCTGCCATTGATAAAATTTGTCCGTTATTTGGATTCGTCATGACAACAAAAGCTCGATCGAGCAGTGGCTCTGAACTCTTAAAAGCTCTCAAGTTTTTCTCTATACTTTCTTCCACTTTCTTTTGTAATTCCATATCAATCGTTAATGTTAAACTATTACCACTTTTTCCTTTAGAGATTATTTCTGTGCTAACAATGTTTCCTGATTTATCAGTAATATTTTTCACCTCTTCTTTTGTGCCGTGTAATACATCTTCATATCGTTGTTCAATATAACTTTTTCCAACACGATCATTACGGTTATATCCACGTACTAAATAAGAATCTAAATTTTCTTTCGGTAATCCTTCTTCACTACTCGTAATATTCCCTAATACAGAACGAAATAAATTACCGTTTACATAATTACGTTCCCAATCAACAGTTGCATCTACTCCTGGAAAATTCGCAAGATTTTCGCTTATCCGCGCATACTCTTCATCTGTTACATCTTTTTTAATGATTTGTGGTGTTAGTTGATAACCTGAACTCATTTTACTTTTAATAGCTAACACCTTTAAATCTTGTGCTGTTAATTCTGCTAATTCTACCTCTGTAACACGACCTCGTCTTAAGTCTTCTATTTTTTTATCTAACTCTTTTCCCTCTATACCCTTTTCTTTAAACTTTTCTATATCTTTCTTAGTAATCTTTGTCTCCGCACGTTTCGAATTCAACTGCATCCAAAAATCTTTTTTATCGATATCTGTTAATTTATTTATATCTTGTTCAGGCATTTCAAGTACTTTCGCCAAGTCTTTTGCTGTTTTTAAAATATCTTCACTCGTAATTCCCTTCACCCTTGTATACGTAATTGTGCGAAGAGATTTATTATTAACAACTGTTTTCCCTTCTCGATCTAAAATTTGTCCACGTGGAACTGGAATACTAGTTATTGCATTTTGACTACTTTCCACTTGGTTCTTATAAGCCTCTCCCTCAACGATTTGTACCTTTCCTAGCTGCATAATAATAGCTGAGAATAGTACAAATATGCAAAGGAACATTATATTTAATCGAATAGATATATATGTCTTCTGCTTCTTGCCTTTTTGTTCTTTCATAAATCCTCCATTTAATCCTTTCAGAAATTGCTACAAATACTAAAAGCATTCCTTATATATTAGATACCGATAATCGGTTATAAATATCGCCTCAATTTTTTGCTTCATCCTTGTAAGCAACCATTCCTTTTCGTTTAGCTACGGAATTAATAACTCTCCCTTCCTGTTTTCTCTCTATTTTTTTGCCACTTGCATGAGAAGTGCTAAACTGTATAATGACTCTTATTAAACTTACATATAAACTTGCTAGTAAATTTTCATGCTAATTATTCCTTTCTTCATGCTGTAATACTTAATAGACAACCTAAACAATAAAGTTGTTCCACATTTACAAAAAAAATAATTAAATATAAGATGAAATAGGCTACATAAGGGAGGGTTATATGTTACATATAAAAAGATGGAGATTTTTTGCGGTTTTTTCTATCGTAGGTTTGATTTTACTAATTTTATTAAAAATCAACTTCATTTCAATTACTATCGCAACTTCTTCAGCTGAAAGAGGAAAGATTTTTGATCAAAATGGTGTAATACTAGCTACAAATAAGAAAGTTAAGTCTCTATATTGCACTTCTAATGACGAAAAGCTATCGAAACAAGATACATCAAACACATTAGCTTTTTTTAATCAATTTTCAAGCGAGTTTCAACATGATATTTCTACAGAGAACCTAAAATCTCAATTACAACAATCTTGTAAAAAGCAGACTATGAATGATATACCGTTATACTCTGATATAACTGAGAATGAACTTGCATTCATAAACAAAAACAAACCCAATAATGTAATAATTAAAGATGAATGGATTCGATATTATCCTAAACAAGAAATTGGTTCACAAGTAATTGGGTATGTAGAAAATGGCCTTAATTCAAAGCATAAGGCTGTTGGAAAAAGCGGGATTGAGCTGCAATATGAAAATGATTTAAAAGGAAAACCAGGTAAAACTCTTATTTTTAAATTGAATAATAAAAAATTCTTATGGAATATTCAAAAAGTACAAAAAGGTAAAGATGTACGGCTAGCTTTAGACTCTGAGTTGCAGCAAAAGGCAGAAGAAGCATTAAGATCTCAAATTAAGAAAACACCTGATGCTAAAGCTGGTTATGCTGTAGTAAGCGATGCAAAAACTGGCGCAATTTTAACTATGGCCAACACGGCAGTTTTTGATCCAAATATATTAAATACACGTGTATCTTCTAGAAAAGAAAACATTAACTCTCTTTCGCAAAATAAAGCAATTCAAAAATTAAAGTATGGTGAATCTTATGTAAATATGGCTTCTACTATAAAACCACTCACTATTTTAATTGGATTAAACGAAAAACTTTTTCAACCCGAAGATACTTATTTAGATAAAGGTACTTTTCAGTATGATAGTCAAAATAACATTACGAATGCACCTGGAACACCAACAGGTGAGATTACACCGAGGCAGGCTATCATTAATTCATCTAACACATTTATGACAGCAAAAGTAGCTCTGCCCTTATTCAACCAAAATAATGGAAATATAGAAAAAGTAGCACATATATGGACAGATTATTTAATGCAATTCGGCCTACGTTCTAAAACCGGGATTGATTTGCCCTTTGAAGAAGACGGACAATATGAATTCCATCCATCTAATAAATTTGAAAATGGGATTTCCGCTTTATTAAATGCCTCTTGGGGAGGAAATGAAGTGCATACTCCTCTTCAACTCGCTCAATATGCAGCAACATTGGCAAGTAAAGGTGATAAATATAAACCTCAAATCGTAAGTGCCATTATTGGTCAAGATGGTAAGGAAACAAAAAAGTTTAAACCCATTTTAGAAAGTTCAAATCGTTACCCGATGAACTTTTGGAGTGTCGTGCAAGGTGGAATGAGTCAAAATATAGAGGAAATTAAAAAGTTGCCCTTTGACGTCGCAGGTAAAACAGGTATTACAGGTTTTCCAAATGAGCAAGAAAGAATGATAAATCATTCTCTTTTCATTGCTTATGCTCCTACTGAAGATCCACAAATTGCCGTTTCTGTCGTTATTCCTGGTAGTAATTCAGAAAAAAACATCGCTGCTCTCGTTACATCAGAAATTTTAGAGTCTTGGCATACACTTCAAAAAGAGAATAAAAACAAAGAGGAAGGTTCATTAAAGTGAACCTTCCTCTTTTACCAAATAGAATCTATATTTATTATTTTCCATTCACCATTTTCATTTTTTTCGAACATAAATGAATACTTAATATCAGTTAAAATATACTCTTTTTGTACGTATCCAGTATTGCCATTAATTGTCGATATTTTTATATATCCATCATTTTGCACTTTTTCTGGAATCCAAGCTTTTACCATTTCATTAGATACTTCATATAACACTTGTGATTCTCGTTTTGGTTCAGCTAAAATTTTCGTTTTATTTCCAGTAACCGTTGCATATATAAAATGCGCTTGCTTTGGTTGGTTACTTTCTGTCAATCCACTTGGTACTTTGTATACTTTTTTTGTATCATTTGCAAACTCTCCCCCCATTGTAAGAGCGACTTGCAACTCATGAAAAATATCTTCATCAAACTTCAGTTCATCCTTTTTATAACTCTTCCCTTTAAATAGAACTTCATCATTTAACGCTTTGTACAGGTCATTTTCATTTTTTGAGTTCGTACTTTGATATAGTTCATTCATAAATTGTTTTAATGATGGATCTTGAGCAGACTCATCTTTTGTTTTAGGCTTAATTTGAGTACTACTTTGTACTGGTGATTTATTATCATCAAGCCAAGGTTGTTGAACAATGAAAAATAACATTGTACAAACTAAAACAACTACAATAGGTAATGCTTTTTTACGAAATGGTCTTTTATGTTTTACAAAATCCACTTCATTATTTTCGTATATAGACTGCTTTATTTTAGAAATAAATTCTTCTTCATCTTTACGATTCTCCATTGGGCCTTTTTTTATCTTTCTATACCAGTCAGGATTTTGTTTATTGTTCATCACTACTACCCTCCCCTATTAATTTTGAAACCTTACTTCTTGCTCTACTTAATCTCGATTTTACAGTTCCAATGGATACTCCTAATGTTTCAGCCATTTCTTCATAAGATAATTCATATTTTGCGTCCAATATAATTATTTCACGGTGCTTTTTAGGTAGTTTTAATACAACCTTCCACACATCATTCATTTCTTCTTGGTTAAAAAATTCTTGTTCTGCTGACAGGGATTGCTTATCGTCACTAAAAAATCCTATTAAAGATATCCTTTTAAAATAAGAGGATTTCAAATAGTTTATTGCCGTATTTCTTGTGATTTTTAATATCCACGTTTTAATAGATGACTCCTTTCGAAATGAATTCCAATTTTTAAACACCTTTATAAATACATCTTGCGTGATATCATCTGATAAGTGTGGATCTTTCGTAATAATAAATGAATAATTCCATACATCTTGCCAATAGTCTTTTATAACATAGTCCAGCTCATCATGATTACACTTTTCAATAAACGTCTGTTCCATTTCCACACCTCAAACTTATTTGAATAAACATAAAAACTGCCCTCACTTTTATTATGGTTTCAATATATAGACAAGATACAAGTTTCATTTGTTCCATTGTTTATCTTTTTTCAAGCAGAATAATACTACTAAAAAACAAGTAAAGCATACAATGATAAAATTCTACTCATGAAAATCTGTTTTTTGAATTTAACGTAACACTCCACTTGTCCATTTCAATTTGCTATACTCTTCTATTTACCATTAGCAATGCCAACTTTTTAGAAATGAAAATTAAGATAAGGTATTAACTTTCTAGAGTCGCAGCAAAAAAGCATTCTCGATTAGAAAGAATGCTTTTTTGAAATTTAATTGTTCTATATTTTCCCCAATTTATATCTTTGAGTTAAGCAAACATGTAATAAATTTAGTCAAAAAATTCACCTTATAATTAAGTATTATTTCTGAAATACATGTTTTACTTTTTCACCTGGAACGTTACTTCCTCCTCTTCCTTTTACATCTTCAATCATCATTGTAACAATCATGTCTGGCGCATTTGCATCGAAAGCTGCGAACCATCCCAGTTCTTTTCCGTCTGCTTCTTTCGACTCTTTCAGTTCTGCTGTACCAGTTTTACCAGCAAGCGTTACACCATCAACCTTTGCAATTCTCCCTGCACCATCAGGGTCATTAATGACTTTGATTAATGCACTCTTTAATATCTCTTGATTCTTTTTAGAAACCACATTTTCTTTCCAATTCCCTGCTACTTTTGCTTCTTTTAAAAGATGTGGCGACGGAATATTCCCTTCATTCACAATCGGTGCATATGTTAATGCTAAATGAAGTGGCGTCATTAATACTTGTCCTTGTCCATAGCCCGTGTCTGCTAGTTGAATATCGTTTTTTATCCCATCTTTTGCAATGATTGAAATAGGAAATTCGTATTCGATTGGTAATTTTTCATGAAATCCGTACTTTTTAAATTCCTTTACATACTGATCTTTTCCCATTTTCAAAGCTTGTTGAGCAAAATAAATATTATCAGAGTACTTCATTGCCTTATCCAAATCAATTGGACTTGCATCCTTTACACGCGTTACATAGTAATTTCCCCAAGACGAATCTTTTGTCCACTTCAATCCTTGAATTTTAAATTCTTCCTTCGGATTTATTGTGTTTGTTTCCAAACCAATTGCACCTGTGATCGTTTTAAATACGGAACCTGGTACAAATGCTTGTGTAAAGCGATTCGTCATTGGTAGTTTCGAGTCGTTACTCCATGCTTCTCGTTGGGCTTTCGATGCTCCTCTAACTATTATATTTGGATTATAAGCAGGGCTACTTACAAGTGCGATTGTTTCACCTGTTTTAGGATTGACCGCTGCACTAGACCCTGCTTCATTTTTCATCTCATTAAAGATTTTTTCTTGAATTGCAGCATCAATTGTTAACGTAACATTTTCTCCTTCTTTTGCTTCTTTTTTTGCTACGTTTTTAATCTCTTTCCCATTCTCATCTTCTATAAATACGCGTCCACCCTTTTCACCACGCAATTTATTTTCTAACACTTTCTCTAAACCGGTCTTACCTACTAAATCATCCGCTTGATAACCTTGTTTTTGAAGTGATTTTAACTCCTCCGCATTCACCTTTCCTATATATCCAGTTAAGTGTGCCGCTGCTTCACCTAATGGATACGTACGAATATTTACTGGGAGAGATGAAACTCCTTCTAATTCAATATAATCATTCTGTCTAGTTCCCTCTTTTAAAATACCAATTGGTACAAAGGAGTCTGGTTTTATCCATTTTGCTGTGAGCTTTTGTTCGACCTCTTCTATAGACATATCAAGTAATTGTGCTACTATTTCTTTCGTTTGCGCTGCTGTTTCGCCTAGTTTCTCTGGAATAATTCCAACCTCAGTTGCTTTACCATTCGTTGCAAGCCCTTTTCCATTGCGATCATATATTTCTCCGCGTTTTCCTTGCTCTATTTGCATACGTACTTTGTAATCTTTTTTCATACCTGGGAAAATGAAGTCTGGTGTCCAATCTATTTTCCAAGACTCTTTATCTTTCACAAGTTTTGCTTCGTGGATGAATGAAACTGGTCCTACATCCGTATCCATCTTAACTTCAAAAAGAAAAAGCTCTTTATCTTTCGTATTCTCTCCTTTCATTTTAACTTTTAAATTCTTAGCTCCAATCCCCTCATAGATTTTTTGATATTTTTCTGTGAATTCTTTTTTAGAAATCGATTTTTTTGCATGATCTGATAAATGATCATACATATTTGCAAATTTTTTATCATTCCATAAATTGATATATTCTTCAAATGCTTGTTTTGGCGGTTCGTTTTTATTACATCCTACCAACATAACTGCAAAACAAACGAAAAGCAGCATCCATAATTTTTTCAATTCAATCTTCTCCCTTATTTAAAAATGATGATTCCTTTCTTAATTTATTTAATAGAAAATGTTTTAACGCTTAATAGACAGTGTAAGTAATGACATTGTTCCATATTTTAAAAAAATAGACCTAATTGGAATTCATCAGAAATTAATAGATACAAAAAAACGCCATACTTTCTGTAAATTTCTACAAAAAGAATGGCGTTTTCTTATTTTATCTTTCTATATATGCTATACCGTGAGCTCCTTGATTTACAGAAGGATCTGCATTTCGATCTCCTGGATCAACTTCAATGGTATGAACATTCTTGTAATTAACTAAATCTAATACACTTATTGTCCCTGATCTAAGGTTAGAAACATATCCAACCGTTCCGTCCGTAGAAGAACGCATTGTAATTGGGAGTAAATCTACTTCTATTGTACCTAACACATTTAACGATTCTCCATCAAGAACAGAAACATACCCTGGTGCTGGAGAAAACATATTTCTTGTTCTCTCTCCATTCTTATTCTGAAAACGCGTATGTCCTACCAATACTTTCCCATCATTCGTTACATGAACCGGAGTAATTAAATCTGAAAATGATTTTGTCTTTATAATTTTATCGGTTTCTGTATTAATGATGCTAAGTGTAGGTTGCTCCTCTTTGTAGTCTCCAAGTAAACATGGTGAAGGGATGTAAACTCGATTACCTTTAGGAGAAATAGCTAGTTCTTCACTACCATTGGGCATAGATACTTTTCCAATTAACTCCTTATCATGTGTATCTAAAACCGATATAAAGGGCGCCTCTTTATTAGAGGAATATCCTTTTGTACCATCTGGAGTCGTAACAAACCAATGTGGACCTGCTGCTTCTGTAGAGATTCTATCTAGCACTTTTCTCGTGTTAGGATTAATAATTAAAATTCCTCCTTCACCAGATTCAACACTTACATACAATAAGTCTTTTTTTTCATTATAAACTAAACCATGTGGTGCAAATTCCGGCGAGATATCAATGATATCAATTACTTTAAATTGATCAATATCGATAACTAAAATTTCATGGCTTTTTTCCGGATTATTTCTATAAAAACCTGAGCGATAAGTAATACTTACATATAACAATTGACGCTTAGAATCGAAACATAATTCATGAGGTTCTGTAACTGGAGAATCTATAACCCCTATTCTTTCAAAATTTTTCGCATTGAAGAAATGGATTTGATTACCGCTGGAGCTAACGACCGCCAATATAGGATTATTTTCTTTAGAAATATTCATTAATTAAACCCTCCTTGTTATTTGTTCCAAATTTCTTAAGTTCCATAGAAATCAGCATATTTAAGTAATTTGTATTATTACTAAGACAAATTATAAACAATTTTCACCTCCTTTCATTTAAATTAGTTTAACTTATAATAAGCTAGACTAACTTTTATTCCGTAAAAATAAGTTGAATTTAATAATCCAACGTATTTATCTACCTTCTCCAACTTTAGCTTTTATACTTACATGTATTTTATTTAATAACCTTCCAATACTTTACTCCTAAATTAATGATGCACAAAAAGCACAGAAAGTAAGTAATTAGCGAAATACCATTTCTTTGTCTCGTGCATTATCAGATACTCATAACATAAGTAAATCAAGCTTAGCTACCATTGAATCAGTTTCCTTTGCTGCCGTTTTTTTTAATTCATTCTGCGTACAGCTCTATTCTTTGGGGAATCTTTCTATAGATTGACAAATTTGCTTCAGATTCTTGTTTTTTATTGCTCTATTCCTGTGTTGAAAAACTAATTATAATTAGTTAGCTTAACTAACTATAATTATAAATACATTTACATTTTATCGCAAGAGTTTTAAGAATCTTCGAATAAATGAATAGAGAGATAGAATTATTTTCATCCTAAGATACATAATCTTAAGTTGATAGTGATGCATAACGAGAATTTCGTACGTTAAGAAAAAAACTTGCTACATATGTATGTAAATTTTAATTGCCTACTAAAAAATAACGTATTTACAGGATGTATGAAAATTATACAAAAAGTAATAATTCATCGTTTACCCAACAATAGATAATATGGATAAAGAAAAAATACTAGAGAATATCACAGTGTAGTAGTCTCAAGTATCTTTTCATAGTATTTTAACGGCTATGCAATACGAAGGGATAAAAAAAGACCTCTTACGGAAAGATAAGAGGTCATCAAGAAGATAAAAATGTTGTATTTGAAACACGCGAGTTTCTAATTCATATCATAACACAATATATTTATATATTCAATATATACATAAAACAAGGGGTATATGTTCAAAAAACACACGGAATATTAATTTGGAACAGTATGTTTTATTCTTTTAACCTATTGCTTCTACAATGCCGTAATTGTAACAATGGATGGTCTCCTCTATATACTGATGAGCAATTGTAGCAATTTTTTCTAAATTCTCTTCCGTTACCTCGTGAATAAATAGAACAAAATTACTATCGGATTCGGAGTCTGTTGAAATGGAACCATCGATCCGTTATGAAATGTTGAGCTTGCATCTCCTAGATTCCATGTAAATATTCGCTAATTCCAATCCCCTTTCGTGTCTATTTTATGTTTAATATAGTCTCGTACCGTACAAACGGGAAATGTTGTTAATTTGAAAAGTGAGCGGAATAAAATTTCTTTATCGCCTCTGTTCTTTCTTCTGTATGATAGAAAAAACGGAGAAAGATGGAATTTTATCTATCCTTATCACTTGTTAGAAAATTCTAATTTGATTAAATTAAAAGAAAATGATATATTGATTTTAGAATAATAATCCAATTAATGGATGATAACCTAATACCTGTAAGTGGACTATGACAATGTCAGATAAACGGGAGGAATTTAATATGAAAAAATTATGTTCATTTGCTTTAATCGGTGCCTTAACCTTTTCGGGTTTTATCGTTTTAGACAGTACGCTACCTGATAAAGCGCGCGCTGAAGTAAATACGATTAAGCAAGCTTCAGCTGTTGTGGATGATTGGCCATGGCAGACGTATTTCTTATTGCATCACAACGTGGACTATCTACAAGAATTAGCCCCTGGTACGTTAAAACAAGGTGATACGTTTGATACGACGGTATATATAGGCGGAAAAGATGTAGGTGTTGTAAAGATTTATCGATTGAACGGAGAAGGTAAATTGCAACGCTACAAAACCATTTCTGCAGGTGAGGCTGGACACCACTACTATTCTAGGTTCAAAACACCAATTACAACGGTTTATACACCAGGTACATATGTGGCAGTACTAAAAGTAGACAATTCATATTATTATGGTGGCTCCTTCCAAATTACAAAGTAAAACATATAGGTATATTTGTCTGAAACGCACTGGGTTACGGTGCGTTTTTGTTATCTAACGAATAAATGATCACGCGGGAAGTCAAAGCATATTATCGAAACGGAGCTGAATGTGATGAAAATTGTAACAGTTAATGCGGATGCAACAATCCATGTTGGTATTTTAAAAGGGATGACAGGATGTGTTACTAGTTATGATGCGGATACTGGATGGCCGAAATCTAATTGGATTCATTTACAACGGTTATAATTAGGTCTGTATTTCTAACGCAATAAGGTTTGTATAGGATTCTTTAGAAAATTAATATTTGATTTTTATAGTGATTCAATACATTCTATGATTAAAACTAAGTTACATATTTTAAAATCATCACCAGGAGAATCTGCAAATTTACGGGTTCTTATTTAAAACATAATGCCAGAAAAGCTGAGGTGAATAAAGTGCAAAGTTTAAAATCTTTAAAACGTGACGTATACATTTTTCTTCCATTGTCTATTTATTTTTCCTCCATTTTTATTTCATTCTATATTATAGAGAATACATTCAACTTGCTAAGTTTTTTACCAGCACTTGGAACCCTGTATGTCTGGCTAACTAGTGTGATAGACATTAAAAATAAAAATTACAAAATAAAATAAAAAAGCATCTGAACTAGATGCTTTGCTCTTAATGTTATAGAATATTGACGCCCATGACCATACAGCTACCAAAAACAATACATACCAAACCTAAAAATATTAAAAACTCTGGCAGATCAAAATGTTCGAGTAACGCGCCTATTAATAATAAAAAGGGATATACTAGAATTTCAATCCAGGTTACGCCCCCTGCTTTCTTTATTTCTCGGTAAGATACAACGCTGACAAGTAAAACGCCTACTACAATCAACCCTATTCCTAACATCATCCATTCACCCTTTTGAAAATTTAGTATTTCACTTTCATATACTGCTCTTTTACGAGCACCAATAATTCCCTCAGTTTCTTCTCTACAGGATGTTCTTGATTTTCTGGTACTTCTCTCCCGTATGATGAGAAGCTTTGTGAGCAAGCACTAGTTGTAACTGCCAATTTCGCGTATGAGAATGTATGCTCATTTTCTTTACCAATGTTTTCAGTAGTGCCTCCATTTGAACCAACGCGTATACAGCTTTCATCAAGTTTGGTGCGCTTACCTTCCTTGTTAACCGTGTAATACGTGTCATTGACTTCCCCATATTTCATATCGGCTGTAGATGTAACTGCGATCCCGTCTGCAGAAAAAGTGACGACACGAAATCCATCTTCTTCTGGCAACAACTCAGCTCCTGGAACATTGTATATAACCAAAAGGTCTCCTTCGTATGCTTCAGGAATGAGATAGATTGTATCTGTAATGTCTTTTCCGAATCGGATACAACCGCTTAAAAGAATCATAATAAAGATCCCGCAATACATTATAACTTTTCTCATAGAGTCTCTCCCGTTATGTGTAAGAATGTATAGTATGTATTATATAATTCAATATATTTCCTTGGATAGAATAAGTTTCTAGTTTGAAGACGATTTTACTATTGTCATATAAAAGAGTTATGTCAGTGGATGATTAGCACAAAGAGAAATGGAGTGAATTGATGAGCAGACGTTTTGCATTAACATATGAAAATAAGATTTTGAGAAAGATAATAATTACCGTAAGTATTGTCATACTCGTTTTCATTGCAACAGGGTGTGATTCTGTCCAAAATGAGGTAAAGGATGTAACGGATATTCCGCTTAACAGCAAACTAGATTCCCTTATTTCAGAAAGTATCATTGCCTGGAATCAAGACAAATTAAAACATACAGAAAAACAATTTGAGACGCATGTAATCTATGGAACTGAGATGAAGGATGAAAAAATGTATGTCTACCTCCATTCCCTCATGCAAGGATATAACCGCGAAACACAGACAGTTCCTCAAGCAGGACATTTACTTCCAGTCCGTGTGACAGTCACAAAAAATGGGGATGATTACATCATTGAAGATTACCGTGAACCAGGAGATGGTGCTGAAAATGAACCTACTTTGCGCAACATGTTCCCGAATAAGTATGCGGATCAAGCACTTGCTATATCAAATAAAATAATACAATCATTAGAATCTCGTATGCAAGAATCCGTTTCTAAGTGGCTGGAAGAAACAAATAATGAGAGACAAGAAAGATAACAAATATACTATTTATAATCGAATACAAAACAAAAAAGGAGAGAAATAATCTCTCCTTTTTCTACTTTATATCTAGCATTATTTGTTATATCCACCAAGTTGCTGTTCTGCCATAGCAACGAGACGTTTTGTGATTTCTCCACCTACAGAGCCGTTCGCTCTTGCAGTTGAATCCGCACCTAATTGTACGCCGAATTCTTGTGCAATTTCATATTTCATTTGATCCAGTGCGCTTTCTGCACCTGCAACCACTAAAGAGTTGTTACGATTGTTTGCCATCACATATCACCTCCTGTACGTTTAATATGCTACGAAACAAAGAAAATATTATTAGTAAATAAATCCATTTAGAACGTGTACTTTTCAACCATTTTACTTTCCCATTACAATTTCAGCATAATAACAGTACAAGTTTTCTTTATTTGCATGAGTTTACAGAATGTGAAATATGATTATGAAGAGTTTTATTTTACAAAAAAATTTATCGATGTAGTTGTATTGCAAGTTCTTCTAAAATATTGACAGATAATATGCCGTGTGTTAAATTCAAAATATTTAAATATTAAGGAGATGAGTGACAGATGTCAGTTAATAAGATAGAAGAATATTGGTATATGTACGCTAAAGAAAATGAGTTAAACATGAGTGTTCCAGATGCATGGATGTTTGGAGATGGTTCCAAAGAAATGGGAGATGAATTAGGAAGTTTAGTAGTTAAAGGAATCAAAACAGGAACATGCGCTGCACATTGTGTTTATGAGCTTGAAGGGGAAGAAATTCAAAAAGTTGGTCAGTACGATATTGTATTGGATGGAGACAATAATCCATTAGCAATTATAAAATATACAAAGATCGATTTACTAAAAATGAATGAAGTAACAAGTAATTTTGCAAGATCTGAGGGTGAAGGAGATTTAAGCTATGATTATTGGTATAGTGAGCACGTTAAATTTTTCACTTGGGAATTAAGTCGGTATGGACTTACTTTTACTCCAGACTTAATGCTCGTTTGTCAAACGTTTAAAGTAATGGATGTCTATAAAGATTAAACATGAATGAAAATCAAACATGTTTAATCTTTATATTATGTTTTTAAGCATTTCGTCATGTAAAAAAACAAAATCCCCTTAATACAGGGGTTTTGTAATCTATACTGTTCGTAATCCTTAGTAAACCGTTGATACTGTTTGGATAGTTCATACTCAATTTCATCGTACGCCATTGTACCTGCTAATTCTTTACGTGTCTGTTCTTCAATATATCGAGATACTATAATCAATCCCATCATCTTAACGCCTCACTATTTGGTTCAAAACTAGAGCCATTCGCGGATAAAGCAGAACAATATGCCATACTTATCCTTTATTGTTCCTTTATACCTTTAGTAATTGTGTATCGGTAAGGCTTATCGCCTTCTCATACAACTTTGGATGAAGTGAATAGCTGAAAATAAAAGGAACTCTCAGAATAGAGTTTTTAATCAAGTGCGTACCTTTTATTACTTACTATTTAGCCTACGTACATATTACATAGTGTATTTTATCATCCAATAAATTGGATTAAAACCTGGTTAAACTTTTCCCGCTCTTCCCAGAATGTACCGTGACCACTGAATTGAAAAGGTACAAGTTGTGCATTTCCCAATAATTTTTGCGTCTCTTCTCCTTTAGTAAATGGAACAATTTTATCGTGAATACCGTGAATAATTAGCGTCTGTACATTTATTTTACCAAGATCGCTATACACATTTTCATCTCTCAATGTTCTCATAATCGCAGCTGTCGACCAACTAGCCGCTTCCAATCCTAACTGTAGAAACCATTCGGAAAATGGTCCAGTGATTTTCTGAAAGAAAAATTGATTTGTTACACCCTGCAACATATTAGGGCGATCATTCAGTGTGTCTGTAATGAACTTATTCGCAATCTCTTTTTCCACACTAGTCGGAGATGCAGCACCAATTAGGACTAATTTGGATACTCCAAATCCTTGATAACGAGCCATATAACGAATTGAAATTGCACCACCTGTGGAGTGTCCTGCTAGTGTGACATCTTTAAGCTGTAACGCTTTAATTACTACTGCTATATCATCTGCCAATCTATCAAAATTGTATCCACTATATGGTTTGTCTGAATTGCCGTACCCCCTCCAATCAATGCCTATACATCGATATCCCATTGCTGGAAGTACATTGTACTGATATTCGAATTGCTTATGGTTTAATGGCCAACCATGTATAAAAAGTATTGTTTTCTTACCTTTCGGATTTATATCTTCTACAAAAATTCTTACATCAGATTCAACAGGTATTAAGTATCCCATGCAGACTCCCCCATGTAATAAAGATTGCCTCTACAATAAGATATTCAGCTTAAGTGAATCTATGCTGTTTCAGGTCTACTCTAAATTGCCCTAAGGAACAGTTCGACTACAAATAATGATTCATGAAATTCGCGTTACGTATACAATCGCAACAGTTGTGTTAGAGAGAGATCCTACTTTCAATTCCTTCATTTGTAAATAAGGTGTTGAAAGTTTTCTACGTACTAAATTTAAATTTACATCTAAATCTTGGACAAATGCGATTTGCGGACCCACAATATTGTATTCAATTTCTGCTTTTGAAATATCTCTTTTTTCTTTCTTTGACACATTTACTAACAAACAATTTAATTTATCTGTATTGAACTGAATAAGTATATAGCCATTTAAAATACTATCCTGAATATCTTCCATTTGATTTGTTATTTTTGAATTCTCAAAGGGTAATACAGACTGAATATCTTGTAACGAATCGAAGCTCTTCTCTTTTATATAAGTCAAAACCTCTTCATGAAATATATTTACATCGATTAATGTTCTAAAATATGAAATGACTATAGCGGAATTATTAGAAGAAATTTCCAACGTTATAAAATATTTAGATTTTTTAGTAATTTCATTAAATCCTGCAAAGATTCTATAGAGTAAACAGATATTCTTTCATGTGGTTTCAATTGATAATACCCTTCCTTTCAAAAAGAACCTATATATAGTTTTTAGAAATTTCTATTTTAAAAATGAGGGATATTTATATGTCAATATGCTCATTAAAAATAATGCCTTTTTAACTAACTTAACCAAAATTAGTTAAAAAATGTATTACAAGTAAAAATTTGAAATGTCTCCAAGAAAAATTACAATATTAAAAACATCCTTTCTTTTGGTTCTAAAGAAAGGATGTTTTTATAACAGGCTTTTTCAAGTGTCTATTCTATAGGGTACATTTACCAGTGTTCTTCTCTTTATTATTTCATTAAGTAACATTGGCATTACATTCTGTATGGTTTCTTAAAAAATTTCAGTAAGAGAATATCTTAATTTTGAAGTGTACAAATAGGGAGAGTGACTTCAACTGTAGTCCCCTTATTCATTTCACTCTTAATAAATATCTTTCCCTGATGTGTTTCAATGATTTTATAACAGATCATTAATCCTAAGCCAATCCCCTCTTCTTTAATACTATAAAAAGGTTCTCCGAGGTATGGTATACGTTCTTTTGGAATCCCACACCCTTGATCGATAAAACGAATGCTTACTTGATTATTATCAAGTATATTTAATTGAATCAGAATTTCCCCTCCCATCGGCATAGATTCAATTGCATTTTTTAATATATTAACAAATACTTGTTTTAATTGATTTCCTTCACATGAAATCAATGGAATACCAGGGTTAAGATCGATTCTAAATTTTATATTATGCATCATTGCTTGAGGTTGTAGTAGCATTAAAACTTGATCCATTAGCACACTAATGTTATTAGGTTGCATTTTTACTACCTGTGGTTTGGCTACCGCCATAAATTCAGTTGTTATGCTCTCTATACGCTCAATCTCTGATGATACTATATTAATATAACCCTGATTATTCTCATTTTCCGTTGATTTTAGTAATTGCATGAACCCTTTCATTGCAGTTAATGGATTATTAATCTCATGAGCCATTACAGTCGCTAATTGTCCTACAACAGCAAGTTTTTCAGATTTTCGTAATAATTCTTCTGTTTTTAGCCGTTCAGTGATATCACGAGAAATACTTAGAAAAACTTTTTTACCATTTAAGTTAAAAACACGAACACTAAACTCAGTTGTTATTACTTTTCCTGTTGGAAAAACATATTCATCTTGCAAAGTGAAGAAAGTTTGTCCTTTTTTAATTTTTTCTAATAACCTTACGATTATTTGAGAATCTTGTGGTACTATATTTGAAAATGATAATGAGAGCAACTCTTCTCTACTATATCCAAATCTTCTACACCCAACAGGGTTTACCTCAATAAATCGACTTGGAGCATTATCTTCATTCAGCTCTACTACATATACCGCATCAGTTGCTTGTTCGATTAGTGCACGGTACTTCATTTCACTATCTCTTAATTGCTGGTGTAATCGATGCCGTTCTCTTTCTGCTTGTTTTCTTTCAGAGATGTCTCTACATATTGCTGATAAAGCTATCACATTTCCTCTTACATCTAGTATAGGAGAAACTGTCAGACTGATATCAAGAAGACTCCCATCACTCCGTTGTCTAACAGTTTCTAATCTAGTAACCACCGATTCTCCTGTTAGAATTTTCTGAATATTTTCGAGCGATTCTTCCATTAAAAAATCTGGTACACAAGGTAATCTCTTACCTATGATTTCTTGTGATGACCACCCAAATATCTTTTCATAAGCTTTATTGGCTTGTAAAATATGCCCTTCTCGATCAGAAATGGTAATAGCATCTAGATTGTGCTTTATAAATGATTCTAATAATTCTTTGGTAGCGCTTAATTCTGATTCTACCTTTTTCCTTTCGGTTATATCAACTGTAGAACCAACAACTTCAATAACTTGTCCATTTCTTTTAATCGGCCTAAGCGCAATAAGAATAATAGTTTTATCATTTGGCCAAGGTAATTCAAATATAATTTCTTTTCCTTCCCATGCCTTAAGATAGTACTTCATCAATTGTGGAACTAAATGTGGAGGAACAATAGAAGCATCAATAGTACGTAAGCTTTTTCCTACCACCTGTTCAGAATAAAATCCGTTTTGATAATAAAACTGTCCATCACATAAAGTGTGTATAAAGTGCTTACCCACTTTTTTAAATTTAAAAATTCCTCCTTGAAGCTCATGTACGGTATCTGTAAGTTCTTGCTTCGATTTTTTTAATTCTCGATTCATTTTAGATAAGTCCCGTGTTAAATAATACAATCTCTGGTAGGCTTCCATAAGAAATAGCCCAATTAAAAGTCCTAACGCTATATATAATAAGCCTCCTGTGTAAAGTAATGTAATATTAAATAATACGCCAACTAACCACTTTATTCCAATAAAAACAGAAAAATATAAAGATGCACTTTTAAAAGGATGTAGTTTTTTAAAATAAGTTTTAAAATTAGAAAATAGAATTCCCATACATAAATAAGCAATCACAGGAGGTTCCCAATACCCTCCAATGTAAAAGATACGCATTAAAATTATGCTAATTAACGTAATCCAACCAGCAATACGGCCAAAGTAAATAAAAGATAGAATAAGAGGAACAATTCGAAGATCGTAGGAAAATCCCATGTATGGAAAAGAAAAGAACATTAACGTAACTGCAATAATCCCTCCATAGAGCTTTTCGAAATATCGACTAGAATTAATTGTAAACACTTGAATAAATATTGCTGCGCTAACTAATAAAGAAAAAATAGAAAGGTTGATGAAATAATCTTTAATAATCATGTAATGTCCCTCCTTGCATTAAGTGTATTCGACAAAAAAGCTAAAAATCCTACAAATTGTATAAACAGTTCAAATGCATAAATTTTAAACTAGGATAAAATCTGGAAAAGTAAATAAGGAGCACAGCAGATGAGATATTTTAATGAAAAATAGTTCAAAAAAGATAATAGTAACCGTTGACTACTATTATCTTTTTTCTTTAAGTTATCGTAATACGTATGAAACTCTAAGGGACGTGGTATGTCATTTCATCAAACAATGATTATATGCTGAGTCATGAATATAGAAACTTCAACAGTAATTTTTGAAAAATAATATAAAAAACAAAACTATCTTTGATAAATGAAAAAAATCTATATAAATGTCAACTAATCTATGTACAAAAACGTTCACTTAATTTTGCATAAAGTCACTCCACTTAGGAAGCGAAGTAGTTCTTCAGGGTCGATAAGAACACCTGTAGATGCTTCAGGATAACTACATAATTGTATGCGTAATGTACTTGAAACCGTTCGGTAAAACCATACACATAATACAACTAACTCCATGGTTCAATATTTACTTTTTCGTTGAACAAATTCTTTTTCTTGAGCAAAGTATTCTAGGATTTAAGGAGATTTTCAAATTAACTTGATGTCTAGTTTATTGTCCAGCTTTAATTACTTCGTTACTTTTCAGATTCAGTTCATTATATTTTGTACTTTGTCTTTATATACAACATATTCTTTACCATCCACTACTGCTACTACCGCAAATTCATCATTTGGATTGAATGAAAGCCAATCAGCCCACATGTTAGTATTAGCCCCTCCACTCCACATATTATGAACAGTGTTTTTAGTTAAATTCATAACTTTATAAGACGCATTTGGCGCATTTGTTCCAGTCTTTATTTCAAAAGTGTATGCGTTATGAATTTTTTTATAAAAGTAGAAAACGTTTGATGGACGAAGCTGATTCAAAAAATCCTGTTCTTTTTTCTCTGCAATTTTTATCCCTTCTTGCAAAGTGACAACATCTGTTTTTAATGTTTTCCAACTGTTTTTCGCTGCATTCAAGCTAGGGGTTAAGAATTTATATTTATTTTGATCAGCTTTTTGATCAGCTTTATCAATATGTCCCAGTACACCCGAATATTGAGAATCTAAATCCTCCCATTGCGTAGACATATAAGTAAGAGCAGTGATAGCACTATCAAGCATACTATGCATATCACTAATATTATGAAATGCAACTCCAACTACACGATTCAATGTTATTTTATAATCTACAGTCTGACGCAATTTTGCTAATTCAGGTTCTAGCCAACCTAACTTACCTCTTGCATCACCTATCATGATGCCACCAGCAATCAAGGTTGGAATAAAGGGGATTTTCACCATGTCTAATCCCTTAGATTCTATGTCTTTCTGATATTTTACTTGTCCTAAAAGGTCCTCTAGACGCTTTTGGTCAGCCTCCACATCAGCACCTTGGTTTTTTAAAATCGATTGCAATGTCTCTTTATGACTTCCAAATGTTCTAACATCTTCTCCAATAGCATTTTTTAATTGAATTAATTCTTCTATTAATGCTTTTGCAGACTTTTGATTTTGTTGAATTCCTCCCTGTAAATCTGTAATCCCTTTTTTTAAAGTATCTCCATTTCCAGTATTGATCGCCTCTACTAATGTTTCATAATAATTTTCAAATTTTGTATCGTATTCTATAATGCCTGTCAATGTATCAAAAAGCTGTTTTTTTACTTGTGTATTCCATGTAACAGCATGTGCTCTTGCATTCTTTTGATCTTGTACAATTTTACTAGGTAAATCTGCATTTCCATTAATAGTTATTCCTTCAAAACTCACATCTGGATTATTAATTAGCAAATAAGAATATTCATTCATAGCTTTTGCAAATAAACCAGCATCTTGCAAAGCTTTTTTCATCTGTTCTTCATTTGCTGAAAGAGATATATTTTCATTGTTCGTTTGTTCAATTTCAATCGCAAAAGTTTCTAGTGGTATGACTGCATAAGTAGTTGTTATAGTTAAAAACGCTGATACAGCGAGTAGTTTATTAGGGATTTTTTTCATCATTTCGTATTCCTCCTATATAAGGTATGGTTTCAAGTTCTAATCTTATTAAAAAGCGATGTCTTTCAAAATGAGTTCTACATCTTTTATCAGTATCGTTTGAACTTTCTTTAGCAGCCTTCAAATCATTAAGTATTAAAGAAAATGTATATAATCTGCTTCAAATTAACCGATTCTGTTGCAAATTTTAAAAAAGCAATTAAACTACAAGGTTATTTTTTATTCGAATCATACTTATATATAATTGAAAGGCGAAGTCTTTAATGAGACTCCGCCTTTCTGTTATATAAGGATTTATTAATTATTACTTTTCTGTTTAACAGTGTAATCATAGACTTTCTATGTTTTAGTTCACTTTACAACAGAATTAATATTTCCCTATTTTTGTGGAGTAACTGTTTCCACTTTTAATTCCTTTATTCCTTCTTTTAATGTAACGGCATCTGTTCGTAATGTTTTCCAACTATCTTTCGCTGCATTTAAATTAGGTTTTAAGAATTTAAATTTATTTTGATCCGCTTTTTGAGCTGCATTCTCAATATGCCCTAGAACGCCCGAATATTGAGAATCTAAATCATGCCACTGCGTTGACATATAAGTAAGAGCGTTAATAGCATCATCAAGTGCCTTGTGCATTTCATTAATATTACTATAAGCAACTCCAACTACACGATTTAATGTTACTTTATAATCCACGGTCTGACGTAATTCTGCTAATAAAGGCTCTAACTTACCTAAGTTGTCTCTTGCTACTCCCACTATAATACCGCCAATTATTGGTAGACCCAAAATAGCACCCTTCATTACATTAAACCCATCAGATTCTAATTGTTTATAATAGTTTACTGATCCTAATACTTCTTCTAGACGCTTTTGATCTGCATCAACATCTGCACCTTGGTTTTTTAGAATCGATTGCAAAAGATCTTTATTGCCTCCAAATGCTCTAACATCTTGTCCAATAGAGTCTCTTAATTTAGTTAATTCTTCTATTAATTGTTGTGCGTACTTTTGGTTTTGTTGAATTTCACCTCGTAAATCTGTAATTCCTTCTTTTAAAGTTTCTCCATCCCCTGTATTAATCGCCTCAACCAATGTTTCATAATAATTGTCGAACGTGGTATCATATTCAACAATACCAGTCAATGTATCTAAAAGCTGTTTTTTTACTTTCGTGTCCCAAGTAACAGCATGTGCTCTTGCATTCTTTTGATCTTGTACGATTCTACCAGGTAAATCTACATATCCATTAATAGTAATTCCTTCAAAATTTACATCAGGATTCTTAATTAACATATAAGAATAGGCATTCATAGATTTTGCAAATAATCCAGCCTTTTGCAAGGTCTCTTTCATTCTCGCTTCATTTGCAGAAAGAGCCGTATCTCCATTGTTCGTTTGTTCAATTTCACTTGCAAAAGTTGCTACTGGTGAGACTACAGAAGTTGCTGTCATAGTTAAAAGAGCCGATGCGACGATTAGTTTGTACGGGATATTTTTCATCATTTTATATTCCTCCAATATAATTTTTCATTTTCAGTTCTATTCCTGTTTAAAAGCAATGTCTTTTGAAATGAATTCTGCATCTTTATGAATATCATTCCAACTTTCTTTAGCAGCTTTTAAATCATCCGGTATTAAAGAGAATTTGTGGTCTTGCATAGAATCGATATTATCCAGTAAATCTGTATAATTTGCGCCCATTGTATTCCATTGCTTTTGAATATTTGTTAGAGACAATATCGCTTGATCTACAGTCTGGTACAGATATGCCAATGTTTCTTTCGCGTTAGTAAGCGAAAGAACTGCTTGATTAGCACGATCTGCTTTCATACTTAATTCTCCGATTTTGTTAGAAATTTCGTTATAGGAGTCCATATGCTTAGATGCCGTGACACCAGCCGCAGTTCCTAGACCGATACCAGCTGCTCCAAGAGCTGAAAGTCCACCAACAACAGCCGGTGTTGCTGTACCACCAGTTACAACAATTACAACCGCTCCTCCAATAGCTGCAATAACTAAAATAGCTGCTCCCAATCCACCACCAATTGACCATGCTAATACATCATCAAAATGTTTTTTCTGAGTAGAACGAAGTTGCTCAATTTCAGCTTGAAGTTGTGGGATCGTTGCCTGTTGACCTGCTAATATTGCAGTTAATCCACCTTTCCCATCTGGACCACCAACATTATTTTTAAAATCTGTAGAATTTTGATATAGTTTCCCTTTGAAGTCTTGTAGCATCTTAATCACATCTGTAACTTCTTTTGAATTTGTATTGATTGTAGTAATTAAATCATTTATACCCTCTTTTAGACCTGCCTTATCTTTCTTTTGTACAGTTTCTACTAATGTGTCGTAATAATTTTGAAATTGTTCATCGTAATTTACAATATTACGAGCAGTTTTTTGAATCTGTGGCTTCGCTGTATCTAACCAGTAATTCGCATTGATTCGTGATAGCTCTTGATTAAGGTGAATATTTTTGAGCAACTCTCCCCCCTCTGAGCCTAAATCAATATTAGATAAATTTACATTTGGTTGCTTAATCATTGTTTTTGCGTATAAATCCATTACTAGA
Organism: Bacillus sp. S71; assembly: GCF_016625265.1. NCBI lineage: Bacteria > Bacillati > Bacillota > Bacilli > Caryophanales > Bacillaceae > Bacillus > Bacillus sp. S71. The sequence continues at coordinate 86,290 of NZ_JACVUW010000004.1, read as the reverse complement.
ATATGAGATCCTGTTTCAGCTAATGCTTTCTTCAGTCCTTCGGGGCCTAATGCATAACTGCCTACTTTTTGTTCTTGAGCGGTCGTTTCTTGTGCAAATGCATGAATAGTGTTACCGGTAGTAGCAGTTATAACAGTTGCTAATGTAGCTAAAGTTAGTACTTTGAATGGAAATTTTTTCATGACTATTCTCCTTCTTTCGCTAAATGCTTATAATCTTTATGAATTCCGAAAAAACGCAATATTAAAATTTATATACTTGTTCTTCAAGGTAACTTATTACATTTTTTAATTGTCTTAATGTATCTTTTTGAGACTGCTCGCTAGTTGTATCAACATTAGTAGATAATTTTGTAATGCTATTTTTTATTAGATTTAAATCTTCTTTATAGCGCTTTAGTAGATCAAGTTCTACATCTACTTGATTTGCAAACGTATGCAAATCATTTTGTGTAAGAAGAAGCATTGATTTTTGTAAATCAGCTATTGATAGTTTCGTTGTTAAATCATATATTTTTTGATTTTGTTTCTCTAAATCATCTAAATATGCTCGCTGTTCTGCTGTTAATTTATTTACTTCAGCAAAAACGCCAAATGTTTTCTTAATCTTTTCGGTATCAATGACCTTCATCAGGTCATACTCTTGTGTTTTTGCTGCGGCTGCGGCTGCTATTTCACCTTGTTTGCTTTTCTCAATTGCTTCACGAGCTGCTTTTTTTGCTGATTCAATCTCTAGAGCAGTTTTACCTTGCTCTGTTGCTTCTTGCACTGCTTTTTTCTCTGCTTCTAGAATAGAGTTGTTAATTTCTTTTCCTTTGTTATACGCTGCCACCCCTGCTTGAGCAGCTGGTTCAATAATTTCTTTTGAAAGACTATAAACTTCTTTGAATATAGCAAATCCCTGTTCATTTAAAGCCCCTGGTATTAAGGCAATTTGCTGTAAATCATTTTGAATTGCTTTTTTGGTATTTAATATTTCATTTTTTAACTGGTCTATTTTTCCTGTTCCATCTGTACTTAGTATGCCTTGAGCAGTTGCCACATTGGTATCAAAATCTTTTAATTTTTTATCAAGCTGTAATTTAAGATCTGTTAATTCATTGATTTGCCGTTGCGTATTTTCTTGATTCGTCATAGCCATTTCTTGAAGTACTTCAAGTCTATCCGAAAACCCTTCTCTATCTTCTTTATTGTCTACAAACGATTTTAATGTCGGGTAATAGCTATTAAATTTTGTTACAAATCCTTTACTTTTTGAATTTAATAGAATTAACTGTGGATAGAGTTCCGATGACCATTCCTTCATATCTTGTTTGATTAGGAATTGATTTGTATTTAAAGCTGTGACTTCCTCTAACTGTACATTAGGACTCATTAAAGATTGATCAATATACGTTTGGATTAATTTAGATTGCGCACCTAATTTTCGTAATGAAGAGGAAATATCCATGCCTTCCTGTTGAGTTTCCGCTTGAACGATTGGTGTTGCGAGAGTATTGATAGGAATATTTCCTCCAGTTACAATGGATGTGACTAATAATCCTGTAATTATTTTAGTTTTCATTCCGTACACTCCTTTACCATTGTTTTTATAACTTAATTCATATAACTTGTATGACCTCTCTCGTTGTAAACTGATTAAGAAGGAGAAATCTTTCAGATAGGATAATATCGTTATTTTTTACTTCTAATAGAATGTAAGGATTTTACTTACCTCTCACTTCGATACTCTATTTTTTCAAATATAAATAACAAAAATTTATTAACTATATTTGAATCAAGCACCCTATGAATAGTAAATGTGTAATTCTTCCCTAGAATTGCGGTTTAACTTACAGAACCGCGAGAATCAATAAACCAATGCTTACAGTTAATCTTGCCATAACATTGCTTAATTTAAATTTAATAATATTACTCTTAGTTTTATCAGCAAACTCCTTACTAGACTACAAAAGGTAAAATTATACTGTACATCGCTTATACTTTTATTGCGGAATAACTTCACTTTTGTTATGCAGAAACTTAGAACACGTTTATTACAAATTTGATTCTTGACCTCTTGTGAATAAATTTACTATTTAGAATATTATTAACGACATAATGTTACTTACAACTTCACTATAATTCCTATTAGCGTAACCTTCTCCTTTCTATCTGGTCATACCAGTTATGTTGTTCATTAAAACATTAAATTTTTAATGCGTAAATAGAAAAATTTTGTCGATTAAGCTCGATAATTTACTGTTAAATAAAAATATGCCCCGGAAAAAATTATATAAATATAGTTATTCATAAATTTCATTTCTGTAATTGTAATGATTACAAATTAATGTGTATACGGTTAAAAATAACTATTTTCGCTCAACCAAGAAATTTTATTTTAGAAAAAATACTTATAGAATAATATAATAGGTCTTTTTATACTTTTTTACCTTTATTTAGTTATGTATAATTGCATAAAATGTAGATATATTTAGTAATATATGTTATATTGTTGATCTTTTTACAAAAAACATCCTAATATCATTATTAATAAATATATAATATGAAGATATTAGTCTATAAACTTATCTTCGTTATAAACGTAGGTTTTAAATGACAAAAAAGCTACAAAGTTTCCTTGGAGCACTTTGCAGCCTTCTATCTTTTTGTTTCCTTTAGCAAAATAATGGTTAGTGAATTTTCATTTTTTGGGATACTTATACCCATGTTTAAGTCTTTACATTGGAGACAGCAGATAACAAGCTTATATTACTGTATATTTTTCACGGTACTGCCTGGGAGTCATGCTAGTGATTTTTTTGAAAACTCTTATAAAATAACTTTGGTCATTAAAGTTAAGCCACGCACAGATATCTGATAACGAATAAGTAGTGAGTGTTAATAATTTTTTTGCTTCTTCCACTCGTTCCCTTTGAATATATTCGCTTAAAGTAATTCCCATTTCTTTTTTAAATAGTTTAGACAGATAAGTAGGCGTAATTTCTAAATGATTAGCAAGTTCATTCAGAGATATTCCATCGTAAACATTTTTATTAATATGTTTTATACATGTAGTAACCGCGTAAGAATACTTTTTTGCATTGTATTCTTTCACACGATCTGCAAAAGTACGTAAAGCATCCCCTGACAATCGCTTTACAGATTCTACATTATCTAATTGTTCCAGGGTTTGTATATATAAAATACTATGAGCAAAAGCAATATCTGGTGGCAGGTTTCCTTCTATTGCATATCGAGTGGCTAAGGTAATCGCAATAATTCCAAGGTTTTTTTGATTCCTGAGCGGATCCTCTATTAGCATAAGTTCAACATCTTCTTGCGAAACCGCATACATATACTGTATTAACTTTTTTTTATTGCCTTCTTTAATAGTCGAAAAGAAATCATTTACTAATGCCATATTGTGCGTTTTAGGTTTGTTTTGTCGGCGTTTTAAAATATATAAATCAGGTTTCACATTTTTATTAGGAATTTCCTCTAGTACTTTATTTTTTTCCAAGACAATATCTACATCTAACTTTTCATTGAAAATCATGTAATGTAATAAAATTCCCATATCAATTAATGTAGTTTTTTTAATCTCAGATAAACACTGATAATAGGCAAGTCTTTCTTGAATGTTATCATTTGATTTAAATTCTTTCTGAAATTTTATGATCATATCATCTGAATCTTTTGGATGTATAGTAGGACCGATTATAATAGTCCCTTTAATATCATCATGATTTTCTATATGAATTAGAACAAAATTTTCAAGATAGTTGTTACTTCGAAAAAGTGGCAAGTTAAAGGGATCGTTTTCTTGATAAATATCACTAAGATGTTCTTCTTTTGAAGAATAAAAAGGACTACAAACATTATCAGATGTAGAATGATATAAAATTTTTCTGTCTGCAGATAAAATATGTACAGGGGCATTAAATGCTTTATGTGCAAGATCACACAAGTGTTGTATATCGATAGAAGTATTCATTACATTCTCCTTTATAGATCCATAAAATATATTCTGTTAGATATAATTCACGACAAATAATACTATAAAATATCAAATTAGTACAATTCACAACAAAATATTACTATATCTTTTTTATAAAAATCATATATTATTTAATTGTAGTTAGCATCTAAACATCAGAGTAGATAAGTAAATGAAATAAGTTAAGTTCTTTTCTTAATTCTACAAGATATAATTATTGAACTTGAGAAAACAGTGAAGTACTACAAAATACAGTGGTAGTCAATGCGAGGACCAAGCTGGAAAAAGATTTAAAATACAGCGAAAGTAACAGGAGATACTGTACCACCGCAAGAAACAACAGTCAAAGTTCCAATTCAATCACTTATACAAATTGAATTCAAAAAAATAAATACTGCTAATTTAAATATGAAACTGAAAAACTATTTTGCTCCAAATTTTAAAAAAAGATAATAAAAAAGTTGTGAAATTGGAAACAGATGAAAGCGATACGGTTATTTTTGAAGCACTATGCTTTGAAAAGTACAAGGTGGAGGAAATTCAAGTACTCAACTAAACATAAAAAAACGAATGGAATATTCAAAAAAATGACACTATATTACTGGTCGCAACATTAGTTTTACTTTCCACAAAAGAGGAAAATATATAGACTTTACAAATACTAAAAATAGCAAATTAGATAGTTTTATTACCTCATCACATAAAGTGAAACTTTAATCAGTGGGGGTTTTGTTCATCCCCACTGATTATTAGCCCACACCAATCGGGCTTTTACGGACAGTTGATCCCCCACCTAACTTCTTTGCTTCCGCTGAATTTTGAGGTGGGGGTCTTACTGCCCAGCAAACAGCGAGATAAACTTATTATTAATTTCCAAATACAATAGTTGTTAATCAACAAAAAACTTCAATAACCAAGGTGCACAGTAAATTGACCTCAAAACAATAATTACTACAATATCAGGTTTTGCTTATTCTATAAAAAAGAAATATCACTTAAAAACTATTCCTTTATATCGATTTAGACATAAAACATTTTATTATATCGGCTTAAGTATTATGGAATTAAAATTGCGAATAACACCAAAACTCTTTTAAGGGCTCATACATCGTTCTTATTGAATTAATTATCTTTCGATACCTATGTCATTAACACAACTAAAAAAGGTTATTACAAGGGAATTTGAGAGGTTTTTTTCAATTCCAAAAATTTATTTTTGTAAATTAAAGGAAAAATAATCCGTATATATATACGGATTATTTTCTTAGAGTATACAATACTTTATTTTTAAATTTCTATAACTTTAAAAAGTGATTACTACTAGAATAATAAAAACCAAAACTTTCTCAACATTAAATTGAGAAAGTTTTGGTTTTAAAGTACATAATACTTACAATTAGCATTATAAGCAAGATCCACAAATTGCATCAATTAACTCACCAGTTATCCAACGACTGTCTGATGATGAAAAAAAACCTCTAAAAACTAGTTGATAATCTTTTAGAATTTAACTTTCCTATAATACTCTTTGCTATTTCTTCAATATTTTCATTTAGAAAGAAATGACTACCTTCAAAAGAATGAAAAGTACACGTTTTACTTGTATATTGCTTCCATTTTATTACTTGATCATATGTAGTAAATTCATCATTTTTCCCATTAAATATAAGAAAATCAATATCACATGGTTGTATATTATTATCATGAATGTATGTCTCGACAATCTTAAAATCTGCTCTTAAAATAGGGAGAAAAATCTCCATTAATTCTTCTGATTGAAGTACCCCAGATGGTGTACCTCCCATTGCAATAACTTCTCTTTTAAATTGTTCATTGGGAAGATTATATCGGATATTTTTTATTTTACTATTTGGATGGTTTCTACCGGACAAAACAAGAAATTCAGGTAATTCGTTATTAGAATCCTGTATTTTCCTGGCTACTTCATAGGCAATCAAACTCCCCATGCTATGCCCGAATAGAATGTACGGCGAAGCATCTATTTGCTTAACTATACTAGTGTAGGCATCATTTACGGCCTCTTCCATACCTTGGTACAAGCTTTCTTCAATTCTATATCCTCTGCCAGCTAATTCTATCGGGACTACTTCAATATATGGATTAAAGTAATTTTTCCATTTTGCGTAGTTAAACGCAGATCCCCCAGCATGTGGAAAGCAAAAAAGTTTAGTCTTCTGCATTGATTTTCTCCTTACTTTCAAATTTGTATATAGTTTGGCAAATTGTATAAATGTCTTTAATTATTATCTCTTGCGGAAATTCATCTCTTGTTGCACAAGCAGATAACTTATAATTTGGATCAATGTTATATTGTTTAAAGTAAAAGTTTTTAGGTATATGCTTGTATGAAATTGAAGTTCGTGATTCTTTTTTTATAGAGAATGAATTTAATGGGGTATAAAGCCCTTTTCCAATCGTTTTTATATAGCTTTCTTTTAATGTCCATAAATCATAAAAATAATTAATTTGTTCATCAGAATTCATATTAGATATATCATAAAATTCTTCCGCTGAAAAAAAATCTTTTGCTAATTTAAAAGCCTCTATTTCTGAAACTTTTTCTATATCAATACCCACATTAAAATTAGCAGTAGTACAAACCACCCATTCTCCTGAATGAGACACATTAAAATGAAAGTCAGAAAAGTTTTCAACAAAAGGTTTTCCATACTCATTATATATAAATCTAATTTCTTCATTATTAATTTTATACTTTTGGCAGATTAGAGATCGGATTAGTAAATCCCCTATCAGGGTCCTATTAATGTCGCATGAATTTAATAATCGCTTCATTCGCTCTTTCTTCCCATTTGAAACCAAGTTACTAAGTTTCTTAAACAAATGACTTTCAATATTCTTTGGTATTTTCACAGCGTGAATTTGTATGATAAATCACGTCCTTTTTTAAAGAATGGCTTCATATATGAACGTTACAGAAACTCAAATTAACTTTATTAAATTGCATATACAATAGAAAAGGTGCATATTTACATATCAATGAAAATATGCACCTTCCCTCAGTAATATCATCAGGCATTCGCTTCTATTACAAAGATTTCTATGTCTCTACCAATTACTTTTTACATTATCCCCTTAAAAAGTAATGCTCTTAATATATTCATTATTCCCTACACTTGATATGCAGGTATTGGTCTCCCCTTTTCGTTCATTGCTTTGCATCTTTTATACTCTCTACTTTTCCGTTAATAAAATGGACTTCTCTTTTATTCCTTCAAATTCATTTAGTAGATACATAGCTATTTTTTCAACTGCAGGTGAATCTACTATTTCCTCATGTGATCCAGGGACTGAATACCTATTTACTCTACCTTTTAATAAAGGTCCCCAATCTGTAAACAACTCTTTTCCTTCCTCAGCACTAAAGTAGAGAACTTCTCCAGAGTATGGTATTAAATCATGCTCTGCCATTAAGTTCAGGCATTTCCTATGAGCATTGATAACTTGCTTCAAATTCATAAGATCTGCATCAGGCGGGAGTACTCCCTCCATAATTAATCGCTCCACAAGCATATCTTGTTTATGGATGAGGCCTTCTTCCTGCTCAGTAAAATCTCTAGGAATGAAATGCTCATATATATATGAGAGCATTTCTTCTCTTGTTTTATAGTCCTGCTCTGAAGGTACTTTAGTATCCATTAGTATCAACAACTCAACTTCCTCACCTTGATTCTTTAGTACAGTTGCGATTTTATAAGCAATTGCACCGCCTAAAGACCATCCTCCAAGACGATATGGACCTTCTGGCTGAACACGTTTTATTTCTTCGATGTAAAGTTGAATTACTTCCGGCAAAGTTAACTCGTCAATTTCTTTCTTTTCTATAAGAGGATTCTGTAAACCATAAAATGAACAATGGTTCTTAAGCAATCTTGCTAGTTGAATGTAACAGAATACATTCCCCATAAACGGATGAACGCAGAAGAAAGGTCTTTTCTCTGATTCTTGTAGTGGAACTAGCGCTACTACTGATTTCGTCATATCATGCTTATCACGAATAAGGCATGCGATTCCTTCCACTGTTGGATTCTTAATCAATGTAGACACCTTAATCTCTTTTCCAAACTTCTCCTTAATTTTTGAAACTAATTTAATTACAAGGAGAGAGTGTCCTCCTCTATTAAAGAAATCATCATTTACATAGACATCTTCTATCTGTAACACATCCTGCCAGATTTCAATCAACTGATATTCAATTTCATCCCTTGGAATGATTGGTGTAGAGAAGTTATTTTCTCTATGAATAGTTAAATTGTTCAATGCCTTTCGATCAACTTTGCCATTTGTTGTAAGAGGAATCTCGTCTACCTTAATAAAGTGAGCGGGAACCATATAATTTGGTACTTGTGTCTTGAGATATTCACGCCACTCATGCATACTACCATCTCCAACTACATAAGCAACCAATCTCTGCTCTCCTAATTTATCCTCTGTTACCAAAACTACTGCTTCTTTTACCAATGGATGCCTCTCTATACTCGCTTCAATCTCTTCAAGTTCAATACGAAAGCCCCTAATTTTAACTTGATTATCAATTCTTCTCAAGTAATCTAAATTACCATCAGGTAAATAACGAACCAAATCTCCCGTACGATATAAACGTTCTTCTTCATTAAATGGATGACGGATAAATCGCTCTGCTGTTAATTCTGGGCGATTCAAGTATCCTCTCGCTATACCTGCACCCCCAATATATAGCTCACCTGTTACACCAACTGGAACAGATAACAAATTTTTATCCAATACATAAGTTTGAACGTTCGGCAACGGACGTCCAATTGTTACTCTCTTACTATCTTTTTTGATATGATAACACGTTGCATCAACCGTACATTCTGTAGGACCGTATACGTTATAAAAATCAATTTTTTCGGTCTCTACTAGCTGTTCCCATAATGACGGCATGATTGCTTCACCACCGACTAATATCTTACTTGGTACATGAACATCAGCACTTATTTCTAGCAATCCTCCATCTATAAGTAATTGAAGTAATGAAGGTGTCATATCAAACATTTCCAATTTATTCTCCCTAATATAGGACACAAATTGTTCCGGATTAGTGCGAACTTCACTTGGGATAATATATAAACTTGAACCATAAAGCAACATTTGTAATTGCTGAATAGATACATCAAAGGCAATTGACGCATTCAAACCGACGCGCATATTACTAGGTATGTCATGTGAGAAAACTTCTTTTTGTAAACCATAGGATAGGTTTATTACAGAATGGTGCTGTACTAAAGCCCCCTTTGGATTCCCTGTCGAACCAGAAGTATAGATAACATACGCTAAGTTTTCCCCTGTTACCTCACATATTGGTGAAAGTTTGCTTTCTTGAGAAAGCATTACTTGGTCCCTATCTAGGCAAACTGTCTTGATGTCTTTAGGTATCCATCCTAGTAATACCTCATTTGTAACTAACACTTTAATTCCCGTGTCTTGTAAAATATATTGCAGGCGGCTTTCTGGATTCGATGGATCCAATGGAACATAGGCTGCTCCAGCCTTCCAAATTCCCATGAGACCAACAATCATCTCAACTGATCGATCAAAGCAGAGGCCAACTAATGACTCTGTCCCAATTCCACATTTCTGTAAATGATGGGCTAATTGATTAGCTCTTTCATTCAGCTCTCGATACGTTAGTTGCTGTTTTTCATCTACCACTGCCACCGCGTCAGGTGTACGATTTACTTGCTCTTCGAATAGTTGATGAATTACATTCTCACGTGGATAGGATATAGCATTATTATTCCATTCTTCCAATAGCTTTCTTTGTTCAGCCTCCGTAATATATACTAGCTCCGATAGATTTTGATCAATGTTTTTGAGCATTTGCATTAACACTTTGTGTAAATGACCCAGCATTCGTTCAATGGTTAATCTATTAAACTTACTACGGTCATACATTAACTTTAACGATAACTGGATTCCTGGAACTACAGCCAATCCTAATGGGTAGTGGGTTTGTTCTTCCCCTTTCAATTCACCAATTTCCAGATTTTCTGAAGATTCTTCTTTCACTGGATAATTTTCAAACACATATAAACAATTGAACAGCGGTGTACCTCTAGGAACCTCACTCCACCCCTGAATCTCTGTCAAAGAAGCATACTCATATTGTCTTCTTTCTAACTCTTCTTCTTGTAACTTCTGCAACCAATCTATTACTTTTATATCATCAATCAATTGAATTCGCGTCGGTGACGTTGTAATGAAAGGACCTACGATGTTTTCAACACCAATAATCTCCGTAGAACGCCCTGAGCTTGTTACACCAAAGACAATGTCATTTTCTCCACTATATTGGCTCATGAGATATGCCCATGCACCTTGAATTACTGTACTCAAAGTAAGTTTATTTCGTTTCGCCCATCCTTGTAACGCTTGAGTCTGCTCTTCTGATAAATACGTAACCTTCTCTGTGTAACCTTTTTCTTCCTCTTTACTTTCTAAGCCCAGTAAAGTTGGTGCAGTAAAACCTTTTAGCTTCTCTCTCCAGAATTGTTCCGCCTGCTCCTTATCTTGTTCTCTGAGCCATTGGATATATTTCTTATATGATGAGGACTTAGGTAACTTCACAGCTTCTCCATTCATGCTCTTCTGATAGACTGTAAGTAATTCATTAAAGACTAATGGTAAACTCCACCCATCCAGTAAAATATGGTGATGTGTCCAAACAATCCGATATTCTTCCTCACCTTCTTGAATGACTGTTACCCGCATCAATGGTGCTTCATCAAATTGGAAGGCTTGTTTTCGATCTAATTCCAAAAAGACTTTTCTTTTTTCCTCTATCTCTTCACTTGTCATTGTACGCCAGTCTTCTTTGTTCACTTTAAATGGGATATTTTCATACACCACTTGTATTGGTTCTTCAATTTCATCCCATACAAATGCTGTACGAAAAATTTCATGCCGCTGAATTACAGATTTCCACGCCTGCTCAAATGTAGGAATATCCATTTCCCCTTGAATCATAAAACTCAATTGCACTATATACGGTGCAACATGTTCATCCCCTTGATCATGCAATGTGTGGAAAATCATACCTTCTTGCAAAGGTGATAGTGGATATAAATCAGTAATCTGATTGTTCTTTCCACGATGCATTTTTTTTAGTACATTTGTCAAACCTTCTTGGCTAAGATTAGCCATTGCAAAATCCGAAATGGTCAGTGCAGATTCTCTATCTGAAGATTGAATCAATCTACTCAGTTGATATAGCATATTCTGTGCAATACTTTGAATCGTTGATTTGGCAAATTGTCCAACATTGTATACCCAAGTGAACTGAAGTTTTCCATCTGTTACAACCCCAATTACATCAATTACATGCGATCGCTTGGAACCGGCAGCATGATCTAAACGCTTAAATTCGTTCTCTGGAATAAACATTGCATCGCTAGAAAACATTTGGTCAAATTGTCCAAGATAGTTAAAACTAATAGACGGTGTATATTGGGAGCTTAATGGCTCACACATTGTTGTGTTCATGTAACGCAACACCCCATAATCAACACCCTTATTAGGAATTTTGCGAACTTGTTCTTTAACTGCTTTTAATGCTGCAATTGGCGTATTAGCATTAGTAATATTTAAATGAACTGGGTAAATACTTGTAAACCATCCCACGGTTCTCGATAAATCAACATCTTCAATAATCTCTTCTCGACCATGTCCCTCTAAATCTACGCTTAATATCGGCTGCCCCGTACATGCTGCTGTAGCTTGTACCAATGCTGCTAATAATACTTCATTGATTTGGACACGGTGAGTGCTTAAAGTCTCTTGCAATAACATACGGGTCTCATTCTCGTTTAACACCACAGTAATTTCCTCAGTTACTGCGCTTACTGGATTACTTATAGTACCATCTACTGGCAGTATAACTACGTCTTGTTCAACCTGCTGCTCCCAGTAATGTAGCACTTCTTTTGATATTCCAGTTTGAGCGTAATGTTGTAATTTCTCCGACCATTCTTTAAAAGATGTACTCTTCATAGGTAATTGAATTTTTTGCCCTTGGACCGCTTGCGTATATGCTGTTTGCAAATCTTCCAATAAAATTCGCCAAGAAACACCATCCACGGCTAAGTGATGAATTGTCCAAAATAATCGACCAGTCTCCTCACCTTCATCAAAATACACCATTCTCATTAAAGGACCATCATGTAAATTCAATCTTTCTTGTGCAACATTAATCTCTTTTTGAATAACTTCATGCCAATCCGCTTCCGACACTTCGTCTAATGAAATGACAGTCAGCATCAATTGTTCTTCAATTCCTTCATTCCACTGTTCCCAAGTCCCATTAGGTAAACGTTCATATCTTAAACGCAGGGCATCATGATGAAGTAGAAGGTTACGCGCTGCCTTTTCCAGTGATCCTATGTCCAATTTTTCTTTCGTTCTAAAGAACATGGATTGATTCCAATGATGTGGATTAGGATGATTTTGTGCAAAAAACCTTTGCTGAATAGGTGTAAGTATCGTCTCTCCAGTTATAATTCCTTGTTCAGCTTGTACACCTTGTTCTTCTTTGACTACTTGCGCTAACTCAGCAATCGTTTGGTGTTCAAATAGTTGTTTTGGTGTCAACTGTAAACCAGCTTGCTTTGCGCGAGAGACAATCTGAATGCTAAGAATTGAATCTCCACCAATTTCAAAAAAGTTATCATAAATACCAATACGTTTTGAACCTAGCACACGTTCCCAAATGATAGAAAGCTTATGTTCACGTTCATTTCTTGGGGCCGCGTAGCCTTCTTGTATTCCTTGATAATCTGGTATAGGTAACGATTTCCGATCAACCTTTCCATTTATGGTTAGCGGTAATTCTTTCATTTCGACAAAGTAGGAAGGTATCATATGGATTGGCAGTTTTGTTTTAAGATACTCTCGCCATTCTTCTACACTACCTTCGCCCACTACATAAGCTACTAACCTCTTATCTCCCGACTGATTTTCCCTAACTATTACAACTACCTCTTTTACCAAGTCATGCTCTTGTAAAGTCGACTCAATCTCCCCAAGTTCGATTCGAAATCCTCTAATCTTCACTTGATTATCCATTCTTCCTAAGTAGTCTATATTACCATCAGGAAGATATCTCACAAGATCGCCTGTTCTATATAACCTCTCGCCTTCTTTGAATGGATGAGAAATAAATCGTTCGGATGTTAACTCTGGACGATTCAAGTACCCCTTTGCTAGACCTACTCCTCCGATATAAAGTTCCCCCATCACACCAACTGGAACTGGCAACCTATTACTATCTAATACATAAGTTTGGACGTTAGGCAATGGACGCCCAATTGTTACTCTCTTACTATCTTTTTTGATATGATAGCATGTTGCATCAACCGTACATTCTGTAGGACCATATACATTATAAAACTGTATTTTATCAGTCTCTACTAGCTGTTCCCATAATGACGGCATAATTGCTTCACCACCAACCAGTACCTTACTTGGAACATGAACGCCATCGCACGTTTCTAACAATCCGGCATCTATAAGTAATTGAAGCAATGAAGGTGTTATATCAAAGATTTCTAACTTGTTCTCCCTAATATAAGCTACAAACTGCTCCGGATCACTTCGTACTTCATTCGGAATAATATACAAACTTGAACCATAAAGCAGCATTTGTAATTGCTGGATAGATGCATCAAAGGCAATTGACGCATTTAAACCGACATGCATGTTAGATGGTATCTCATGTTCGAAAACCTCTTTTTGTAAACCATGCGACAAGTTTAGTACAGAATGATGCTGTATCAAGACACCCTTTGGATTCCCCGTTGATCCTGAAGTATAGATAACATACGCTAAGTTTTCTCCTGTTACTTCACATTTTGGTGAAAGAATGCTTTCTTGTGAAATCATTGCTTGATCCCTATCTAGACAAACTATCTTGATTTCTTTAGGTATCCAGTCTTCCAATGACTCGTTCGTAACTAATACTTGAATTCCAGTGTCCTCCAAAATATATCGTAGACGACTCTCTGGATATGATGGGTCTAATGGAACATAGGCTGCTCCAGCCTTCCAAATCCCCATAATACTAACAATCATCTCAACTGAACGCTCAAAGCAAAGTCCAACCAATGATTCATTCCCAATCCCGCATTGCTGAAGATAGTGGGCCAATTGATTAGCTTTTTCATTCAGCTCTCGATACGTTAACTTCTGTTTTTCATCTACCACTGCTACCGCATCAGGTGTACGATTTACTTGCTCTTTAAACAGCTGATGAATCGTACTTTCCTGTGGATATGCTACAGCATCATTATTCCACTCCTCCAACTGTTTTTGCTGTAATCCTGACAATATAGGCAACTTAGCTAATGATTTATCAGGATTCTCCACGATTACATTCAACCAGTTCCCAAAATGTTCAGCCATGGATTCAATAGTTAAGCTGTCAAATAAATCAGTTCTATAAACAAAAGTAAGTAATAAACCCTCTTCCACTTCTGCAGCAGTTAAACTTAAATCAAACTTAGCGATAGGAGCATTACTTTCCATTACTTCTATATTTCTTCCATGTAGTTCTGGTAGCTTCTGTCCCGTATTTTGCAAAGTAAACATGGTTTGGAAAATCGGAGAATGGCTTGTATTTCGTTCAGGTTGGATAACCTCTACAATTTTCTCAAACGGAACATCTTGATACTCATACGCCTTCAATGCTTTTATCCTCACTTGAGACAACAACTCTTGAAATGCCGGTGCATTACTTAAATCAGCTCGATAAACCAATGTATTGACAAAGAAACCAATCAGCCCTTCAATTTCTCGATAATTTCGATTTGCAATTGGGCTGCCAACAATAATATCCGTTTGTCCCGTATAACGAGCAAGGAAACTTTGATACGATGCCAATAAGGTCATGAAAAGTGTGGCCCCTTCTTGACGACTTAGTTCGTTTAATTTATCCAGTAATGAGCGCGATAACAAAACATTATGAGTTAATCCATGGTGGGTTTGCACTGGCGGACGCGGACGATCCATTGGCAACATTAAGACTGGTAACTCACCGGATAATTCTTCCTGCCAATACGCAAGTTGTTGATATAGTACTTCATCTTTCAACCATTCTCTTTGCCACTGAGCAAAATCGGCATATTGAACTGGTAGTGGTTCCAGCTCTGCTTGTTTTTCACCAATCGCATTCTCATAAAATGCCATCCATTCTTGAAGCAAGATTTCCATCGACCATCCATCTGAGATAATATGATGCATATTACATAGAAGAACCCATTCTTCTTCTGAAATTCTTATGAGTTTCCCACGGAACAATGGCCCTTTTTCTAAATCAAATGGAGATTCGACTTCAGTTTGAATCCATTGCTCCAACTTTCTTTCTCGCTCCTCTAATGAAAGCTTAGTTAAGTCCATTTGCAGAAGCGGACGGAAAACGGACGGTTGAATCCGCTGCATAGGATGGCCATCCTCTTCATAAAATACAGTCCGCAAAGATTCATGACGCTCTATCAACTGATTCCATCCCAACTCCAATGCCTCAGGTAACCAATTCCCTGTAAGACGGCATGCCATTGGCATATTATAAAGTGCACTATTAGGTGCAAATTGATCAATAAACCATAAGCGCTGTTGGGCATAAGACAGTGGAATATTTCCCCCTCGTTCCATCGGCATCAATGGTGGAATTTCTCGTTTTTCGCTCCCCTTACGTAACTGATCTATTCGTTTCGATAATGCCTCGACCGTTGAATATTCGAACAGTTCACGTACTGGCAATTTGATTTGAAAGACTTCCTGTAAGCGTGAGACCACTTGTGTAGCAAGTAGAGAGTGACCACCGAGCTCAAAGAAAGAATCCTGAACATCAATGTCTCTTATTCCTAGCACTTGACTCCATACTGAAGCAATAAGTTCTTCCAGCGGAGTTCTTGGGTATACAGTATTTTCAGCGGATTGTTCACTAAGTATAGGCAATGCCTTCAAATCAAGCTTTCCATTCGGTGTAAGTGGTAAAAATTCCATCTCAATAAAGTTTGTTGGAACCATGTAATTAGGTAAATGTGTTTGTAGATGTTCTCGCCATTCATGGACACTTCCTTCACCAACTACATAAGCTACTAATCTCTTATCACCTTGATTATCCTCTCGCGCCAATACAACAGCTTCTTTCACAGAAGAATGCGCCTGCAAAACAGCTTCTATTTCTCCCAATTCAATCCGGAAACCACGAATTTTCACTTGGTCATCTATACGTCCATGGAACTGGAGATTACCATCAGAAAGATAACTTGCTTTGTCTCCTGTATAATAGAGACGTTCTCCTGACTTGAAAGGATGTGGAATAAATTTTTCCTTTGTAAGATCCGGACGATTAGCATATCCACGTGCAAGGCTCTTCCCTCCAATATAGAGATCTCCAATTACACCAATTGGTACTAGCTGAAGATGAGAATCTAACACATAAACTTCTGTATTCGCAATCGGTCGACCAATCGATGGCGTACCTGTTGTCACTCCTACAGGTACGTAACAATCTGTGGTAACAACGGTATTTTCCGATGGACCATACTGATTAATTACCGCAAAAGGAATATCGTTAGATGGATACTGCGTTAATTGATCCCCACCAGTAATGATAAAACGAAGCTCCGTTTTATCTGGCCAAGATAATTTCAATAGTCTTTCCAGAATAGGCGTAGGTGCAAAACTAACTGTTATTTGTGAATCGATGAGCCAGTCCCTTAGCGCTTCTGGATTAATTCTCAGTTCCTCTGTTGACAAGTAGAGTGCTGCGCCAGCAGTTAGATACGGCCAAATCTCCTGGACAGCCGAATCAAAAGCAACCCCTGCAATCTGAGTCGCACGATCCTCTGCTGAAATATGATAAACTTCTTGATGCCAAGAAACCATATTCATTAATGAGCGATTTTCAACCATGACACCCTTCGGTTTTCCTGTAGAACCAGAGGTATAAACAATATAGGCTAAGTTCTCTGGATTTATTTGACGTGTAGGTGCGATTACGCTTTCCACTGTTAGTTCTTCTAACCTCACCATTTCGACGTGTGCGAAATGTCCTTCTTGTCCTTCCGCCGTCACTACAAATTGAATTCCTGCATCTTCAATCATGTATTCTAACCTTGATTTTGGATATAACGGATCTAAAACAACATAAGCTCCACCAGCTTTTAAAATGCCTAGTAAACTTGCCATTAGCTCAGCTGACCTCGGAAGATAAACTCCTACCACTGACTCTGGGGCTACTCCCTTTCGCCGTAAAACATTTGCCAACTGATTTGCTTGTGTATCCAGTTCACCATAAGTCCACTGTTTTGTTTGATCAACTACCGCAATCGCATCCGGACGCCTTGCTACTTGCTCCTCAAACCTGTCGCAAATAAGACCCTGATGAGACATTTCCATTACAGTGTCATTCCATGTTTCTAATAACAAAGTACGTTCGGGTTCTGATAGCATGCTCAGGTCATGCAACGGATTTTGTGGGCGATGAGAAACTTCATGTAGCCATTTCTCAAAGTGTCCTGCCATCCGTTCAATAGTAGTAGCATTGAATAAATCCTTATTGTACTCAAAAGTAAAAAGTAATCCCTCTTCCGTCTCAGTTGCCATTACACTTAAATCAAACTTTGCAATTGGACTATGGCTTTCTATCATTTCAATACTTCTACTAGATAACATCGGAAACTCTTGTTTCATATTTTGCAAGATGAACATAGTCTGGAAGATTGGCGAATGACTTGTACTTCGTTCCGGTTGCACAACTTCTACAATTTTTTCAAATGGAATATCTTGATATTCATACGCCTTCAATGCCTTTTGACGAACCTGATATAGTACATCTTGAAATGTCGGTCTACCACTTAAATTAGCTCGATAAACCAGCGTGTTAACGAAGAAACCAATTAGTCCTTCAATTTCTCTATAATTCCGATTCGCAATTGGGCTTCCGACCAGGATATCTTCTTGTCCCGTATAACGAGATAGAAAACTTTGATATGCAGCTAAAAGCGTCATGAAGAGTGTAGCCCCTTCTTTTCGACTAAGTTCATTCAATTTATCATGTAGCGTGCCTTGCAGAACCAGAGTGTATGTCGACCCGTGATGAGTTTGTATTGCGGGACGCGGGCGATCCATAGGAAGTTGGAGTACAGGAAGCTCCCCAGACAATTCTTCCCTCCAATATTGGAGTTGTTGATCAAGCACCTCCTCCTTTAGCCATCCTTTTTGCCACTGAGCAAAGTCAGCATATTGAACCGGTAATGGTTCAAGTTCCGCTACCTTTCCATCCATTGCTTTCTCATAAAATACCATCCATTCTTCAAGTAGGATTCCCATTGACCATCCATCTGAAATGATATGATGTAGAGTACAAAGGAGTATCCATTCTTCCTCTCCCACATGCAAAATACTTGTCCTGATTAATGGACCTTCTGTTAAATCAAATGGCACTTCTGTTTCTTGTTGAATTAAACGTTTAACTTCTTCTTCTTGATCTTCAGAAGAAAGCATAGTTAAATCCGTTTTCGGAATTGATTGAAAAGCATACGGTTCAATTTGCTGTACGGGTTGACCGTTCACTTCGTGAAAGACCGTCCGCAGTGATTCATGACGTTCTATTAGTTGATTCCATCCCGTTTCCAATGCTTCAAGTAGCCAATTCCCTGTAAGGCGGCATACCATTGGCATATTGTAAAGGGCACTATTAGGTGTAAATTGATCAATGAACCATAAGCGTTGTTGGGCATAAGATAGTGGGATAGCTTCTCCTCGCTTCATTGGTATTAGCGGCGGAATCTCTCGTTTTTTATCTCCTTTACGTAACTGATCTAGTCGCTTTGCCAGTGACTCCACCGTTGTATATTCAAATAGTTCACGTACTGGTAATTCGATTTGAAAAATTCCCTGTAAACGTGAAACTACTTGAGTAGCTAGTAGTGAATGACCACCGATTTCAAAAAAGGAATCCTGAACATTAATATTTTTTATTCCTAACACTTGGCTCCAAACGGAAACGATAAGCTCCTCCACTGGTGTTCGTGATGAAATAATATCTTCACTTATGAACTGTTCTTCTAATTCCAGTAAGGCTTTCCGATTCACCTTACCATTTGGAGTGAGTGGCATACCTTCAATTTTGAAAAAGTATGCCGGAACCATATAATGTGGCAGTTGCTTCTTGAGATATTCACGCCACTCCCCAGTATCGCCTTCACCCACTACATAAGCTATTAACTGCTTATCTCCTGGTCGATCTTCCTTCACCAACACGACTGCCTCTTTTACAGATGAGTGATCATGTAAAGCTGCTTCAATTTCTCCCAATTCAATTCGGAATCCTCTAATTTTAACTTGATTATCTATTCTTCCAATATATTCCAAGTTACGATCATTCATATATCTCACCAAGTCACCCGTTCGATATAATCGTTCCCCGTCCTTAAAGGGATGCGGAATAAAACGTTCAGTAGTTAAATCCGGTCGATTGAAGTAGCCACGTGCTAATCCTACTCCTCCAAGGTAAAGTTCCCCTGCCACACCAATCGGGACCACTTGTTGATATTGATCTAACACATACAACTCTGTATTATTAATCGGACGACCAATCGGAATAAGCATTGGTTCTTTTTCTAAATCACAATCGTAATAAGTCACATCCACAGTTGCTTCAGTAGGACCATACAAGTTAATTAACTTTGTTTGCTGAGCATTGTAAAAGATCCCCTTAAACCGGCGAACCTGCTCAGTGTTTAACGCTTCTCCACTAGTAAAAACTTGAATTAAAGACGAGACATCCCTTTTCGAATTATATAGTTCCATATAATCTAAGAAAGTAGATAACATCGACGGAACAAAGTGCATGGTGGATACACGGTATCGTTCAATATACTCCTCAATCACCGCAGGATCTTTCTCTCCTCCTGGTGGAAGTAAACAAACACGTGCTCCTACAAATGACCACCAAAATAATTCCCAGACAGAAACATCGAACGAAAACGGTGTCTTTTGTAGGATTGTATCCTCCTCGGACAATGGATATTTTTTCTGCATCCACTGTAGGCGATTGATAACGGAATGATGTTCAATCATTACCCCCTTTGGATTTCCTGTCGAACCCGAAGTGTATATGATATAGGCTAAGTTATTTGCTGTTACTCCACTTACCGGAGCTAAATTACTCTCTTTAGAAATCATCACTTGATCCCGGTCTAAACAAATTGCTTGAATATCTTTAGGTAACCAGTCCTGTAGTGTTTCTTTTGTTAACAGCACTTGAATTTGTGAATTCTCCAAAATATATCTTAGGCGGTTTTCGGGATAACTTGGGTCCAGTGGGACATAAGCCCCACCTGCCTTCAAAATCCCAAAGAGACCAATAATCATATCAGGAGAACGTTCAATACATATACCAACCAATGATTCAGGTCCGATACCTCGTTTTTGTAGAAAATGTGCCAATTGATTCGATTTTTCATTCAGTTCTTGATACGTTAGCTTTCCACCCTCATAAACTACCGCCACTGCATCAGGTGTCCGTGCAACTTGTTGCTCAAATAGCTCATGAATCATACAATCATGACTATAAACTACGTCCGTATCATTCCATTCTTCTAGGAGTTGTTTTTGCTCAGTATCCGATAACATTGACAGCTTTGTATATGATTCATCTGGATGATACGTGATTTCATTTAGCCAGTTCTCAAAATGTACTGCCATACGCGCAATGGTACTACTATCAAATAAATCCGTGTTGTATTCAAATGAGACGAATAGACCTTCTTCCACTTCATAGGCAGTTAAGCTCAAATCAAATTTAGCAATAGACATATTACTTTCTACCATTTCAATACTTCTATCAGGCAAATCTAGTCGTTCTTGTTTTATATTCTGTAGCGTAAACATGGTCTGAAATATAGGGGAATGACTCATGCTTCGTTCAGGTTGCACAGCTTCTACCACTTTTTCAAATGGGATATCTTGATATTCGTATGCTTTTAACGCCTTTTTCTTTGTTTGGTTCAAAATCTCCCGAAAAGTAGGGGTGCCACTCAAATCTGATCGATAAACCAACGTATTAACAAAGAAACCAATTAATCCTTCTACTCCCTTATGGTTCCGATTTGCAATCGGGCTACCAACTAGAATATCTTTTTGTCCCGTATAACGAGCAAGAAAGCTCTGGTATGCGGCCATTAAAGTCATAAATAAAGTAGATCCTTCTTGTCGACTTATATCCTTCAATTGACTGAGCAATTTATAAGGAAAAATCACATGATGCGTAGCCCCAGAGTACGTCTGCTTAACCGGCCGAGGTCGATCCACTGGCAGTTGTAAGATAGGAAGCTCCCCAGACAATTCTTCCTGCCAATACGTAAGCTGACGATTTAGCACATCACCTTGCAACCACTCCTTTTGCCACTTCGCAAAGTCTGCATATTGAATGGATAATGAACTTAATTTAGCAGGATTTCCACCCATTTCTTCTTCATAGAAAGCAAGTAATTCATTCATGAATATATCAATGGACCAAGCATCAGAAATAATATGATGCATCGTACACAGTAATAACCATTCATCCTTCTCTAATTGAACAAGCTGATTACGAATTAAAGGACCATTCATTAAATCAAATGGTTCTTGCGCTTCTCTCGCAATTAAACTATCTACCTCTTTTTCTTTTACTTTTAGAGGAAGTTGAGAGTAATCCCTTACAGGTAATGCTCTAGGAAGAAATTCGAGAATTTGTTGCACAGGCTGTTCTCCTACTTCTTTAAAAACAGTTCGTAATGATTCATGACGTTCAATGAATCGATTGAATCCCTTCTCTAATGCTTCAGGTATCCAATTTCCTTTTAGATGCCATACTGTTGGAATATTATATAAAGAACTGTTTGGGTTAAATCTGTCCATAAACCACAAACGTTGTTGCGCATAAGACAACGGGAGTGCTTCTTTATTCTCCTTTTTTTGCATTTGCTTCTGAAGCCATGCTCTCTTCTCAGGAGAAAGTGAACTCAGCTTTGCAAGTAAATCACTTCTCATTTTTTTACCCCTTCCTCAATCAAATTACTCTCGAATATCCCATGTGCTTCTTCCTCTGATAGCTCTTCTAATTGCTTAAGCAGTTCTAGTAATTCTTCATCATTACTGACTGCTGCTTCTTTTTGAATATAGTCTTGAAGACTTACACTCTCCTTACTATCATTCTGCATTTCTTGATTTTTGTTATAGAGCAATTGATCAATCTGTTCTGCCAATTGCTGCACCGTATGAAACATAAATAAATCATGCAATGGTATCTCGATTTCAAAAGCCTCTTTAAGATTGGAAACAGCTTGCGTAGCGAGTAGTGAATGGCCACCAATTTCAAAAAACGAATCTTGAATTCCGATGTTTTCCATACCTAAAACTTCATGCCATATCGAAACGATTGTTTTTTCCGTAGACGTACGAGGAGCAATATAACCACTTGCTATCTCCTGTCTCTCTGGCGCTGGTAAGGCCTTCCTATCAATTTTCCCATTAGGAGTGAGTGGAAATGCATTTAATCCAACAAAATAGGCTGGAATCATATAATTTGGTAGTTGATCCTTGAGATAATTACGCCACTTTTGAGCATCCCCGTCTCCTACAACATAGGCGATCAAACGCGGATCGCCAGGATAATCTTCCCGCACCATCACAATAACTTCGTTAACTAGTGTATGCCTTTGTAATGTCGCTTCAATTTCTCCTAGTTCAATCCGGAACCCACGAATTTTCACTTGATGATCGATTCGTCCAACATACTCCAAATTTCCATCTGGTAAATACCTTACTAGATCTCCAGTCCGGTATACTCGCTCTCCTTCTTTAAACGGATGCGGTATAAAACGATTTCGCGTTAAGTCAGGGCGGTTTAAATATCCACGTGCTAACCCTGATCCACCAATGTATAGCTCACCAACTACACCAATTGGAACCATTTTTTGTTCGGCACTCAGTACATATACTTCTGTATTGAATATTGGTTTACCAATTGGTGGCACTCTATGCATGACACCCTTTTCTAATTCCATATACGTGGAATACGTAGTATCTTCGGACGGTCCATATAGGTTGTACACCTTTTCAATCGTACCTCTCTCGTATAAATCTTGAACTAGCCAATATGGCAATGGTTCACCAGCCAAATTCATCACCTTTACCGAAGAAGGGATTGTTTTTGCTCGAACCAGTTCCTTCGCTGCCGATGGCACAGTATTAACCAAAGTCACACCTTTGGTAGACAACTTCTCTAGATGTAGAGCATTTTCAGTGACAATCACCTTACCACCCATCGTTAAGGGAACAAATACTTCAAAAACGGATAAATCAAAAGATAGCGAAGTTGAAGCTAACACTCCCGCTAATTCCTTTCGGGAATACGTGTGATGCGCCCAATGAATCATTGTTACTGTATTCCTGTGCTCAATCATTACTCCCTTTGGATTTCCAGTGGAACCTGAAGTATAGATAATATAGGCTAAGTTATCGCCCGTCACTTCACTCATACATACCGTAGTTACTTCTTGTTCTATTTCTGCTCGATTACAATCAATACAAATCACGTCAACGAATTTAGGTATAACCATTTTTTGTCGTAACTTTTCCTGTGTCACCAGTACCTTTATTTGAGCATCTTCTAAAATGTACTGCAGTCGACTTTCTGGATACGCTGGATCAATTGGGACATATGCTCCTCCCGCCTTCATAATTCCTAAGAGACCGACAATCATCTCGGATGAACGTGTAACGCAAATCCCAACCAATGATTCGCATGTTACACCATTTTTTTGTAAATAATGTGCCAACTGATTCGAGCGTTCGTCCAACTCTCGATATGTTAGTTCTTCATCTTCGCACACTACTGCAATTGCTTCTGGTGTTTTTTTCACCTGTTCTTCAAACATTGTATGAATCGTACTTTCTTCCATATCTATAACACGCGATTTATTCCATTCCTCTAGTAGTTGCTTATATTCTACTTTCGATAACATATTCAGTTCTGATAGTACACATTTTGGATGAGAGACAATTTGATTTAACCAATGTTTAAAATGACTTGCCATACGTTCAATGGTTGTATCATTAAACAAATCAGTATTATATTCAAAGGTTAGTGATAATCCTTCTTCCGTCTCAGAAGCAAATAAACTCAAATCAAATTTGGCAACAGAAGCATGGCTTTCCATGAGTTCCATTTGTCTTTTAGATAGCTGAAGAAATTCTTGTTTCGTATTCTGTAAAGTAAACATAGTTTGGAATATTGGTGAATGACTTGTATTCCGTTCAGGTTTTACGAATTCTACCACTTTCTCAAATGGGATGTCCTGATACTCGTATGCTTTTAGCGCTTTTTTTCTTACCTGCGACAATAGTTCTTGGAACGTCGGATTCCCACTGAAATCAGCTCGATAAACCAACGTGTTTGCAAAGAATCCTATTAACCCCTCAATCTCTTTCACATTTCGATTAGCGATTGGGCTTCCAACTATAATGTCGTCCTGTCCTGTATAACGAGAAAGGAAGCTTTGATACGCTGCCATCAATGTCATAAATAAAGTGCATCCTTCTTGCAAACTTAAATCTTTGAGCTTTTCCTGTAGGGAATTCGCCACTATTAAGGACTGACTTGCACCACGATAGGTTTGAACTGCAGGTCGAGGACGATCCATCGGTAATTGTAAAACCGGTAGTTCCCCAGATAATTCTTCCTTCCAATATTGAAGATGCTGATTCAAATTCTCCTCTTTTTGCCATTCCTTCTGCCACATGACAAAATCTGCATATTGGATAGATAACTCCTTCAATTCCACTGGTTTTCCGGTTAGTGCTCCTTCATAAAAAGCCATCCATTCTTCAAGTAAGATTCCCATTGACCATCCATCTGAAATAATATGATGCATCGTACAAATGAGAACCCATTCTTCCCTGTCCACTTTCAATATTCGTGTTCGAATCAGAGGATCTTGTCCAAAATGAAATGGTTCCTCCGCCTCGTTTTGAATAAGGCGTTTCATTTCTCTTTCCCTATCTTCCAAAGAAAGATCTGTTAGATTCGTTTGAGGAATATGTCTGAACACATGAGATTGAACCTGTTGAAAAGGTTCACCCTCTTGTTCTAGAATTGTCGTCCTTAATGATTCATGACGCTCCAACAATTGATTCCATCCGACCTCCAATGCTTCAATTGACCATTTACCTGTTAAGCGACACGCTGCATGAATATTGTACATAGCACTATTTGGCATTAATTGATCAATAAACCATAGACGTTTCTGCGCATAGGAAAGTGGGATAACTTCTTCTCGTTTCATAGGTACAAGAGGAGCAACCTCTCGTTTTTTATCTTCTTTTCGTAACTGATCTACTCGTTTCGCCAATGCTTCCACTGTATCGTGCTTGAAAAGTTCACGTAATGGAATTTTAATTTGGAACAGTTCTTGCAATCTAGAGACGATTTGAGTAGCAAGTAGTGAGTGCCCACCACGTTCAAAGAAGGAATCTTGAATACCAATATTTTCTGTTCCTAACACTTGACTCCAAACCGAGGCAATAAGCTCTTCCGATGGCGTCCGAGGTAGCGCATTTAAATCTTCAATAGCTTGCTCATCAGGTGCTGGCAAGGCCTTTCGGTCAATTTTCCCATTTGGAGTAAGCGGGAAATGTTCTAACTCTATAAAGTGCGCTGGAATCATATGATTCGGTAATTGGTTTTGTAAATACTCTCTCCACTCTTGGGTATTTCCATCGCTTATTACATATGCAACCAATCGTTGATCATCTGGACGATCTTCTCTAACTAATACGACAGCCTCTTTAATAAACGAACATTTTTCTAAAGTGGCTTCAATTTCACCTAATTCAATCCTAAAACCACGCATTTTGACTTGATGATCCATTCTACCTATAAATTCTATATTTCCATCAGTTAGATATCTTACTGAATCTCCTGTTCGATATAGTCGTTCCCCCAATCGAAATGGGTGCGAAACGAATTTTTCAGCAGTAAGATTCGGACGATTTAAGTATCCACGTGCTAAACCAGCACCACCAATATATAACTCACCCTCAATTCCTATTGATTGCAAGCGTTGATTTTGGTCTAATACATATAATTGCGTGTTCTGTATTGGCTGCCCAATAGAAACAAATTCTTGATTAGGCTGAATATCAAATGCATTGACATAAATAGTGGCTTCAGTTGGCCCATAAAAGTTGGTTAATTTCACTTGTCCACTATAATCCCATTTCTGTTGAAAACGTCTAACTAACCCTGAACTTAGTTCTTCTCCACCAGAAAATACATGGCGTACGGACGAACAATTCATGTTCAATTCAATATGATTGAAGTAATCTAAGAAAACAGATAACATCGAAGGTACAAATTGAACTATAGTAACCTGATGTTGTTTAATCACTTCAGCTATAATAGAAGGATCTTTTTCTCCACCTGGAGGTAGGAAAGATACACTTGCACCAACATGAATGCCCCAAAACAATTCCCAAACAGAGACATCAAATGAGAATGGCGTTTTCTGCAAGACCACATCTTTTTCAGAAAGCGGATATTTATGTTGCATCCATTCTAGATAATTAATTACTGAATGATGCTCAATCATTACTCCCTTTGGATTCCCTGTAGATCCTGAAGTATACATAACATACGCTAAATTTTCTCCTGTTACACCACTTATACATGGGGTTGTTTCTTCTTTTTCAATTGCAGTGTAATCTTTATTCATACAAATCGTTTCTATATTTTCAGACACAAACAAATTTTTAGAATCTTCTTCCGTCACTAGTACTTCGATTCCAGCATCCTCTAATATATATCGAAGTCGACTCTCTGGATAAGTAGGGTCAAGTGGAACATACGCTGCTCCTGATTTTAGAATACCTAATAACGCTATCATCATTTGTAATGAACGTTCCATATATACCCCAACTAGAGACTCTGGGCCTACACCATGCTTTTGTAAATAATGAGCTAACTGATTTGCACGCTTCTCCAACTCTTTATAGGTAATTTGTTCATTTTCGTAACTAGCCGCGATTGCTTCCGGTGTTTTTTTTACTTGCTCCTCAAACATCGTATGAATCATGCCTTCAGCCGAATAATTAACTTGAGTATGATTCCATTCCTCTAGTAACTGTATTTGTTCTTCTTCTGTTAAATGAGTAATTTCAAATAGTTTTGAATCTAGGCTCTTCGTCATCTGAATTAATATTTGCAATAAGTGATTCTGAATCAGATTTATTGTTTCTTCATTAAAATAGCTTCGATCATACATCAACTTTAAAGTAATTTTCTTACCGGGCATTACAATGAGTGTTAAAGGATAATTTGTTTGTTCCGTGCTTTTAACATCTAGTAATCTTAAATCATCATTTCTCTCACCTTGAATTGGATAATTTTCAAACACATACAAGGTATGAAATAAGGAGCAATTTCGCGGAACCTCACTCCAGCCTTGAATATCTATCAACGAATTATACTCATACTGTCTTCGTTCCATTTCTTTCATTTGTATTTTACGAAGCCAATCTACTACTGATGCATTATCCGTTAATCGAATTCTGGTAGGTAATGTGTTAATAAATAGCCCCACCATATTCTCTGCTCCTATTAAATCAGTAGGACGTCCAGCGCTAGTTACGCCAAATACGACGTCACTGTCACCGCTATACCTACTCAGCAAATAAGCCCATGCACCTTGTACTAACGTATTCAACGTTAATCGACTATTTCGTACCCACTTTTGTAAACTCTCAGTAAGTTCCTCAGATACTTGATAAGCAAACTCTCCATAACCCTTCTCTTGTCCTTGATCCTTTCTTTCCATTGCTAATGGAGTGGGTGCATAGAACCCTTTTAATTCTTCTTTCCAAAATTCCTCTGCTTGACTTTGATCTTGTTTATTTATCCATTGAATATATTTTTTATAAGGAAGAGATTTAGGAAGATTCAACAATTCTCCCTTTATCATCTTGAGATAAACTTCCATCACTTCACTAAAGACCAATGACACACTCCATCCATCTAGCAAAATATGATGATGTGTCCAGATAATTCTCGTTTCCTCTTTTGCTTCTTTAATCGCAGTGACTCTCATCAATGGTGCTTCATCCAATAAAAATCCTTTCCTACGATCTGCAGTCAAAAACTGTTGTAATTTCTTCTCCTTCTCCTCATGCGAATAGGTACTCCAATCCTCTTGATGAATAGTAAAAGGAAGACGTTCGTAAACTGCTTGTAGAGGTTTTTCTACTTCTTCCCAAACAAATACTGAGCGCAGAACCTCATGTCGTTGAATAACATATTCCCAAGCTTTTTCAAAAGTAGCAACATCCAATTGCCCCCCGAGCAAGAAACCTACTTGTACAATATAGGAAAAAGAATGTTCATCATCTTGATCGTATAAAGTATGAAACAGTATTCCTTTTTGCAAAGGTGATAAACCATATATATCAATAACGTCTCCCATTTTTACACCCTCTTTTTTGTTAATTTAAGTAATACTTTGCTTAAGTTTTCTTCCGTAAGATCCTCTGCATCAGCAAAATCTGATACCGTAAAAGCAGACTCTGTTGTTGGTTTATTTATAAGTTGACGGAGATGCCTTAACATACCATCTGCTATCACTTGAATTTTTAATTTAGAAAACTGTTCCCTACTATACATCCAAATAAAATGTAACTTTTCATCTTTCACCATTCCGATAACATCAATTAGATGAGACGGTTTGGAATCTGGAGCATGATCTAAAAATGTAAATCCTGTCTCTTGCATAAACAAAGAGTCCCTTGAAAACACCTGATCAAATTGGCCCAAATAGTTAAAGCTTATTGAAGGCTTTTGCTGATAAAACGGAAGTAATCCTTTATTCAAGTAACGTAAAATACCATAGTCAAC
This sequence comes from Bacillus sp. S71, assembly GCF_016625265.1. Lineage (NCBI taxonomy): Bacteria > Bacillati > Bacillota > Bacilli > Caryophanales > Bacillaceae > Bacillus > Bacillus sp. S71. Next base: position 57,321 of record NZ_JACVUW010000004.1, on the reverse strand, counting down.
TCCGCGATTTGGAATTCGACGTAACTGTTCTTTGACAGCCTTTAACCCTTCAATAGGTGTCTGAGTTCCTTGAAAATTGAGATGAACGGGATAAATACTCGTGAACCAGCCCACTGTCCTTGATAAATCAATACCTTCAATCATCTCTTCTCTTCCGTGTCCTTCTAGATGAATAGAAACGGTTTGCTGATTTATACAATCAACGATAGCTTGTCCTAATGCCGTTAATAGTACCTCATCAATCCTTGTCTTATGAGTGACTAGAACTTCGTATAACAATGTTTGTGTTTCTTCTATTCCTAGAGTCCTCGTCACTTGATCAATCGATTCTTCTGTTGTTTCTTGTATTGGATAGTCCATTGGAATTTTCATCGTTTCTTTTTCTACTTGTTCATTCCAATAATTTTGTACTTCTTTTGAAATACCCGAATCACTGTATGTCTGGAGTCGTTCAGACCACTCTTTAAAAGATGTACTTTTCGCAGGTAAGCGAACTTCTTGACCTTGTTTCATCTGGTTATATACCACCTGTAAATCTTCCAATAGGATCCTCCATGACACTCCATCTACTACTAAATGATGAATCACCCAGAATATTCGATCATTTCCAGTCAAGTTATCTTCAAAGTACAATACTCTCATTAACGGACCAGTAACTAAATTGAAACTAGCTTGATTAATGTTCATCTCTTCTTGTATTATTTTATTCCACTCTTTTTCATTAACTTGATTACGTTTTACAACATGGAGTACTGACAGCTCATCAGTCCCTTCATTTCTCTGCCTCCACGTTCCGTTTGGTAACTGTTCGTACCGGAAACGTAAAGCATCATGATGTTTCAGTAAATTTAATATCGCTCCCTCTAGTAATTTCACATTCAATCTTTCTTTTACTCTTAAAAGCATTGATTGATTCCAATGCTCTATATGTGGATGTTCTTGCTCGAAGAACCAGCACTGAATTGGAGTAAGAGGCACATCACCTATCACAATTCCCTGCTCCGCTTGTACTCCCTGCGTTTCTATAGCCACTTGTGCCAGCTCAGCGATAGTTGGGCATTCAAACATTTGCTTTGGAGTAAGTTTTAACCCCACTTGACTTGCTTGAGATATGATTTGAATACTGAGAATCGAGTCGCCACCAATTTCAAAGAAATTATCATAGATTCCCACCTTTTTAACACCTAATACTCGCTTCCAAATGGTAGTCAGTATCTGTTCGTTACTATTCCGAGGGCCAACACATTCACTATTAATCTGCTTTTCCTCTGGCATAGGTAAGGCCTCACGATCAACTTTACCGTTAGCTGTAAGTGGAATAGCTTCCATCGCCACAAATCCCGAAGGAACCATATAACTTGGTAGTTTCGCTTTAAGATACTCTCTCCACGCATCTACATTTCCATCTCCTACAACATATGCTACTAATCTTTTATCGCCCGGCTGATCTTCTCTTACAATTACAACTGCCTCTGTTACAGATGCATATGTATTTAAAGTAGACTCAATTTCCCCAATCTCAATTCTGAAACCACGTATTTTAACCTGATGATCAATTCTTCCACGATAATCTAGATTCCCATCTGGCAAATACCTAGCTAAGTCTCCTGTCCGGTATAATCTTGCTTTCGGATTACTACTAAATGGATGAGATATAAAACGCTCTGCTGTTAATTCAGGTCTATTTAAATATCCACGTGCCAATCCTGCTCCACCAATATAAAGTTCACCATCAACACCTATAGGAACAGGTTGTTGATAAGCGTCTAGTATATACACTTCTAAATCGGGAATCCGCTTTCCAATATTACTTCTTGAAGCATGCTGCACATCATCTTGAGTAATTGGATAATATGTAACATGAACTGTAGTTTCTGTAATTCCATACATATTAATTAACTGTGTTTTTTTCTCCCCATACCTTTGAAACCACGGTAACAAGCCAATAGGTTCTAACGCTTCTCCGCCAAATATCACGTAACGCAGCTGCAAATTTTTATTCTTATCTTCTTGTTCACACACTCGTATTAATTGGCGGAATGCGGAAGGTGTCTGATTTAGAACTGTGACTTCTTCCTCCACCAATAATTGATAAAAATCCTTAGGTGATCGACTAATCCAGTACGGAACAACAACTAATTTCCCACCATATAATAACGCTCCCCAAATTTCCCATACTGAGAAATCAAATGCATACGAATGAAAAAGCGTCCAAGTATCTTTTTCATTAAACTGATACAAACAATCCGTCGATTTAAATAACCGTATAACATTGTGATGCTCTATCATAACGCCTTTTGGATTTCCCGTTGATCCCGAAGTATAGATTACATATGCCAGATTTTGGGGACCGACACTAGAAACCGGCAAAGTCTTACTTTCTTTCCCAATCTCATCTTGATCACGATCCAGGCAAATCGACTCAACATTTTCTGGTAACCAGTTCAATTCTTTTAAACTTTCTTGCGTTACGAATAACTGAATGCTAGCATCTTCTAAAATATATTGAAGTCGCTGCTCTGGGTATGTAGGATCAAGTGGAACATAAGCCCCACCAGCCTTCAAAATCCCTAAAATACCTACAATCATTTCGAGGGAACGTTCAACGCACAGTCCAACTAAAGTATCAGGTCCTACTCCCTTTTTCTGCAGATAATGAGCTAACTGGTTTGCACGTTCATTAAGCTCCTTATAAGTAATTTTTTCTTTTTCATACGTAACTGCAATAGCATTTGGATAAATCATCGCTTGCCGTTCGAACATTTCATGAATAGTTACTTGAGGTGGGACATCCAGTTTAGGATTGTTGAACTCAACTAAACTTTTTCTTTTATCTTCCTCAGAAATGATTTCTATTTCAGCCACCTTCTGCTTTGGGTTTTCAAAAATATTTTCCAGTATCACTAGCATAACGTTAAAGAATCGTTCTATCTCTTCCTTAGAAAATAGCTCCTCACGATAATCAATATGTACATGTAAAGAGTCTATATCAATTAGATTTTCAATATGAACTGCAAAATCTTGTACTTCTTCACTGTTTGGAATCCATAGTGAGTCACCACTTTCATCACGATCCCTATAATCAATCGTAGTTCCGAAAAGTCTCACATTACTGTTATTCTCTTTATTAATCTGCTTTAATAACAAATCAAATGGATATTTCTGGTGTCTTAATGATTTACTTTGTTTTCTGGACACTCTACTAATAAATGAAAGTACTTCTTCTTCTGGATCAATATCCATTCTTAAAGGAACTGTACTCACCATCATTCCAATCAATTTTCGTTCCATTTTACTCATACGGTTGCCGTAAGCCATTCCTAAACCAATATCAAGCGATGAGGTCCACCGATACATGGACAACGAAAAAGCAGCAACAAAAAGAGTATATAAACTATTTTTGTATTCTTCAGAAAATTTTTCTATCTTTCTCTTCAAATGTTCCGTTAATATAAACGTCTCACGTGATGCTTTTGTACTAACTTGGTACGTATTATAAGGCTTCAATCCAGTCACAGATGGCAGTGTTTTAAATTCCTCTAACCAAAACTTTTGATCTTTTTGAAAGCGACTACTATTCAAGTATGTTTGTTCGTTGGTCAGAAATTGAACATATGAATTTTTAATTTCGCCTTCCTCATTCTCGTTATGCATGTCATAATAATATTTTGCAATCTGCTCAGTAAATATTTGAATTGATAAACCATCCATAATAATATGATGAACATTTCCAAAGACTGCACATTCATTATCGTTTAATTTTATTAAAGCGAAATAGTATAAATTTGAATTAAATAATGTAAACGTTTCTTTTGTTTTCTGCTCAATCCATTCCTCAAGCAAATTTGTATTCTCCACATTACTGAAATCAAAAAACTCAAATTCTTGTTCTTCATGTTTAGTAAAATATTGTTTCGGTTCCTGATGCCCATTTTCTTTTAACCTAATGCACAGACCGTCATTTTCACTGATAACGCGATTCACAACTTGGTTTAATTTTGAATAATTCATTTTTCGATGAAGTTTAAATAAAAATCTTAAATTACATATTCCTTTATCAGAATGAACGACTTCTGTATACCATATTCTTCGCTGCGGATGGCTTAATGGATAGCATTCCTCATTGGTCATAAAAATCTTCCCTTCAAAAATTATTTGCTCTTATAGGTTCGTGTTTATGTTTAGCCCATAAATATTTCTGCAGTGAAACTCCAATTACTCCAATAATAACAAGCCCAATCCCTCCATAAACATAGAGTTGAGTTACTCCAAACAAATGCACTAATGGACCACTCATAGCAGGAGAAATAATTAGAACTGCGTTTGTTAAACTGCTTTGTATACCAAATACTCTTCCTACTTGATCTTGATCGGATTCTATTTGTAAAATGACTTGATTAGATACAAGCATCAGCCCACTTCCGATACCAGCGATAAAACTAATTAAATAGGCTAAAACGAAGACCGTACCGGGCGTTATCAAACCAATCCCCCCAAAACCAATTCCCATTAAAACCATACCTCCACATACTACCCAGCCATATTGAAATTGTTTTAATTTCTGAGTTAGTAATGCACCAAGTATTCCGCCAAGACCAATAATAGAAATGATATATCCCATTTTACTTTTATCATGTGGGAATAAGCTCTTAAATAAAGTTGGGAATTGTGAGTCTACTAATTGTAATACTGCCATGGCTATTGTAACGAAAATCATGGTTGATAATATTATCCGATTAGATAACACATAACCCCACCCTTGTACCCAAGCGGTCCAAGTACTTTGTTTTTGCTTTTCAACAAATTCTTTCGATATAGTTTCTTTAAATTTTATTGTGGGTATCAGAACCAAGGTAGCTAATAAACAACTTATAGCTCTTATAATGAGGCAGAACTCTGGTTGAAACCAGCTCAGCAACATGCCCCCTATAAGTGGGCCTACTATCTTTGTACCCTGCTCTACTATTCCGTTGATACTTACTGCTTTAGTAAGCAAGTCCGGGGATACAATCTGTCTTGTTAGTGTTTGCTGTGCAGGATAATAGAAAACAATAAAAATGGAACGAATCATTAATGCCACTAAGAGCCAGTGGATATCTTGTACAAATAAAAGAGCAATTGTTATTAGACCAACCATTAGATTACAGAACATCATAATTGGAATTTTTCTAAAACGATCCGCAATAACACCTGCCCATGAGCCAAAAATAATTCCAGGAAGTGCATATGCAACAGGGATCAACCCAATCATAGTAGGATCTACTTCCCATTCAAACCCAACTATAGTCATAATCGCTAACATATCAATAAAAACACCAAGCATAAGCAATGAATAGGCAGAGAAAACTTGTAAATAAACCCTATTTCCTAATAGGCCTTTTGAATCAGTAGTTTTCATAAAAGCAAGCTCCTTAGGTTACTAATATAAACGCTTTTGCGTATAAGGTACCTCTTTATTAAACCTAATTAATCATTATTGACATCTCACCTAGAATTTAACTTCGTCAAAACTCAAATCGGTCTTATTTTTCGTATATTTAAAATAGTCAGACAAACGAAAGCGTACCTATTCCTTCATTTTTATATCAACTGTTACAAAATATATCTTTACCTTACACTAATAACAGCTAAACGTTGCCTTAATATAACCCTTTACAGTCGTTTACACATTCAATTCACATCCTTTTTAAAGTTGGCTTTTTTCTATCTCAAATACTATCACACAAATATTTCACCTACTATATTCATAAAGTTGAAATATTTGAATCAGAAAATTCGGATAAAAAAACCAAATCCACAAATCATAACAAACTATTATTTAGTTATATTTTCATTTTATAGTTAGCTTTAACCATAAGGGTATTAAGAATTAAGTTTTTTAATTTTATTAACATAATAGTTTAAAGAGACCGTAAATCCAACTAAACAAAAAAAATATACAATAAAGTATATTTTTTCTAATCCTACATATTTTCTATGCAAATTAATTCCAATAACTAAAGTTGATAATAAAAATATAATATTACCAATCACTAATGTACTCATAACAAGAATTGAATAATATAGTATTAATACTTCTGCACCTACTACCTATTCTATTTATTGGATATTTATACTTCAAAAAAATTACACATCATTCACAATTAAGATACATACCCAAAATATGATTTGAACGTTTTATTATATTTTAAGATAATATAAAATCAGTTTTTCTATAAGAGAACTTAATTTTTATGTAGTACGAAACTGTTAGTAATACAGTATATACTAATTTAGTTATAAAAACATTTAAAGACCACCTATTTCCATAAGTGATCTTTCTTTGTGATTCTGTATTTGTGCACTACTGTAGAAATATATCGTAGAAACGCTTTGTTTGCTAAATGTTTAGTTCTTTCCATTTACTAAAAAACATAACTTCATACACTTAATATCATATTCGTTAAATTGCAAACTATTATTTTGCCTTCTGTACAGGCAAACTACTAAAAATTAATTCAGCAACTTTTACATATCCTTTTGAGTTTGGATGAATTAAATCCTTAGACCAAAGCGTATTATCATTAACTAAATGATGATTCCAAAAATCAACATGATGAAGCTTATACTCTCTGCTCAGTGAATGTATAACTTCATTTGCCTCTAATAATTGTTCTTTTATTACTTGTTTTTTTTCAGAAGCAAAAGGAAGCCTAACTGTAAAATCTGGAAGGTTTGCTATAATAATATCAGCCCCTGCTTTACTTAATGTATTTATCATAAATTCCATATCGTTCTTATATGCATCGTGATTCCAACGTCCTTTTAAAACATCGTTTGCCCCTGCAATGAGACTAACCAAATCTGGATTAAAAGTTAGCGCTTTTTCCAATTGCTGCGAGCGAATTTCTTTAGTTACTAACCCACGCTTTGCAAAATTGGCATATTCTATATCGTTTTCACACAGTTGAACAAAATGATCTACCCAGCTTTTTAATGCAATTCCCTCAACTTCATCCCCTATCCCCTCTGTAAAACTATCGCCAATTGCTACAAATCGCTTCCACATATGTATTCCCCCTTTATTATTAACCATATCTATACTATACAATAGCTCACACCGTAATTGTTATTTCTAAGTGGTTTTCGATTTCAATTATATTCCACTTTACTATATTTATATTTAGAATCCAAAATTGACCGATTCCTAAGTATACTTAAGAATCGGTCATATTCATATATTTACTAAAGAGATAAAATCTATCTAGAAATTATACTTTTTTCAAAAAATTTATTGTTCTTTGTTTTGCCCAGTTGATACATTTCTTTTCGATTAAATGATATGAAACTATAGAAAAAAGTAGTGTCATTGCAATGCACAAAGTAAGAAGGAAAAAGATAGGTATCTTTGTATACAAAAGTTTAAATAATACCATCATGATTGGAAAATGACACAAATAGATACTGTATGAAATTTCTCCTAAATATACAAATACACTCTTATTTAAAAATGCTTTTACTTTTAGGTTACTCATAGCCATTATAATAAATATACTAACCCCCATTACGACACCCCAATCTTTTAATAAGAAAGTTGTATCATTACGGGAAAAACCATAAATTAAAATGGAATATAAATATAGAATAATCCCTAATGCAATAAGAAATCCTTTTTTAAATTTTTTCATGTTCCTATATGAGTAGATAAGTTTTTCCTGATACTTAAAAAGTAACATTCCAACCATAAACATAGATGTAAAATGCAGTGTATCAGCATAACCATTATAAAATCCTTCAGCTTTCCCAATATGCAACATATTAAGAACAACACTAATTAAAGAAAAGCTCAATGCAAATAGTATCGTTTTCTTCCAATTCAGTTTATAAAAAAGAAGGAATAACAAAGGAAACACAATAGATATACGCATTTCTTGAGCCAATGACCAAATAACTGGATTATAATTTTCCGTAAAAAAGTTATTAAGAAGCACAAAGTGGTTTAGAATATCTAATTTTGTTATAGACCCTTGCCACCTATCATAGAACCAATCCCGTAATCCTACCACTTCATACGACGAAAATAAAATAAATAAAACAAAGGTAACGATTATCCAAAAATAATAAGGAATATAGATTCTTACAAATCTCTTAATTAAATATCCCCAATAATTTGTTTTTGAATGATAAAGTGCCATAGATAACACAAAACCACTTAGTACATAAAAAACGATAACAGCTTCCCCACCCGCCCATAAAAACCTAAGCGGGGAAAATTTAATAGAATTAGGCAACGATGGTAGCATTAAGCAAAAATGTCCAAATACCACAGTAAGTGCCGCTAACCCTCGTATGGAATCTAATTCTTTTATTCTCTTACTCATAAAATGTTCTCCTTGTAAATTGTAAATTTTGCTGTTCATAAAGGCCAATATAAGAATGTAGTGGGAGAATTGTACATATTCTTTCTTTAAATTCCTAATATAAGCAGTATAAAGTTAATTTGACCTCCATTTCTTTATATACATAATGTAAAACAAAATATTTAATACAAAGAAAAGATTTTATTAAATTTTTATAAAGTGAAACATTTAGTTGTATCCTATAAAATTAGCTTTTTACTATATCAATCGCACTATCCCACATACCACTAAAAAAAGATCCTGTTTTACGTATAAAACGTGTAAACCAATTTGCTTGTTCCACATCAGATTTTGTTACAAGGTCTATTTGTAATGATTTACCTGATAAGAACCCAGGATCTGTAGTATCTTTAGGCGAGATAATCATTTTACTAATTGTTACACCTTTTTTAATAGGCACTTCTTGTTTTTTATTCAATACTTTAAATTCTTTTTTATAAATGTCTTTATTGCCCTTCGGCATTGGAAGTGAAACAGCTTGCTTCGTTTGAACTACTACATCTTTGTCTTTTGCATTTGCTACTCGCACTGTTTCATGCCCTTTTACTACTGAATCTTTTCTGTAGACATTCTTCACTTCAAAATTCGCAAATCCATAATCGTATAATTTCTTTGTTTCATCAAAACGTGCCGTATGAGATTTTGCTTTTATCACTACAGAAATTAGGCGCATACCATTTCTTTCTACTGTACCAGTGAAACAATCTCCCGCTTCTGGAGTCGTTCCTGTTTTCAAACCATCTACACCTTCATATTGCTTAATTAAACCTTTTAACATCCAGTTAAAGTTCGCCATATCAATTGGATATTTACCACCCTCTTGGAATGTTTTTTTAGGAATTTTTGCTGTATTTAATATTTGGGGGAAATCTTGAATAAGACGTTGTGCTAAAATTGCACAATCCCTTGCAGACATTTTATTTTTCTCGTCTAGAGTTGTCCCTTCTGGATGATATCCTTTTAAATCGTGATTTGTTAAGCCTGTAGAGTTTACAAATTTATAATCTTTCATTCCAAATTCTTTCGACTTATCGTTCATCATTTTTACAAAGTTGACTTCTTTACCAGCAATCTCTTCAACTAAAGCAATTGTTGCACCGTTTGCAGAGTAAATTGCCATTGCCTCATATAACTCTTTTACCGTATAAGAGCCACCATTTTCTAATGGAACGTTTGATAATGAGCGATCTTGCGAAATCTTATGTGCATATTCAGAGATTTTAACTTTTTGATCCCATTTAAGTTTTCCTTTATCCACCGCTTCATGAACTAAGTATTCGCTCATCATTTTTGTCATACTAGCAATTGCCAATGATTCATCTGCATTTTTTTCATATAAAATTTTCCCGGAATTTGCTTCTATTAAAATTGCTGATCCTGCTTCAACCTCTATAGCAGAAACTGTTTCCGCTGCTACTCTTCCAAATGTAACGAACATGCTACAAAATAGTGTAAGCACTGTTACTATTGCAATAAATCTCTTGCAAAACATACCTTTCACTTCTGTTACCTCCAATATTTTTATACTCAAAAAAAGCGTTATTCTAACATAATCTCAAAAAATAGACAGTGTTCTCAAATTGTATATACATATAAGACATTAGAATCGCTTTCATATAGACCATCTCATCCGACACTTTTAGGTGCCCTAATACTTTGTATTCCCACACATATCACTATTTTTAATCCCCTTATATTTTTCAAAATGATTCGTACTTTCATATTTTTTAGGATTACAATTAATAGACAATCTAAATAATACATTTGTTCCACATGTACAAAAAATAAAGTGAAACTTTAATCAGTTGTGGTCTTACTGCCCGTTAATGCTTTATTAGCTATCAAGGATTTTAATTACTCAATTCAGCTATTTGCTAGACTTATATTAGAGATGAATTTTCTTTAGTCTAAACTATTAGTTTTTTGTAATAAAAAAACTACACCCTATACTGGATGTAGTTTTTCTAACAGATTTATTTATTTTTCACTTCATTTTTATAAAAAGCAAATAATGGTTCGATGGATGGACTAGATAACAGCGGAATTGCCTTCTCAATCAATTTCCTATCCCAATCAAACCAACGCATTTCCATTAACATGTTTATTTCTGTATCAGTGAATCGTTTCTTTATTTCCTTAGCAGGATTTCCACCAACTATTGTATACGGCGGAACATCTTTACTTACGACAGATCCTGCAGCAACAATTGCCCCTTCACCAATAGTAACGCCAGGCATTATTATAGCATTCATTCCAATCCAAGCATCACTTTTTATGACTGTATCACCCTTAGGTTCATATGATTGTTCAATTTGCTCAGCGAATGGATATACTGTAATCCATTCTGAGTGATGATTATGGTTACCACCCATTAAAATGACTACTCCACTTGCAATGCAAACATAATTCCCAATAATGAGTTTATCAAGATGCCATCCCATCTGTTCAATTGGATTGAAAAGTGCTTGAGACTTAGCATCCCCCCACAAATACCTTACACAGCCATCTTCAAAATTTTGATGACTATAATAGCCTGAATAATAGGAGTACTCTCCCACTTCAATGAGTGGATTTGTTACTATATCTTTTATATACTTTGTTTCTGACCAATGATTAAATAATGGATACTTCATAACTTTATTCCTCGCTTCTAAGTATTATATATTTTGCTATTTACTTAGAAGCTTACTACGACAGCTACATTTTTTAGCTTTCTCAAACGACGAATCATTATCTTCAAGCCTTTCTTTTATACTAAAAAAAGCATAACGCAATACATTACACTAGTCAAATTGTGTAATTTTGAACACATCTTAAACAGCGTAATACTGCAATAAGAACATGAAAACACTCTAACTTTGATCCAAATAATATATTGATTACATTCAGTTTATATTTTGTAAAAAAATTTTAATTGCCATGACAAAGCAAACAATAACCACTATTGGTCGTATTAATGCCGTCCCTTTTGTAAGCACCATCTTCGCCCCAATATATGATCCTATAATTTGACCAAGCATCATAATCAATCCAATTGTCCAATCGATTTGGCCAAAAATAATAAAATACAACAAAGCAGCGAAATTACTTGTAAAATTCAAAATCTTAGCATTTGCAGTTGCCCGTGTAGCACTATATCCACATAAGAGAATGAACGCTAAAGCAATCAAGCTACCTGTTCCAGGGCCGAAGAAACCATCATAAAATCCAAGTAACGGAGCCACTGTTAACGCAAACAACAACATACTTATTTTTCTCGGTCGATCTTCGTTTGCTATATTTGGAGATAATAGAAAATAAAGACCAATAATAATAAGTAAAAAAGGTAATATCATAATTAGATATTCTGCCCGTATCTGTAAAACAAGCCATCCACCGAAAACGGATCCCAAAAAGGTCATTAAGATGGACAAACGCATATCTTTGAGATTAATTTCTTTCTTCTTAATAAAAATCATTGTTGCCATGAGGGTTCCGCTACTCCCTTGTAGTTTATTAGTTGCTATCGCTACAGAAGGAGACATACCTACTAATAACATTATCGGGATAGTTATCATACCACCGCCCCCAGCAATTGTATCTATCCATCCTGCTAATACAGCTACTAAAAATAGTAGTATGAGTAATTCAATAGTAAAATCCATACAAAGAATAGGGGCAGGCTTGAGCTATTATAACCCAAACCTCCCCATCGCCCCTCCTCTCTTTAAACTAGTTAATGATATCTGTAAAGTAACTTTCTTTCTGATCACGTAATCGGCTGGAAACGTACTGCCTGCAAACAATTCTTCTTCCGTACTTATTATCTCCAATCGGGATTTTATATTCTTCCTCAGATAACCTTTCCCTACCATGAGTTACATTTGTTTGTTTATCATAGTATGAATTTGGAATAATTAATAAATCTTCAGATGTAAGTGGAACCTTATAAGTGGGCGTTGTTCGTAAGAGTTCTAAAAATATGTCAAATTTCAATTTTTCTTCTTCACTTTCTCCCACATAAATCAATCTATTTTCTGCTCCATTCAAACAAGTTGCAATAATATCACCATTATCATCCAAAAATATAATTTGGTTTATTTCCCCTACAAATCCAGATATTTCACCATCCGCCATTCCTGCGATATGAGCAATAGGCATTTTACTTATCGCCAATATATCATCTTTACTGAAGTGATTTTCTTCAAGATGCTTTTGAAGTAATTTTGGCGTTCCAATATGAGTTTGAGTTTTTAAATTTAACACTCCTTTTAATAAAAGAGCATCAACTCTAGTAAATTTTCCACAAGTAATTTCAGACACTATTTGTTCCACGGATTTATTAAGTCTATTTGATACAATTTCTAAGTTCGTATTGAATGTTTTCAATCTTGCTTCAATATCTGATTGGTCTTTCATATCTGTATACACTGTGGCATCGTTATGTTGATAAAAGTTCCCACCACCGGTGCTTGCACCGACATTTCGCAAAACTTCATCGTTGTTCAAAGGGGAAATGAGGTGAAATCTATTTTTCCCTGCATGTTCGGATGGGTGAATTAAAGCATCATAATTAAAAAGTGTGGCGAATAGCCATGTGACCCATTCTGCATAAAAATATTTTTTCATTCTATCGTCTTCGTCTTCACCATAATTAAAACCTTTGCGATTCTCCCCAGGTAATAGGGTTTCCATAGGATCACATGGAATATTTTTAATAAGAGTAGGTGGTACGTTCCCACCACAATTCGCAACTTTTATCATATGTAGTAGTTTTTTCATGTCTGAATTCGAAGTTTTCTTTAAATAATCAATCAAACAATTAAGCCACTCTCTTGAAAAGCTTGCAGCTATTTCTTGATCACAAGTATAAGGATTATGAGTTTTTAATTCATGGTCTATTAGATTCTTCATTTTATCCTTCAATACATTAGGAATGCTAATTTCTTCGATTTCTGTAATCTGCAGTGTTCCTTTATTCATTATAAAACCTCCGTTGTTTTATTTTTTCACACCATATCTTCTATTGAATGAACTACCTACTTCTTTTTTGCTCCTTTGCTTTTCTTCAAAGCTATTAGAACTACCAATTTACAAATAAAAAACGTGGAGTATAAGAGATTTCTTCTTAGTCACATTTCCCCCACGAATCTCCGTTAAATTGGCAAATTTAATTTGAAAATCTGATTCATTTTCATACTTTATTTTCAAACTATGTTTATATGATTTTCAATTCAAGTAAGAGTATTTCATTTTCTAAAGTTTTCCTGAGTTTAAAATCAGAATTTTCAAGATAAATATATTGACACTAAAAATATAACACGAAACCAAAAAATGTAAATAAATAGTTTCTTTATAAAAAATAGTCAGACTATTTATAAGGTAATTCGTATTTCATTGAACCAACTACGGCCTCTCAATTTTATTGATAACAATAAAAAGGTCCCCTAAATGGTGATAGAGGACCTTTTTCCAAGTATATTCTATTTTAAATTTCTTACTTACCTTTTATTTTAAAAGATATTGCTGTAACTTCTTTATTAACAGTTCCATCCCGTTTGGACTTACAATAATCTTCCCATTCGCTAACGAAATATTGCTGTCTGAAATATCCCCTGTAAGTGCACAAGCTCTTGGTGATTGATATTTTCGTAAAATAATCTGGTCCTCTTCTATAAACATTTCAAGAGAATCTTTTTCTACAATTCCTAAACTCCGTCTTATTTCCATTGGAATAACAATACGCCCCATGCTATCTGCTTTACGAGTAATTCCTCTTGATTTCATAAAATGCCACCCTTTATATTTATCTAATATTACGGTATTTATTTTAGCAATAAATAACAATTAGGAATAGTTCGTATTACAGTACTTTTTTTAGGAATAAATACCAATTAGGAATAACTTATGTTAGAATTATTTCTTGTTTATTCTTGATTTTTAATATATTTATCCTTGATCATTTTTATATATTGTTTTCTTTCTGTTAATTCAAATATAAATAATGCCTTTTTTATGTATGTTAAACCAACTTCATTAGAGTGCTGAACTTTTAATAAAATTGCACCTTTTTCAAAAAACAATTCACCTAATAAGTATAAAGTATTCATATTTATAGCTAATTTTATGCCTATTTCACTATACTTTATTGCTTCTTCAAATTGATTTGCAAGGTGTAAACATTTTGTTAACGTATGAATGAGTCTTAATTTGATTTCTTTTTCTCTAGGGAATTCTATCTTATTAAAATTAATTAAACTTTGTTTTAATATATTTATGCTTTTCTCATAGTCTTCATTTTCTGCATGTATTATAGCAATTGAATTCATTATGCTTATTTCTTTTTCTGATAAAAAGTTACTACTACTTAAGGTTTGTTTTAGTGCTCTATTTAAAATGTCAAAAGCATTAATTGTTGCTCCATTTACATAATATATAGCAATCGCTTCATGCCATAATAGAAATTGTTTATCTTCTTTTGATTGGAAATTATTTTCGTTTTTCTCTTTTTTCACTATTTCGTAAAGCTCATTATATTCTTTTTGTTTCACACAATCTCTCATTACACATTTTACATTTTCAATATATTTTATTTTTTTGTTTTTCGTTAGCGCAAATATATAATTTGGATCAATACCAAGTCTTTCAGATAATTGATACAACAATATGCTAGATGGATAAATAATACCTTTTTCTATCTTACTAATTTGGCTTTGTGAACATATTCCATGACATAATTCAGATTGTGACATGTTTTTTTTCTTTCTAAGTTCTTTAATAATAATACCAAGATTGTAGAATTCCATCTTTCCTCCCTCAAATGTAACACTTTATGAGTATAAGAATATTTTCCAACTTTTAATGTAATGTAAAATTAATATAGTTACAATTACTAATTATATGGATTTATAGTTTCTTTTACAAACTTGTATCACAATACGAGAAATTATTAAAATATGGTTCACTAATAATCAATGGGAGTTTTATTCATCATCACTGATTATTAGTCCACTCCAGGTAGGCTTTTACAGGGAGTCCGACTTCTTTGCCACATCTAAATTTTGAGGTAGGAGTCTTACTACCTGCAAATAGCCAGATTAAAATAAATATGGTTTTTCACCTTTATTTCTTTTAATAGTTTCTTTTGATTTTTATATAGATAATTTCGAAGGAGCGTATTTTATGAAAAGAATGTTGACCGAAAGAGAGTTAGAAGTGGCTATTTATGTAGCAAAAGGATTTACAGATGTAGAAATTTCAAAAAAAATATATGTTACCCCTCGAAGAATTTCAACGATAATTAATCATATTAAAGAAAAATGGCATATTAATTCTAGAGTGGAATTAGGTATTTTAGTTTATCATTATGGTTTTATAGATGCACCCTTATTTTCAAATAAAGAAAATCATTTATTCGAAAAGGTTGCACAATAATTGGCCAAGTATAATGTGTTCATTTACAAATAAAAACAGAAAAGTCGCTGAACTTTTATTATTTAAGATAATTCTGAAGGTGATAGGCATGTATGGATTGCTAAAAGAAAAAATATAGATTGTATTTAGATATTTTAGTAAGAATGATTGTACCAGAAACTTTTAAAACCCCAATAATAGAGGACTCTTTGGATGTTTTATTGAAGGGATTCAAACGACTTTTAAAAGGTAAAAACATACCTTTAGACAATGTTTCTTCTTCAACAGCAAGTATAGCTTTTAATGTAGAAAATCCATCCATTTTGATTAAGCTTTTTTCAAAAAGGGTGGGTTTCTTCAGTTTATAGGAAAGGTATACTTAACTCATAAAAATTACAATAAAATAGGTAAAAATACCATCGCATCTTTACCTATCCTATAGATAAACAGGTTTTCATAAGAAATAGAAAACTCCACTGAACACTATAAATATATTATTTTAAATTAATTGGTTGTTGTTGAGTAATACAATGTATCATACCACCATTTTTATAAAGCTCTCTTACATCAATCCCCACAACTTTACGATCAGGATAAAGTTTTTGAATCATCTCATTTGCTATTTTATCATTAGGATCATTATAGTTAGGAACTAAGATAACTTGATTCGCTATATAATAATTAATATATGAACCTTTATAATCAAGCTGCTTCCCATTTTCTAATGTAACATTATTCTTGCTTAGCGGCAGATATACATACTTGTACTTATTCCCCTCAGCATCTTTTGCCTGCAACAACTTGTTAATATCTTTATCAGACGTTCCCCATTCAGCTAAATCTTTTTTGTTTAATGTTATAATAGTAGATTTATCGTGGAATTTTGCAAATCCATCAATATGAAAATCAGTAATATCTAAGTTAGGTACTCCATCTAACCAAATAAAATTTGTTACCCCAAGGTCACTAATATATTTTTCAATATCTTTTTCTGACAATTTTGCATTTCTATTTTTATTCGTCACAGCACTTCTAGTTAGTAAAGCAGTTCCATTACCATCTAATTCAAATGCGCCACCTTCAAGAACAAATTTATTCCAATCAATTCTTTCAATTCCTAACTGTTTACTAAGATTCTCACGAAGACGAGCATCTTTCTTATATGGTGTTTTCTTTCCCCATCCGTTAAATCCTGGGTCTAATATCTTTAGATTTTTGTCATTATCATAAACAAAAATTGGTCCAGTATCTCTCGCCCATACATCGTCAGTAGGTGCGATAAAGAAATCAATTTTCCCCATATTTACCCCGTGATCTATTAAAACCTCAGTAATTCTTTCTTTTTCTTCTTGATCATATGCAACAATATGAACTTTTTCGCCTTTACTTAAAGCATTTGTCATTTGAATCCAAATTGGCTCTACTTCTTGCTGATATTTTTGCCCATATGTAAATTCATGAGGCCATTGTAGCCATGTTCCTTCATGTTTGTTTTTTTCATCTGGCATTGTATACTTTCCTATTTGTTTTCGCACCTCTACTTTCTTCATATCTTTTCTTTGCGTTTTTTCAATTTCCTTCGCCTGAACTTTCTCAATCCCCTTCCCTAGAGCATAACCACTGAAAATAGATGTGGTTAGTATAGCACTCATACACAAATTCGTTATTTTTTTCATTTCTTAACCTCCTTTTCTGTCTTACTGTAAACCTTTACATAGTGTGAAGGTCAAGCTTTTCTGTTTGAATTATTTAAATATTTTAAATGTGAAATGTAATTTGAATCGAACTTTATACAAAACAAGTAAGAATCAACTATTTCTACTATAATCATCATTTTTTCATAAAATCTTACACTCTTTTCTTTTTTTATCCTTTTTATACTATGTACTGTATTATTTTCGAAAATAATACAGTACATGAAATTTCATATTAAATACATATTCATTCATTTATTAATTTGTTTATTCAGTTTATATTTAACTATTCAAAAGCAGTTACAATTCTCTCTTTCATTTTCTGTAATACTTCACTGCTCAATACTTTTTGACCAGTAGGAAGTTTTAATATGGCAGCGGCACCTTTACTAAGGTATATTTCTTGATCATTATTTTGATTTACTACCAATATTCCTTGCCCTTCAAATTCGAAATAACTAATATCTTTTGTTTCATTTGTATTATTCTTTATTGCTGTATATAATCCATATAAATCTTTACTTCTATTTTTTCCGCCCGTTCGAATCGGTTCAATATCATTCGCAACAATTAGTCCTTCTGGCTGCTCACCCTTCATAATAAACCACAGCTTTTCATTTGTTGGTAATAGTAAATTCTTAAATTCAGAGCTATTTAAAATTTGCTGTGCTGGAATTGTTGCATAGATTGGTAACGAAAATGGAGATGTTGTTATTTTTTCAAAACTTAAATTTTCAGAAGAACTTCCCTTACTATATTGATAATCTTTTAATGCGATCGATTGTACTGATTCACTTTTATTTTTTGATGCATAACTAATTTTACTAGCGAAAATAATAACGGTCATTAAGCACATGCACGGTATCACAAGCTTAAGTAGTTTTCCCATTTATGAACCCCCGCTTTTAATATTATTAGTTTGCATGGATATTATAAACAGTTTCACTCCACCAAAAATTATTATTGTTATGGAACGTACTGAAATTATGATTATAATGATCACCATACCAAGGGTCCATGTACGTTATATAATCTGTTCCATTTGTCCCTTTATAAAATCCATCAAGTACTACAAAGTGTCCGATGTTAGCTCCATTTTGCCACATAATGAGTGCAATCATCGGCTGATTACTATTAATTTGACTTTTGAACCAATCATACGATTTTGCTCCAGAACTTATAGCTGAGCTAACACCATATCCCGATAATCCATATTGTATTTCACGTGAAGTTGCAGGATTATTATATGATCCACCCTTAACATACCTAACGTACTGATCTTGTGAAGGAGTTTTCCCAAAATAATTTAAAACTGAAACCGAAGTGCCTGCCCAACACCAATTTGATCTTTCTTGTAATATGTTAGGTACAGATAATTTACGATCTATTGATGTATTTGGAGGATTTCCATTAATATACGCTGACGTTACATATACTTTTTTTCCATCTTTAAAATAATAAAACCAACGATTATCTAAATTTCCTGTCCAGTAATCTTTAACCGCTTCACCATACTCCCATCCTTTAAAAGATACTTTTGTATTTCCGGGAATCACATCTACAATATTTGCATTCAAACTTTTTGCCTCTCTAACATTTACATTCAATGGAGCTGTTGTTCCTGTAAATTCAACTTCCTCTGCTATTATTTTCTGAACACCAATAAAACTAAATGTGAAGAACAATAAAAACATACAAACAATAAAATGCTTTCTTCCCTTCATTTCTCCACCCCTTCATCAGTACTAAAAAACATCAACAATTCATCCTTATTAATTGTTCAAGCTTAATATTACATACTAACGAAAAATGACTTCTCATAAAGTGAAACTTTGATCAGTAGTGGTTTTATTCATCCCCCACTGATTGTTAGTTAAACCAATCGGGCTGCTCTGCAAATAGCGGGATAAATTCCAATACAAAAAAGGAGCCTATAAATTTTTATAGGCTCCTTTTTATTTCGTCGTTATTACTTAGCTAATTCTTTTGTACCCTTCATTACATCAATGAAGAATCCCCAGTTATTCACTACAGAAGAGATACTGATATGTTCATCTGGAGTGTGGACGTTAAAAATGTCTGGTCCGAATGAAATTGCATCTAATTCAGGCATTTTTTGAACGAATGCGCTACACTCAATCCCCGCATGCACAGCGAAGATTTCAATTTCTTTATTGTATTTTTCTTGATGCACTTTTTCAAATAAATTACGAATTTGTGAGTTTGGATTGTATGGCCATTCTGGATACTCTGACTCTATTTCAAATGTAGCACCAACTAATTCAGCAATATATTTGATTTCTTCTGCAACATGTTGTTTTAAACTACTTACAGAACTTCGCACTTCGTTACGTAATTTAATTTCATCTTGCAACGTTTCAATAACGCCTAAATTTGTTGAGCTTTCTACAAGACCTTTAATATCCATGCTCATACTTTGAATGCCATTTGGAATTAAGAATAATGATGAAATAAGCTGCTTTTGTGTCTCTTTAGCAAATACTTTTTCAACTTTTTCATCCAATTTTGTCAGTGTAACATGAACATCTGGATCAACAGCACGCATTTCTTCTTGTAATACACGTGTCCATGATTCTAGTTTTTCTTCTACTTGTCCTACATCTTCTGTACGAATTAAAATTGTAGCTACACTTTCACGCGGAATTGCATTCGTTTTTAATCCGCCGTGAACTTCACTTATGTTAAACTCCGTATGTGCTGATAAATCACGTAATACTCGTCCTAATACTTTGTTCGCATTACCGCGTTGTTTATCAATTTCCATACCAGAATGTCCGCCTTTTAGACCACCAACATATAGACGGTATGCATCCATATTCGCTGGCGTTTCATCCCAAATTACGGGAATTGTTTCAACAGCTTTCGCACCACCTGCACTACTTACAAGTAATTTATGATCTTCTTCAGAATCAATATTTATAAATATCTTTCCTTCAAAATGGTTTGGATCAATAGCAAAAGCCCCGCCCATTGTCGTTTCTTCTTCAGTAGTGATAACGACTTCAAGTGCTGGATGCGTAATTTCTTTTGAATCTAATAAGGCTAATGCATACGCAACTGCAATACCATTATCAGCACCTAAAGTTGTTTGATTTGCATATAACATATCCCCAATGATTCTTAATTCAATTGGATCTTTTTCAAAATCATGTACTGTTGCTTGATTTTTTTCGCAAACCATATCCATATGACCTTGAATAATAATAGCTGGTACATTTTCATAACCAACTGTTGCTTCTTTTTTAATAATGACATTTAATGCTTCATCTTGAATGACTTCTAAGTTACGCTCTTTTGCAAAGCCCACTAAATAATCACTAATTTCCTTTTCATTACCTGATCCTCTAGGAATCTTTGAAATTTCTGCAAAATGATAAAATACAGGGTGCTTTGTTAATTGTTCTAAAGTAGAATACATTTTTCAAGCTCCTTTCAAAATGAAAAAATAGTATGTAAGTCTTTTATCATTATACCATGATTCATTATTTTACCTTTCTTTTAACTTTTATTGTTCATTTTATGTAAAACACTCTTACAACATTGTAAGGGCATTGTAATCTATATCGATTTTTCTCATTTAATAATAGCCGTATACTTTTTAAAGAAACACATTAAAGGAGATAAAGAAAATGAAAAAGTTTTTAGCAATTATTACACTATGTTTATTATTTTCTAGTTTTACTATTGGCTGTGAGAGAGCGTCACTAAATAGAATTGGTAAAGATGTATATTACATGCAGATAAAAGGCGAAGGAACTATCGAAAAGGTAGATGGTAGAAACTTACGAAACTATACGCTGCCCGCATATGATGAAGATGGCGTCAAAAAACAAATTACATTTAGAAGTACAAAAAAAGAAAACAATCATAAATTAAATGCAGACGCGTTTTTACGCCTTTATGTAGATCAAGATGATAATAATAAAAATGAAATATCATCAATTGAAGTAAAGTCCTATGAAGAGATTCAGAAAGCAGATTTGCCTGAAAAAATAAGAGAAAAGTTTACTATTAAATAAAAAAACAAAAGAAAATGCTCTATGCATTTTCTTTTTTTCTTTTCACCTGTATATATTTTGAACTACTATTATTCATCAGTTTCTCTAACCGATTTATATTCTCCGTTAATGCACCTTTCACAAGAGAGAAATCTGTATTGGATTCTTCTTTTTTTTCTTTAAAAAACGAAGACTTTTGTACATTGACTTCAGCCATCTCTTCTCCCCCTTTTCAAAAAGATACAACCTTTTATTTATATTATATAGCAAATGTAGAAAGAGTGTACACTTATGATTTTCTTTTTAATTCTTCTTCTAATTCTTCTACTTGCTGCAACGTATCCCCTTTTATTAAAGAGAAATCTGTTGTATCTTCGTTATCTTCTTTAAAAAAATCATTGTCATAATCTTTTACCACTACAATCACCTCTACATGCTAGTGTAGGAATGATTGTCCAATTTTATTCAACTTTGTCGGATTTTGTTTTTAATTTATGTATATAAGAAAAGGACAGAAAAAGATTCTGTCCTTATTTACTAAAATAACTATGATGTATTGTTAAATTATATACATTTTCAAAATCCCGATCTTGCAGGTTATTTTTCTTTCCATCAATAACAATGAAAACGTCACTTACTATTTTTGCTGGTATAATCCCGACATTTTCTACTTGCACCGCTTTCTGCTCATTCAATTGCTCGATATGTTCTAACGGAACGATAATACTAAATTGCGAGCGAATACCACGAAAGTTTGTATTTAACTCTTTCGCGGCTTCAAAAACAACAATTTTCGCGCCAATCTTTTCCCCATATGAATCTAAAAATGCATTTAAGCTCTTTGTATATTCCTCTTCCATATGCCATTCCATCGTACCGAATACTGATGGATTAACATTTTGAATAATTGTCGTGTATATTTCTCCTCTCGCTTTAGATGCAATTAATGATCGTTTTATCGATTGAACTGTCTTGCCAATATCACTAAATTTCGCACCCCATATTTCTGAAATATTAGGTGTTAAAATGAACGCAATATCAACAAAAATAACCATCGCAGTAAACATTAAAAGATTTTTCCAGAGGGTTAAATCGATTCCTTTTATCATGAAATACACAGTGACAGATATGATAAACAAACCATACCAAGTCTTTCTAATACGTTGCTTTTTCTCCTCGTACAACTCCTCATTTTTCCAAAAAAAGAAAACAAGGACTACAAAGACAATCGCTAAAACAAATAAGCCAATTCGAATGTTAGAGATCATTAATCACATCACCCTCCATTCAAAAACTACTCACGATATCATTACATGCGCAAGTTGCTCTCTTTATGACAAAAGACGTGGACAAGCTTCTAAAATTAGCTACATCGCATATATATTAGAAGGTACCACGTCTTTTATCCTGCTATTTGTGGGCAGTAAGACCCCCACTGATTAAAGTTTTACTTTACCATGAGTCTATATTGTATATGTAGACAAGCATTCATTTCAAATTTTCGTATTAAAAAGAAATATGTTTCGGAATTTCCCCTTCAGGTACTTCTCCATCCATACTTAAATAATAATGACGAATCGGACGTAAGTTTTCGTCTAATTCATAAACAAGCGGAATGCTAGTGGGAATATTTAATGAAACTACACCATCACTTGAAAGGTTGTCTAAATATTTTACTAGCGAGCGAATTGTGTTACCGTGTGATGAAATAATTACTTTATTACCACTTTTTAATGTCGGCGCAATTTCTGAATGCCAATAAGTAAGTACTCTCTTCTCCGTATCCTCTAAACATTCAGTTAATGGAAATTCACCTTTTTTGAGTGTTTTATATCTTGGATCATTCGCTTCATATCGAGGATCGTCTTCAGTAAGAGCCGGTGGTCTTACATCAACACTTCTTCTCCAAATATGAACTTGCTCCTCACCATATTTTTGTGCAGTTTCATCTTTATTCAGCCCTTGCAATGCACCATAATGTCTTTCATTTAGCTTCCAAGATTTATGTATTGGGACCCAAGTAAGATCCATCTCATGAAGTACAATCCATAACGTCCGAATTGCGCGTTTTAATACAGATGTATAAGCCACATCAAAAGTATATCCGTTTTTCTTTAATATTGCTCCTGCTTCTCTCGCTTCACTTAATCCATTCTCTGATAGATCAACATCTGTCCATCCAGTAAAGCGATTTTCAAGATTCCATAAGCTTTGTCCGTGACGAATAAGTACAAGTTTTATCATTATAATTCCCCTTTCGGAAATGTGAATTTTATTGTTCCATTGCGTACACGTATAAAGTATCTAGTAATGTATCTTTTTATCCATTCACTCTATGACCAAATCATAGTTGCCAAATGTATGGATAAAATTTGTTCTTTTTCAAACGATAAAAACAGAAGTTTTTTCATTATTTTTGATCGACTGGTAGTTCACGTTTCGTTATCCAAGCATCAAAACCTGATCGGCTATTTGCCATTTCATTCATAACTTGGTGCCAATTGTCCTCATATGATTCACCAAATTTTGAAAAAATAGCACCCATTTGTTGTCTTTGTACATCACTCAGTTTTTTCTCTAAATCTGTACCTTTTTCTGTTAAAGACAACTGTTTCACACGTCGATCATGCATAGCTTCATTACTCTCAATTAAGCCCTTCTCCACAAGTTGACGTAGCGGTCCGTGGAGAGCTTGTTTACTTATTTCTAATAGTGATAATAACTCATTTACACTTATCCCTGGAAAACGTGCGATAAAAAATAAAATTCGATGATGTACTCGTTGAATGCCATATTCTTTTATAATTTCATCTGGCTTTTCAGTAAATGTTTTATATGCAAAATAAAATAATGCTAATGCCTCATTCATCTGTTCTTCTTTATGTTGTGTCATCTACTTTCCCCCTGTATGTAAATTATACCACAATCTAGTAATGAATATTTTAATCAACGCATTAGAACTTATTTAGTCTATTGAAACATTCATTGCATAATTAGGAGATGATTCATTTGAAAAAACAATATACTGTAAGTACATATTTATTGGATAGACTACATGAATTAGGAATTGAACATATATTTGGGGTTCCTGGTGATTATAATCTTGCCTTTTTAGATGATGTGGTAGCACATGAAAATTTAAAGTGGATTGGCAATTGTAACGAATTAAATGCTGCATATGCAGCAGATGGGTACGCTCGCATAAAAGGAATCGCTGCTCTTATTACTACTTTCGGAGTTGGAGAATTAAGCGCTATTAACGGTATTGCTGGCTCATATGCGGAAAACGTGCCAGTTATAAAAATCACGGGTACGCCACCAACAAAAGTAATGGAAAATGGAGCAATCGTCCATCATACGTTAGGAGATGGAAAGTTCGATCACTTTTCCAATATGTATCGAGAAATCACTGTGGCACAAACAAATGTAAAACCTGAGCATGCTGCTGAGGAAATTGACCGTGTTTTACGTGCATGTTGGAATGAAAAACGCCCGGTTCATATTAATTTGCCGATTGATGTATATAATAAACCAATTAATAAACCTACAGAACCAATTTTATATAAACCGATTTTAAGTAATAAAGAAGCGTTGGATAAAATGCTACTACATGCCACTTCAATAATAAATAACGCCAAAAAACCTGTAATTTTAGCTGATTTTGAAGTAGATCGATTTCACGCTAAAGAAAATTTACATCAATTTGTAGAAAAAACTGGGTTTCCCATCGCGACGTTAAGTATGGGAAAAGGAATATTCCCAGAAAAACACCCTCAATTTATAGGGATTTATACTGGTGATGTAAGTTCTCCGTACTTGAGAAAAAGAATTGATGAATCTGATTGTATTATTAGTATTGGTGTGAAGTTAACTGATACTATTACAGGCGGCTTCACACAAGGTTTTACAAAAGAACAAGTTATAGAAATCCATCCCTACACTGTGAAAATTATAGATAAAAAATACGGTCCAGTTGTAATGCAGGATGTTTTACAACATTTAAGTGATTCAATTGAGCATCGTAATAAAGATACCCTTGACGTTAAGCCATTTATTTTAGAATCATCACCTTTTACTGAAGAGTTCATCCCAAAAGCACAAATGGTCACACAAAAACGTTTTTGGCAGCAAATGTACCATTTCTTACAAGAAAACGACGTCTTAATTGTAGAGCAAGGAACACCTTTCTTTGGTAGTGCTGCTATCCCTCTACCTAATAACACTGCATATGTAGGACAACCGTTATGGGGATCTATCGGATATACACTGCCCGCTCTACTTGGTACACAGCTCGCCAATTTATCACGGCGCAACATTTTAATTATTGGTGATGGTTCTTTCCAAGTAACTGCCCAAGAGTTATCAACTATACTACGTCAAAATTTAAAACCGATTATATTTTTAATCAATAACAACGGATACACCGTTGAACGTGCCATTCACGGCCAAAACCAACCTTATAATGATATACAAATGTGGGATTACAATAAACTATCAATGGTATTTGGGTCAGAAGAAAAAAGTCTAACATTTAAAGTAGAAAATGAAGCAGAATTAGCAGAAGTCTTAACAAATATAACTTTTAATAAGAATCAACTTATCTTTATTGAAGTTATAATGAGCCAAAGCGATCAACCTGAATTGTTAGCTAAACTCGGGAAAAGATTTGGTCAGCAAAATTCTTAATATAAAAGCATAACCTAATTATACAATTGGTAGTGTAAAACTTGTTTTGAGAATAGTTTCGACACTCAAAATACATAAGGAAAAGGATGGAAAGCACCATCCTTTTCTATTTTAAGAGCATTCTTCGACTAACGCCCCGTATGACAAGCAAAAATTCTTAATCCATCTTTAACTTTATAGCTTTTGTCGCAATAAATGTTTTAATATGCTTATCTAATATCCTTGTTCCACCAAAATCATCCTCAAAAAAACCTGTTATAACAAAACCAGCTTCAATTTGGCCTTGGATTTGGTCTTCTAAAGTATGCGCATATTCTATTGTTTGATTTGAATCGATGTAATCTTGAACTTCATCCTCTGGTAAATAATCCAATGTTGATGAAGGAATTGAATGTTTAACATCAAGAATACCTTTTTGCTCTTGGTTATCATCAAAAATCCATAGTAACGGATTTGTAAATCCAGCAATAAGAATACCTTTATTCTTTAAAACCCTAGAAACTTCATCCCATACAAGATGAACATCTTTTACAAACAAATTAGAAACAGGATTTATAACAATATCAAAATATTCATCCTCAAAATCACCAAGGTCTGACATATCTCCTTGTACTGTTTTCAAAGTCAAACCATCCCGTTTTGCTACCTTTTCATCTTGTTCCAATTGCTTCTTAGATATATCAGTAACTGTTACATCTGCTCCAGCAGCAGCTAGAACAGGTGCTTGTTGTCCGCCACCTGATGCTAAGCAAAGTATCTTTAATCCATCTAATGACTTTGGAAACCACTTTCTAGGAACTGATTTTTCCGTAGTGACTGTAATCTCCCATTCACCTGATTTGCTTTTCTCAATAACCTCGCTACTTACAGGCTGCGTGTATCTAGAACCTTCTTCAACCTTCTTATCCCATGCATTACTGTTTTGTTGTGTAATATCCATTGCGATTATTCCTCCTAACGATCTAGTTGGATTTTAAGTGTAAACTTATTAACTATTTATGCTTTCCTTTTTCTATTAACCCGCCTGATAGTTCATACATAGTTGTCTATATTTATATTAACAGATAAACACTAATAATTACTAAAAATTCTAAAAAGACACAAAAAAAGCATTCCAAATCTGTTGACAATTGGAACGCTTTTTTATGTTATTTAGTTTTTCAAGCTTTTAACTAAATCCATTAAACAAATAAGCTATGCTTTTTCTTTTTTATTCAGCAAGAGTTAACTGCCAAGATACACCATACTTATCATTTAACCAGCCAAACTTTTTACTAAACGGATAAGAACCTAAAGGCATGAGAATTGCTCCATCCTGCGCTAGTTTATGAAAGACCGTTTCAATTTCTTCTTCTGTCTCACAAGTTACATAAAGAGACATAGCTGGAGTGAATGTAAAATTATGATTTACATAACTATCAATACACATAAACTCTTGGCCATTTAGCGTAAAAGTTGCATGAATTACAGTTCCCTCTTTACCAGGTCCATTTTCATCGTAGCGAGAAATACTTACAATTTCCGATTGATCAAATAGCGACGTATAAAAATTCATTGCTTCTTCAGCTTTGCCCTCAAACATTAAAAACGTAGTAATTTTTTGATTTGCGTTACTCATATGGAGACAGCCCCTTGTTATGTATTTATGTAAAACATACGTCACTCAAAAACCGAACGTATATTCCTATTAATATATTGTCTATAAAAACGATGAGTTTGTCAATTATCTACTTTATTATTTCTTCTTAAATAATGCTGTCCAAAGAAATGATTCTCCAAACATTTCATTCGGTTGTTTCATTTGTTTCATCCTTCTAATCTCAATTACCTCAAATTCTTTAAATATCTCTCTTAACTTTTCTTCCGAGTATGCAAGACCACCTTGTAGACTCCATTCTCTATATACGTCCCAATCTGTTATTTCTGATCCATTTCGCTCATCTAAATCGCCTGCTGCAAAACATGTTAATCCGAAATAACCACCCGATTTTAATGAGTTTTTAATTAAATCCACATAATTTATTCTTCTATGCGGTGGAATGTGATGCAAACAGCCCGAATCATATACAAAATCAAATTCATTTTGAACCTCTAAATTAAAAATTGAATCACAAATAAAATGAATTTCTACCCCTTTTGCCAATGCCCTCTCTTTTGCCCAGTTAATGCCTTCTACAGATAAATCCACTGCTGTTACATCAAATCCTTCATTCGCTAGATAAATTGCATTTCTACCCGGACCACATCCAAGTTCTAATACTTTCCCTTTTAAAACTCTCTCTTTTTGTATATAAGAAACTAGATTCTCATCTGGAACATTTTCAAAAAACGGAACATCCTTTTCTCTATTCTCATAAAACTCATTCCAAAAGGGTTCAGCAGGTCTTAATAATGAATCGAGCATTTTTAAAATATCTTCTTGTGTGTGTAACGTTTCACTTTTCATTTGTACCCTCCATATTTCAATAGTCAGAAAATCATTATATAACTATCCGAACATTCGTACAAATTAAAGCTCCACATTTTATTTTTTCTTTATTTTTTTAATTACTTTAAATACGGTAAATGAAATTATAAACTTTACTCTTATGGTGCAAATGCATACCAACCTAATCTTAAAATACAAAAAGAGCCACAAATTTTGTGACTCCTTCTGCATTAATAATTGTATCAGGATTTTTTATTATATATATCGATTTCTCTATTAACAAACGATATAACTCTTCATCCCAATTACCACTTCACACTTTAACGACCACGTCTTTGCTGACCTTGCTTTGTACTACCTTTTTTATTACTTGGCTTATTAAATGATCGGTTATTTTCATTTCTAGAACTATTTCTCGAACTATTTCTTGAATCACTTCTCGAGCTATTTCTCGAATCACGTCTTGATTCACTTCTTGAACCTTCGCGGCTATCTCTTTGACGATTTTGACCTGATTTCTTCGGAGCCGGCTTTGGTACCGGTTTTCCATTTTCATCTACACGTTTTATCTTCGGTTGTTCGATTATTTCTCTTTGTATTGGTGCACCAAGCGTTTTTTCAATTTCTTCTAAATGTTTTTCATCTTTCGCTGCAACGAACGTAATTGCAAGACCTGATCCACCTGCACGTCCTGTTCGGCCAATGCGGTGAATGTAACTTTCTACATCTTCAGGGATATCAAAATTAAATACGTGCGTTACACCATCTACATCAAGTCCACGAGCTGCTACATCCGTTGCGATTAAGTACTGAATTTTAGCTTCGCGGAAACTCTTCATAACTCTTTCACGTTTCGCTTGAGGTATATCACCATGAAGTTCAGCACAATTATAACCTAGTCCTTTTAAATTATCATAAAGCTTACTTGCTCTAACCTTTGTACGACAGAAAATAACTGCTAAAAATGGCTGATCACGATCCATAACAAAACGAAGTGCATCTGGCTTTGCACGATCTGTTGTCTCAATGACACGCTGTTCAATTGTATCTACCGTTACTTCTTCACTTTGTACTTGAATCATTTGCGGCTCATCCATATAACGCTTCGCCAATTTTTTAATATCTTTTGGCATCGTTGCTGAGAATAACATCGTTTGTTTACTACCAGGTGTCTCATCTAAAATATCTTCAATATCATATAAGAAACCAAAATAAAGCATTTGATCCGCTTCATCTAATACAATCGTTGAAAGATTACTTAAATCAATTGTTTCACGTCGTATATGATCTAATAATCGTCCTGGTGTCGCTACAACAATATGTGTATTACCTTTTAATTTTCTCAATTGTTGTGCTACATCTTGTCCGCCATATATCGCTAGTACATTAATATCTTCTCTTTGAACAAGCATTTTTTTAATTTCAGTTGTAATTTGCAGGGCTAGTTCCCTTGTTGGTGCAACAATTAAAGCCTGAACATCACTAGACTCTGGATCGATTTTTTCTAAAATCGGTAACACGAATGCTAACGTTTTACCCGTTCCTGTTTTCGCCTGCCCAATAATATCTTTACCTGACAGAATAACAGGAATTGCCTTCTCTTGAATTGGTGTTGCTTCTGTAATTCCATTTTCACGTAATGTATGATTAAAAGTTTCACTAATTCCTAATTCTAAAAAGTTTTTCAAATAGACCACTTCTTTTCCTTATTTTTCACATTAGCTTTCATTGTACCATTTGTTTCGCCAAATATGAAAAATAAAAAAATTCTTATCTTCTTTTTTTATATTCATCCTGTACTAGATGAACAAATTCTTTTTGCTTTTTCTCAGATTTTATTAATGCTTCCATGTTAGTAGAAGACAAAATGAACTTCTTAATTTTTCTATTACTCCAAATTAAACTTGTATACTTTGTATCTTCGTGTAGCCTTCGAAACCACTCAAATTCACTTAATTTTGCGATATGGTGTTTCAATTTCATGTCATTTCGAGGATAAAATATAATTACAGGGTGCTAAAATTGAACAAGAAATTAATAAAGATTTTCTGTATATTTTAATAACTAACGAATTTGTTCTAGGACAGCCGAGCTAACTTCCTTGTTCCAAAGGTTATTTCTCACGATTTATATCAATGCTAATAACCGCATGGCTTCCTTTTTGATATTGATAATTGCGTTATAGTCACGACAGATTGTCAGTTTACATAATAGCAGTTCTTTTTTGTTGCCGCAACGACTACACACCTTTGTAGAAGGAAACCATTTATCTATTTTTACAAGCTTTTTTCCTTAGTCGTGTAGCTTATATGCTAAAAATTTCGTGAACATCCGCCAACCGTTATCCGCTACACTCATACCAAAGCGAAGTGCTCATGACATTCCTTTCATATGTATCTCTTCTATTGCTACAACATCAAAATTCGCAGCTAATTTTTTAGACTTATGATGAAGAAAATTTTCACATTGATTGGCGATCTTTTTATGCACCTTCGCTACATGAATGCTTTGTTTATTCCAGCGCTCTGAACCTTTCACACGTCTTGCTAATACTTAATCTTTCTGACATTTGATGATAAAAGCGAGGATAATTGGCTTTCTCATCTTCACTACTCATGTATAATTCAGTCATTACGAAGTCTAATCTAACTACACTTGCTACTTCTTTCTGAACGATTCCCTTTTCAAATTCAGTCAAAATAGCCACGTAATACTTGCCAATTGGTGTCATCGAAATGGCGCATGATTTGATGATATGGTTTTACGATATCTCTCTATGTTACTTAAGTTTCACCATTTTCAATTTTGTTAATTTGATATAACTATAAAACAACATAATATTCCATCCACTCGATTCGTTGTATAAGATTTTCTACTTTACCACTACAAAAATTCTTATACGCAGTTTGCAAATTTAATTACGCATTAGCTAATGCTAATGAATCGACTTCTTTCAACTATTCATAATTAAAAAAGCATGTGGAAAGATACCACCTCTATACTGAAAGACATCGCGAAGGAAAAAAATATTAGTGAGGTTGTATTCTTGAGGGATTTTGAGCTTGAAGATACATACGGAAATAAGAAAAATAAAAATGTCATGAAGATTAATTACAATCGTAAAACAATAAATACATTTAATTTTGATAACTTTTCATCTAATACCATCCCTACTACAGCCAAACAATAATGGCAACATTCTGTTGTAGAAAACAAATAAAGCCGACTCATAGAGTCGGTTTTTTATTTTGATTATCGTTTCAAGGACTAATTTATTTGCATATCGATATAATTCGCAAACGCAAAAGCACAAGTTATCATTTTGTTCTCTCCAGTTCCTTCTCTTGTACCTTGAATTGTACAATTTTGAAGATTAACGCTTGTAACCGTAATTGTTATTGCATTGTTTGGAGTTTCATCATATTCCAAATGTACACTCACGTTGAAACCAGCTGCATTCAAATCACTCGCTAATTTTAAATTACTCGCTATTGCATTGCACAAGCTATTACAATTGTTAGTATTACCTCCACCTGGTGGTTTTGGTGGTTTTGGTGGTTTTGGCAACTTCTCATCAAATCCTTTTCTAATAAATTTTATATTCAATACATAATATTCTTTCTCAAAAGAATTGATTATGGAGTTTGTCCCATAAAAAATTAAAAATTTTATGAGTTTCACATATGGTATTTTACAAACAGGACTTAAACAAAAAAATGCCCCACAGGACGCCTCTTTTTTCATTCATTCTCTTGTATAATGTTTACGAAACATTTCCATAATGCTAGTAGCGGTGTTAGGTGATAGATGAGTATTTTAATAATGGAATGGAACTTTTACTCGATAAAGATTCCTTTTTAGAAAAATATGTTTGTATAAAAATAGAGTATAGAGAATATGAGAACCAAAGATATTATATTTATGCTTTTAATAACGACCTGCCAGAGTGGCATTTTAATAAGGGCAAGTTAACCATAGTTATACAAGATAAAGAAATTATAGATTCAATAAAATCACAAGTATTCTCTCTTGAAATAGGGGGTTTTTTTGAAAATAATGTAAAAAAAGATTTAGAAAGACCGTCTAACACAGAATATACCAAATACTGGATTAGTGAATTTTGGAAGCATATACCTGAAAAAACTAAATAATTGATTGTCGCTTTACGAATTGCACTATTTGTTCTCATGATTGCATCAGCTAGAGTAGCGGCTGTGACGAAAAGAAAAAGCACCACCTTTTTGGCAATGCCTTTAAAACCAACTTTACTTTTTAATTTCCCGTTGTATCCCGCTGCGAATACACCTGTAATATAGTCGATGGCTACTATAATAACGAGAACTTTTAATGTCGTATCCCACTCTCCTAAAAAGTACTCGCAATAGCCACCAAAAGCAGTAATAAAAAATTTTAACAATATATTAACACGTTCCATTCCATCTCTCTTTTTTTACAACTGGTTAAAATTTTTTAATCGATTGCCAAAATTTCCAGATTGCCTACCGTTGTTCTCCCTTTTATTTTTTTCAGCTTGCTTAATTCTTCTTTATCCTGTTTTAACGCTTCTACTAAAGGAGAATTATCATCAATGATATCATTAGCGATTTCCATAAAATTAATAATTTTATGATAGGTCAGATTATTCTCCTCGCAATATTTTTCTAAACTAAAATAGGATAACTTATTTAAGTCATTTAGCATTTTTATCGTTTCTAAAACTTTAGCCCATCCTAAAATACTCATTTAAAACAACTCCTTTAAGTTTATTGTTAACTTATTTTCCCCGAAAGAACCATATTTATTCTTTCAAAAATAAAAAGAGAGACTATAATAACGCCTCTCTTATTTTTTATTAGTTTAAAATAATAAACTCATCTTCCCCTATGACCTTTGTTTAAATATATAGGTCTCTTATACATATATATTTAAATTTTACGGAAAATCGTTTTTTTATTGTTTTATAGAGAAAATCTTCCTCCATGATAGCAATAATACTGTGCTGCTTTAAAACTTTTAATCCTATTTAAAGACTGTTTCGCTTTTTCTATATCCAAACAAAAATTCGGATTAGCTATTACTAACTCACGATTCTCTTGAACAGCCGCATCTCCCGTAATTACACAATCTAAATTCGGAAAATATAATGAAATATGCCCCGAGGTATGTCCTGGCGTTGCCACTACTTGACATTCATTATTCAAAATCATTTGACCATCATGTACTTTTTCATCGACGGAAATATGTTTTATATTTTTTAACTGTTGTATAAACCATTTGCCAAATTCTTTTTCTTCATTTGGCATACGTTCTAACATTTCTTCAGCTTGAACTAACCTCTCTGATTTTATATCACCATTAATATAGTTAGATTCAATTTCACTAGCAATAACATTAATATTTGGATATTTCACTTTAAAATCATATACAGCCCCTATATGATCGTCATCATAATGGGTAATAATTATATTCTTTAAGTTTTTCATCTCATATCCATGTTTTAATATTGCATTTTCAATTAAAGGTAAAAAACTTGGATATCCTGTATCAACTAACGTTAATTCATTATGTAATATAATTAAACTTGGATAAATACATTGTTTTTGCCCGTTAAATTCGAATTCAATTGGTAGTTCTATTATTTTCATTTTTCTTCCCCCATACCGCTTATAAAATGCATAATAATAACTAAATCACCCACATACATTTTACAATATATATAATATGTAACGGAACACTGTGAATCGTTTCATAATCCAAATTATATTATTTTGAACAGGTATTCCCCTATTTTTATGGAAATATATAATTAAGAAAAACAATAAAATTGATTAATCTCTCACTTCTTTGTCCATCCTTTTAAAAAATCTATGTTTTTGTAAAAGGAGTGTTTATATGGAGAAACAGACACTTTGGAAAAAGTTCAAAAAAAGCTCTGTAAACCTCGGTAAATCCAGCGTATATGAAAGTATTATTTTATTCTACACAATGAAAAAGAAAGAATTACCTACTAAAGCAAAATTCATAATATTAGCCGCTTTATCTTATTACGTATTAACAATCGATTTCATTCCAGATATAGCTGCTATTATTGGGATTGGCTTATTAGATGATGTTTTAGCAATCGCTGTAGCGCATAAATACGTTATGAGACACGCAGATGCTGAAATTCGAGAGAAGAGCAAAGTAAAGATGGAGTCATTATTTACTTCAGCACAAGCATAATTAAACTATCTAGTCATTTACCATGAGAGCATTGCAGAATAAATTCCTAAACAGTAAAAGAATTTCTCTTAGTCCTCAAACCGTAAACAAATAGGGTGTCAGCACTTATTCCTAAGTTCTGGCACCCTTTTATTTGTTCTTATTTCTATCTGTTATACAGTTGCATGTGTCCCCTTATACAAAACTGCTATTGCCGCGACTATAAGGATCATACCCATAAAAGCAGGTGCAGCATGACCAAGCGATACATAGATTTGCCCTCCAATAATAGGACCAATCATTCTTGCTAAAGCTTGAATAGATTGGCTTCCACCTTGAATCCTTCCTTGTTCACTAGAACTAACAGACTTTGAAAGCATCCCGTTGAATGAAGGTCCGAAAATTGAATCCCCAAAACCATACATCAGCATCCCAACGATAAGTAGTGGATAGAGTGAAAACAAAGCTGATGCCGCAATAAAACTGTATCCTATAATCTCCGAAACCATCCCAAGAATTGCTATTTGTTTATCACTAAGCTTAATCAAAAGCTTTGGCATGATAAAACTTTGTGAAACAATGTCTTGAAAACCCAAAATTGAAAACATAAGTCCGATTAATGCAGGTTTCCAACTGAAAGTATCCATTGTAAATTGCGTGAAAATTGCTTGTAAAGATCCGTTAGGTATCCAAAGTAAAAACGCTGAGACAAGTAACCACTTTAAATTTTTCATGGAAAGTATGTTTGCTAGCTGTGCAAAAGGATTTAACCTTACAAAAGTAATCTCTTTCAACCTATTATTTTTTTCAAGGCTCTCAGGCATATATTTGATTCCATATACAACATTTATTAACGTTATGATTGCACCAAAATACATAGGTACAGTATCACCAAACTTGGCAAGTATCCCCCCAATGGTTGGGCCAATGATAGTTCCCGCACCTACAACTGCACTCACCCATCCAAAGTATTTCGTTCTCTGCTCTTTTGGAATAATGTCTGCAAAATATGCGAAGATAGTACTTATGCTCCCGCCTGTTATTCCTTCTATTATGCGTCCAGCAAATAGTACCCATAAAGCTCCTCCTATACCAAAAACTAAGTACCCAATTGCAGAACCAAATAAGCATATTAAAAGTAATGGACGACGCCCATATTTATCGCTTAAAGCTCCGAGTACTGGGGCAGCTAAAAACACGCAAGCCGCATATACGGAAGTTAGTAGTGTAACAACTAATGCTTGTTCTTCTGGATTACTTATATATGGCTGTACTAAGAATGGAACTACAGGCATGATGATACTGAAACCTATACCACAAAGAAATACAGAAATAAGTCCGAATAGTAAAGCATGTTTATCTATGTTTTTTTCAGTTTCCCTTTCATTTTGTGATCTAAATATAGACATTTAACTTCTCTCCTCAAAACATTTTTGTTGCTTCGTCAATAAAAATGATAACTCCATTTTGTTGATTAGTCAACAAAAATAACATAATAAAAAAGCAGCCTATTCTCATTAGAGTAAGGCTGCCTTTTCATTATTAAAATGTATTACGATTTAATATGTATACCTTGTTTCTTTATTTCCGCATCCAAATGTCTACTATACTTTTCCACAAAGCTAATTATACTGTTGAATTCTTCTTCAGTTACTTGCTCAAATACAGCTTTATCCCGCTCTTGAAACTCTTTATGCAAATTTTCATGGATTTTATAAATTTCTTTCCCTTGTTCGGTAAGCCTAAAATAAATTTCTTTCTTATTTTCTGACTTTTGGTAGCTTTCAACAAGGCCTTTTTGTATGAGCTTCTTAGTCATTCTACTTATAGCACCGCGAGTCACATAAAAAGCCTCTGCGAGTTGTGTCACGTTAGAATCTGCATTGTTTTCAATATATTCAATGCAGTGGACTTCAGAAGACTTAAAACCTTTAAGACCTTCTTCCATCTTATCTTTATTAAGCCAAACCAGCTTATTATAAAATTCCCTGAAACCGTTCATGACCTGTTCTTCTTTATTCATGACCTGCCCTCCTCACCGCTCATTAGCATATTAAAACTATTATATTAAATTTCTGCTTATGTTTCGACAATATTGAAATAATTATTGTAACATTCAAGATATGTGTAAAAATTGGCGCTTAAATAAAACAATTCATTAAACAGCAAATTTATTGCTACTTACAGTAAACGGTAGACAAAAAGTAAGAGCTAAGATCATTTCTCTTAGCTCTTCTTTTATAAAACTATTTCACTTCATTAGCGACAAAAAAGTGCTCACATACACTTGATATGCGCTGTAAGTCCACGTTCCCACCGGATATAACAGCTACTACTTTT
This sequence comes from Bacillus sp. S71, assembly GCF_016625265.1. Lineage (NCBI taxonomy): Bacteria > Bacillati > Bacillota > Bacilli > Caryophanales > Bacillaceae > Bacillus > Bacillus sp. S71. Next base: position 20,162 of record NZ_JACVUW010000004.1, on the reverse strand, counting down.
TTCCCTTTTATATAACTATCAACTTTTCCTGCAAGAAGTGCAGCAGTTGCTAATGCACCTGCACCTTCTACAACAGCTTTCCCACGTTGTAATAAATCTTTCATCGCTACTTCCAGTTCTTTTTCTGATACAGTTACAATATCATCTACTAATTCTTTTACAATTTCAAATGTTAATTCCCCTGGTATTTTAACTGCGCAACCATCTGCAATAGTAGGTGCCTCATAATGTTCTACGATTGCTCCTTTATCGTAAGATGCCTTCATTCCATGAACATTATCTGCTTGGACACCAATTATATTAATCGATGGATTAAAAGATTTCAATGCTACAGAAATACCAGAAATAATTCCGCCTCCACCTATTGGTACAATAACAGTATCTACATCCCACATATCATCAAGAATATCTAATCCAATTGTACCTTGACCAGCCATTACCTCTACATCATCATATGGATGTAAGTATGTCTCACCTGTTTCCCTTATAATTTCTTCACATTTTGCCTTTGCATCATCAAAGGTTTCACCATGTAAAATCACTTCAGATCCATATCCTCTAGTTGCTTCAACTTTCGCCTGCGGTGCAGAAATTGGCATAACAATTTTACTCTTAATACCGAGTAAATGAGCAGATAATGCAACTCCTTGTGCATGATTACCTGCTGAACATGCAATTACACCTTTTTCTTTTTCTTGATCCGTGAGCCGCGACATTTTATTAAATGCGCCACGGAATTTAAAAGAACCCGTTAATTGCATATTTTCTAATTTCAAATGAATTTCTCCGCCCGTTTTACTAGTCAAGTAAAAAGATTTTACTAATGGCGTTTTACGAGCATTTCTATCTAGAATCTTGTGAGCTTTTTTAATATCGTCTATATGTAATGGTAGTTTTCTAGTTATCATACTTACACCTCTTCCAATGTTCTATTCCTAAGTTTTCGTAAGTCGTAGCTCCTTTATACGAAAAGAAAAAGTCTTTATATATGTACCCCACTCTGAAATAAACACATTTGCAAACAATTTAACATCCTCTTCATATCACGTTCTTTATAATGATTCAGGCATGCAATTTGGATCCAGTTATTCTTTTGTAAATACGCTGATTCATAATGGACAATATATCCTTGTAAAGCTAACGCATCACCTACCGTTTTAGAAGACTGACCTTCGCTTAATTGAATTGTAAATATAATTTTCGTGGCATGTTCTTTAGGTGAAACAAGCTTTAACCCCATATCAGTAATAACTTCTTCAATATACTCGTATGTCTCTTTAATTTTTACAAATACCTTTTCATCTTCAAATCTCTTCAACGCTTCTTGCAATGCATAAATTAAATTCCATGATTGTGAGTATGGAATGCTTTCATTTTCTTCATACATACCAATGTCCATATAGGCCGGCACAGCCTCGTTTATTTTTACAATGTGGTTATGAAAAACGAAAGAAATTCCTGTATATGATTTAATCGCTTTACCGCTAACACCACTTGCAAAATACACATCCTTTAAGTCTAATGGTATTGCTCCAATTGAGCTTATGCAATCTACACATAGTTTTATTTGATTCTCGTTACAAAGAGTGTTTAGCTCGTTTAAATCGTTTAACATTCCAGTAGATGTTTCATGATGAACAAACCAAAGCCATTCATAATTTCCAGTTGTCATGATTTCTTCTAATTCGGTATAAATAAATGGATCTCCCATTTCCTTTTTATAAGTATCAAAATGTAACTGTGCTCGTTTTGCATGTCCAACTAATCTATTACCAAATTCCCCATTTGTTAATACTAGTCCTTTCCCTTTTAAAGAACGTAACTGTAAAGCGATCGCATCATTTGCTAACGTCCCTGTTCCTAACATAAGCTGTACATGTTTTGCTTTTGTCATGTAAAGTAACCGTTTTTTCACATTGTCCATCATCACTTGAAATGACTTAGAGCGATGCGAAATAGGCCGCGTAGAAAATGCCTTTCGAACGTTCTCTTCAATATCTACTGGACCAGGTAAAAACGTATATTCTTTCGTCATAATCCCCCCAACGCTCGATTCTTCAAACATAGCAGGGGTAACATACATTGGCTGAAAGGCCGCTTCTTCTGTACCAACTAACGTATGGAAAACTTTGAATCCCATTTGCTCATATAAAGCTAGTTCACGTGTTGTTGCAGAAATGAGTGCTAATTCATATCCATTTAGAAGCAAATAACGATGTAGAAAACGGATTAATCCTAACAACGCTCTTCCATTCCTATATTCACGTTCTACTGAAAGTAAACGAATTTCATACACTTTTTCTCCATGCTCTTGCAAATAAACATCTAAATTTGAAATTTTATAATCTAACGAGAATGGTCGTTTTCCCCGCACCGCGACCATACCTACTAATCTATCCTCATCTAAACAAATTAAATATGTATTTTCTTCATGAAACCGATCTATACGATACCGGTCTTTCGTTTCTTCATGTTGCGGAATCTCTTCTACAAAAGTTTTATAATTTAATTTATGTATACTTTCAAATTCCCAATCTTGATCAGCAACTTTATAAATTAACCCCATGCCTTATCTCCTTTATCTATTTAATAAAAAATGATAAGTGGAGATTATCCCCACTTATTAAACATTTATTTTATTCTCGATTTACATATAGAATAAGTACAATAATCATTCCACTTAAAATAGTCGTAACAACAGAATAAGAATAAAGAATCATACAAATTGGTAAACAAGCAATCGTAATTAGTCCTGGCTTCGTAAATCCTTTGAATATTAAATAAAATACAATAAAAATGCCTATGAGGGTAAGCGCTATCAAATAATCAAATGCAATTAATCCTCCAATAAATGTTGAAATACCTTTACCGCCCTTACCTTTAAATAAAACTGGGTAAATATGTCCAATAATAACGGCCAATAATGTTAACATTACGAATGTAGGGTCTTCAAACAGATATTTTGCAACAGTAACAACGATTGCCCCTTTAATCGCATCCCCAAAAAATGTAGCGATGAAATACCCTTTTCCATATACGCGCCCCATATTTCTTGCGCCAGGATTTCCGCTTCCTTCATCCCTAATATCAACGTTATGTCTCAATTTTGTTACTATATAAGCGGTCAATATGTTTCCAATTAAATAAGAAGCCACCAAATATAAAAACTGCATACTATTAATCATGTAATCATTCACTTTCTAAATAGGAATACATATACAATATTCAATTACTACGTATATTGTACGTTTTTAACATACATCCCTTTATACATTTTAACATCATATTTTTACAAATCATACAAAAATTCTCATGCGCTATTTTTAAAAATATATATCCCTCATTAAATAATATGTTCCTTTCACTGCCATTTCTGCTTGTGATACGAATGTAATTTCTTTCATACTTTCTTCACAGCATTTCTTAAATGCAGCAAATATTTCAGGAACTAAACGCAATATACTGCCACTTACTGCAATTGGAGTTGAGCGCTTAAATTGCATCTTGTTATAAACATCTACCGTAATTCTTGCTAATTCCTTTCCAGCTCGCATTATAATTTCATGCGCATCATCATTGCCATTTCTCGCTGCCTGAATAACTAATGGCGCGATTGCTGCAATTTTATCTTTAGAAGAAGTATATACTAAGCTTTTTATATGAGACGGTGTCAAAAGTTGAAACTGCCTTTGAATATTCAAACTCAATGGACAAAGGCTGATTCCTTGATCGAATTGAATTGTCATTTTCTTTAAAGCTTGTAATGCAATCCAATATCCGCTCCCTTCATCACCTAAAATATGTCCCCATCCACCGCTATACTCATTCACTTCTCCTTTCTTTCCGATACAAATTGCCCCTGTACCACCTATAGTTAATATTCCATCCTTACCTTTTAAAGCAGCTGCATGCGCGATCATTGCATCATTAAAAATTTCAATTTTTGTTCCGTATTTCTTTTTTAAACGTAATGTTAATTCATTTGTATTCGCTCCGCTTATACCAGCTAATCCTAAACAAATACAAACGCAATGCTCATTTATTAAATTCTTCTGGCATTGATTAATTGCTTCCATAATATGCAAAAGCGCCTGATCAAAATCTATTAATACATTTCCAAATCTGCTCGTACCTCTTACAACTTCATTTCCATTTTGATCAAATGCAATTGCCTCTGTCTTCGTTCCCCCGCCATCTACTCCAATCATATACTTCATATATTCGCCTCATTTTCATTTACATATTGGAGAGAATGTTACATTCCCTAAAACCACGGAATTCTTAGCACCTGTTGCGCTCGGCACATTACTCGGATTACGATGATACGTTTCGTTTGCTAAAATAGCAAATGCAATCGCTTCTTTCGCTGCTGAAGAATGACCAATATCCTCTTGTATACATATACTACATTTCTCTTCTCTTAATCCATTCCGTATCATTTCAACAAGTGTATTATTATAACTTCCACCACCACCTAAAATCACCTCATCAATGTCATAATACGGTAAAATACACTCCTTATAATGATGAACAATTGAACATGCTGTAAACATCGTGACAGTTGCCAATATATTTCTTTTACTATGCTTTTCAAATCGATTTAATAATTCAGTCACAAACGCTTCTCCAAACTGTTCTCTACCTGTTGATTTTGGTGGTTTCACGTTCAAAAATGGATGGTTCATACAGTATGTTAAAATTTCATCTACAACCACCCCTTGACTTGCGATCCAACCATTTTGATCATATGGTACATGAAATAATCTTTGACATACTTCATCGATTACCATGTTACCTGGTCCAGTATCAAAAGCAATAACACTCTCATTACTTCGTTTACTTGGAACCACTGTAACATTACCAATCCCGCCAATATTTTGCAGTAGTCTATTTTTAGTTTGATGCCGATATAAAATAATCTCTGAATATGGTACAAGTGGTGCACCTTGTCCCCCTGCCGCCATGTCCATCGTTCGGAAATTCGAGATAACCGTCGTGTTCGTTTCATATGCTATTACTGCTGGTTCCCCAATTTGCAACGTTGAAGAAATAATATTCCCTTCTTGCTTTGGCTGATGATAAATCGTTTGTCCGTGAGAGCCTATTAAATCTAATTGTATCAAAGGAAAATTGGCCTCTTTACAAACTTCCTTTACAGCATTGGCGAAGCATAAACCAAGTTTAAAATTTAAACTACATATAAGTTGGACATTCGAACTTTCAATTGATAACGCTTGTTGGATCTCATTTTTCATATCATTACAAAATGGAACAGTAGTAAAATGGATGAGTTCGATTTTAGAATCTACACCACTTCCTTCTAAATGAACGAGCGCTACATCTATTCCATCTAATGAAGTACCAGACATTACCCCTGCAATATACATAACGTGCATGACCTCCTATTTACTAAAAAACAATCATGTAAGTAACGAACGTACAACCAATCGAAAACAATATAAATCTAAAAAACAACTGAGCTTTCGATGCAAACGATCCATCAATGAAAGAAACAACTACCGTAAGCAAAACGCTTGCCGCAATACTTGTAACAAGCCAGATACTATACATTTGTGATAGATTTAGCATGCCTAATAAAGGGACAAAAAGTAAATTTGCACAAATCACTCCAAATAATAATAAAAATACGCCTTTATAACTAAATTTTATATTCATTCTATTTCCCCCTTTCTAGTTTTAATGTGAAAGAAGTGATAGACAAAAAGTCTATCACTCAAAATAACAGCGTGCAGATTAAGGATTAACAGATTCCCCGTCACCATTTTTTTCAATTTCAAGCATATTTTTGTCGTACATTTTAAAGAATGGTAAATAAATAAGGAACGATATTGCTATATTTATAAAAACTAATACAATCGCACGCCAATCTCCACCTGTTGCTAAATATGCACCAATTGGAGCAGGTAGTGTCCATGGCGGCATAATATGCGTTGGTGTTACAAATCCCATCGCAGTTGCTGAATATGCAACAGTTGCTGTTACAAGTGGTGTAATGATAAATGGGATAATTAAAATTGGATTTAGTACAATCGGTAATCCGAATATGACTGGTTCATTAATATTAAAAATACCTGGAACAATACAAGTTCTTGATAATGCTTTCGAATATTTCGATCGACCAAATATAATCATAGCTAATACAAGCCCTAACGTCGCACCAGAACCGCCAATCCATATAAACCATTGATATAACGGCTCTGGTGAAATAAATGGCAACTGATCTGCTCCACTAGCAACTGCTTCTCCATTTTTCCCTAGGTATACTTCCCATAATGGCCTAGCAACAGTTCCAACAACCGACACACCATGGATTCCGAATGACCAAAAAAACGTAATTAAAAACACTGGAATCATTACACCGAAGTAACTATCCCCAGCTTTTACTAATGGTGCTGCTAATTTATCAACAACATGGTGTAAATCAATGCTAAAAACGACAGTTACTAGACTCATTATAATAATAACGAATGCTGCAGGTATAAGTGCTTCAAATGAACGCGATACAGATGGCGGTACTTGTTCTGGCATTTTAATCATTACATTTTTCTTCTTACAAAATCTTAAAATCTCTACGGATAAAATAGAAACAATCATCGTCACAAATAATCCATGACCTCCGAGATTTGTCATCGGAAGCATGAATCCTTTTTTATCAATTAACTCAGGCGTTAATGTTAAAAGTAGTGAACATACCGCGAGCTGTGCTCCTGATAAAGCATCTAATTTATAACTTTTCGCTAAATTATATCCTATTCCAAATGCGATATATAAAGACATAATAAACATGGTTAAACGATATGGTATCAATATACTTGTTTGATTCTTTAATGCCCAAACTGATATGAAACTATCTTTCGGCAGTGGTGGAAATGCTACTATTAAAAAGAAGCTTCCTACTATAATAAATGGTAACGCCGAAATAACTCCATCACGGATTGCTTGTAAATGTCTCTGCTCAGAAAGCCTTGCCATCGGTCCAGATAAGTTTTTATCAAGAAACGTGACAAACTTATTCATAACGTTTCCCCCTAACTTATTAATTCATTTACAGTTTTTAATAAAGTCGGGCCACCAAGCGGTGTGTATGCTTGCGGCGGTATGATGCCACACGGAATAGATTCCTCCTCTGCAAATTTTTTTACAGAGTCAAATCGGTGTCTTATTTGAGGTGCCACCATTACGACATCCCAGCCATTCTTTACTTCTTCCTCTACCTCATTCGTTCCAATTGCATGCACTTCCATGTTCACACCATTTTTCTCCGCTTCTTTTTTTAAAGCGTTTACAACAATTGCACTGGACATTCCTCCAGAACAGACGAACAAAACTTTCATTTATTAATCCTCCTATACTTATAATTTATTACCCTTCAAATGAAAGGAAGTTTCACTTTACTAACAAGCATATGAAGTAGTAAATGAATTTAGTTATAATGAAAGTGAATTTCATTAAAAATATTTTTCCTATTAAATTAATGTTTCAATATGCAATTTTCTCTATTGCAAAGTCAACCTCGCCTCATATATTATTTTAAATAATCATATGATAGGGAGGCGTATAAATGATCGTTAAACGTTTATTAATGATATGTTGTATCGTCATCTTGTTCATCCCTTTCTCTTTCATTCCCCCTCACTTTACTTATGCTGAAGTAAATACTACGTACAAAAAACATGAATTACGTGCTGTATGGATTGCATCTGTTCTGAATATTGATTGGCCCTCAAAAACTGGCTTACCCATTGAAAAACAGAAACAAGAATTTATAAGATTATTAGACAATGTAAAAAGCACTGGTATGAATGCAGTTGTTGTACAAATTAAACCAACCGCTGATGCTTTCTATCCTTCAAATTACGGTCCTTGGTCTGAATACATTACAGGAACACAAGGAAAAGATCCTGGTTATGACCCGCTCGCATTTATGATTGAAGAAACTCATAAAAGAAATATAGAATTCCACGCTTGGATTAACCCATACCGAATAACGATGAATCACACCGATATAAATCGATTATCAAATAATCACCCTGCAAGGCAACATCCCGATTGGGTTGTCCCTTATGGCGGAAAGTTATATTACAATCCCGGTATTCCGGAAGTGAAAAAATTTATAACAGAAGGCGCTTTAGAAATCGTACAAAATTACGATATTGATGCGCTGCATATGGATGATTATTTTTACCCATATAAAGTAGCCGGTGAAGAATTTCCAGATCAGAAAACGTACGAAACATATAATAACAGTAGATTTACAAATATAGAAGATTGGCGACGTAACAATGTAAATGAACTTGTAAAAGATTTAAATACTGCTATAAAACAAGAAAAATCATATGTAAAGTTTGGCATTAGTCCGTTCGGCGTATGGCGAAATATAGCTGACGATCCCACTGGCTCTAACACAACCGCAGGCCAAAGAAACTATGATGACCTTTATGCTGACACACGTGAGTGGATACAAAAAGGATATATTGACTACATTACACCGCAAATATATTGGAATATAGGTTTCACCCCAGCTGCATATGACATATTAGTAGATTGGTGGGTTAAAGAAACAAATAACAAACCGATTCACCTATACATTGGTCAAGCGGCCTATAAAATTAATAATAACTCCGTCCCTGCTTGGTCTGATCCAGAAGAATATCCAAGACAAATTGCATTAAACCGGCTATATCCTGAAATAAAAGGTAGTATGCATTTTAGCTTAAAAGATATTAATAACAATCCACTTGGAGTTAAAGATAGACTCTCAAAAGACATATATAAACATCCTGCATTAATCCCGCCTATGCCTTGGATTGATCATGATCCACCAAAACAACCGACTTTAAAAGGTGCCATTCCAAGAAATGAAGGTATTGCAATTGGCATCATTGACAATAGAGATAATGATTCTGCTTATTACGCTATTTACCGCGCGAATGGGAAAAATGAAGTGGATATACAAAACCCAAAAAATTTACTTACTACTGTAAGAAAAACAAAACTTGGAGAAATTTATGTAGATAAAACCGCTATTTCCGGAGAAACGTATACCTATGTCGTAACTGCAGTTGATCGATTGCATAATGAAAGTGTGGCTTCTAGTAAATCTACTATTCAAGCAAAATAAAAGTAAGAGCCCCCATTTTTTTGAATGCGGGCTCTTACTTTTATTTTCGTAGTTCACTATATTGAATATGAATTCTATTCTCAGGGTTTTTATCTACTGTGTAAAGTACAAATAAGAAGAACCATTCTAGTGGCTTCATTAAAATATAAACAAAATCAGCCGACCATTTCGTATTAATATGTTTACTAATCGGATAACCGTATTTATCATAAAAATTACGAATAACTTTATGACATTTTGGTACCCGCTCCTCAATTACATTTTCAAAAGCGTTCGCAATTAATAACTGTCGATTAACTGTAATTCTTTCCCCATGCCTAATTCCTGCTCGTAATGGCTTAACGATGTTTTTATGGCCTTTCACAGAAACTGTACATAAATAATGCCCATCCCCGGAGACAATTTGAGGACTTGGGGCAGGAATCTTAGAATAATTAAAACTACTTGTTTCCATAAACACTCTTATAAAACTATCTGGTTTTTGGCCAAACAGTATTAAAATAAATTGAACAATTAACAAGACAGGAAATAAACTTATCATCCAGACGGTAGCCATTTTTTGATATCCAAAAGAAATACGATACAGCAATAATATAATTCTGTTGCTCTGCGTATAATCTTTCTCATTCTGAGATTGTATGAAATAACCTAATGTATTTCTTAATTTAGCTAAGAATAATAGACTAAAGGCAAGCATTCCAACTTGAATACAAAAGACTGGAATGTATCTCAATCCTCCTAATTCCGTATAAAAGGCAAAGCCTGTATGGGTAATATAGATGAATGTATATACAATGTTTACTATCATTAAAGTACTATAAAAAATATAAAATATTGGTGAAAGTTTTATTAAGCCTGTTGTTAATTTCCAATACGAAACTCCACCTAAAATAACTAAGAGAACTACTATCGTAATGTGGTCATGGGCTAAAGAAGCATATTGATCAGACATCATTCCGTTCTTTTCAAATTTATGTAATGGTATTCCTGCTCTTACATCATTTGCATTCCACATAATACCTAAACCAAAGATAAAATAACTCAAACCCAGTGATAATATTTCCTGTGGCTCGAACTTTAGTATACTTGAGGAATTCTCCTCCTTCGATTGGAAACTATCCCAAGCTTTACTAATAGGGTAGCCAAGAAATATAAATAGAATTACAAATAGTATAACTAACTCAAATAGCACAATATCATACCCCTTTTATAATAATTGTTTACACAAAGTATAAAAAAACACTCTATATTTTACCATTTATTAACGTTTGTATATATAATTTCACAAAAGATTGCACTCTCTAAATTCACAAAAAAAAACGCCTAAAAGCTGAAACATTCAACTTTTTAGGCGATCTCTTCTATTTATTCTTAAACTTCTCAGTCGCTGCCCTCATCTTCACATTTAAATCGTGATCAATCGAGTCGCGAATATCTCGCTCTACTACTTCCATTTCTTTTTTGAAATTTTCCAAGTAGATCTTCAGTTCTTCTTCCTTCTCTGGTCTTTGTGAAGGTGGTAATTGTACTACCAACGATAACATGGCCGTTAAATCTTTCATTAAGAATGTTTCAAGTTTATGTTGTTGTTCAAACATGCGTTGCTCTTGATAGTACGGAAGTGCATTTAATACCGAAATTGTAATATCATCAACCGTTCTTTGTAATGAAGGATTTATTGAGCGTTTATACGCTTGAATTGTATTTAATGCGTCTGGATAACGGTCATAAAAATACAATTTGTAAAATGATAAGTCTGTCGGTTTTACAGTTTGCTGCGTTTCTTGTCTTAAGAAATCTTTCACTTTCATCGCAGCCACATCAATATCTTCATTCGTAAGCTTTTTCGTAGTTTTTGCCATTACATGCACTTTTTTCTGCTTTTCTTTCGGTAACATCGAGAAGACTTGCTCTCTCGTCCGTTGACCTGATGCACAAAATAGAGTATTTAATGTATTTTGTTCTTTCTTTCCTTCGGTGCGAATCCAGCGATAAAACAGTGGATGTTGTGTAAATTCTTGTAGAAACGGTATTGATTTGTTTGATATCTTATCTAGAGAATCTTGCGCTCTTTTATATGGCTTCGTCCATGAAAAATACAGTTTCCGCCCGAAGTATACGACTAAAACAACGACAGTAAATGCTATTAAAAGCAATGTACCGAGTAGTAATAGTACTGTTTGAATGAAACTCATTTGTTCACCTCCTCTAATAATCCGTTATTTCCTTGGACGCTGAATGAGTTTCTGCTTCATCTCATCATTAAATGTGTCTAGTTCAATAACGAACTTCTTGCTTGACTCAATAATACGTTCTGACGATTTTTCAGATGCTTCAATTGCAGCGAACACATTTTGGAATGATTCACGTAATTTATCCATGCTAATAGCAGGGTTTTCAAGCAATTTCGTCGTTTCTTCTGTATTTTGTTTTAACGCTTGAGAATTACTTAATACCATCGATTCAATTGCTTCATTCGTCGCATTTACGGCATCAATTGTTTTCCGTTGATTCGTTAATGCAAGCTGAATAGCAGCTGAAACTGTTACAACGTTTTGTGTCATCGTAATCGCATTACGTATCGCCTCTGTTAATTTTTCATTATTTTTCTTAATGATGTCTACAGAAGCTATAGATTGTAATAATACACTTTTCGCTTGCTGCATATTACGTGTACGTACAAGTATCTTTTCTAATGCATCGTTAATTAACGGAATATCCCTTTGACGCTCTGGGTTTTGTTTCTCAGCTTCAAGCATGCCAGCAAGCTTTTTCCCTAAGTATACTTGTTTATCAAGAGCATGAATTTTATCGTGCGATTGTTCTTTTAACATTTCAAGACCAACTGTATCCTCTTGTAAGTTATCACGACCAATTAGAAGGGATCTAATAATTTCCTCAATTTGCTTATCTATAGATTGATATTTATGCACGTATGTTTCAAGTGGATTTTTCTTAAATACTTTAAACATAATTTTCTTCATACCACTTGCTTTTAATGAATTCGGATCAAGCTCTGATACTACTTTGCGTAATTCTAACAATGTATTTGGAATTTCTTCATTCTTTCCATTCATCATCGCTGTGACAGGACGTTTTAATGCTGATAACGTTTGTCCTGCTGCTTGTTGTTCTTTATCCCCCAAATCTCCTAGCTGCGACAATACTTTTGATAAATCTGTATTTTGCTCGCTATTTAACTTTTGTACATAAAGATCGGCTTCTTTATTTAATTCATCAAGTTCTTCATCTTTTATAACTGTATCAACCACTACTTCTACATTATTATCTTTCACAATGGATACAGGTTCTTTTTTCTCGAGTTCAGTCAACAAAATCGCTCCTTTATTTATATGTGCGAATTTATATGCACTATATTTCATCAATTATATCGTATTTCATACACATTCTGATTGCTTGAAATCGATTTTTTTAGAAATGTCTGTTTATGCAGTCATTCCCTGTTTCTTACTATAAGTATACCTGTAATCAACATAATTTTCCTCAGACTTAAGACCTAGAGAACTACATGCTGAAGGCGGATTCTTCATATATTTCCTAAATAATTTACGTTCTTTTAATCGTGCTACACTCAATCTTTTGACATTCACCCGTTTTCAATGTGATAATTCTATTACACTCACTTCTATTTATTTTTGCGAGCTACAAATGCTCCCTTTTGAAACGCTAATAACACTGTTTCAAACGTATCATCTTCTTCAATCATTTTTATAAACTCATCTAATTCACTTGCATGAGAAGTTGCATTATCAACAACAAGAAAACCTTTTGGCTGTAACATACGTTTTATATGCTCAAACCACCACATGTATTGCGTACGCTCTGAATCTAGGAAAATAAAATCAAATGAATCATCTAGTTGTGAATCTAAAAATGCCCCTGCTTCTTGATTGTGAACATCAATCATTTGTAAAAGGTTTGCCTTTTCAAAATTGACAAGTGCCTCTCCAACTCGTTCTGAAGAAAGCTCTACAGTTGTTACATTTCCATTTGTTTCTTCTACCGCATTAGCTAACCACAATGTAGAATAACCATTAGAAGTTCCGATTTCTAAAATGTTTTTTGCATTACACCCTTTTACTAAAATTGATAAAAATTGCCCCATCTCACGAGAAATATTCCGTAATTTTTCTTCCCGTATTTTTTTATTCCGATCATGCTCTTCTCCATATTGTTCAAGTTGAAGTAATAACGAATCTAACGTATCCATTCTTTTCATCGCCTTTCCAAGCAATATGATGAAAAAGCTCTTGCTGCCCGTCTACTTTTATTATATGCGAAACGAAATCCTTTTTCCCGTTATATGACAAAGATTTATAATTTTTTATAGCATATTGTTTCGTTTTTTGGTAAAGTTAATTTCTACGTGCAATTATTCCATTCATATTATTTCATATTAAAATTGCAGTTATTAAATTATATAAACCCCATTTAAATGAATCGGTATTTCAAATTCAATTAAGCGCCCTTTTCGGACGCATTTTCTTTGTTTATATATTTCCAGAAGAAAGGATGCTTACAAATGAACGTGATTAGCTTAGATGCTGCTCGAAAACGAAAGCAGCATAAAAAATTAATGATTACTATACCGATTATTACACGTATTTATGAAGAAGACGGGGAAATTAAATTTGAGGTAGCTGGCGAAAAAGATGTACCTCTTGAAATGTTAGAAAAATAATAAAAAAACGCATTTCTAAAGAAATGCGCTTTTTTATATTTTTACATTTAAATGCATAAGTTTTTCAGGATTAACCATCATATAAATATTTGAAATTTTCTCATCATCAAATGCAAACGAAAGAACATATGTTACTTTATTATTTATCGTAACTATAACTCCTGGTATACCATTAACCATTTTGAAATCAACAGTGTACTCTTCTGTCAATCGTTGTGCAATCCCAAAGAACAAACGTATAATTCGATCTGCAGAATAAATCGGATTGATCGCAGTTGTAACTTTACCGCCACCATCAGCTTTGAATATAGCATCTATTTTTAATACTTCCAACATACCTTCCGTATCCCCACACTGTAATGATGCTACAAACTTTTCAACATAAGAAGCCATTTTCTCCGTGCTTAATTTTGATTGCTTCGGTTTCTCCAACATGCTTTTTCGTGCACGTTGAAAGATTTTTCTACAGTTCACACTACTCTTATCAACAATTGAAGCTATTTCTTCGTATTCATAACTGAAAACCTCTCTTAATATGAAAACAATCCTTTCTACCTCAGATAGTTGTTGTAAAAGTAATAAATATGCGGTGGAAAGGGATTCTTTCATTATAAATGACTTTGATGGCTCATCACTCTCGTCTACAAGTGGCTCTGGTAACCACATCCCTACATACACGTTACGTTTATGCGCTGCCGATCGTAATTTATCAATTGAACGATTTGTCGCCATCTTACATAAATATGCTTTCATATTTTCTATAGATTGAGGATCTTCTATATTATTTAGCGAGATAAATACATCCTGAACGATATCCTCAGCATCCATAACACTCCCAAGGATTCTGTATGCTAACGAAAATAATAATGGTTGATACGCTTCATATAACTGCTCCGTTTCCATGATGAACTGCCTCACTTTCATATTGCTTTAAAATGTGTAACGCTGCTCGTTTCCCGCTTGCTACCGCAGCATCAGCTAATATTTCATCATGCCCTGCCCAATCTCCTGCAACATAAACACCTGGCATTTCAGGTATATTAGGACCCGGCTTTTCAACACGGTCAATATGAGGAAAATCATGTACTACTGTTATTTTCGGTAAATATTGCTGTGCAACAACTTCTCTTTTCCAATTTGGATGTAACAACTCCATCGTACTTTCCAACTGTTCTTTATCTTCATGAATATGATTCATCTCTAGCACAGGATTATGGTACTTAATTAGACTCACTGCAATTGATCCATCTTCACTTAATTTAGCTGCTCTCGATTGATTTGTGAAAAATATAGGTTGATCTAATCCTAATACAAATTGATGTGTAGGATTGGGTAATTGTCTCAAGCCAATATCTAATGCAGCAACAGTAACCGGTACCGATTGTTCATTCCATCTATGCAAACTTGTTCCTTCTGCACCTTTTATTATTTTACAAGCCTCTTTTGGCGGAGTCGTCACGATGACTGTATCTACTGCAAAAACCTCATCATCAACACAATGTATTCTTTGTTTATCTTCATAATGCTCTATTTCCAAAACATGCTTTTTAGCCAAAAATTTTACCCCGACATCATTCGCTAAATCTCTTAATTTTGCTATTATCGTCTCCCAACCACCATCTACATAAAGCACTCCTTCTTTTATAGAAAGCTGTATTTGCTTTAGTACAGATGATGCTAATTGTATTGTAGGAGCAAACGTATATGTTGTTGTCCGGCATAGCGCATAAAATATATTACGAACCATTGGATCTTTTATTTCATTTTCTGCCCATGTAGTTAGACTCATTTTCGGAACTTCTCCTACATCTAAATTTCCTAAACGAATCATAAGACGTGAGAATTGTACTTTTGCAGACCACGAAAGTAGTGGTGTTGATAAAATTGAGCGAAAATCTGTTGGGATGGTGAATATATCCCCTTTCCATATTCCATGTGCTTTTGTAGATGGTATTCCACCTGGAAGATTCAAACCGAGCTCATTAAAAGTTATAAACGCTGCCCCGCCTCTATATAAAGCATGTGCACCAAGATTCATGCAGATTCCATTTTTATTTATAGTCATCCCTCGGCCACCGAATTGACTGGATTTTTCTAATACAATCACTTTCTTTCCAGCTTTCGCTAAATATATAGATGCTGTTAATCCAGCAAGCCCACCGCCAACAATTGCTACATCAAATGTATTCATAATAAAATCCCTCCTTATCGTTCTACATACAAGACGAACGATTAAGGAGGGATGTGACATGAAAATAAATTTTTATTACCCTACTTTATTTCATTACTTTTTAATTCGGTCATATTGCATACGAAATAACTCAATTGCAAATGGAATATCCTCTTCACTCTTTATATAATAACTGATCCATCCTGATTCAGGTAATACGTGATGTGGTTTTACCAATCCTTGCTTCACTAATTCATCTCGCTTTAACTTCGGAAATGGTAAATCAGCTAATTTATCACCATGAAGATGGCCAAGTTCTTTCTTACCATAATTTATTTCAATACCACCAAATCGATGCGGTTTTTCAGAAACACCCGCCCAGCTGAGTACTTCATTTCTAATCATTTCACTAAATGACATGAACATTCACTCCTTATAAATGATTGATGTACTTTTAAATTAACATTTTCATTACTTTTTTCCATCAATCCAAAGTATGAATGGGAATACGAATATAGTTTAATCTTTATACTTTATTCTTTATGGAATAAGTGAATTTATTAAGCTACCGACAACAGCACAAAACAAAGACTAGACACATATCCTAATTTTGTAACCTAACTTACCTATAGAAAGGCGGGTAATAC
The DNA here is from genome assembly GCF_016625265.1 of Bacillus sp. S71. Classification (NCBI taxonomy): domain Bacteria; kingdom Bacillati; phylum Bacillota; class Bacilli; order Caryophanales; family Bacillaceae; genus Bacillus; species Bacillus sp. S71. The sequence continues at coordinate 3,501 of NZ_JACVUW010000004.1, read as the reverse complement.
AATTGACTGCCAACATCGACTATACCTCCCCTTCAACCAATTTTACTTATGATGTAAATAAAAGTAATTTTTTTCGGAAAGATGCCCAAAATTATATAAATGTACTTGGTATTAAACAATTAAACACTTTAGAAAATACTTCTTTATTAGATATTTATTTAAGTACAGGAAATGTTGTAGAACCACATATTCATCAAAATGCAGCTGAACTTGTTTATTGTATTTCAGGGTCTGCTGTTGTTTCTTTACTTAATCCATTTACGAATCAAATATTAAACTTACCGATAAAACCGGGGCAAGTTGCCAACATTCCACAAGCGTGGTGGCATTATGAAATTGCTACAGCTGATAATACTCATTTATTAGCTATTTTCAATGCCCCAGCGCCAGAAGTTATTTTCGGTTCTGATATTTTAAGATTAACTCCTGCTCATATGATGGCCCATACTTACTGCCTCAATGAACAACAATGGAAACAAGCGGTTTCTCCTATTCAATCAACTACTGTTATTGGCCCTCCGGCAAACTGCAATCAAAACCGTGGAATGAAAAATTACCCAACCCATCCCCTCCCTCAACAACATAATCCGTATCCCCAAGATTCTTATTACTTTCCTCTTTACTGGGGCTATTAATTTGTAAATTTTTAAAAGAATCATCATTTATCTCCTAGGAAAATACCGAGGAGATTTTTTTATTGTATGTTCTCTTCCTATTAATAATAGTAACAATTGATAGTGTACATACATATAATATTTATATATTAAATTGGAGGTGATAGTACTATGAGTAATTATAACTATCGAAAAAACTACTCTTATAATAAAAATAGTAGCTCTTCAGCATCCTCTCAATCTTCCAATTCTCAATCTTCCAATTCCCAATCGCAAAGAGACTTAGCCGAGCAAGGCTATGTAAAGAAAAAAGGATGTAACTGCAATAAAAATAAATAGTTTATTTTATGGATGAATTCTTTTTTTAAAGAATTCATCTTTTTTTCTGATCGAAAATTTTTAAAGTTACATAACTTATTCCTTAAATGAGAAAGGGTAAATTATACTTTTTTATACGAACTTAACAAAGAGTAATTGTTCAATTGATTTATTACTTATTTTCCAAAAAAATATAGTCCTTCCTAAATTTATTAGGAAGGACTATATACAAACCCCTGTTTAATTTCCTACTAAACATTGTAACAAATTAAACGATATTAATACCTGCACTTACAAATCCAGCAACTGCAGCTATTGGACTTGCTGCTGTTAATGAAACATACAGTAGTATTTTATCTCCAGCCGCTACTGGAATAGCTTCAGCAATGATTCCTGATGCTGTAGAACCAATCGCTATTGCGGCAAATGCTGGTGTTAATAAAAGAGGTGCGCCTTGTACTGTAAACGTATTGCTTGCTGCAGGTGCAGTTAATATTTGTATTTGCACTTGAACAGGTGATAATGGAGCTAAAGCAGCTGTTGCACTAAAGAAACCAGCTAATGACGTAATAACCCCTGCGCGTGGTGCTACAAATGCATAATCACCTACACCTAATGCTAATGTGATACTTGTTCCACCAGTTAAAGCTACACCAGGCTGACTAAATCCAAATCCAAGAAGAGTTCCTGTATTAGCTATTAACGCGTTAACTAACGCAGATGGTGTTGTACCTGAAGCAAATGGAATAATAGCTCCGCCACCAGTTGCTCCTGTTGCACCAGTTAAGCCTGTTGCACCAGTTAAACCTGTTGCTCCCGTTGGACCTGTTGCTCCTGTTGGACCTGTTGCTCCTGTTGCTCCTGTTGCTCCTGTTGCTCCTGTTAGGCCTGTTGCTCCTGTTACTCCTGATGGACCTGTTGCTCCTGTTGCTCCTGTTGCTCCTGTTGCTCCTGTTGCTCCTGTTGCTCCGCCTCCTGGACCTGTTGGACCTGTTGGACCTGTTGGGCCGCCTCCTGGAGTAGCACCAATTAATTGAGTTAATAAGTTTAATAAAAGTTGTAAGCTTGCAGGGTCAATAATTAAAGAGAAGAAGAATGGTGCAAGAGCACTGTAGAATTGTTGTAATAAAGAAAGTAATTGGCTTAGATTTGGGTTAGGAGATTGTAGTAAATTAATAATACTTTGAATTAATTGTTTTAAGAAATTCCCTTCTGGAGAAGGTGCTAATTCATTTAGTAAGTTCAATAGTTGAGTAAACAAATTGAGTAAAGCTAATCTGTTTGCATCACTTGGATTTGCAAAAAACGCTGCAATAGCCGAAATTAAAGAGTTTAGTAAAGTAATTAATCTACCTAATTGCTCACTAGTAATTGGAACTGTTTGTGGATTGTTACAGCAATCTGGAGTGAAAACAATCGGATTATTGCAGTGGTTATGACCGAAACAATTATTACTTGTCATTTATGTCCTCCTTACTTGTTTTATATTTGAGTTTTTCCTATTATAAGGATCATAAAGTTGTAAAAGAGTATGTGTTATATATTGACTTAAAATAGGAAACATGAAATATAATTAAACTTGCAAACGCTATTTAATTATGTTCATGACTCACATATTAATTATATGTTTTTAATAATTGACTGCTTAGATTAAATACCTAAACTTAAGAGTTTATTTTATTTTTCCACGTTTATCTCTTAGGTTTAAATACACATATTAATTTGAATATACTCAACAATTAACAGTGCCATTTTTTTCATATAAATATACCTTATTTCTTTACTAAGATTGTGTTCTCTTTTTTAAACATGAAGCCGTTTGTATTATAGAGAACTCTCATATACTATATTGAAAAATTCATTTTATATTTTATTCCAATACACTATGAAAAGGATTGAAGTTAAAATTCCTATCATTCAACCATTTATAACAGCTAGAAATTGAATGTACCTTCACTTAACTTTAACTATTCAAATATAAAACAAAAAGGACAGATTCCTTTTCATTAAGGAACTGTCCTTTTAATTAATAATGATAAATTGTAATATAATTGAAGATCCTTGCGATGGTGGTTGCGTATCCAATAAAGTTAATTTACCAGCACTCACTTCATATAATGGTTGTGGTTGCAGTATTCCGTTAACAAACAAATTAATATAAGAAACTTCACTAGGAGACAAAATATTCGTTGTACCATATTGAGGTATCCCGTCAGCATCTGTATATATAAGTTTCTCTCCATCTGCAAAAGTGTAATATAACAAATTGGTTGTGGTTATAGGACCAATGCCCCCAGTAGGACCTGTTGCTCCTGTTGCTCCCGTTATCCCTATTGATCCGGTTTCTCCAGTTGGTCCCATTTCTCCGGTTGCTCCTGTTATTCCAGTCGGCCCCGTTTCTCCGATCGACCCCGTTATTCCGGTTGCTCCTGTTATTCCGGTCGGTCCCGTTTCCCCGGTTGCTCCTGTTATTCCGGTCGGTCCCGTTATTCCGGTTGCTCCTGTTATTCCGGTCGGTCCCGTTTCTCCGATCGACCCCGTTATTCCGGTTGCTCCTGTTATTCCGGTC